>JBBSLL010000018.1:0-56184 GCA_038255255.1 Lysobacterales bacterium
CACGCGGACGTGCAGGCGAAGGTCAAGGTCATCGTCGTCGCGGGTTAGGGTAACGGCCGAATTTCTGCCCGGCTCCGGCCGGCGGATGCTGCTAATGGAACTTTAGAAGGCGCCGTCTAGACCCCGGCGCCTTTTTTTTGTCTTGATCGGGCTCCTGCCCGACAAGACGTGCACGGGTCCGGCGGAGCCGGACCACCTGCACCGGCACGCACGCGTTCGCGTGCGTCCGTTCGCACTTCCCTGTGCGAATTCCTTCGATGGGCCTCGCCGCAGACGAAGAGCCGCGCTTCCGCGCACCGCCGCAAGTTTGGGGTGGCGGATTGGCGCGACTGCTTCGGGAAGCGTGGGCGACAGGGATGTCGCCCTCGCAGCGTACAGGGACGTATTCACAGCGGTTCCCGAAGCCGTCTCGCCCATTCGGCACGGGTTCCGTCAACAGCAAATCGCCGCCTGTCGCCGTCGCAGCGTACACGGACGTATTCACAGCGGTTCCCGAAGCCGTCTGGCCCATCCGGCGCCGGTACCGTGAACCGCAAATCGCGCTGCGTCGCAGTTGCTGCGATGCGCACACGTTATCAACAGGGTTACGCGCAACGCTCGGACCCATCGCACGACTATGATCGCCAGCCGCTCGCCAGCATCCATCATGTCCGCGCAACCTGAAAACATCGTCGCTGCCCGCAGGATCGATTCCCTGCGCACACCGCCATTTTCGCTCGAGGCAGAGCAGGCGGTACTGGGTGGCCTCATGCTTTCGCCCATCGCCTGGGACAGCGTGGCCGATCGACTGGTCGAGGCGGATTTCTTCCGGCGCGACCACCAGCTGATCTACCGCGCCATTGGTGAACTCGCGGGCAAAGGACAGCCCCGCGACGCGGTCACGCTGGGTGAATGGTTCGACTCGAACAACCAGACCGAGCAGGTCGGCGGCACGCGCTACGTGCTGGAAATCGCCGCATCGACTCCGAGTGCCGCCAACGTCGTGGCCTACGCCGATATCGTGCGCGAAAAGTCCGTGCTGCGGCAGTTGATCGATGCCGGGCACGACATCGCGGGGCAGGCCTTCAATCCCGACGGGCGCGAATCCCGCGAGCTCATCGAGCACGCGGAACAGCAGGTTTTCCGGATCGCGGAAAGCGGTTCGCGCGGCCGGCAGGGGTTCGTGTCGGTGCGCGACGCCACGGTCGACGCGTTCAAGCTGCTGCAGGACCGATTCGAAACCAAGGGTGCAGTCACCGGCATTTCCACGGGTTTCACCGACATCGACCACATGACTGCGGGCTTGCAGGCCGGCGACCTCATCATCCTCGCGGCCAGGCCGTCGATGGGAAAAACCGCACTTGCTTTGAATATCGCGGAGTCCGCCGCGATCAAGAGCAAGCGGGCGGTGGCGGTGTTCTCCATGGAAATGTCGGCGTCGCAGCTCGCGATGCGTCTCATCTCGTCGCTCGGCCGCATCAACCAGCAGCATCTGCGGACCGGCGACCTGGAGGATGCGGACTGGCCACGCATCAACACCGCCATCACGATGCTGGCCGACGCCAAGATCTTCATCGACGACACACCATCGCTTTCGCCCATGGACCTGCGTTCCCGCGCGCGCCGTCTCAAGCGCGAGCACGATCTCGGCCTCATCGTGATCGACTACATGCAGCTGATGGTGGTGCCGGGCAACAAGGAAAACCGTGCGACCGAAATCTCCGAGATCTCGCGCTCGCTCAAGGCGCTCGCGCGCGAGCTGGGCGTACCGGTGATCGCGCTGTCGCAGCTCAACCGCTCGGTCGAGCAGCGCACCGACAAGAAGCCCGTGATGAGCGACCTGCGTGAGTCGGGCTCGATCGAGCAGGACGCAGACGTCATCATGTTCATCTACCGCGACGAGTACTACAACCCGGATTCGGGCTCGAAGGGCATCGCCGAAATTCTCATCGGCAAGCAGCGCAACGGACCGACAGGCCAGGTCAAGCTGCGCTTCTTCGGCGAGTACACCAAGTTCGAGAACCTCAGCACCGACAACTACGAGGGCCGCTTCGAGTGAGTCGTCGCGTCCGCGCGACCATCCATCTCGGCGCCCTCAGGGACAACCTCGCGCGCATTCGCGTGCTTGCGCCGCGCAGCCGTGTCATGGCCGTGGTCAAGGCCGACGGCTATGGCCACGGACTGGAAAGGACGGTGCAAGCGCTGCGCGATGCCGACGCCTTCGGCGTGGCGTCCATCGCCGACGGCGAGCGCATACGTGCCCTCGGCATGACCCATCGCGTCGTCGTCCTTTCGGGGATCGACGAGGCGGGCGACCTCGCACGCATGCATGCACTGGCCCTGGAGCCCGTACTCCATCACGACTCGCAACTGCAGCTGCTGAAGCGGGAATGGCCGGCAATGCATGGCCAGGCACCACTCAGTGATCAGGTGCGCGAGGCCGCTGCGCACGGTCGGGTTTCTCCGCAGGCTGTCTGGATCAAGCTCGACACGGGCATGCATCGGCTGGGCTTCGAACGTGGGCGGCTGCGCGAAGTGCTCACGACCTTGCGCGACTTGCCAGGCATCGGCGAGCTCCACCTGATGACGCATTTCGCAAATTCCGACGTGGCGAACGATCCGCTCACCACGACCCAGATGCAGCGCTTCGATGCCGCATGCACCGAGGCGGCCGGTCTCGAGCCGGCGTCGCGTATGGCCCGCTCGCTGGCCAATTCGGCCGCCGTCGCGGGATTCCCCGCAAGCCATGGCGATTGGGTAAGGGTGGGAGGATTGTTGTACGGCATCTCGGTGGTCGACGGACAATGCGGCGCGGACCTCGGTTTCGCATCCGCCATGACGCTGACCGCGCGGCTGATCGCGATCAACGAAATCAGCTCCGGGGAGCGCGTGGGCTACGGTCATGCCTGGACTGCGGCGCGCGCGACCCGGGTCGGAGTGCTTGCGGTGGGCTACGCCGATGGGTATCCGCGCTCGATTCGCGTGGACACACCCGTGCTCATACGGGGCGGGCGTGTGCCGATCATCGGCCGCGTTTCGATGGACCTCACCACGATCGATCTCACTGACCTGCCGGAAGTGCAGGTAGGCGAGGAAGCAGTCCTATGGGGTCGCGGACTGCCGGTCGAGGAGATTGGAGCCGCCGCGGCGACCATCGGATACGAGCTGGTGTGCGGCATGACGCGCCGGGTGGACTTCGTCGAAGACGACTCCTGATGGCCAAGCCGAAGACCGCTTACGTCTGCCGCGAGTGCGGCGCGGAATCGCCAAAATGGCAGGGCCAATGCGGCGAGTGCGGCGTATGGAACTCGCTCGCGGAGTTCAGGACGACGTCGTCATCGGACCGCAACGCGCCGTCAGCAGGTCCGCGGGGTATCGGATTCGGCCCTGCTTCGAGCACTGCCCAGGTGACCTCACTGACGGACGTCTCCGGAGATTCGCAAACCCGCGACTCGCTCGGCATTGCCGAACTGGATCGCGTGCTGGGCGGAGGGCTTGTGCGCGGTTCGATCGTGCTGGTCGGTGGCGATCCAGGCATCGGCAAGTCGACACTGCTGCTGCAGGCTCTCGCCGGCTTGCGCGGGTCCCTGCGCGGCCTGTACGTCACGGGCGAGGAAAGCCTCGCGCAGGTCGCCAGCCGCGGCGTTCGCCTCGGGCTGGATCTCGCAGCGGTCGATGCTCTCGCGGAAACCGGCATCGAGCGGATTCTCGCCCTTGCAGTGGAACGCAAACCCGACTTGCTGGTGATCGACTCGATCCAGACGATGTGGACGGACTCAGCCGAGTCATCGCCTGGCTCGGTCACGCAGGTGCGCGAATCCGCGGCGCGCCTCACCCGGTTTGCGAAGGAAACCGGCACTTCGGTGTTCCTGATCGGCCACGTCACCAAGGAAGGCGGAATCGCCGGGCCGCGCGTGCTCGAACACATGGTCGATGCGGTGCTGTATTTCGAGGGCGAGGCCGGCAGCCGTTTCCGGATCCTGCGCGCGTTCAAGAACCGCTTCGGCGCAGTCAACGAACTCGGTGTGTTCGCGATGGGCGAGAAGGGACTCAAGGAAGTCGCCAACCCGTCCGCGATCTTCCTGAGCGGTCGTGACGAAGCCGCGGCCGGCAGCGCGATCATGGTCACGCGTGAGGGCACGCGCCCGCTGCTGGTCGAGGTGCAGGCGCTGGTCGACACGTCGCCATTGTCCAACCCGCGGCGAGTGGCGGTCGGAGTCGATTCGAGTCGCATCGCGATGCTGCTGGCGGTGCTGCATCGACACGGCGGCATCGCCGTGCACGACCAGGACGTGTTCGTGAATGTCGTCGGCGGCATCCGAGTACAGGAAACGGCCGCCGACCTGCCGGTGCTGCTCGCGGTGGTCTCGTCGCTGCGCGACCGCGCACTGTCCGCGAAGACCGCGATGTTCGGCGAGGTCGGGCTTTCGGGCGAGATACGCCCGGTCGCAAACGGCGACGAACGAATCCGCGAAGCCCTGCATCACGGCTTCGAGCGCATTCTCGTTCCGAAGGCCAATGCGCCTCGGAAATCCACCGCGGACTCGCGCGTCGTCCCGATCGAGCGGCTTTCCGATGCCCTCGAAGCGATCGGCTGAAGCGTTGCCTTCGCGCCCGGAGCCCAGCGCGCGGCTCCATGTAGGAGCGACGCAAGTCGCCATAGCTTTCACGCGCAGCTGAGGCTTCCTCAGACGCGCAGTGCAGCGCGTACCGCCGGCATCCAGTGAGTCGTAACCAGATGCGCGAATCCGCGACGGGTGGGATGGATCTCGTTGTCCCAGTGCGACGCGCTGCTCAGCTCGCGGCGGGTGTCGAGCACGAAGAATCCGGGGCGCTCCGCTGCCAGCGCTCCCAACAGCGCCGCAAACGAGTCGAGCAGCCAGCGGGCGAGTTCTCGCTGCCTGGCCGGATCGAGCAGCCCCACGTCGCGCATCGGCCGCCACAGCCAAGGACCCGCGCGCATCCCGAGAAACTGGTAGGCATGGTTCGACGGAATCACATCCGCATACGTGTGCGCGATCATCGTGGCGCCCGGCGCAAAATCGTCGCGCAATGCACGCAGCAGTCGATACGCCGCCTCGATGCCTTCGAATGTCAACTTGAGCTGATCGAGCCGGATGTGTTCCTGCACAACCCGTGGCAACGTCGCGGCCCACGGCCAGGCGACGAGCGGACTGGGGTCGCCGGCCCGCTTGAGGTTTGGCGCGAAGTCCTTGCCGATGACGTCGTTGCCGCCGATCGAAACCAGGATCAGGTCGAAGGGTCGTTCGAGGCGATCGCCCAGATCCGCCGCGATGCCGCGCCAACGGCCGATGAGGCCAGGAACTTCGTCCGCGTCTCGGCCCGGGTAGCTGTCGTCGAGGCATTCCGCGACCCCTGACAGGCGCGAACTCACCCCGGTCTGCAGGTCCCCGTACCGCCGCAACGGATACTGGAACCACGAATCGCCGATGCAGAGGATGCGCTTGCGACGCGGGTAGCGCCGCACGAGATTGACGTATTTCTGCAGCTGCGAGATGGGTGTGGTGGCCATCGCTCGCCGCCTGCCGATCAGAAGCGCTGCAGCACGAGCTCGAGGACGAATTTGCTGCCGAAGAACGCGAGAGCCAGTAGCGCCATGCCGCCGAGCGTCAGGTGCAGCGCCCGCCGACCACGCCAGCCGTAGCGCCAGCGACCGAACAACAACGCGCCGAATGTCAGCCACGAGAGGATCGTGAGCACCGTCTTGTGCGCAAGGTGCTGGGCCATCATGTCCTCGACGAACAGCACGCCCGTCAAGATGGTCAACGTGAGAAGGACGAACCCTGCGGCTATGGTCTGGAACAGAAGTTGTTCGATGAGCACCAGCGGCGGGAGTTGTCGCGACAGCGGACTGAAACGATGCGTTCGCAGCGCACGATCCTGCAGCCATGCGCAGGAAGCGACCAGCGCGGCAATCGTCAACGTGGCGTAGGCGAGCAGTGCCAGCCACGCGTGCAGGCCGATCCGCCAGTCGTTGACGCTGATGCTCGGGTTCGGTTCGCCGAAACCGAAATCCAGCGCAAGCGTAAAGGCCGCCAGCGGCAGCACCACCACCCCGAGCACACTGAGTTGCCTGCCCAGCGACAGCAGGCCCAGTGCCAGGGCGAGCGCGACGCCAACCCATGAGAGCGCCGCAAAAAAATGCAGGTCGATGCCGCCGGCCGCGCGCAGCGTCGACGCGTGATGCGCGAGGTGCGCGGCGATGCCGAGGGCCGCGATGGACCAGCCGAGCCGGGAAGCACGGACATCGCGATTCGCGTGCTCTCCCGCGTCCGTGTTGCTGCCCGGCTGCGCGAGGGCCTCCGGTCGCAGCAGGAATGCCGCGAACAGATAAGCCACCACTCCCGCGAAGACCAGGATCGTCATGCCGCGAGTGTCGCACGACGAACGGGGGCCGGAGACGCCTCGGCTATACTCCGCGCCCCGTTTTCCCAGCGCAGATCCGATGTTCGAGAACCTGACCCAGCGGCTTTCCGGAACGCTCGACCGCCTGCGCGGACGCGCCCGGCTGACGGAAGAAAACATCCGGGAAGCCACGCGCGATGTCCGCGTGGCCCTGCTCGAAGCCGACGTCGCCTTGCCCGTCGTCACTGCATTGATCCAGCGCATCAAGGTCAAGGCCGTCGGCCAGGACGTGATGAAGAGCCTCTCGCCGGGCCAGGCGCTGGTCAAGGTCGTGCGGGATGAACTGACCGCGGTGATGGGTGCGGCAGCCAGCGAGCTCAATCTCAATGTGCCGGCGCCTGCCGTGATCCTGATGGCGGGCCTGCAGGGCGCGGGCAAAACCACCACGGTCGCGAAACTTGCGCGGCACCTGCGCGAACGCAAGAAGAAGAAAGTCATGGTGGTGAGCGCCGACGTGTATCGGCCGGCCGCCATCGAGCAACTCCGCACACTTGCCGAACAGGTCGGCGCGGTGTTTCACCCGAGCGACCTGACGCAGTCTCCAGTCTCGATCGCGCAGGGCGCGGTCGAGGCAGCCAGGCGCCAGTTCGCCGACGTCCTCATTGTCGACACGGCGGGTCGGCTCGCGATCGACGAGGCGATGATGCAGGAAATCGCCGCGATACACGCCGCGATCCTGCCGACGGAAACACTGTTCGTGGTCGACGCGATGACCGGCCAGGACGCGGCCAACACTGCCAAGGCTTTCAGCCAGGCACTGCCTTTGACGGGCGTCGTGCTGACCAAGACCGACGGCGACGCGCGCGGCGGCGCGGCGTTGAGCGTCCGCTACATTACCGGCAAGCCCATCAAGTTCGTCGGCGCGGGCGAGAAGTCGGACGCGCTCGAAACTTTTCATCCGGATCGCGCGGCGCAGCGGATCCTCGGCATGGGCGACGTGCTCTCCCTGGTCGAGCAGGTCGAGCAGACCGTCGACAAGGACAAGGCCGAGAAGCTCGCGCGCAAGGTCGTGTCCGGCAAGAAGTTCGACATGAACGACATGCGCGACCAGCTCGAACAGATGCAGAAGATGGGTGGCCTCAAGGGACTGATGGACAAGATGCCGGGCGTCGGCGCGTTGTCCGAGCAGGTCAAGTCGAAGGTCGACGACCGCCAGGTCAATCGCATGATCGCCGTGATCAACTCGATGACCAGGAAGGAGCGCCGGCATCCCGACCTCCTCAACGGTTCGCGCAAGGCGCGCGTGGCGCGTGGCTCGGGCCAACAGCCGCAGGACGTCAATCGCCTGCTCAAGCAGTACCAGCAGATGCAGAAGATGATGGGCAAGCTGGCGGGCGGCGGCGGGAAGGGACTGATGCGGCAATTGAGGGGAGCCCTTGGCCCGGGTGTCGGGCCGCCGCGCTAGGCCGCTCCCGGACCCGGTCCGGGGGTGCTTTGCGCCCTTCGCAATTCTTCACTACAATGCCGCGTTTTCCCCCGCAACTGGCTGTTTTGGCGCCAGCGCTGCTTTCAAGGTACTCACATGGTCAAGATTCGCCTTTCCCGCGGCGGCGCCAAGAAGCGTCCGTTCTATCACATCGTCGTCGCCGACAGCCGCGAAGCGCGCGACGGTCGCAACATCGAACGCCTGGGTTTTTTCAATCCAATCGCCACCGGTGGCGAAGAGCGCCTGAAGCTCGACACGGCACGCGTTGCGCACTGGGTTGGACAGGGCGCGCAGCCGACCGAACGCGTTCGCACGCTGATCCGCGAGGCCGGCAGGGTCGCTGTAGCGGCCTGAGCAGGTCCCGGTGAGCTCACGACTGGTCCTGATGGGCCGCGTCGTGGGAGTCCACGGCATTCGTGGATGGCTCAAGGTGGAATCTTTCGCGGAGCCGCGCGAGGCGCTGGTCGATTACCGGCCCTGGCGACTTCGCATAGGCGACGACGAGTCGGTCGCCGAAGTGGCGGAAGCGCAGGCATCGACACGCCCCCTCCGAATCCGGTTGAGGGATGTTGATTCGCGTGAGGCAGCGCTGGCGCTGGTCGGTTCCGAAATACTGATCCCCCGCGACGCGTTGCCCGAAATTTCCGGCCAGGGTTATTACTGGGCAGACCTCGAAGGCATGCGGGTCGTTACCTCCGATGGCACGGAACTGGGCACGGTCGCTCACCTGTTTGCGACCGGGGCCAACGATGTGCTGGTGGTGCGGGGCGATCGCGAACGCCTCATTCCATTCACGCCCGGTCACACGGTGGTGAAGGTCGACAGCGGCGCAAGGATGATCGAAGTCGACTGGGACGCCGATTTCTGATTTGGGAACGCTGATGGCTGTGCGCTTCGACATCGTCACCTTGTTCCCGGAGTTCATCGCGGCGGCAGCTGCGGTAGGGGTGGTGGGGCGCGCGGCGACGCGCGGACTGGTTGAGATCGCAACATGGAATCCGCGCGAGTTCACGGACGATGCGAACGGACGGGTGGACGCCCGGCCTTTCGGGGGTGGCCCTGGCATGGTGATGCAGGCCGAGCCGCTCAAACGGGCTGTTGGCGCGGCGCAAGCTGCAGCCGAGGGTCGGGCCAGGGTTCTGTGCGCGACTCCGCAGGGCCCGCGGCTGACACAACGCCGCGTCGCGGAGCTGGCGGTTGAATCGCGATTGCTGATTGTGTGCGGGCGCTACGAAGGAATCGACGAGCGCTGGATCGCCACGGAAGTGGACGAGGAGTTCTCGATCGGCGATTATGTGCTGTCAGGTGGCGAGCTGGCCGCGGCGGTGTTGATCGACGCGATCGGAAGGCTGCAACGCGGGGCCCTCGGGCACGAGGATTCCGCGGTCCAGGATTCGTTCGTGGATGGATTGCTGGATCATCCGCATTTCGCGCGACCCGAAGTCGTGGACGGTCGAGGCGTACCGCCGGTGCTGTTGTCCGGTGATCATGCGGCGATCGCCCGATGGCGCAAGCAACAGGCCCTGGGCCGGACGTGGCTGCGCAGGCCGGATTTGTTGTCGCGGCGACCGCTCGATGCGATCGAACGCGAATTGCTGCAGGAGTTTCGGCGCGATTATCTCGCGACGCAGAATTGCCCGGCGGAGTGACCGCCACCTCGTCGAGCCCCGCAACACGGGTCTGACGAGTCCCTCGTTTTATCGAACCGCTGTTGCAACTATTGGAACGCTGCCATGAACAAGCTTCTGCAGGAATTCGAACAGGCGCAAATGACGCGCGAATTGCCCAACTTCAGCCCGGGCGACACCGTGGTCGTCAACGTCAAGGTGAAGGAAGGCAATCGCGAGCGCGTGCAGGCCTATGAGGGCGTGGTGATCGCGGTGCGCAATCGCGGACTCAACTCGGCATTCACGGTGCGCAAGATGTCGCACGGCACCGGCGTCGAGCGCGTGTTCCAGTCGCACAGCCTGGCCATCGATTCGGTCAAGGTGAAGCGTCGCGGCAAGGTTGCGCGCGCGAAGCTCTACTACCTGCGTGAGCTGCAGGGCAAGGCGGCGCGCATCAAGGAAGATCTGAACGCCCGCGGAGAGTGACGTCGCGGCTGCAATCGTCCGTGCAACGGCCGCCGCGAGGCGGCCGTTTGCATTGAGAGCCGGGTAAATCCTGGCGTTGAAGAGCCACGTCGCAACGGACTCTGCCGAGATGGCGGGGGTCAGGCTCGATGTCTGGCTGTGGGCGTCGCGGATGTTCAAGACGCGCGCTCTCGCGAAGACCGCGATAGAAGCCTCACGCGTGCGGGTCGATGGCGCGACCGGCAAGCCATCGCGCTCGGTGCGCGTCGGCGATGCGCTGGAAGTGCAGCGGGGCGAGGAGCGCTTCGAGCTGGAAGTGCTCGCGCTCAGCGAGCGCCGCGGCGCCGCTCCCGAAGCTCAACGGCTATACCGGGAAAGGCCGGAGTCGATCGAGCGACGCGCAGCTGAGGCGGCGCAGCGCCGCGCGCAGCGGGCGGGCTACTCGGCTCCGGAGTCCAAGCCTGATAAACGTGCACGCCGTCTGATCCGCGCGCTCGGCGACATCGAGCTCATGTGACTGGTGATTCCTTGAAATCCAGTCGCGCCACTCCCACCTCGGGCATCTGCCCTGTGTCCGGACCCTGCCCATGAATCAAGCCGTCGAGACCCGCCGCTTCGAAGCGGAAGTGCAACAGGTGCTGCACCTGGTCGTGCACTCGCTGTACTCGCACAAGGAAATTTTCCTCCGCGAGTTGATCTCCAACGCTTCGGACGCCTGCGACAAGCTGCGCTTCGAGGCCATCGCCAATCCCGAACTGGGGAAGGAAGGCAGCGACCTTGCCATTGACGTGTCCTGGGACCGCGACGCGGGAACGTTGAGCGTCTCCGACAACGGCATCGGCATGAGCCATGAGGAGGTCATCGACCATCTCGGCACGATCGCACGCTCGGGCACCAAACGCTTCCTCGAAGCGCTCAGTGGCGACGCGCGCAAGGACACCCAGCTCATCGGTCAGTTCGGCGTGGGCTTCTACTCGGCCTTCATCGTCGCCGACCGGGTCACGGTCGAGACGCGTCGCGCAGACGCCGCGGCATCCGACGGCGTCCGGTGGGAGTCCGACGGAACCGACAGTTACCAGATCCAGCAGATAGAGCGCGCCGGGCGCGGCACCACAGTAACTCTGCACCTCAAGGACGACGAGCGCGAGTTCCTTGATGGCTGGCGGCTGCGCGGGTTGATCCACAAGTATTCCGAGCACATCGCGTTTCCGATCCGCCTGCCTGCGGAGAAGGACGGCAAGCCGACCGGAGAACTGGAGGTCGTCAATCAGGCGAAGGCACTCTGGACACGACCCAGGAACGAACTGTCGGACGACGACTACCAGGCCTTCTACAAACAGCTGTCGGGCGATTTCCACGATCCGCTCGCGTGGTCGCACAATCGCGTGGAGGGGACGCAGAGCTACACGACGTTGGTGTTCCTGCCTGCGCAGCCGCCATTCGATGCAATGTTCTCCAATCGCGAGGAGCGACAAGGCCTCAAGCTCTACATCCGCCGGGTGTTCGTTCTCGACGCAGCCGAGCAGCTGCTGCCGGCCTATCTGCGCTTCGTGCGCGGCGTGGTCGATTCGGACGATCTGCCTCTCAACGTCTCGCGCGAACTCCTGCAGGAGAACAAGCTGGTCGCGCAGATCCGCGGCGGCATCGTCAAGCGCGTGCTCGATGTGCTCGAGAAGCTGGTGGCCGACAAACCCGAGGACTACGCGACGTTCTGGAAGAGCTTCGGCAACACGCTGAAGGAAGGCATCGCGGAGGACACAACCAATCGCCAGCGCATCGCGAAGCTGCTGCGCTTCGCTTCCACCGCGCAGGCCGATGGCGCGCAGTCAACTTCCCTCGACGACTACATCGCACGCATGCGCGAAGGCCAGGAAGCCATTTATTACCTGACCGCGGACGGCTACGCAGCCGCGTCCGGCAGTCCGCAGCTCGAGTCGCTCAAGTCGCGGGGAATCGAAGTGCTGCTGCTCCACGACCGCATCGACGAGTGGATGACGGGATACCTGCATGAGTACTCCGGCAAGTCGCTGCGCAACATCGCCAAGGGCGAGCTCGACCTGGGTGCGCTGGCCGATAGCGCCGATGCTGCGAAAGACGCGGATGCAAACGAATCCTCAAAGGCACTGACGGGACGGCTCAAATCCCTGCTCGGGGATCGCGTATCCGACGTCCGCGTGAGTCGCCGCCTGACCGAGTCTCCCGCGTGCGTGGTGACTGCGGAGCACGACATGGCGCTGCACATGCAGCGCCTGCTGCGCGAGGCAGGCCACGACCTGCCCTCGTCGGCCAACGTGCTGGAGATCAATCCATCCCACCCGCTGCTTGTCGCATTCAGCGAAACGGAGGACGACGCCCGCGCCGGCGACCTCGCGGCGGTATTGCTCGACCAGGGCATCATCGCCGGCGGCGGAGTGCTCGAGGATCCCGCCGACTTCGTGCGCAGGCTCAATCGCCTGTTGGTGCCCACGACCTGAGCGCCGCGCCGTGAGCGCCGACGCTCGCGCGGTCGAGCAACTGTTCCAGCAGGCGTTGGCCTTGCATCGCGGCGGGCAGGACGGTCTCGCCGAGAGTCATTACCGGCGAGTGGTCAAGCTGGCGCCACGGCACGCCGACGCGTGGCATCTGCTCGGCATCCTGGCGCTGTCGCAGGGCAAGTCTGCGCTGGCCGTGAAGCACTTGCGGTCGGCAATCGAGGCGCGACCGGATTTTTCGCAGGCATGGAACAACCTGGCCCTCGCGCACAAATCTCGGAATGACTTCGAGGCGGCAGTCGGAGCTGCGCAGCACGCTCTGGCGCTGCGTCCGGACTACGCCGAGGCCGCGTTCAATCTCGGGCTGATCCACGCGAGCAGCGGAGACACGCAGGCTGCCGAGGCCGCCTACCGGAATTCGCTGCGCATCAATCCTGACAACACCGGCGCGCTCGCGAACCTCGGGAACCTGCTGCGTTCGCAAGTGCGGATCGTTGAAGCCGCACCGTTGCTGGAGCGCGCGCTGGTGTTGCGCGAGGACGCCGATTCGCTGGCCAATGCTGCCCTCTTGCGCATCGACCAGGGACGGTTCGCCGACGCGCGCGACCTGTCGACCCGGGCGCTTTCTGCAGATCCGGCGAGCGCGACTGCCTGGCAGGCGCTTGGCATCGCCGCGCGCCTCGAACACGACGCGCAGGCAGCCGCCTATGCGTTGCGCAAGTCGCTGCAGCTGGCGCCCGACGACGTTACCGCGCAGATCGAATTGGCGCTGGCACTGCAGGACACCGGGGAATACGAGGAGGCACGTCAGCGGCTCACGGCGCTGGCGAAGCGCTGGCCCGAGTCGACGCGCTTGCGCTGGCTCGCAGCACTGGTGCTCCCGGCGATTCCCGACAGCGCCGAAATGGCGCACCGCGCCCGCCTGGATTTCGAAGCCGGGCTCGGGCGGATCGAGCGCGAAACATCCCTCCGGCTTCCGATGCAGGCTGCAGCTGCGCTGGAGGCGGCAAGCAGCGTCGTTCCATTTCACCTGCACTACCAGGCACAGGACGGCAGTGGACTGCAGCGTCGATTCGGTGCGCTCGTGTCGCGCTGCGTGGCCGCCGCCGCGCCGGAACTCGCTTCCGCATGCGACTGGTCGGCGCGTGCGCATTCAGGGCGCTTGCGCGTAGGGTTCGTCAGCTCACACCTTTATGCGCACAGCGTTGCCCGATTTTTTGGGAGCCTGATTACGGGACTCGACCGGACACGCTTCGAGCGGTTCGTATGGCACACCGGCGAGGCATCGGACGACACCAGCGCCGAACTCGCCGCCGAGGTCGATCACTTCGAGCACCGGTACGCACCGCCGCTCGAAATCGCGCGGTCAATCCGTTCGGCCGAGCTCGACGTCCTCGTGTTCGTGGACGTGGGCCTGGATCCGGCGATGCAGGTGCTGGGCAGCCTCCGGCTGGCGCCCGTGCAGTGCGCCGCGTACGGCCATCCCGTCACCACGGGACTCGCGCAGGTCGATTACTTTCTCAGCGGGGAACTGCTCGACGGGCCGGATGCGCAAGGCGATTACAGCGAGAAGCTCGTCCGCCTGCCGGGGATCGGTGCGCAGCCACAACGGCCGCCAACCGGCGGCGATGGTGCCTGGCTCGGCGCCATCGCATCGGACCTTCCGTGGGCGCTTTGCCTGCAAAACCCGCTGAAGCTCACGCCTGATTTCGACGATGTCCTGATCGAGATTCTTGCATCCCATGCGGTGCGCATCGGGGTGTTCGACGTAGCTCCACCGATCACTGCACGCTGGCACGCGCGCGTCGAGGCGCGGCTTGCGGATCGCGATCCTGCTGCGTGCGAGAGGCTGCATCTGTTTCCGCCGGTCAGCCATGCCGATCTGGTCGCAGGGATTTCGCGTGCGGCCCTGGTGCTCGACAGCCCGCACTTTTCCGGCGGGTCGACGTCGCTCGACGCGATTGCCGCCGCAACGCCCGTGGTGGCCTTCAGGGGGAGCCGGCTTCGTGCGAACCAGACGTCTGCGATGCTCCAGATTGTCGGCGCGCCCGAGTTGATTGCGAACGATGCGGGGGATTACGTACGAAACGCGGGGCGCCTGCTTTCCGATCGGGACGAGCGCACCCGGCTGAGCGCCGTGATTCGGGGCGGCGCCGCGAATCTTTTTGACAGTCGGGCACCAGTCGCGGCATTCGAGGACTTTCTCTTCGATGCGGTGAAGGGAAGCGTCAATAACCAGACGGCAGCCGCGGAACCGTAGCAGCGGGCGCTCCTACAGAAGCAAGGCGCGGAGGCGGTAAAGGGCCTCGAGTGCCTCTCGCGGAGTCAGCTGGTCCGGGTCGAGTTCCGTAAGCGCTGCGCGTAATGCGTCCAGTTGCGCGAGTTCGGCAGCATGCTCCGGGTGTTCGGTCGCCGACTCGCGCATTCCAAACAGGCCGAGCTGCGGCGAAGGCGCAGCATGTTCCGCTCCGGGTTCCAGTGCGTCGATGCGGGCAGCTTCTGCGCGACGCTCGAGCCCAGCCAGCAACTCGCGCGCGTGCGCGATGACCGTGCGCGGCACGCCGGCCAGGGACGCGACCTGCAATCCAAAGCTGCGATTCGCGGGACCTTCCCGGACCGCGTGCAGGAACACGAGGTTTTCGCCATGCTCGAGCGCGTCGAGGTGCACGTTGGCAACACCCTCCAGCGTATCGGGCAGTGACGTCAACTCGAAGTAGTGCGTGGCGAACAACACGAACGCGCGATTGTGCTGCGCGAGGTGCGTGGCGCAGGCGTGTGCCAGTGCGAGGCCGTCGTACGTGGACGTGCCGCGCCCGATTTCGTCCATCAGCACAAGGCTGTGCCTGGTCGCGTTGTGCAGGATGTTCGCAGCCTCCGTCATCTCGACCATGAAGGTCGACGCGCCCCGGGCGAGGTCGTCGCTGGCGCCGATGCGCGTGAAGATGCGATCGATCGGGCCGATCGTGGCGGCATCGGCGGGTACGAAACTGCCCATATGGGCGAGTAGCACGATCAGCGCGTTCTGGCGCATGTAGGTCGACTTTCCGCCCATGTTCGGGCCTGTCACGATCAGCATGCGACGGCCCGTATCGAGCCTGAGGTCGTTGGGTTCGAACGCAGCGTCGCGCACCGATTCGACCACGGGATGTCGACCCCGCTGGATGTCGATGCCGGGCGTGTCGACGAACGTGGGCATGCACCAGTCCATCGCGCGCGCACGCGCGGCCAGCGTTCCGAGCACGTCGGCCTCGGCGAGCGCGGCGCCGAATCGCTGCAGCGGGCTGATCACTGCGGTCAGCTGATCGAGCAATGTGTCGTAAAGCTTGCGCTCGCGGGCGAGCGCGCGGTCGCGTGCTGAGAGCACCTGGTTCTCGAAGAGCTTGAGCTCTTCGGTGATGTAGCGCTCGGTGTTCTTGGTCGTCTGCCGGCGCGTGAAGTGCGCCGGTACCCGCTCCGACGCCGCGCGCCCGGTTTCCAGGTAATAGCCGTGCACGCGGTTGTATCCGACCTTGAGTGTGGCGATCCCGGTGGCGGCGCGCTCACGCTCCTCGAGCGCCGCAAGAAAGCTGTCCGCATCGGTGGAAAGGCCGCGTAGCGTGTCGAGTTCCGCGTCGAAGCCGGGCGCGAAAACATCGCCGTCGCGCAGGAGCGCCGGAGGCGATTCGATGAGCGCGCGGCGCAACAGTGCTGCGGTTTCTGCGTGCTCCCCGAGTTCGTCTGCCAATGTCGCAAGTCGGGGCGCGTCGATGCTGGACAGCAACGCACGGATCGCCGGCGCGGCCTCGAGCGCATCGCGCAACGACGCGAGGTCGCGGGGACGGGCAGACCGGAGTGCGATGCGCGCGACGATGCGCTCGACATCGCCCAGGCCGTGCAGTACTTCCCGCAACGGTTCTGCCGCGCGGTCTTCCGTGAGCGCCGCGACTGCCTGGCACCGAAGCCGCAGTACACCATGGTCACGCAGCGGTCGATTCAACCAGCGGCGCATCAGCCGCGAACCCATGGGCATGGCGCATCGATCGAGCACCCCGAGCAATGTGTGCCCATCCCGACCCTCAGGATGGAAATCCAGCTCCAGGTTGCGTCGCGTTGCCGCGTCGAGCGCCAGCCCATCGCCTGCGCGCTCCATGTGCACCGAAGTCAGATGCGGCAGGGCAGTTCGCTGCGTGTCCTTGAGATACGCGAGCAAGGCGCCGCTGGCTGCGATCGCAAGCGGCGCATCGTCCGCCCCGAAGCCGCGCAGATCGCGGACCCCGAGCAGATCGACCAGCGCGCGGGTCGCGGAGTCGACGTCGAAATGCCAGGGCGGGCGGCGCCGCGGCGTGGCACCTGCAGCGTCCAGCCATTCGATGCTGTCCGCTGTCTCATCGACCAGGGTTTCCGCAGGCGACAGCCGCGCGAGTTCGGCGGCCAGGCCCGACGCGCCGTCGACCTCCGCGAGACAGATTCGTCCACCGGCCAGATCGGACCAGGCCAGTCCAAAGCGGTTTCCGCAAGCGTGCACGGAGAGCAGCAGGGACTCGCGCCGTTCTTCGAGCAGCGCTGCATCCGTCACCGTGCCGGGCGTCAGCACGCGCGTGACGCGCCGCTGCATCGGGCCTTTGTTCTCGAGGGCCTCGCCGACCTGCTCGCAGATCGCGACCGACTCGCCGGCGCGCAGCAGGCGCGCGATGTAGCCCTCGACTGAATGCACGGGGACACCCGCCATCGGGATCGGTGCGCCCGCCGATGCGCCGCGTTGGGTCAGTGTCAGGCCGAGCAGTTGCGCGATCCGCCGCGCATCGTCGTAGAACAGCTCGTAGAAATCTCCCATCCGGAAAAGCAGGAGCGTTTCAGGGAACTCGGACTTGGCCGCCAGGTACTGCCGCATCAGGGGCGTGTGCAGTGCGGGCTCCGCGTTGGCTGCTTGGATGATGATGGACAATCCTCGAAAGCTCCGACAAGCTCCCCCACGCACGGTCCTTGCGTGGGCAGGAGCAGGTGCGGGGCGCAGGATTATCGACGATCGGAGCGCGGCACGGAGATGCAGATGGCGACAATCGACGACTCTGCGCTCGCCACGCTCGCCGAGCAGGTCGGCCGGACGCTGGCATCCCATCACCAGATGCTGGTAACGGCCGAGTCGTGCACGGGCGGCTGGATCGCGAAGACGGTGACCGACGTGGCTGGATCATCCGCCTGGTTCGATTGTGGCCTGGTCGCCTACAGCTATGAAGCCAAGCAGGCGATGCTCGGCGTACGCCCCGGGACGCTGGTCGAGCATGGTGCGGTCAGCGAGGAAACCGTGGTGGAGATGGTGTCGGGTGGGCTCGTGCACTCCGGCGCCTCTATCTGCGTGGCGGTTACCGGCATCGCGGGTCCGGGCGGTGGCACCGTCGAGAAGCCGGTCGGCACCGTGTGGATCGGGTGGAAACGCCGCGGTGGCTATCCGCGCACCCAGGTATTCCATTTCGAGGGCGATCGAGACGCCGTTCGCAGCCAGACTGTGGCCGCGGCGCTGTCAGGTCTCGAAAGCATGTTCGCCTGAAGCGTCGCGCGCCCGGGGTCGGGCCGGCGTCCGAAATCTCCTACTGCCGGCAGCGGGTTTCGCCCGGCGTGCAGCAGGGGCGTGTGGGATAATTTGTGCATCGCGCCTTCGCGCACCGCCAAACATTCTCGCTTGTCTCAGCTGTCGAGATACGACGACTGCAGATTGGCCGCCAATCATCGGAGAAGACTATGGACGACAACAAAAAGCGGGCGCTGACGGCGGCGCTCGGCCAGATTGAAAAGCAGTTCGGAAAGGGTGCGGTGATGCGGATGGGCGACCGTACGGCGGAGCCCGCCGAGGTCATCGGGACCGGGTCGCTGATGCTCGATATCGCGCTCGGCATCGGCGGGTTGCCGAAGGGCCGCGTGGTCGAGATCTACGGGCCGGAGTCATCCGGCAAGACCACGCTGGCCCTGCAGTGCATCGCCGAGTGCCAGAAGGCCGGCGGCACCGCGGCGTTCGTCGATGCCGAGCATGCGCTCGATCCGGTTTACGCCCAGAAGCTCGGCGTCAGTATCGAGGAGTTGCTGCTGTCGCAGCCTGACACGGGCGAGCAGGGGCTGGAGATCACCGACATGCTGGTCCGCTCGAACGCGGTCGACATGGTCGTGATCGATTCTGTGGCGGCACTGACTCCACGCGCCGAGATCGAAGGCGAGATGGGCGATCAGCTGCCCGGCCTGCAGGCGCGCCTGATGAGCCAGGCGCTGCGCAAGCTCACCGGCAACATCAAGCGCAGCAATTGCCTGGTCGTCTTCATCAACCAGCTCCGCCACAAGATCGGCATGATGATGCCGGGCCAGAGTCCCGAAGTGACGACCGGCGGCAACGCGCTCAAGTTCTACGCGTCCGTGCGGCTCGACATCCGACGCATCGGTTCGATCAAGAAGGGCGACGAGGTCATCGGCAACCAGACCAAGATCAAGGTCGTCAAGAACAAGATGGCGCCGCCTTTCCGGCAGGTCATCACCGAGATCCTGTATGGCGAGGGCATCTCGCGCGAAGGCGAGCTCATCGACATGGGTGTAGAGGCCAAGCTGGTCGACAAGGCAGGTGCCTGGTACGGCTACGACGGCGAACGCATCGGGCAGGGCAAGGAGAACGCGCGGCAATATCTCAAGGACAATCCTTCCGCCGCGGCCAAGCTGGAAAGCCAGCTGCGCGAAAAATTCGTGCCGCAACTGGTGATCGGCGACGCAGAGGCCGTCGAGGCCTGAAGCTTTCAAACCCGCAGCGGTCACGGTGAACTCCGGCGGCCTCGAGGTGCCGGAGGAGATCGCAGCGCAACCGGAAGAACCCGGCGCGCCGCGTGCCGGGCGGGTCCCGGCTACCGCGAGGGCCAGGGCAATCGCGCTGCTGGCCCGGCGCGAGCACTCCTGCGCCGAGCTGACACGCAAGCTGGTGGAGCGGGGCTTCGATCCCTTCGAATCGGCTGCGGCGGTCCAGGACCTTGCGTCGCGTGACTATCAGAGCGACGTACGATATGCGGACATGCTGGCCCGGACGCGCATCGCGGACGGGTGGGGTCCCCATCGCATCGAAGCCGACCTGAGAGCCGCCGGGGTCGCTTCGTCGCTGGTCGCCGCGGCGAAGTCCGATGCGCTCGAGTACCACGCGACCCAGTGGGTCGACGTCGCCCGCGAAGCGCTGCGTCGCCGCGGAAGTGGGCGGGGTAACCTCGCGGCGGAACGCAAGGCGTTCGCGATGTTGCAGCGGCGCGGCTTCGACGGCGACACTATCCGCGCCGCGTTGCGCCACGAAGCAGCCGGGACCCGAGACGGCTGAATCCGTGGTCGCGCGGGCTGCGCTGGTAGACTGCGACGACATCGGCGCGCTTCGATTGCTCGCTCCAGAGCAGCCCCGGATGCTCAACGCCAACCGGGTGCGCGACTGCCTCCCATACCGACGAACCTAATGAAAACGACCGCCGATATCCGCCAGGATTTTCTCGACTTCTTCCGCGCGCGTGGGCACACCGTCGTGCCTTCGGGCCCGCTCGTGCCGGGCAACGATCCCACGCTGCTCTTCACCAACGCCGGCATGGTGCAGTTCAAGGACGTGTTCCTCGGCGTCGAGAAGCGCAGCTACCAGCGCGCCGTGTCCTCGCAGCGTTGCGTGCGAGCCGGCGGCAAGCACAACGACCTGGACCAGGTCGGGTATACAGCGCGCCACCACACGTTCTTCGAGATGCTCGGAAATTTTTCGTTCGGCGATTATTTCAAGCGGGACGCCATTGTCTGGGCGTGGGAACTCCTGACGCAGGTGTGGAAACTGCCCGCGGAGCGCCTGTGGATCACGATCTATCACACCGATGACGAGGCGTATTCCCTCTGGCACGAGCAGGTTGGCGTGCCCGCCGAGCGGATCATCCGTATCGGCGACAACAAGGGCGCGCCCTTCGCCTCCGACAACTTCTGGCAGATGGCCGATACCGGACCCTGCGGCCCCTGTACCGAGATCTTCTACGACCACGGCGCGCACATCGCCGGCGGCCCCCCGGGTTCGCCGGACGAGGACGGCGATCGTTTCATCGAGATCTGGAACAACGTCTTCATGCAGTTCGATCGCCAGCCGGACGGCACGCTCCTGCCATTGCCTGCGCCCTGCGTGGACACGGGCATGGGCCTCGAGCGCATCGCCGCGGTACTGCAGCACGTGCATTCGAATTACGAGATCGACCTGTTCGCGCATCTGATCGGTGCCGCCCGGGACGCAACCGCGACGCAGGACCTCGAGAACAAGTCCTTGCGCGTGATCGCAGATCACATCCGTGCCTGCGCGTTCCTCATCGTCGACGGAGTCCTCCCGTCCAACGAAGGTCGTGGCTACGTGTTGCGGCGAATCATCCGGCGCGCGTTGCGCCATGGATGGATGCTTGGCGTCCGGCAACCGTTCTTTGCGCGCATGGTTGCTCCACTGGTCGAAATCATGGGTGCGGCATATCCCGAACTGGTGGCGCAGCAGGCGCACGTCGAGCGCGTGCTCGCTGCCGAGGAGTCGCGTTTCGCCGAGACACTGGACCAGGGAATGCGCATGCTCGACGCCCTGGTGGCGGGCGGAGGCGCAATACCCGGAGAGGCGGTCTTCAAGCTGTACGACACCTACGGGTTTCCCGTGGACCTGACGGCCGACATCGCACGTGAGCGCGGAATCGCGGTGGACCTCGACGGGTTCGAGCAATCCATGTCGGAACAGCGGCAGCGTGCCCGCGAAGCGAGTCGTTTCGGCTCGGCCGCCTCGTTGTCGGGGGAGGACGTGCGCAAGATGGCGGCGACGGATTTCGCCGGATACGACGACCTTTCGCACGCGGATGTGCAGGTGCTCGGCATCGTGCGCGGCGGCGCACTCATCGAGACCGCCAACGAAGGGGACGCCGTTACTGTCATCCTCGACCGCACGCCGTTCTACGCCGAGTCGGGCGGCCAGCAGGGCGACCAGGGCATGCTCGAACACGACGGCGCGCGATTCGCCGTTGAAGACACCGTCAAGCTCGCCGGGCAATTCCATGGCCACGTCGGTCGCGTGCTTGCCGGCCAGCTCAACGCGGGGGATCGCGTCGAGGCGCGGATTGACACCGAACGGAGGCGCGCCGTGGTGCTGAATCACTCCGCCACGCACCTGCTGCACGCCGCACTGCGCAAGGTTCTTGGAACTCACGTGCAGCAGAAGGGCTCGCTGGTCGCTCCCGACCGATTGCGATTCGACTTCGCCCACTTCGAGGCAATGAGCGCGGACCAGCTCGCGCGTGTCGAGGATCTCGTGAATGAGGAGATACGCGCCAACCGCGCTGCCGAAATCCATCACATGGGCATGCAGGAGGCGATCGAGTTCGGTGCGATGGCGCTGTTCGGCGAAAAATACGGCGAGAATGTGCGCGTCTTGCGTTTGGGCGACTTTTCGACCGAACTCTGTGGCGGCACGCACGTCTCGCGTACCGGCGACATCGGACTGTTCAAGATCATCAGTGAGTCGGGCATCGCATCTGGCGTGCGACGTATCGAGGCCGTGAGCGGCACCGGCGCCCTGCGCTGGTTTGGCGATCGCCTCGCCGTGCTCGAGGAAACCAGCCGCATGCTCGATGCGCGCCCGGAAGACGTGACCGCCAAGCTCAGGCAACTGTTCGAGCGGCAGCGCATCCTCGAACGCGAACTCGACGCACATCGGGCGAAGGCGACCGGCGACGCACTCGCCGTTGCTCTCGAAGGAGCGGAGGACGTCATGGGTATTCGGGTGCTCGCGTCACGCATGGATGGTCTCGATGCGAAGTCGCTGCGCGATGCGGTGGACCTGGCGCGGAACAAGCTCGGCGACGCCGTGGTGATCCTCGCGAGCACCCAGCCTGGAAACAAAGCCGCGCTGGTCGCGGGAGTGAGCGGAACGGCACTGCAAAAGGTCAAGGCCGGCGAACTTGTCGCGCACGTCGCGGGTCAGATCGGCGGCAAGGGAGGTGGACGACCGGATCTCGCGCAAGGCGGCGGCGAGGATTCACCCGAGCTGGCGACGATTTTGGGCAACGTCTCAGGCTGGGTACTTCAAAAGCTCCAGGCGTGACTTCTGACACCCGGTCATCTGGCTGCGTTGCCGTATCGTTGGCCCTCTCGAAGGGACTCGCTGCGGCCTGAAGCGCGCACGGGAATGCATCGAGGTTTCGTGTTGCCCCGGTTAGTGTCGGGGTCTAGCATGATGGGGATCGCCGGCGGGACGACCGGCGCGGGCGAAGTGCGACGCGCCGCGCGTTTGCGGCAGGGACCAACCCGGCAGGGCTGCTCGGGCGGTTATGTAAATACGGAGCTAGGAGAACAGCGCCAATGCTGATTCTGACTCGTCGGGTCGGTGAGACCTTGATGATTGGAGACAACGTCACCGTTACCGTACTTGGCGTCAAGGGCAACCAGGTACGTATCGGGATCAACGCACCGAAGGATCTTCCGGTGCACCGCGAGGAAATCTATCAACGCATCCAGCGCGAACAGGCTGGTGGAGCCGCCCCTGCGGCCGAGGGCTAAGTCTGTAATGGTTGGCCCTTAATCGAGAAGGATTTACCGGCCTGCGGGCCGCGACTTCATGTGATCGGATGCCTCGCTCGTTGCGACGGGTGGGGTGCTCCGCTACCCTTGCGCGCCGCGAGACCTTCCGAATCGACGGGTTTTGGTACAGCGTCGCCCGTTGCAACCACAGTTCCGAGCGCAAGCAGAAATCGGAGAGATGCCCGAGAGGCCGAAGGGGCTCCCCTGCTAAGGGAGTATTGGGTTTATAGCCTGATCGAGGGTTCGAATCCCTCTCTCTCCGCCACTTGCGCTGGAATTGGCGTTGACTGCCATGGTGCAGTCGGAGAAAATGATCGGCTTCGCGCCGAGAGTTCGATTGCGAAGAAAAGCAACAGAATCAAGCGCCCGTAGCTCAGTTGGATAGAGTACCAGGCTACGAACTTGGTGGTCGGGAGTTCGAATCTCTCCGGGCGCGCCATAAAAGATAGAAGGGTCAATGAGTTACAGCTCATTGGCCCTTTTGTTTTGAACGGAAATTCGTTCGTTTCAACGCGCCGCAACAGGCTGCGCACACCTCGGATTCGAAGGCGTGCATTCGTTGCGGGCGCCACTCGGCACCTTGCACACCTTCATCGCGGTACGCGATTTTCGCGGCGATTCAGACGGGCGAAACTGCACGGCATGGAATGCGTCGCTGGCCTCTCCCTTGTGGAAGTCAGTGACCGGCCTGGTCAAGTTAGCCGAGTACAACAGCCGTGGTTTTGCCCGCGACGCAACGAATTTCTGGATGCAAATCGAGTGGGCCCGCTGAGCGAGCCGCGCGCGTAAAGAGTCGGGCGCAGCGGGCTCAGCTGTCGCCTTGCGCAACCCGATGCGGGGAGCGCAGCAACCGGTCCGCGAAGGTATGGTTGACGTCGCGATGCTCCGCCTCGTCGGCGCGCACCGCGAGCACCACGTCGCGCAATCGCGCATCCGCCGGCAACTGCCAATAATCGAGCGCGATCTGGGGCGCCGGCACATTGTCGACGCGGCCAGCGTCGATCTCGCCGAGGTACTGGGTGTAGCTGATCACGGCCTGCTCCTCGAAGTAGCCGACCAGCCGATGGGCAGTACGGGACGACAGGATGTACAACACGAGAAAGAACGTGAAGAACACGGCCTGCGCCACCATCACGAGCATGCGCTCCAGCCAGTTCGGGCGCGCGATCTCGATGAAAGTCATGAGGTGCATGCGCTCGTTCTCGGCTTCTTCCATGAGCGTGCGGATCCAGCCCTCGTCGTCGCGCATCCAGCGCAGGCAATGAAGGTGGATCAGGGCCGCGCCCACCATCCCCGGCACGGCTGCAACGGTTTCCAGCACTATGGCGCGATTGCCGTAGCGTTTGGCGAAGAAGGTGTCGGCGAGAAACCGCAGCGCGCGCGTGATCGAAAGCGCGACGCGGTCGGACCAGCCGCACACGTCGTGGTGCACGTCCAGCTCGCGACCGGCGTCCAGTGGCGCGCGGGGTTGCATCTGCTTCTCCTTGTGATGAGCCGAGGCTGGACAGGGCCTGGGTGCCGCAAGCACCTGATCCCACAATTGGGCCCGAATTCGTGCAATTCAATCGTTGCAGGATCTTCAGACCGAGCCAGTCGGCGACGCGGAATGGGGTGCACGCGGATCATCATGGGGACGCGGGGACTGGGCGAGGGCGGGAGTTTTTTCCTGGGTTCGGTCGCCGTGAAAATCGTGCATCTCGCCGGAATACCGGTCACGCTGGTCAAGTAACTGGAAGCACCCTGGCGGCGCTGGGACCGCATTACTTGATCCAGCGCGACGCGATCACTACGCAAAGAACACCAGAATCCACAATTCCAGTAAGGGGAGCGACCCGATGTACAAGCGGATCCTGTTGGCCACCGACGGTGCGGTGCTTGCAATGGCCGCCGTGCAGCGGGGCATTCGCCTGGCGAGCAGGTTGGGTGCGGCTGTCGTGGTCGTCTACGCATCGCCAGCAACTTCCAAACCGGGAACGCCGATTGCCGACGCCGCGGTTGCCCGGCACTTGAATGCCGTTCGCGCAGACGCCAAACGGGCAGGGGTCGAATGCACCGTGTTGCACCTGGAGGGGCTGCGTCCCGCAGATGCCATCGTTGCCTCGGCCAAGGCGGAATTTTGCGACCTGGTGGTAGTGGGCTCGCACGGGCGCCCTGCGTCCGAACAGTTGTGGCTCGGATCGGTGACCACGCGAGTGCTGGCGACCTGCTCGATCCCGGTGCTGGTGTATCGCGCCGGGCTTTTGCGGGGCCAGAAGACTGGCGCGGCGGACATGTATCGCCGCATTCTGGTTTGCACGGATGGCTCGGCACTTTCCACATTGGCCGCGAAACACGCGGTGGGGCTCGCCAAGGGGCTCGACGCCAGCCTGCACGCGGTCTATGTAACGCCACCCTTCCTGCCGCCCGAGGGATTCGAAGCCTCACCGCTGATGCCGCTGATCCGGAAGCACGTATCCGAGACTCGCGCCGTAGCCAGCCGGCATCTTGGCGCCATCGCTCGCCGTGCGGAACGCGCGGGCGTGGAGTGCAAGACGCATCACGTCGGCGGCATGTCCGCCGCACGCATGATTGTCGACACCGCACGACGAACCCGCTGCGACCTGGTCGTCATGGGTTCTCATGGGCGCGACCGCATCAAGCAGGTGCTGCTGGGTTCGGTAACCACCCGGGTGCTCGAGACAAGCGCCATCTCGGTACTGGTTGCGCGCCAGGATGTCGAGCAGGCAACACGCGGCGAGAAGATCGCCCTTGAGCGCAAGCATGTACCGCCCCCCTCGCCAAGGACTCCGGCAGTTGCCGGCGGTACCTCACGCAAAGGCGCGTAGCAACCACCCCAGCGGATGGTCGGCGCGGGCGATGCCGAACATGAGGGCGAACACCAGCAGTGCCGCGAAGTAACAGACGGCGCGCGCGCAGCCCGAATATCGTCCCGCGCCTGACTTCGCGCCAAGTCAACCGGAATCGCAATTCGGCTCAGTCGTCGCCCTGCAGGTCAGGCGTCATGGGCACGACCCCCGACAGCAGCACCGTCGTGCCATTGACGATATCCACGCGCTGTCCGCGAGGATCGAAGTCGAGCAACAGCTTTCCGGGTTCGACGGGTGCGCGAAATTCGAGCTCACCCTGGAGGCGCGTCCCAACGAGTGTTACCCGCAGCCGGCCACGTTCGATTCCTCCGACCCTGACCGCGTACTCACCCGCAGCGATGTCCTCGGCTTCGACTTTGAACTCGACGGACGTCGCGCGTTGCTCCAGCTCCGCGTCTCCGTCTCCGGCGCCGCCGCCTGTCGGCAGCAGACGCGCGGTGTAAACGCCGGAACCCGTTGGCGGGGGCGTGCCTGGCGGCGGTGCCGTATTGGACGTCGTGGCAACCGTTACCGACAGGTATGTCGTGCCCCCGCGTCGCAATGACACTGTCTGGCCGCGCGGATCGAAGTCCAGGAGTAGATTCCCGGATTCAACCGGGCTTCGAAATTCAACTTCCCCGCGGGTTCCTCCGGGAATCGCTGTTACGGACAGGATCGCGCGCGCCTGGCTGCCGACAACCAGGTCGTACGGCCCGGTTGGGAGGTCCTCGGCTTCCACATCGAATTCTGTTCGCGACGCGCGCTGGTCGAACTTGATGTGACCGCTGGCTGCGGGCGCCACACCTGTATTGGTAAATGCCTGGTTGATCAGTATTTCGGCGGCACCGGTGTTGACATCATCCGAAACCCCGCCGGTGCAAGCACTTCCAAACAACTGGGTGAGCCGAGTTATGGGCATGCTGCCCGCGCCGTAGCCCGGGAGCGCCGGCGACCACGCGACGCTGCCGTTATTGCAGTCGGTGAAGCGCACATCGAGAGTTCCCCACGGGCGCCGCAGCACCTGTGCGGGATCGAAGCTGTTGCCGAAGCGACCGCCACTCACGATCTGCGTGTCCAGCAAGGCCCGGTCGCCGATGACGGGCCCTTGGCCCACCAGCCAGACCGGCGCTCCGCTCGCGTCGAACGTGTACCAGAACGCGATCATGGACTTGCCGCTCGCGCTATCGATCACTTCGATGTTGAATCCGTGGCCCGAGTGAGCAGGGTCGAACCAGCTCGCCGTGAAGTTGCGCGTGATCGATATCGCATCGACGTGAGCGGCGGCCAGGAGAGAGGCGGCGCCGATGGCGACGCTCAGCGCGCGAGCAATAGGACTGATCGACATGGGAAACCTCGGGTTGGCGTGCGGTCCGGCAGGCGTGTCGGACGTTGCACGGCATGGACGAGATTGCACTTTAGACAATTCGCCTGCCGCCTTCATTGACGTGGATCACGTGCGCATGGGTTGGAGCTGCTGATTTGCGCGGCACGTTCAGTGTGAAAGTAGCATCATGGCATTCCGTCGCCCCAAACACCTGGAGTCAGCACCATGTCCGTCGCAAAAGTCATCGAGATAATTTCCGGCAGCAAGAAGAGCTTCGAGGATGCGATTGACCAGGGTCTGGCGCGCGCCACCGATTCGGTCAGCGACGTGACCGGCGCCTGGATCAAGGATCATCGTGTGATCGTGGCCAATGGCAAGGTCACCGAGTACCGCGTCGTGATGAAGGTCACTTTCATGGTGCGCGCGTCTACTGGTGCCAAGTCCACTGGAGTGAAGTCCACTGGAGCGAAGTCCACCAGGAGTCGTTGAGCGCTGCGTGCGGAGTTTTTAGCGGAAGTCGCGGGAGCGGGTATCCAGCCCGCCGAGCAGGCTCGACAGGTCGCCTAGCCTTTGCGCGATGAGGTGCTGCACGTTGCCGTCGGTTTCAACGCGGCCCTCGACCTCGAGCAGTTGCGCCTCGCGCAAAACGCGGCGCTGCTGCGCGGCGAGGTCCCGCCACACCACCACGTTGACCATGCCGTGTTCGTCTTCCAGCGTCACGAAGGTGACGCCGCTCGCGGTCGCGGGGCGCTGTCGCATGGTGACGAGGCCCGCGTACCGCACGCTGCGTCCATGCGCCAGCGCGCGCACTTCACGGCTGCCGCGGCAACGCCGCGCCTTGAGCGAGTCGCGGAGCAGGGCGAGGGGATGACTGCCGAGCGTCAGCCCGAAGAGTGCGTAATCCTCGATCACGCGTTCGCGTGCGGTGGGTGGCGGGATGGTCACGCGCGATTCGGTGGTGGGGGCGATGGCTTCCAGTAGCGGACGCTGTGCTTCCACACCCGCGATTTCCCAATGCGCGCGATGACGATGACCGGCGAGACTGCGCAACGCATCGGCACGTGCGAGCAGGCTGCGCGCACGCGCGTCGAGTTGCGCGCGCCGGCACAGGTCATCAACGTCGACGAAGGCGCGCTGATCGCGCGCGACGACCAGGCGCTCCGCTGCCTCCTCGGAGAATCCGCGGATCTCGCGCAGGCCCATGCGCAGCGCATCCTTTTCCAGCGTGGAATTCCACTCGCTGCAGAGGACATCGACGGGGCGCACCGCGACGCCGTGCCGGCGCAGGTCGGCGATGATCTGCGCCGGCGCGTAGAAACCCATCGGCAATGAGTTGAGCAGCGCGCAGGCGAATGCGGCAGGGTGGTGGCACTTGAGCCAGCAGCTGACGTAGGTGATGAGCGCGAAACTGGCGGCGTGCGATTCGGGGAAGCCATACGAGGCGAAGCCCTTGATCTGCTCGAACACGCGCTCGGCGAACGACGCGGGGTAGCCGCGCGCGGTCATGCCTTCGAGCAGCCGCTGGCGGTGGTGCTCGAGTCCGCCGCGACGCCGCCACGCGGCCATCGAGCGACGCAACTGGTCGGCTTCGCCGGCGGTGTAGCCCGCGGCGACGATGGCGAGCTGCATCACCTGTTCCTGGAACAGCGGCACGCCGAGCGTGCGTTCGAACACTTCGCGCAGTTCCTCGGAGGGATACTCGACAGGCTCGAGTCCCTGCCGGCGCCGCAGGTAGGGATGCACCATGTTGCCCTGGATGGGCCCGGGTCGCACGATCGCGACTTCGATCACTAGATCGTAGAAACAGGCGGGCTTGAGACGCGGCAGCATCGCCATCTGCGCGCGCGATTCGATCTGGAACACGCCGATCGTGTCGGCCTTCTGGATCATCGCGTAGGTGTCGGGGTCCTCGGCGGGAATGGTGGCCTGCGTGAGGTCGATGCCATGGTGCGCCCGCAGGAGATCCAGGCACTTGCGTATGCAGGTCAGCATGCCGAGCGCGAGGCAGTCGACCTTCAGCAGGCCCAGCGTATCGAGGTCGTCCTTGTCCCACTGGATGATGGTGCGATCGGGCATCGCCGCGTTCTCGACCGGCACCAGGGTATGCAGGGGCTGCTCGGCGATGACGAAGCCGCCGACGTGCTGCGAGAGATGGCGAGGTGCATCGATCAGTTCGCGGGACAGACCGATCAGCCGCCGTACCTGCGCGCTGCCGGCGTCGAAGCCATGCTCGCGCAGGCGCTCGTCGATATCGTCGAGGCCATCCCAGTGTCCGACCACACGGCTCAGCTGGTCGACCTGGTCCATGCTGTAGCCGAGAGCGCGGGCGACGTCGCGCACCACGCTCTTGCCGCGATAGCAGATCACCGTGGCGGCGAGCGCCGCGCGTTCGCGGCCGTAGCGACGGTAAATGTACTGGATCACTTCCTCGCGCCGCTCGTGCTCGAAATCGACATCGATGTCGGGCGGCTCGTTGCGTTCCTTCGAGATGAAGCGCTCGAACAGCATGCTCATGCGCGCCGGATCGATCTCGGTGATGCCGAGCGCGAAACACACCGCCGAGTTCGCGGCGGAACCCCGGCCCTGGCAGAGGATGCCCTCGCCGCGAGCGAAGCGCACGATGTCGTGCACGGTCAGGAAATAGTTCTCGTAACCGAGTTCCGCGATCAGCGCGAGTTCGTGCTCGATGAGTCCTTGTGCCTTGCTCGGGGTGCCTTCGGGCCAGCGCCAGCGCGCGCCTTCCTCGGTCAAGGTCCGCAGCCACGAGGCCGGCGTGTGCCCCGCGGACACGAGCTCGCGCGGATACTCGTAGCGGATCTCGGTGAGCACGAAGCTGCAGCGCGCGGCGATGCGCGTGGTCTCCTGCAGGGCCTCTGCGGGATAGAGTGCCGCGAGTGCCGCACGTGTGCGCAGGTGCCGCTCGCCGTTGGGGAACAGATGCGCGCCGGCCTGCGCGACCGTGGTGCGATGTCGTATGGCGGTGACGGTGTCCTGCAGGGCACGGCGACGCCGCACGTGCATGTGCACGTCGCCGGCAGCGGCGATCGGCAGGGCATGTCGCGCAGCCAGCATCTCGACCGTGTCGTGGCGCTGCGCATCGTCGGCGCCACGATGCAGCTCGAGCGCGAGCCACGCGCGTTCCGGGAAACACTCGTGCAGCCATTCCGCCCACGTTGCATCGTCGCCGTGTGGAGGAGCCCACAAGGCCAGCAATCCTGCGTTCGGGTTCGCGACACCGGGTTGACGGAAATCCTCGAGCACCACGCGATAGCGGCCCTTGGCGCTGCGCCGCCGCGCGCGCGTGATGAGTTCGCACAGGCGCACGTAACCTTCGAGGTTCTCGACCAGCAACACGATCTTCGGCCCATCGGCCAGTTGCATCTCGTTGCCGACAATGAGCTTGATGCCGGTGTCGCGTGCGGCCTCGAACGCGCGCACGATACCGGCCAGCGTGCACTCATCCGTGATCGCCAGTGCGCTGTAGCCCATCGTCCGCGCGCGCTCGAAAAGTTCGCGCGCGCTCGATGCGCCCCGCAGGAACGAAAAGTTGCTGAGGCAGTGCAGCTCGGCGTAGGCGGGCAAGGGGTCAGCGGGGAGAGGGGCCGTGCGCGCGGCCCCGGTTCCATGCATTTTTCTGTCGATGACGGTGACCGACGCAGGCATGCTCAGGCAAACCAGCCGTGCAGCATGAAAGGGCCTTCCTCGCCGCTCGGGCGATAGGCCCAGGCGCGCTGGCCTTCGGCGGTTTCCACCACGTAGTAGTCGCGCCGCACGTCGCCCCCGTCCCACCAGCCCGACTCGATTCGCTCGGGGCCGCTCAGGATGCGCAGCTCGCGGCTGCGCAAGGGAATCGGACGCGGCAACAGCCAGCCTGGCCGCAGCGGCGGAATCGTGCGCAGCGCGAAGGCGTAGCGCGCTTCGGTCTCCGCGACTCCAGGCGTGGCTTTTGTAGAGCCGAGCTGCGCTCGGCTGGGACCTCGAGGCTCCGCCAGCGGAGCATAGCTCCGCTCTACAGAAGCCGAGGTGTGCGCAGCCGACGCGTGTGCAGAAAAGGCTTGCGGTTGGGGCTGCGGAGCACAGCTCCGCTCTACACGTTGCCACGCGCGCTCGGGTCGATGATCGGCTTCGACACGCAGCGTGTACACCTGCCCGGCGCCGAGGCGCGCGCGCAGTCGTTCACGCAGCTGCGGCCACGCCAGCGTCTGCGCCGCATTGGGTGCGAACAGATCGCCTCCGGCCGGCACGAACGGCGGCAACTCATCCGCACGCAGGCGCATCGCACGCACCGGCGCAGGCACGCTCGCCTGCGCGAGGCGGCTTTGCGCGATCTCGAACAGCAGGCGCGGCTCGCGCTCGGCCGCGAGCAATCCGATCGACACCGATGTCGCTGCACGTCCATCGTGTTCCAGGAGTACCTCGAAACGCTGCACCCCCCCGTCGCGTCCGGTCAGGAAGGCGGCAAGATCCTGCACCAGGCGTCGCAACGGAAACCACAGCGCTTCGTTCGACTCGACATCGAAGTTGAACTCGACGCGTTCATCGAAACGATCGGGTGGCTGGTACCACGTCAGCGGAGTGGGAGCCGCGCCGCGCACGCGATCCAGGTGCGCCAGCACGTCCGGCCCGAAGCGCCGCACCAGGGCCGCGCGCGGCAACGCGAAGACCTGCTTGAGCGTGCGCAATCCCATCGCACGCAAGGCCTCCGTCACCTTGATGGGCAGTTCGGAGCGATCGATGGGCACCTGCGCCAATGCATGCGTCAATGCGTGCGGTGTATCAAGCGCGAGTTCCGCGTAATTTTGCGCCAGCACCCAGGCCGCGCAGGGATTGGGCGCGAGCACCAGGTGATGGCGAAAACCCAGCGCGTCGAGATCGGCGTGGAGCAGCGCCGCGAAACGCGGCCACGGTCCGAACAGTTTGAGGCTGCCGGCGACTTCGAACACCACTGAGTCAGGAAAATCGAGGCTGACCTGCGAGCTGTAGCGATACAACACGCTCGCAAGCAGGCGTTGCCAGCGCGCGTGCGCCGCAGGGTCGTGCTCGACACAATCGAAATGACCGAGCAGTGCCTGCGCTGCCGCGAGCGATTGCCCTGCATGCAAGCCGGACGCTGCGGCAGTGGCGTTGACGGCGACGAGCCGGCGGCGTTGCGCGGGGCCTGCGATCAGCACCAGCGGGCGCGACGGATCGGCCCGATCGCGGAGGACACCATCCAGCGCCAGGTGAGGCAGCCATACGCACGCCCAGGCCATGACAGGTCAATGCTGCACAGGGACGGGCAGTGGAATGGGAGCGGTGGGCGGCAATCCGCCCCGGCATTTGAGGACACGCAATCGTGCCGGTCGCGCATCCAGCGCCAGGCGGAGCGCGGCGGGCGACGGATTCGCCGCGGCGGTCGCGGGGCGCAACACGAAACCCAGCGTTCGCCCGCTCGCGGCAGCCACCGCCAGGCGCCGCAGGGCACGGTCATTGGCGGCATTGAGCCAGCACACGACCGCAGCGCAGCAACCCGCGCGCAGCATCTGTTCGGCAGCCCATAACGCCTCGCGCGTTTCGCGCACGGCGATGACCGGCAGGCGGTCCAGTACGACGCCCGCCGCTTCCCAGGCGCCGGGGTAGGGCAGGTAGGGTGGCGCGATCAGCGCAACGGTTTCGTGGTTGGTGGTCAGGCGCGCGAGCGTGGGCCACAGCAGCGCGAGTTCGCCGATGCCGTCGCTTGCGAGCAGCAGTTCGGACAAGGCCGCGGGCGGCCAGCCTCCGCCGGGCAGCACCGCATCGAGTGGCGCATGGCCGGTGGGTTGCGAGGCCGGTCCCGGCACGGACACGGGCCCGGCACGGCCACGCCATACGCGGGCGTCGCGCAATACCGCATCGAGTTCGAGGACCGCGCCCATCAATGCATTTCCTATCAGGTGCTGCGCACCAGGCCCACGAACAAACCCTCGATGGCGAAATCGTCGTGCAGCGAGGGATCGATCGGCGCGAACGCCGCATTGCGCGGAAGTAATCGCACGCGATCGTCGCGCCGTTCGAGACGCTTGACCGTCAGCTCCCCATCGAGTCGCGCGACCACTGTGTCGCCGTGCTGCGCTTCGACGACGCGCCGCACCGCGATGAGGTCGCCATCGAGGATGCCATCGCCCTGCATCGAATTGCCGACGACGCGCAGCAGGTAATCCGGTCGCGACCGGAACAGTCCCGCGTCGAGCGTCAGCTCGCGCTCGACTCCGGCATCCGCGCCGATGGGCGCACCCGCCGCGACACGTCCGAGTTGCGGCACGCGCCAGGTTTCCTCCGCCGCGTGTGCACGGGCCCGCCCGCCCGACACCGCCATACGACGCGGCAAGCGGATTCCGCGCGCGACTCCGGGCATGAGTTCGATGAGTCCGTGCGCGGCCAGTGCTTCAAGATGCTTGCGCGCCGCACGCGGTTGGCGAAACCCGAACGTGCTCGCGATCTCGGCCAGGGTTGGCGCCCCTTCTCCGCGATCGAGTCGCGCCACCAGGTATGCCAGGATTTGCTGTTGCCGGTCGGTGGGAGTGTCGCGCACAGGTACAAATATAGGTACCTTCGAGGACCACGGCAAGGGGGCACGTGGCCGAAGGCGGTATCGCCTTGCCTCCGGGTGAAGCCTTTTATCCTGCGGCAAGGCGATCCCGCCTCCCGCCACCGCAACCTTTCGCGGATTCGTCCTGCATCGCCGAAGACAGGGCTCACCGGTTACGAAGAGTTTCGAGGCGACGCGGCGGCGCTGCCGTGCCGGGAAGCGTGGGCGACATGGATGTCGCCCTCGCAGCGTACAGGGACGTATTTACAGCGGTTCCCGGCGCGGCAGTGACGTCGCGGCGCGTGCGGGAAAGGGCACTCTGAGAAGTCACCCGCAGGTTCCAAACGCGTTTGGCGGGTTACGGTTCGCTCCCGCGGGCGGGGAATGCCCGAAACACCGCCTTGCCCTGCGCATCGAGCAATCCGCGGGTGCCGAGCCACGCGCGTGCGTCGTCCGCATCCTGCTCGAACCATGCGCGAGCCGAGCCGAGGCGAAAGCTGTAGCCCCACGCATCCATGTCGGCCATGAGCCTGTCGCGGCCTACCCCGGGCAACCCGTCCGCGAGCGCGATCTGCAGATAGCAGGTCGCGTCTTCTTCTTCGATGGAATCGCTGGCATCGGTGTGGACGAGCGCACGCTCCCGCTCGGGCTTGACGAGCAGGTGGCAGGCTTCGTGCAGTGCCGAGTGCACGGGCGTGTCCGCACGCACGAAAACCCGGTGGCCCACGACGCCCGCTTCAGGCTCGCCCCAGAAACTTCCGGACAACGGCTCCCCGTCGGCAACTTCAACCAGCTCGAGGCCAAACCGGGCGAGCAGGGCACGCAGTTCGCCGGAGCGGAGATCGCGGCAGACCAGCATGCCCGCAACCCGGATCAGACGGCGCTGGCCGCCATCGGCAGCGACGCCATCGCATCGCGACGCCCACGCAGCCACGGCTCGTCGGGCAACTGCTCCCCATAGGTGCGGGCGACATAGGGATAGCTGCACAGTTCCTTGGCAAGCAGGCTCACGTGCTCGCCGTCGGGCATGCACTGCTGGCCGACTTCCTGGAATCCGTAGGTGCCATGGAACAGCACCACCGCATCGTTGCGCGGTTCGAGCATGACCTCGCACGTGAGCCAGGGCGAGCGCACCTCCGCGTAACTCTGCACGTCGGCGTAGAACACGCGCCCGAGTCCGACACCGCGATACGCCGCCGCGATCACGATCCGGTCGATGTACGTGAATGCGGGGTAGCGTTGCGAGAAAAAATGGTAGTTGCTGCTGTCGTAGTCGGCGCCGGCATCGAGGCCGATCAGGAAGCCCGCGAGGTGATCGTCGATCTGCGCCACGCGGAAGTACGCGGCCTGGCGGAACAGGTGGCGCATGCGCGACCCGTCGATCGGCAGGATCGCTGCACCCGCGGCGTTGTTCATTCCCAGCAACTGATCGAGATCGGCTTCGCGGGCATCGCGCAACGAGAGGGTCATGGGCATCCGCGGGGGCGTGAATCCGACAGCGCGGATTATGCCACGCGCAAAAGTGACCACCCGTTACAAACGGGGCCCATACCCGTTTGGATGACGGACTCCGGGGGCTGGTGCACGGCGCACCCTCGCCGCCAGAAAGCGGCGCGTGACCTGTGGCGCATTGTGGCGAATGGAGCCGGGGTTCAAGATGGGGCAATGCGCTGGCCTCGCTGGAACCACATCGACCTGCTGCGCTATGCAGGCCTGTTCACCTATTTGTGCGTCGGCCTGCCGATGCTGCAGCAGTTCTGGCTGCCCGACGTCGAGACTGACGGCTTCGAACTGCGCGGCTGGTGGGCGAGCTATCTCGCGTTCGGTGCGTCCTACTGGCTGGTGACACGCGATCTCGGCACGCGTCGGCCGTCGCGCTGGCGGCTGCCCCTGCTGCTGGTGATGAACCTCGCATCGCTCGGCATCAATTATTTCAGCGAGAGTGGCCTCGCAGGCATCCTGCTGGTGGTGATCTCGGGCGTGCTGCCCTGGATGATGCCCTTGCGCTACGCGATCGCGTGGGCGGTGCTCAGCAGCGTCAGCATCATTCCCACACTTGCCAACCTGCCAGGCTGGACACTGCTGCAGGCAGGCCTGCAAAGCGCGTTGTACCTCGGGTTTTCGAGCTTCACTTTCGTCACTGCACTGGTCGCGAAGGGGCAGGCGGAAGCACGCGAGGAACAACGTCGCCTCAACGCCGAATTGCGGGCGACCCGCGAACTCCTGGCGGAGTCGAGCCGCATGGGCGAGCGCGTGCGCATCTCCCGCGAACTCCATGACCTGCTCGGGCATCACCTGACGGCGCTCAGCCTCAACCTCGAAGTGGCCAGCCACATCGTCGAAGGACCGGCGCGCGAACGCGTCCGCCAGGCGCAGACCCTGGCGAAGCTGCTGCTCGCGGACGTGCGCGAGGCCGTGAGCCAGTTGCGGCACGCCGAGGCGATCGACCTGCGCAAGGCACTCGCCACGCTGACCGAGGGCGTGCCCGGATTGCGCATTCATCTCGACATGCCCGAACAGTTCGCGGTGGACGATCCGCAGCGCGCGCAGGTCTTGCTGCGCTGTGCGCAGGAAACCATCACCAATGCAGTGCGGCACGCGGGTGCTGTCAATCTCTGGTTGCGCTTTGTGCGCGATAGCAGCAACGTGTTGCACATGCATGCCCACGACGATGGTGTCGGAAGCGACAAGCTGGTGCAGGGCAACGGCCTGATAGGGATGCGCGAGCGGCTGGCCCGTTTCGGCGGACGCCTCGACGTCTCCAGCGGAGCGGGACGCGGATTCGTGCTGGAAGCCATGCTGCCACTGGAGAATGTGGAATGACTGCAAAACCCTTCATCACCGTCTGCCTGGTCGACGACCAGACGCTCGTGCGCCAGGGGGTGCGCAGCCTGCTCGAATTGTCCGACTCGGTGCGGGTGGTGGGCGAGGCGATCGACGGAAAGCAGGCGCTGGAGGTCATCCCGGCAGTGAATCCCGACGTCGTGCTGCTCGACATGCGCATGCCCGGGTTGTCGGGGCTGGACGTGCTCAACACGCTGCGCGAACGCGGCACATTGCCGCCGACGATCATCCTGACCACCTTTGACGATGACCAGCTGGTGCTGGCCGGCCTCAAGGCGGGTGCGCGCGGATACCTGCTAAAGGACGTGTCGCTCGACCAGCTGGTCGACGCAATCAAGACCGTTGCGGAGGGAGGTTCGCTGGTTCAGCCGATGGTGACCCAGAGGCTGCTGTCCGGGCTCGAACGAATGCACAACGAGTTCGCGAGCCTCGACCAGCCCGACCCGTTGACCGAACGCGAGACCGAGATCCTGCGACTCATGGCCGGCGGGTACTCCAACAAGGAGATCGCCAATTCGCTCAGCGTGGCCGAGGGCACGGTCAAGAACCACGTCTCCAACATCCTTTCCAAGCTGGGCGTCCGCGACCGTACGCGCGCCGTCCTCAAGGCATTCGAACTCGGGATGGTGTGAACGTGAAGGTTCTGTGGAGCGGAGCCATGCTCCGCTGAGGATGCGGAAAGCGACCCAGCCGAGCGTAGCTCGGCTCTACAGGTAGCTGCGGACTCGCGTCTTGGGTAGGATTGGCGGCCTTGCGACCGCCCCTCGAGGATTGCCCCCGCTCATGATCCGCCTTCTGGAACTTCTGATCGCGTTCGTCGTCGTCGTACTCCTGTTCGTGGTGATCGGAGTCTTCCTGCCGAGCAAGGCGACGGTCGAGCGTTCGGTCGAGCTGACCAATCCCATCTCGCAGGTGTTCGATACGGTCAACGGGTATCGCAAGTTTGCGAACATCTCGGCCTTCACCGCATCCGACCGGCGCGCCAAGCTCCAGGTCAGCGGACCGCCGTCAGGCGAGGGCGCGAAATTTTCGTGGGACAGTTTCGAGAAGGACGTTGGCAAGGGCAGCCTCGAGATCATCGAATCGGTACCCAATGAAAAGGTCGTTTCGAAGCTGACCAACCCCTGGCGTGGACAGGACAAGAAATCGACGTTCTTCCTTCGCACGCAGCCCAAGACGGGCGCTACACGCCTGCTGTGGAAGGTCGGCCTCGACTGCAAGTGGGATCTGCTCTGCCGTTACCAGGGCATGTACCTGAACGGCCGCATGGGTGAACTCATGCGTACCAGCCTCAATCGGCTGGCCACGACGATGGCGACTTATCCCAACGTCGATTACAGCCAGGTTGATGTGCGGCTGGTGGACACCGAGGCCAAGCCATTCCTCTACGTCGAATCGGAAGTCACTTCCATTCCCATCGAATGGGACGGTGCCGAGGTGGTGCAGGAATCGGCGTGGACCGAAGTGGAGGCTTTCCTCGCGGCCAACAATCTCGTGGCCACCGGGCCGCGCACGCGCGTCGTCGTCGATCTCGGGGACGAGAAGAATATTTTCCAGATGGGAATCCCCGTCGAGTCGGTGGACGGTGTCGCCCCCACCGGAAATGTCCGGATCGGCCAGTTGCCGGCGGCGGAGGCGATCCGGATCAGCTATGTGGGACATCGGGTCGGCCTGAACCGGCCGCGCGACATGCAGCGCGCCTATGCGCTCACGCATGGTTACGCTTACGACCCCGACTACAAGGGCACCTGGGAAGAATGGCCGGAGACCGTCGTGCCCGAGGGCGCGCAGTTCCAGCCGAACCCGACCACCGTGCTGTACATGCCCGTCGAGTGAGTCTGCGTTTCCGGCCGCCCTCGGTAGGGCAACGCTTCGACCTGAGGAAACTTCTCGCGGCAATCACGCCAGCGAGGCGACCCGCGGCTGCGCGTCGATGATCGAGGCGCAGCAGCTGACCAAGCGCTACGGCGCTCATACGGCCGTCGCAGGAGTCACGTTCCGAGTCGAGCCCGGCCAGGTTCTGGGTTTTCTCGGCCCCAACGGGGCCGGCAAGACCACGACGATGCGAATGCTGGCGGGTTTCCTGACGCCGAGTTCCGGCTGCGCGCGCATTTGCGGACTCGACGTGGTCAACGAGTCTCTCGCAGCCCGCAGCAAACTCGGCTACCTGCCGGAAGGTGCCCCGAGCTACGGTGAGATGCGCGTCGGTGAATTCCTGGGATTCATCGCCGACCTGCGCGGAGTCGAGGGCGGTCGTCGCCGCCAGCGACTCGATGACGTCGTAGCCCGGCTGGATCTCGCGGGAGTGTGGTCACAGACCATCGACACCCTGTCGAAAGGCTTCCGCCGCCGCGTGGGGCTGGCGCAGGCGATCATCGACGACCCGCCGGTGCTGGTGCTCGACGAACCCACCGACGGACTGGACCCCAACCAGAAGCACGAAGTGCGTGCGCTCATCCATGCGATGCGCGACAAGACCGTGATCGTTTCGACGCACATCCTCGAGGAAGTCGAAGCCGTGTGCACGCGCGTGGTCATCATCAACGACGGCAGCATCGTGGCCGATGCGACACCGCAATCTCTCATCGCGCAATCCCGCTATACCGGCGCCATCGGCATCCGCGCCACGCATCCCGTGGTCGTGCGCGATCGCCTGCTCAGGCTCGCAGGGGTCGCGTCGGTCGAAGCCGAGCCCGGCGGCGAGCGTGTGCTGGCGCTGGCGCGGCCTGGCATCGACCTGTATGCGGAGGTTGAGCGCACGCTTCGGGAGGATCAGGTCGAAGTGCAGGAGATCTCGCGCGAACGCGGGCGGCTCGACGATGTGTTTCGCAGACTCACGCGACCTGGGGCAGGCGCGGATCCCGCAAGTGCAGATGCGCCGGTGGTGTTGCCGTGAAAGGCATGTTGTCGGTGTTCCGCCGGGAGCTTGCGAGCTATTTCGTGACGCCCGTAGCCTACGTGTTCATCGTGATCTTCCTGGTGCTCGCCGGCGCGTTCACGTTTTACCTCGGCGCGCTGTTCGAACGTGGCCAGGCCGATCTGCAGCCGTTTTTCACTTTCCATCCGTGGCTCTACCTGATCCTGGTTCCGGCACTTTCGATGCGCCTCTGGGCCGAGGAGCGTGCGAGCGGCACCATAGAACTCCTGCTCACGCAGCCGCTGTCACTGGGCGCTGCGGTGCTCGGCAAATTCCTTGCGGCGTGGACATTCACTGCCATCGCCCTAGCGCTCACCGCGTCGCTCTGGTTCACGGTGGCCTATCTCGGCGAGCCTGACCACGGCGTCATCCTTGCGGGGTACCTGGGCAGCCTGCTCATGGCGGGAGCATTTCTCGCCATCGGATCCTGCCTGTCCGCTGCGACGCGCAGCCAGATCATCGCGTTCATCCTGACCGTGGTCGTTTGCCTGCTGCTGCTTCTGGCGGGGCTGCCGTTGGTGCTCGACCTGTTTCGCGCACTGGGTCTGCCGCAGCCGGTCATCGATTCCATCGCTTCCCTCAGTTTTCTCACGCACTTCGGGGCCATCGGAAAAGGTGTGCTCGACGCGCGCGACATCGTGTACTTCGCATTGATGATCGCGTTCTGGCTCTACGCCACCGTGTTCGTGATCGAACGGAAGAAAGGCGACTGATGACGTCCCTGCCGCGCTTCGCCCACTACGGCCGTCTGGCCCTCGTGGCCCTGATCACGCTGGGCGTGCTGGTCATCGTGCAGCTCGGAGTGACCGGGGCACGGCTCGACCTCACTCGCCAGGGGCTTTACACCTTGTCCGACGGGACACGCAAAGTGCTTGGCTCGCTCGACGAACCGATCGACATCCGCTTCTACTACTCGGACGAAGCCACCGCAGAGATTCCGCTCATTCGCAACTATGCGACGCGTGTACGTGAACTCCTCGACGAAATGGCAGCGGCCAGCAAGGGCAGGCTCAGGGTTACCGTCATCGACCCCAAACCGTTTTCGGAGGACGAAGACCGGGCCAGCGCACTTGGCCTCACGGCGATACCGCTCGGCGCGGCGGGCGACAGCAGTGTGTTTTTCGGACTGTCGGGCAGCAGCTCGACCGGCGAGCAGGCCTCGATCCCTTTCCTGCAACCGGACAAGGAGGCATTCCTCGAATACGACCTGGTCAAGCTCGTCTACACCCTCGCGCATCCGAAGAAGCCGGTGGTCGGATTGCTCACCAGCCTGCCGATGGCGGCGGCGCTCGATCCCGCCACGCGCCAGATCCGGCAGCTCTGGGCGGTGCTTGCGGGTTGGCAGGAGTTGTTCGATGTGCGGATGCTGGATCCCGCCATGGATGCCACCATCGCGCCGGAGATCGACACCCTGATCGTCGTGCATCCCAAGGGGTGGTCCGGGGATCTCCTGTACGCCATCGACCAGTTCGTGCTGCGCGGCGGGCACCTCCTGCTGTTCGTCGATCCGTATGCGGAACTCGACACTGCAAGCAGCGATCCCGAGGATCCGATGGCGGCAATGCTCGCCGACCGGAGTTCCGATCCCGGCCCACTGCTCGAACAATGGGGCGTGCAGTTCGATGCCTCGCAGGTTCTGCTCGATGCGCAAGCCGCGCTCACGGTGCAGAGCCCGGACGGTGGCCAGATGCGCCACCCCGCCATCGTGGGCTACGGCGTCCAGCAGCTCAACCAGAAGGACGTGGTCACCGCAAACCTCGCCGTGATCAACATGGCGAGCGTCGGTGCGTTGAACCAGCGCGAGCGCGCAAGCGTCAAATTGACGCCGCTCATCCAGTCGACATCCGATTCGATGCTGGTCGATGCGGAGCGCATGCGACTGCAACCGGACCCCGCCGACCTGCTGCGCGACTTCGTGTCGTCGAAGACCAGCCATGTGCTTGCGGCGCGTCTGCAGGGCCGGTTCACGACGGCTTTTCCGAACCGGCAGGGCAAGGGTCACCTCACGGCTTCGGTCCGTGAGACGAGCATCGTCGTGGTGGCCGACACGGATTTCCTGGCCGACCGCCTGTGGGTGCAGACCCAGAATTTCTTCCAGCAGACGGTGATGAATGCTTTCGCGAACAACGGCGATCTCGCGGTCAACGCCGTCGACAACCTCACGGGTTCGACGGACCTCATCGGCGTGCGGGGCAGGGCAATTTCCGCGCGTCCGTTTTCCCGCGTGGAAGCGTTGCGCCTGCAGGCGGACACGCGTTTCCGGCAAAAGGAAACCGAACTCAACGCGGAGCTTGCGGACACCGAAAAGAAGCTCAACGATCTGCAAAGTGCTCGTGCAGGGGAGGGGGGCAATCTGCTGACGCCTGCGCAGAACGCCGAGCTCGAACGCTTCCAGTCACGAAAGCTACGCATCCGCAAGGATCTCCGTGAGGTCCGTCGCCGGCTGGACGCCGACATCGAATCCCTCGGCAACCGGCTAAAGTTCATCAACATTGTCCTGGTGCCGCTCGCAGTTGGAGTGTTCGCGCTGGTCTATGCTGCGTGGCGACGGCGTGCCACCCGCACTGCCCATACCGGATGAACGCGCCCATGCGCAGCCGCTTCTGGCCCCTTTTTCTCGTGGCGGTACTGGTGCTGGTAGGCGCTGCCTGGCTGATGTCGCGCAAATCCGGAAGCAGCGAAGCGCAGGCCGAGCAGTGGCTGCCGGGGCTGCGCCAGGACCTTGATCAGGTCAATGCCATTCGCATCACGGGAGCCGGCAACAAGCGCCTCGTCACGCTCGAACGCGATGGATCGGGGTTCGTCGTCGTCGAGCGCGGGCGCTATCCAGCGGACACCGCGACGCTGCGCACCTTGCTGTTGCAACTGTCGGATGCCCGGCGCGTCGAGGCGAAAACCGCGCGCGCCGAGAGCCATGCATCGCTCGGCGTCGAGGCGATCGCCTCGAAAACGGCCACCGGCGCGCAGGTGGAAATCGAGGGGCTGGCCAAGCCCCTGGCAATCACCGTCGGGCGCAACGCCGAACAGCTCGGCGGGGGCACGTTCGTGCGCAGCGGGACCGACCCGCAGAGTTGGCTCGTCAACGGCAGGATTGTCATCGAGCGCGAGCCACAGCGCTGGCTCGAAAAGCGCATCGTCGATATCGCGCCGTCGCGCATCGAGCGCATCGACGTGAAGCGTGGAGACGAAGCCTTCGCGCTGGTCCGCGCGGCAGCCGATCGCGCCAGCGCCAACGCCATCCCCAACACCGAGGCCGACCCGGGCGCAGGTTCCGGGACTGAATCCGCCGAGGCGGCTGGCACGGCGTCGGGCGCGAACGCGTCTGACGAAACGTGGATGATGGAGGGAGCGGACGCGGCGGAGATGGCTGCGCCTTTTGCGGGTGCATCCAGCGCAGGTGCGCTGAGCGAGCTCGAACTCGTCGATGTGCATGCGCGCAGCGACGCCAAGCCTCCCAGCACCGGTGCGACCGGGCTTCAGTTCGCGCTCCGCAACGGCGTCACGATTGCCGCGGTTGCGTGGCAGAAAAAGGGCAAGACCTTCGTGCAGTTGAACGCGATTCCCACCGCGGCCGCTCCGCAAGTCGAATCGACCGTTCCGGGAAAGCCGCAGTCGGACGATGACGCGGGGGCGGCTGCAGACGCGTCGATTCCAGAGCAGGCAGCGGTTCCCGATCGTGCTGCCGATCCCGCGCATGTCGCTCCTGCGGTGACGGCTTTCAACCGGCAGTGGCAGGCATGGACGTTCGAACTGCCGCCACACCGAAGCGCTGGATTCCTGCCCGAACGCGCGGCTCTGCTGAAGTCGCCCGAGGCGCCGTAGTGCCGGTACGGGCCAGCCCGTCCCGAAATGCGACTGTCTCCGTCGCCGGACGGACACCGGCGGGCCGAGGCTATGATCTCGAGGCCGCGAGCGCGCACCTGTCGTCGGCTGATCCGGTATTGGGTTGGTGGATCGAGCAAATCGGCCCGCTCGAACCGTCGTGGGTTGATCCATTCGAGCCGTTCGATGCGCTGGCACGCGCAATCCTCTACCAGCAGCTGGCGGGTAAGGCGGCTGCCACGATCGTCGGGCGCGTGGAGCGACAACTCGGGTCATCGCGACTGACGCCGGAAGCGCTCCTCGCGCAATCTGCGGACGCCATCCGCGCCTGTGGCGTTTCGGGCAACAAGCAGCTCGCGTTGCGCGATCTTGCCGAAAAGTCACTGTCGGGCCAGGTGCCGAGCCACGACGACCTCGATCGTCTGGGCGACGACGAGCTGATCGAACGCATCAGCGCGGTACGCGGCATCGGGCGCTGGACGGTCGAGATGCTGCTGCTGTTCCGTCTGGGGCGTCCCGATGTGCTCGCCGTGGACGACCTCGGCGTTCGCAAGGGCGCACAGGTCCTGCTTGCGATGCCGCGTCGAAGCGCAAATCGTCGCGCGCCGGGTGCCGCGCGTCTGGCGGCCACACCCATGCCGACACCGCGTGAGCTCGCTGTGCTCGGTGCCCGCTGGTCGCCGTACCGAAGCCACGCCTGCCGCTATCTCTGGAAGATCTGCGATGCGAGTCGTGCGCCAGTGGCCGGGAAACCCGTGCGCCGGTCGCAGGACTAGGCAGCTCGCAGCCCGTCACGGCTGGACGAGTCAGACTGCTGCGGCAATGCAACCGATGATATGTGCCAGGCCATGCGCGATTACGGCCGACTCGAACCCGAAGCGCCAAAACAACCAGCCTGCAATCACGCCAAACAGCGCGTTGCCAACTACGACGAACGCCACGATATGAATCGTGAGGTTTCCAGCGAGTGAATGGGCTGCCGGCAGATGGCCGACGCCGAACAGCACCGCGCTTGAAACAATAGCCAGCCAGACGAGCAAAGCAGTTGGAAACGCACGTGAGCCCTGTCCAAATCGCCATAACAGCCAAAGCAGAAGCGTCATGAGGCCCCACCGGAGCAGCAATTCCTCGGTGATGGCGCCGTAGAGTAGGCGGGCATAGAGCGGGATCGCTACTTCCTCTGCCGCCACTGCAAGTTCGCGAGGCAGCCAGGACGAAAGGAACAATAGCAATGCGCCACCGGCTAGTCCTCCCAGCAGTCCTGGAACGAGTTGGGATCGGAGCGCTGTTGCCGGGGAAGTCTGGTGGGCGATTGCCTCGAACAACGGTGCGCGAAGTCCGACCTTTGGCGCGAACGCAACCCCCGCCACAACCGCGAGCGCCAGAAAGAGCGCTCCTTGGACAAGAGTGATAGAAGAAATTGCCCAGACAGGTAAAGGCAGAGCATGGCCTTTCAGAAGATCTGGTACGACCAGAACCGAGACGCAGACTACGCCGAGCATCCCCGCGAGCCACATCCACACCGCGAGGCGCCGATTGAATCGTATGTCCATAAACTTTCCAAGATGGTTGGAAAGCGAAGAGCTCGCTTTCGTGCAAATTCCCGTGTGCTGCGCCGAACCCGTGAGCGCGTCACAGTCCTGGCGGTTTTCCATTGCCGACTTGCGCGGGATGCCACATCCAGTGCCAGGGTTCGTAGTCGATGCCATGCGGATTGCCGCGCGGGTAACTCATCGCAAATCCGAATCGCCGTGCATTGTTCGTCAGCCAGTCGAATGCAGAAGTCTCCTCGAAGGTTTCTTCGGCAGGAGCTTCGCCCGGTGTGCCGATGTCGAGCGCGCGACCGCTGTGGTGTTCACTGAACCCCGGCGCGGCGTTGACAGCGAGAATCTCGTCGATGCTCTGGCCGCGGGCCAGTTTCCGGAGAAAGATGCCGGCCTGGTATGCGTGCGATCGAAAGCCGGAAATCGCTTCGATGGCGACATCATCGCGAGCGGCCGCGTCGCGCATTCGCGTCCAGGCTAGAGAAGCGGGCGCCTCCAGCCACAACGGGCGTCGGTAACGGTCCACACCGGCGTACGCAAGCAAGGTCGGTTCGCGAACTGGAGCGAGTCCCGACCGCTGCGCATATTGCGATCCGGTCGCCGCGACGAGCGTACTATCCAGCGCCTCGCCAACGAACCTTGCCTGTGCCGCCAAATTCGCCCTGGGGCCGGCGTAGTGCAGGGCACGCAAATGCTGTGCCTGCTTCGCCAACGCGTGGGCTTCGTAACGCCACTTCGTGTCCGCACGCACCAGCCAAGTCCAGCCAACGCGGCCGCGAATCGCAGCGCATGCCAGGAACTTGCCATCGGATTTGCGTCGCAGCAGCCATTCGTGCGACGAGAGGTGGCGCTGCACCAGGATCGTTCTGGCGCGCATGACACGCGCCGGGGCGAGATCGAGGCTTGTGCCGTTGATAAGAACAGCGGTCATCATCGGCCGAGCCTAGCCAAACCGGGGTGGCTCGACACTGCGTGCACCACTGTGCCAGCGGGCGCGCTCACTGCTGCCGCTTGAAGAACAGCCGCACGGTCTCCACCGGATGCGACTGGCTGACCGCAACGAGTTCCCAGCCGAGCGCGCCATGCTTGTCGAGTTCGGCCTGCAGGGTCGCATGGTTGCTGCCGATGAATTTGGCCTTCACCTCGATCACCAGATGCTGCCAGCGTTGCGATGCCATTGGCGTTACTCCTTGAGCCTGGGAGATGACTTGCCCGAGGACGGCTCGGGCGACTTGAGGCGTGAATGCTGTCGCAGTGCCTCCCGCAGCACGTACTCGATCTGCGCATTGAGACTACGCAGGTCGTCGTCGGCCCAGCGCTGCATCGCGTTGAGCACGTCGACCCCGATGCGCAGCGGATACGCCTTGCGCTCGCTCATGGGGGCGTTGCTGCCGCTGGCTGGGGCATCGGCGCAAATCCCCGATGCGGCAGCTCGCCAATGCTGGATTCACCCGGCACGTTCGCGGCCCGTCAGTACAGTGAACCGGTGTTGACGATCGGCTGGGTGCTGCGATCCGAGCACAGCACAACCAGCAGATTGCTGACCATGGCGGCCTTGCGTTCCTCGTCGAGTTTCACGACGCCATTCTTCTCGAGCTCGGCCAGTGCCAGTTCGACCATGCCGACCGCTCCGGCAACTATGCGCGTGCGCGCTGCGATCACCGCGTTGGCCTGCTGGCGCTGCAGCATCGCGTGGGCGATCTCGGGGGCATAGGCCAGGTGCGAGATGCGCGCCTCGATCACCGTGATGCCCGCCTTGGTCAGTCGTTCCTGGATTTCGCGCTGCAGATGCTCGCTGACTTCCGTCGAGTGCGAACGCAAGGCGATCGTGTGCTCGTCATGCAGGTCGTAGGGGTAACTGGTTGCCATCTGCCGCAACGCCGATTCGCTTTGTACGTGCAGGAAATTCTCGTAGTCGTCGACCTCGAAGATTGCCTCGGCCGAGTCGTGCACCTGCCACACGACGACGGCGGCAATCTCGATCGGACTGCCTTCGATTTCGTTGACCTTGAGCTTGCTCGACTCGAAGTTGCGGATGCGCAGGCTGACCTTCTTCTTCGAGTAGAAAGGATTGGCCCAGCGCAGGCCCTCGGTGCGCTCGGTTCCGATATACCGCCCGAACAGCTGCAGGACGACGGCCTGGTTCGGCTGCACGATGAACAGGCCGAAAAGGAGCACGAACAGGACCACCAGCACCGGCACCACCAGCAACATGCCGCGCATCAGGAAATAGATCGCAACACCATGCAGTGCCAGCAGCAACATCAGCGCTATCAAACCGGACGCCGTTCGGACTTGCTGTTCGTGTGCCATCGACTTGCTCCGACGTGTGGTGGACGCAAGATATCACAAAGATATCAAATTGCAATCAATGGGCGCTGCCTCACGGCAGGCTCGGAACTCTCAGCAGCGGCGTAGGTACGCGCTCGGACGCCAGGTACAGATCGCCGGTGCGCGGATCGAATGCGACGGCCTCGGCCTGGGGCAGGAAGGTCGCGCCGAGCGCTCTCGGCGGCACGCGCAGCGCCTGGCGCCAACTCTGGTGGGGTCCGCGGCCGTAGACGTACGCGTCGCCGTAGGTCCGTATGGCAAAAAGGCCGTCGTCGCGCAGCGCAGCCCCGGTGATCTGCGCACGGAACCGCCCGAGGCGTGGCTCGTGCGCGAGTTCTTCCGCCGTGGGCTGCGGCACGCCATGGAGCCGGGCAATTTCCTCCGGCACGGATACCTTTCCGGCGGGCTGGAACAAATCCTCAAGAGGAATCCGGAAAAGCTGCGCGGGTACCCGCTTCTTCGAAACCAGGAGGATTTCGCCCCGTACCGCGTCGACTGCCACGGCCTCGCAGTCGCGAGCCCCATCCGGCCACCGGAACGCGAGTCGCGCAACCGGACGCACGACCGCGGCTGCAAGCGTGCGCGGTTCTTCGACCAGGATGAGCTCAAGACTGGAGCGGACCCCTCCGTTGTCTCCCACGTCGCCGATCAGCAGGTAGCTCCGGCCCTCGTGGACGAATGCCGAGAGATCTTCCCAGTCGATGTTGGTCACGCCTTCGACATCGAACGCAGCCAATCGGCGGCCGCGATTGGAAAGTGCGTACAGTCGCGCCGCGTTCCCGCTGTCGTTTACTGCCCACAGCACGTTGCGATGGTTGCGCGAAACCGCAATGCCACTGATCTCGGACAGTTCGGCGTCGGTGATCAGTCCTGCAACCTCAGGCGCGCCCAGGCGCGGTTCCTCCGCGCGCAGCGTGTGCGTGCAAGCCGTCCCCAGGACCACGAGCAGCACTGCGATCGCCTGACGGAATCGCGCCATTCCCGCTGCGCGTGCGCCGCGCTGGCCCATCAGCGCGCCATTTCCGGCTTCGCCTCGGACGCACCGACCGGCTCGGCTTCGACGATCCGCGTCGAGCCCAGAAGACTGACGCTGTGATAAAAGCCAACGGGGTCGCCGTCGCCCACGCTGAATGCGATGTGGCCTGCGTCGAAACCGCGCAGCGCCGCGTCGAAGCTGCGCCACTTGCCGTCCACCCAGGCTTGCGTCCATGCGTGTGGCACGAAGACCCGTTCGCGGCCCACGTATTCCGGCGCGAAAGCGAGCCCGCTGACCACGCGCGCGGGAATCCCGACGCTCCTGGCCATTGCCGCGAGCAGCAGTGCGTGTTCGGTGCAATCGCCCTCGCGCGAATCGGCCGTCTCGGCTGCGGACGCGTAACCGATGCTGAGATTCTTGTCCTGGATATGCGAGCGCACACCCGCTTCAAGCAGTTGCATGCGCTTCGCATCCGAACGAGCCGTGCCGACTGCCGCGAATGCCAGGCGCTTTACGTCTGCATCGCCCGACTGGAGCCATGCGGTGGCGCGCGAATCCGCCGCAGCCGGAGCCGCATCGCTGTTGAAGGACGTATTTGGCGTGACGGTGACCTCCCAGGCGCGTGCGACTCCCGGCAACCGGCGTGCCCGCTGCTCCGCGGTGTCGATCAGGATCGAGTTGCCTGCGCTCTGCGCAAGTTCGATCCGGTAGCGGACCGGTTCCTGCAGCCGGTTCCGATCCAGTCCCGCCGGTGCATCCACAAGGGTTCGGGCCAACACGTCAGACGACTGGTTCGGGCCCTGCGCGCAGGCACGATCGCAGGCGACCATTTCCATCGACACGCCGAGGATCGGCAACCGGATACGCTGCGGCCGGTGCTGCAAGTCGACCCAGGTGGTGCCGTCGATCCTCGCACCGCCGATGTCGATCGCCTGCTCGACCCGCGTCAGCGTTTCGGTACGGGTCCCCACCGACACGCGCTCAGGGCCGATCACGGTCAAATGCGTAGTCGCCGCAGCGAGCGAATCGCCGAAGAAAGTGGGGATCGCAAGCCGGGTACCGGGGGCCAGTCCCGCGGCTGCTTCGAGCAGGCGCGCGCCCTCACTCAACACTGCACCACGTGGCCATTCGACGGTGCGCGTGGATACCGCATCGCCGTTGCGTTGTTCGACGACGAGTCTGCCCGATGCATCGAGTCGACCGGTCGTCCTGCTGCTGGAGCCCGCCATCACGGTTGCGGACTCGAAAGCGAGCGGCTTGCCCTGGGGTGTCTCGACGTGTCTTTCCACACTCTCGAAAGAAAGCGGCGTCCCGGCGCGATCGATCACGAAGCTCGTGGTGGACGTGGAGATGATGCGGTCGGGCGCTGCTTCGCGAACCGTGTGCAGATGCCCGATCTTGCGTCCCTCGAGCGTGACGCGCATCCATGATTCGTCCCGGTCGGGAAGGGCAGAGGCCGCCAACGCCTCGTTCGAGCTGAGCAATACCAGCAGAAGCGCAGCGATTGCGCGGCCGCCAATGGGCCGCAAGTGGGTTCTGTGCATGCCGCTATTCTGGCAGCAGGGCACGCCCTTCGCAGCCGCAACTAGAATCGAGTTTTCAACTTCGGGATCGATGCATGCAGTGGGGCACGCCATTGAACGATTCTGCCGGGCGCCTGTTGCTGCTCGGCTCCGGTGAACTCGGCCGCGAGGTTGCGATCGAGGCGCAGCGACTCGGCATCGAAGTCGTAGCCGCGGATCGCTACCCCCATGCGCCGGCGATGTCGGTGGCGCATCGGGCGCATGTGCTCGACATGCTCGACGGTGCGGCACTGCGTGCGCTCATTGCGCTGGAACGTCCGACCTGGGTGGTCCCCGAAATCGAGGCGATCCACACAGCCACGCTCCAGGACCTCGAGCGCGAAGGCGTGCGTGTCGTGCCGACCGCGCGCGCGGCACAACTGACCATGAATCGGGAGGGCATTCGCCGGCTTGCGGCGGAAGAACTCGGGTTGCCGGTGTCTCCCTACCTGTTCGTTGACGATGTCGACGCGTATCGCCGCGCCGTTGCCAGGATCGGGCTCCCTTGCGTGGTCAAGCCGCTGATGAGTTCGTCGGGTAAAGGGCAAAGCATCGTGCGCGACACGGATGCCGTAGATCGCGCATGGCAGCATGCCCAGGAGGCCGGACGAGCCGGGGCAGGGCGTGTAATCGTGGAGGGCTTCGTGCCTTTCGAAAGCGAGCTGACCTTGCTCACGGTGCGGCATTCGGGCGGCACTTCGTTCTGTGCGCCGATAGGTCACCTGCAGGTCGATGGAGACTATCGTGAATCATGGCAACCGCATCCGCTCTCGCCGGAACTCGTGGCGCAATGCGAGCAGATTGCCGCGCGCATCACTGACGCATTGGGCGGTTCCGGAATTTTCGGCGTGGAGCTCTTCGTCGCGGGCGACCGCGTGCTGTTCTCCGAAGTGTCGCCACGTCCGCACGACACAGGGATGGTCACGATCGTTTCCCAGGACCCCAACCAGTTCGCACTGCACGTACGCGCAATCCTGGGGTTGCCGGTTCCTGCGATAGCCCAGCGCGGGCCGGCGGCTTCCTGCGCGATCCTCGGGCTCGGTAAAGGCGTCCCCCACTATTCTGGAATGGAGGAAGCGCTGAGCGAACCGGATACGGCACTTCGACTGTTTGGAAAGCCGAATGTCGCCGGAACGCGCCGCCTGGGCGTGGCGCTGGCGCGCGGCAGGGACATCTCGACGGCGCGCGAGCGGGCGCGACGCGTTGCGGCATCGGTACACATCGGTTTCGATGGAGCGGATTCATGAGCGAGCAGGTGCAGTATGCGGTGCATCTTTTCCAGTCGGCGCTCGTCGAACTGGGTGAAGCCCTGGCGCCCTATCTCCACGAAGGCCCCTCGGGAAAGCACGTTTTGTGCAGTGAAATCGACGCGGGAGGGCCCTTGTTCGAAATGACTATCCACGCGGTGGACGAGGCGGGAACCGTGCTCGAGCTCGAACTCATGGTTCCCGTAGGGATGGTCAAGCTCGTCATCGCCGTGCAGCAGGATGCACGGTTCGGTTTCGCGCGACGATCAAAGCCTACCGCAGCCGCAATCGTCGGCACGCCGGAAACTGCTTCCACGACAGTTCCGGAGGCATCCTCTGCCGAGTCGCGAGCCTCGACTGTCGAGAGTTGACGAACCCGAAATCCCGGTCGTTTGCTTTCTAGTCGCTTACCCTGTCGGGTTCCCGGTGCGTTGCGCATCGGTCCACTCCTCCACCAGCAGGTGATGCTGCGGGCGGAAGCGGAGTTTGTAGTGCATGGCGGGATGACGATCGAGCCAGTAACCGAGGTAGAGGTGCGGCAGCTGCAGCGTACGCGTCAGTGCAACCTGCGAGAGGATCGCGAAGGTACCGAGGCTGCGCGCAGCGTGCGCCGGCGCAGGATCGAAGAACGTGTAGACCGCGGAGCAGCCCACTGTTGTTACGTCGGTGACGGCTACTGCGAGGAGGCGCCCCCCGGCGCGCATGCAGACGAAGCGCGTGTCGGCCCATTCCGCGAGGAACATCGCGCCGAATTCCGTCGTGTCCTCCGCCGTCATCGCGCTGCCGGAATGCCGCGCATCGATGTAGCGCGCGTACAGTTCAAGCACTTCGGCGTCGCACTGCGATGGCCCGAGGGTGACGTCGAGATCGGCATTGCGTGCGAGGCACCGGTGCTGGGATCGATCCGGCCGGAAGTCCGCGACGGGAATCCTCACGGGTATGCAGGCCGTGCACGCATCGCATCGCGGCCGGTAGAGCACCGGGCCGCTGCGTCGGAATCCGGCCGCGAGCAGTTGGGGAAACGCGGCGCCTGGGGAATCCGTTGCAGGGTCCAGGACCAGGTTACGAGCGCTCCGCTCGGGCCAATAACCGCAGGAATGCGGCGCGGTATGCAGCAATCGCAACGTAGTCTCGCGAGTCATCGGTGTAGCGCTCGGACGGAGGCGCGGTGAGGCCGCAAGGAAAGGCGCCGGCTGCAGGCGCAATGCCGTATCAGAACACGCCGAACAGCCGCAATCCCACCAGAACCGCGCCCAGGGCGCACGCCACCAGCAACCACAGCCGCAGGCGGCCTGGTCCCGCTGAAGGAAGCGGCGGCTCCGCGGGAATGTAGTTCGGGTCCTGCACGCGGGTGGTGGGCACCAGGTTGGCGTCGCGGAGGATTTCGCGGGCGCGCACCACGTCTGCAGGTCGCACCCAGACCTGCGGCCAGTCTTTCTTCGTCTGTCGGTCGCTGTAGGGCATATGGTTGCGATCCCAGCCTTCCGACCATTTCTTGCGATTGCTGACGATCGGTTCTACGCCGCCGATGCGCAGCAACGCCACCACGCGATCGACATTGTCCAGGCGGGGCGACGCGAAGATCTGACGCATGCTTCAGGATTCCTTCTGCAAAAGTGAGGTGAGGCGGATCAATCCTTCCTGCGCGGTCGACGCAACCAGTTGCCCCGCCTTCGTGTAGAGACTGCCTCGCGCCAAGCCTCGCGCTCCCTCCGCACTGGGGCTGTCGCACGAATACAGGAGCCATTCGTCGATGCGAAACGGTCGATGGAACCAGATCGCGTGATCCAGGCTCGCCATCTGCACGTCGGGCTGGAAATAGGAAATTCCGTGCGGCAGTGTCGCCGTTCCCAGCAAGTGGAAATCGGAGGCGTAGGCGAGTAGCGATCGATGCAGTTCGGGCGCGTCGCCGATGGGCGACACGAGCCGGAACCAGACCTGCTGGAAGGGTGGGCGCCTCGGCCGCTTGATTTCATCGCGGGGATACACATGACGAAATTCGAAAGGGCCTTCGAGCGTCAGCCAGCGCATCAACTTGGGTGGCAGCCGGGCCAGCATGTCGGGCGGCAGGGGTTCGGGCGATTCGAGATCTTCCGGCATCGGGACTTCGGGCATCGACAACTGGTGCTCGACGCCGGGCTCCGAGATCTGGAACGACGCCGCGAGCACGAAGATCGGCTCTCCGTGCTGGATGGCCACCACGCGGCGAACGGAAAAGCTCCTGCCATCGCGCGCGACTTCAACCTGATAGACGATCGGTGCCTTGATGTCGCCGGCACGCAGGAAGTAGGCGTGCAGCGAGTGCAACTGCCGCTCCGCGTCCACCGTCTGCTGCGCCGCGGATACGGCCTGGCCGAGCACCTGCCCGCCGAAGACGTAATTGGTGCCGATGTCGCGGCTGGCGCCTCGAAAAAGCCTGTCTTCGAGCCGCTCGAGCGCCAGCAGCTCGACCAGTTCATTGACGATGGTGGCGTGCATGGCGTCAGTCACTGTCATCCGTCATCCGTTTGAGCCCACAACTTTCCATGACTTCGGCCCACGGAAACAGCGGGCCCGGGTCGCGCTTGCGAAACACCTCCAGGTCGGGCGCGTCGCTGGCGGAGACCTTGCCGCGGTCGAGGTCCTCGTGCCCCGCAATGTATTCGAGCTTGGGAAGTTCGGACTTGAGGCCACGCAGCAGGTTCGTCAAGGCGTCGATCTGCATCTTTGGATAAGGTTCGGACATTACCTGCCGACGTGAATCGAACCAGTCGGGAAAGCGCCCACGGTTCACCAGTTCGATCCCGACCGAGCGAGCGTTGTATCCGCGCGTGTGGTGGGCGATGCGATCGAGCGGAACGTAGCGATACGAGGTGCCGTCGCAATCGACGTAGTAATGCCCGCTGAAGCCCGTGCCGCGTGCCGGGTCCTGCACCCGCTCACCGTATTCGCGTGCAGTAGCGAGATCAGGCAACTCCGTGCAATGCACCACCACGAGATCCACGGATCGAGCGTCCCGCAACTCGAGAGAGTCGACGTACGGCAAGGGTTGTACGTTGATTTCAAACGTTTTCGTCATGTTCCGGCGACAGGTCAACGGCGCGGCGATGCTAACATCGAGCCATGCCCCGGCACGCCCATGAACCCGTCGCTCCGTCGCACTCCGCGCGAATGCAGGCTGATCCCGAAATCGCATGAGCAGGGGACTCGCCATCCTTTCGCACGGCCTGGAATCGGGCCCGGACGCGACCAAAGTCACCGCGATGGCGGGCGCGGCCGAGGCGGCTGGTTGGCGCGCAGTGCGTCCCGACTATCTCGAATACGATCGAGGCCGCGATGAGGCCGCAGTTGCCGGGCGTATCGAACACTTGTTGACGCACGTCGAGCCCGGCGTGCCGCTGGTGCTCGCCGGCTCGAGCCTCGGCGCATTCATCTCGGCACTTGCGTCGTTGAGAACGAACACGGTCGGGTTGTTCCTCATCGCACCGCCACCTTTCATGCACTGGTTCTCGCAGCCGTTGGCTGCGGCCAGCATTCCGACCACCATCGTGCATGGCTGGAAGGACGAACTGATTCCGGTGGAACCGGTGCTCGAATTCGCGCGCGCGCGCGCGGCACGATTGCACCTGGTCGATGATTCGCATCGCCTGGCCGCACACGTTGAGCAATGCGCCGAATGGTTCGGCCAGTTCCTGCGCGAGCTGCGCATTTGAAGCACGACCGCTGGTTCGCTGCCTGCCCCAAGGGACTCGAGTTGTTGCTGGTCGAAGAGCTTCGAGGCCTCGGCGCCACCGAGGCCCGCGAGGCGCTGGCCGGGGTGCACTGCAACGGCGATACAGCCTTCGCGTATCGGACGCTGCTCTGGTCGCGGCTGGCGAGTCGATTGCTCGTACCGCTGGCGGAGTTCGACGTGCCGGACGACGTGGGGCTGTACGACGCCGTGCGCGCGATCGACTGGCGCGAACACCTGCGCACCGATGCGACCTTCTCGGTCACGGTGCACGGCACCACCCGCTCTCTCACCAACAGCATGTTTGCCGGGCAACGCGTCAAGGACGCGATCGTCGACCGGCTGCGCGCCGAGGGATTGCCTCGACCAAATGTCGACACGGACCATCCGGACCTGCGCATCGACCTGGTGCTCCGTCACGAGCGGGCAATCCTCAGCCTCGACCTTGCTGGCGCGCCGCTGCACCAGCGGGGTTACCGGCGCAGCACCGGTGCCGCGCCGCTCAAGGAGAACCTCGCCGCCGCGATGCTGATCCGGGCCGGCTGGCCCGCGATTGCCGAGGCCGGTGGCGCCCTCGTCGACCCGATGTGCGGCTCCGGCACCTTGCTTATCGAAGGCGCGCGGATGGCAGCCGACGTCGCGCCGGGCCTTGACCGGGATCGATTCGGCGTGCACGGATGGGCGCAGTTCGAGGAAGCGACTTGGTCGGCTTTGCGCGCCGAAGCGCGTGCGCGCGCCGATGCGGGCCTGCGGTCATTGACTGCGAGGTTCTTCGGCGCCGACCGGGATGCCCTGATGCTCGGCGCCACCAAAGCCAATGCCCAGGCAGCCGGCGTGGCCGGATTCCTCTCTCTCGCGAATCGCGACGTGGAGGCATTGCGCGCGCCGACCGGACACGAAACCGGCCTCGTGATCAGTAACCCGCCGTATGGCGAGCGCCTCGATCGCGAGGGTCTGGAACAGACTTATGCGCGACTTGGGGAACGCCTGCGGCAGGATTTCGCGAATTGGCCTGTCGCGCTTCTGGTGGCCGACGAGAACCTCGGGCGCGCGACGGGACTCAAGCTGGTCAAGCGCTACAAGCTGTTCAATGGCGCGCTGCCGGTCGAGTTGCTGCTGCTCGATGCCTCTGCGCGCGAAATGCGCGAGCCCGCTCCCGAGCGGGAATTGAGTGAAGGCGAGCAAGCCCTGGCCAACCGTCTGCACAAGAACGAGAAGCACCTCCGGTCATGGCGCAAGCGCGAGCACATCACGTGCTGGCGCGCCTACGACGCGGACATTCCGGAATACGCCGCAGCCATCGATGTCTATCGGTCGGAGCAGGAGCAGACGTGGCTGGTGGTGCAGGAATACGCAGCGCCACCGGAGATTCCGGTAGCGACGGCCCAGCGGCGACTGCGCGAGGTCGTGCATGCCGCGTCACACGCACTGGCCGTGCCCCGGGGGCAGGTCGTGGTCAAGCAACGGCGCCCGCAGACGCCGCTGCAGCGCTACACCCGACAGGAACATGGCGGGCAGACCCTGGTCGTGATCGAGGACGAGTTGCGCTTCGAGGTGAACCTGCGCGATTACCTGGATACCGGG
>JBBSLL010000019.1:0-56145 GCA_038255255.1 Lysobacterales bacterium
AGCTTGAGCATGCGCTTGCGATCCGGCTTGCGTCGCTCCGCAGGGATTTCGATGCGCGTGCGCCCGGACAGGTATTGGCCCGTGATCGAGTCCGGCGCGGCGAGGATGTCGGCGTAGCTGCCCTGCGCGACGATCCGCCCACCGTGCACGCCGGCTCCAGGCCCGATGTCGACCAGGTGATCGGCCGCGCGGATCGCATCCTCGTCGTGCTCGACGACGATAACCGTGTTGCCGATGTCGCGCAGGCGCGTGAGGGTTCCGAGCAGGCGCTCGTTGTCGCGCTGGTGCAGGCCGATGGAAGGCTCGTCGAGCACGTACATGACGCCGACGAGACCCGCGCCGATCTGGGACGCAAGACGGATGCGCTGCGCTTCCCCGCCGGAAAGCGAATCGGCCTGGCGATCGAGTGTCAGGTACTCGAGGCCCACGTCGACCAGGAAGCGCAGTCGCTCGCGGATCTCCTTGACGATCCTCGCGGCAATCTCACCGCGCCATCCCGGGAGCGCGAGTCCCTCGAACCACGCCAGGGCGCGCGCCACCGAGAGTCCCGTGACCGCGGAGACGTTCTCGCCGGCCACGAGCACATGGCGTGCCGAAGGATTGAGGCGCTGGCCGCCGCAATCGAGGCACGGTCGATGGCTGATGAACTTCGACAATTCTTCGCGCACGGTGGGCGATTCGGTCTCGCGATAGCGTCGTTCGAGGTTCGGCAGGATGCCCTCGAACTTGTGCTTGCGCGTGACGCCCGGTCCGCCCTCCGTCTGGTAGCGGAAGGCAACGAGCGCGCCACCCGAACCCTGCAACACCGCCTGCTGCACGTCTGCGTCGAGATCGCGCCATGGCGTGTCGACGCTGAAGCCGAAGTGCTTCGCCAGGGACGTGATCATCTGGAAGTAGTAGGCGTTGCGGCGATCCCACCCGCGGATCGCACCGCTGGCCATCGACAACTCAGGGTGCACGACGACGCGTTCGGGGTCGAAGAACTGGCTCACGCCGAGGCCATCACAGGTGGCGCACGCGCCCATGGGCGAGTTGAAGGAAAACAGGCGCGGCTCGAGTTCGGACAGCGAAAAATCGCAGATCGGGCAAGAAAACTTCGATGAGAACAGCAGGGGTGCGAGCGCGTCGTCGTCGATCGAACGCACCATCGCAAGGCCATCGCCGAGGCGCAGCGCGGTCTCGAAGGATTCGGCCAGTCGCTGTCGCAACTCCGGGGCAGGGCGCAGGCGGTCCACCACGGCTTCGATGGTGTGCTTGACGCGCAGGGCAAGCGCCGGCACGGCGTCGATCTCGTGCATGTGTCCGTCGACGCGCACGCGCACGAAGCCCTGCGCGCGCAACTGTTCGAACACCTGCGCATGCTCGCCCTTGCGCTCGCGCACGATCGGAGCCAGCAGCATGTAGCGCTGTTCCGGATCGAGCGCGAGAGTGGAGTCGACCATCTGGCTCACGGTCTGGGCAGTGAGCGCGTTGCCGTGCTTCGGGCAGTGCGGCATGCCCACCCGTGCGAACAGCAGGCGCAGGTAGTCGTAGATTTCCGTGATGGTGCCGACCGTCGAGCGCGGGTTGTGCGAAGTGGACTTCTGCTCGATGGAGATCGCCGGGCTCAGCCCTTCGATGTGGTCGAGGTCGGGCTTCTCCATCACGCTCAGGAACTGCCTGGCGTAGGACGAGAGCGATTCAACGTAGCGCCGTTGGCCCTCCGCGTAGATCGTATCGAAGGCGAGCGACGACTTGCCCGAACCCGACAACCCGGTAATCACGATCAGCCGATCGCGCGGCAGGTCGAGATCGATGTTCTTGAGGTTGTGGGTGCGCGCACCGCGAATGCGGATGAAATCCATCAAGACAGCAGCGCCCGGGCAAACCGTGGATGATAGCGAGCGTTGAAGTTCCGGGCGCCCGACCCCGACCGCCGGCACCGCGCGCCACCTTCTGCCGGAGGGAGACGGGAATACCCGGAATCGGTTGACCCGAAGCTACCGGGGCGCTAAATTTGCCGGTCTTTTCGCCGGCCGAGTTGCCGACGAGCGGTCCGCTCGGACCAGACGCGTCAAACACAATAACTACAGAACCGAGGTGAGTCCGATGTACGCAGTGTTCCGTACCGGCGGCAAGCAGTACCGTGCCGTCCCGGGAGAGGTGATCCGCGTCGAGAAAATCGACGCCGAAGTAGGTGCCAAGGTCGAGATCGGCGAAGTGCTGCTGCTCGGCACCGGCGAAGACATCCAGATCGGCGCGCCATTCATCGATGGCGGCAAGGTCATGGCAACCGTCCGCGCGCATGGCCGCGCCGACAAGGTGACCATCATCAAGTTCCGCCGGCGCAAGCATTACCGCAAGCAGCAGGGCCACCGGCAGTACTACACCGAGATCGAGATCACCGATATCGGAGGAAAGCCGCAGAAAAAGGCCGCAAAGCAGGCTTCGGACGATGCAGCCAAAGGCAACGAGGAGTAATCAGCAATGGCACACAAGAAAGGCGTAGGTTCCTCGCGCAACGGCCGCGACTCGAACCCGAAGTATCTGGGCGTGAAGCTGTTCGGCGGCCAGGCGGTCGACGCGGGCAACATCATCGTGCGCCAGCGCGGCACCCAGTTCCATCCGGGCGCAGGCGTTGGCCTCGGTCGCGACCACACCCTGTTCGCGCTGGCCGACGGCACCGTCGAGTTTTCGGTTCGCGGTCCGAAGCGCCAGCGTACGGTGAGCGTCAAGACCCTCTGATCGAACCTGGTCAGGATCGACTGACGAAGCCCCGCTCCGGCGGGGCTTCGCGTTTCTGGCGATCCGAACGCGCATGCCCGGCCGGGGCTGCCCGCGCGATGCCCGCCCGGGAACTCTCCGACGCCCGCACGTTGCGTCATCATTTGTTGCCGCCTACCCGGATAAAACAGGCAGCGGCCACTTTCCAGAGTGAGATGACCCCATGAATTTTGTCGACGAAGCCGAAATACACGTAGCTGCCGGTTCGGGCGGCAACGGCGCGGTCAGCTTCCGCCGCGAGAAGTTCATCCCGCTCGGTGGCCCGGATGGCGGTAACGGCGGCGCGGGCGGCAGCGTGTGGCTGGTCGCGGACGAGAATCTCAACACCCTGATCGACTTCCGGCATCAGCGGAGCTTCAAGGCGCCGCGGGGTGCCAACGGCATGGGTCAGCAAATGGCGGGTGCCGGCGGCGAAGACATCGTGATCCGGGTACCCGTGGGCACCACCGTGGTCAACGTCGAAAATGAAGAAACGATCGGCGATCTGGTCGCGCACGGCAACACGTTGCTGGTAGCGCAAGGCGGGCGCGGCGGTGCGGGCAACGTCAACTTCAAGAGTTCCACCAACCGCGCGCCCAGGCGCGCGATCCCGGGCACGCCGGGCGAAGAACGCGCACTCAAGCTCGAACTCAAAGTGCTCGCGGACGTCGGCCTGGTAGGGTTTCCAAACGCTGGCAAATCGACCTTCATACGCGCCGTTTCAGCGGCGCGACCGCGCGTTGCCGATTATCCCTTCACGACGTTGCACCCCAACCTTGGCGTGGTTCGCGTCGGCCAGGACCAGAGTTTCGTCGTGGCCGATATTCCGGGCATCGTCGAAGGCGCGGCGGAAGGCGTGGGCCTGGGCCTGCGTTTCCTTCGCCACGTGATGCGCACGCGAGTGTTGCTGCACCTGGTCGACATGGCGCCGGTCGAGGGTGCAGACGATCCGGCCGAGCAGGTGCGAGCGATTGAGAAGGAACTGATCAAGTTCGACGCTGAACTCGCCGCGCGCCCACGCTGGCTGGTGATCAACAAATCGGATCTGCTCGAACCCCAAGTTGCCCGGGATACGGCGATGCGGATCGTTGCAGCGCTCGACTGGCGCGAACCGTGGTTTCTGGTGTCAGCTGCGACCGGCGAGGGAACTCGCGAGGTTACCCAGGCCGCGATGGCGTTTCTGGAAGCGGATAGGGCGCAAGAGCGGGAAGCGTCGCGCGAAGCGCGCGCAGCCGCGCCTCTGGCGTCGGCGGTGACGGTTACCCCTCATGCCGAGCGGGAATGACGCCAACAAAAAGCCGACCCAAAAGGTCGGCTCCTTGAACCGCGATCGCGCCGACGGCAAACGCCGGCACCGCGCGGGTTCAGGCCTGCGCTTGCGCCGGTGCACCGATCGCACGGATTCGTGCGCTCAGGCGGCTCTTGTGACGTGCCGCCTTGTTGCGGTGGATGAGGCCACGCGCGGCGAAACGATCGAGCAGGGGCTGCGCGCTGGCAAATGCATCTTGCGCGGCGGCCTGGTCGTTGGTGTGAATCGCCTTGAGCACACGCTTGACGGCGGTGCGCATCATCGAACGCTGGCTGGCGTTCTGGGCGTTGCGCTTCACGGCCTGGCGGGCGCGCTTCTTGGCGGACTTGATGTTGGCCACAGTAAAACTCCGAATACGAATAGTGCGGGAAAACGACCGCGCATTATGGAGAAGCCCGCCCTCCGGGTCAATCAGGCCACGCGAGCCCGATGAAACTGCTGCGCTCCTCGGCGCTGTTCGGCGGGATGACGCTGCTGTCGCGCGTCGCGGGGCTGGTCCGCGACCAGGTGCAGGCCGCGCTGTTCGGGGCGAGTTCGGCGATGGACGCGTTCCTGATCGCCTATCGCATCCCCAACCTGCTCAGGCGCATTTTTGCCGAAGGCTCGTTCGCCCAGGCCTTCGTGCCGGTCTTCACCGACACCCTGCGTCGCGGCGACCGCGACGAAGTCCGCGACCTGCTCGATCACGTTGCGGGTGCGCTGGGTTCGGTGCTGCTCATCCTCACCGCGCTCGGGATCGCATTTGCGCCCGCGATCACCACCCTGTTCGCCCCGGGAGCGCTCGATGAGCCGGTCAAGTTCGCGCTCACGACCGACATGCTGCGCATCACGTTTCCCTATCTCTTCCTGATTTCGATGGTGTCGCTGGCTGGCGCCGTACTCAACAGCCACCACCACTTCGGCCTGCCCGCACTCGTTCCGGTGCTCCACAACCTCACCATCATCGCGGCCGCGCTGTTCCTCGCACCGCGCATGGAAGTGCCGGTCATGGCCCTTGCCTGGGGCGTGGCCATCGCAGGCGTGGTGCAGCTGCTGGTGCTGTGGCCGGCCCTGTTGCGACTCGGGCTGCTGCCGCGCTTCCGCATCGACTGGCGTCATCCCGGGGTGCGGCGCGTGTTCCGTCTGATGTTGCCGACGCTGTTTTCGGCCTCGGCAGCGCAGATCAACCTCATTGTCGGCACGGTGTTCGCTTCGCTGCTGGTTACCGGCAGCCAGACATGGCTGTATCTCTCTGACCGGTTGATCGAGTTTCCGCTGGGCGTCTTCGGAGTCGCACTCGGCACCGTGATCCTTCCGCACCTCGCGCGCCGCAACGCGGAAGAGGATCGGGACGCGTATGCGGCCACCTTGAACTGGGGCGTGCAATGGGTCCTGCTGCTGTCGCTGCCTGCCGCACTCGGACTGTTCCTGCTGGCCGAACCGCTGTCCGCGACGATCTTCCAGTACGGCCGCTTCACGGCGTTCGACACGCGCATGGCTGCGCTCGCCATCGCCGCGATGAGCATCGGGGTTCCGGGATTCATGCTGACCAAGGTGCTCGCGCCCGCGTTCTTCGCTCGCCAGGACGCGCGAACTCCCATGCGCGCGGCGCTCAAGACCGTGGCCTTGAACCTGGTGCTCACCATCGCGCTGGTGACGCCGCTCTGGTACTACGACGTCATCGGTGCGCACGCCGGCATCGCACTCGCGACGGCGCTGGCGGGCCTGTTCAATGCGTGGCTGCTGTGGCGCGCGCTGCGCCGCCAAGGCCATTCGTTCGTCCATCCGGAATGGCCGCGCGTCCTGCGCGGCTGCGTGCTCGGCCTGCTGCTGATGATTGCCGCGTTGATGGCAATGCAGAGCCAGATCGGCGCCTGGGGCGAGCTGTTGCCGGTGATGCGCATCCTCCTGCTGCTTGCGACGGTGGGCCTGGGTGCCGGCGCCTACCTGACGGGCATCTGGCTTGGCGGCGTGCGGCCCCGACACTTGCGCGAGCCCTCATGACCCGGTCGCGGCGCCATTTGTGCGGTGCAGCGCAAGGCTATAATCCCGCGATCCATGCGTAATTTATTTCGTGATTCGGGCGGCGGAAATCTCTTTCCGAACGGCTCGGTAGTGACTGTGGGTGCCTTCGACGGCGTGCATCGCGGACATCGCGCGTTGCTGGCCGCCGCGCGCGCCGACGCGGATGCGCGCGGGTTGCCGCTGGTCGCCTTGAGTTTCGAGCCCCTGCCGCGCCAGTTCTTCGGGCGCGCGGACGGCGTGGTGCGACTCACGACACCGCGCCAGAAGGTATGCGAACTGTGCGAGTTCGCCGACGCGGTCGGCCTGCTGCGCTTCAACGCCCGGCTGGCATCGATGACTGCCGAGGATTTCGTAGCGACCGTGCTGTTCGACAGATTGTCGGCGCGCGGCATCTGGGTAGGTCCTGATTTCCGCTTTGGAAAAGCCCGCCGCGGTGATATCGAACTGCTGCGCACGCTGGTCAAGCGGGCCGGTGCGGAGGCTTCGAGCATCGAGCCGGTCTGCGAAGAGGGCGCGCGCGTCAGTTCGAGCGCAATCCGTGCGGCGCTGGCGGAGGGCGACTTCGCACGGGCGTCCCACTTGCTCGGGCGCCCGTTCCGCATGAGCGGGCACGTGGTGCATGGCCAGCAACTCGGTCGAAAGCTCGGTTATCCGACGGCCAACTTGCCCATCCTGCATGGCAGCGCTCCGGTTGCGGGCATTTTTGCGGTGCGCGTGCACGGGGTCGAGCAGGAAGCGGTTCCCGGCGTGGCATCACTCGGAACGCGTCCTACCGTCGGCGGAATCGAGCCGATACTCGAAGCGCATCTGTTCGACTGGGACGGCGATCTCTACGGCCGGCGCATCGACGTCGAGTTTGTTGCACGCCTGCGCAGCGAAGCCTGCTTCGACAACCTCGACCTGCTCGTCGCGCAGATGAATCGCGACGCCGCGCAGGCGCGCGAGGTGCTTTCCCCCCGGTTCCCACAACGAGCGTACGCGTGAGTCGCGACTACAAATCCACGATCAACCTGCCGACCACCGACTTTCCGATGCGTGGCGACCTGCCGAAGCGCGAGCCACCCATGGTCAAGGCGTGGCAGGACAGCGACCGGTACGGCCAGTTGCGGAAGGCCGTCGTCGGCCGTCCGCGCTTCGTCCTGCATGACGGGCCGCCGTATGCGAACGGCGCCATCCATATCGGCCATGCGGTCAACAAGATCCTCAAGGACATCGTGGTCAAGTCGAAGCTGCTGGCCGGCTTCGACGCGCCCTACGTGCCGGGCTGGGACTGCCACGGCCTGCCCATCGAGTTCGCCGTCGAGAAAAAATTCGGCAAGGTCGGAACGAAACTCGACGCCGCCGCATTTCGCGCGGAGTGCCGCGAATACGCGGCCGGACAGATCGAGGGACAGAGTGCGGACTTCCAGCGACTCGGCGTGCTCGGGAACTGGGCCAACCCGTACCGCACGATGGATTTTCGGTACGAAGCGGAAACGCTGCGCGCGCTGGCGAAGATCGTCGAGCGCGGCCATCTCGCACGTGGCGTGAAGCCGGTGCACTGGTGCTTCGACTGCGGTTCCGCCCAGGCCGAAGCCGAAATCGAATACGCCGACAAGACGTCGCCCGCGGTTGACGTGGCCTACGCAGTACTGGACAGCGACCGCGCAGCAGTACTCGCCGCATTCGGTGTCGATGAGAGCGCGGACGCTGCGCTGTCCGTGCCGATCTGGACCACCACCCCGTGGACGCTGCCGGCCAGTATCGCCGTCACGCTCGGCGCCGAACTCGAGTACGCACTGGTCGAAGGCGCAGCGCCGGGTGGGAAGCGTCAGCTCCTCGTATTGGCTGAAGCACTGGTTGAACGTGCATTGGCGCGTTACGGGATCAGCGATCACAAAGTGCTGGGCCGCGTTGCCGGTGCAAAGCTCGAAGGCTTCCGGTTGCAGCATCCGTTTTACGCCGAACGCGTCGTGCCGCTCATCCTCGGCGAACACGTGTCGGCGGAGGAGGGCACGGGTGCCGTGCACACGGCTCCTGGCCACGGGCAGGATGACTTCATCGTTGGCCAGCGCTACGGCCTGCTCGAGGGCTACAGCGCCGCGCAGATCAATCCGGTAGCCGGCAACGGCACCTACCTGCCCGGCACGCCGCCCGCAGGCGCGCAGGTCATCGAAGGCGTGCATATCTGGAAGGCCAACGAGCTCATCGTGTCCGCGCTGCGCGACGCGGATCGGTTGCTGCATTTCGCACAGATCCGGCACAGCTATCCGCATTGCTGGCGGCACAAGACACCGGTGGCGTTCCGCGCCACGCCGCAGTGGTTCATCGCGATGGAGCAGGCAGGCCTGCGCGCCGACGCATTGCGCGAGATCACGCGCATCGGCGAGCGCGGCGGGTGGTATCCCGGCTGGGGCGAGGAACGCATCGCCGGCATGATCGCCGGCCGGCCCGACTGGTGCATCTCGCGCCAGCGCACCTGGGGCGTTCCCATCGCGCTCTTCGCGCACAGGATCACCGGCGAGCCGCATCCGCGCTCAGTGGAGTTGCTGCGCGCCGTCGCCGATCGGGTAGAAGCAGGCGGCGTCGACGCCTGGTATGCGCTCGAAGCGAGCGAACTCATCGGCAGCGACGCCGCCGATTACGACAAAGTGGTCGACATCCTCGACGTGTGGTTCGACTCGGGTGTCTCGCACGAATCCGTGCTCGCCGCACGGCCGGAAGACGGGCTCGCGAAGCCGGCGGACATTTACCTCGAGGGTTCCGACCAGCACCGCGGCTGGTTCCAGTCGTCGCTGCTGACCGGCGTCGCGATGGATGGTGCGGCGCCGTATCGCCAGTGCCTGACGCACGGCTTCGCGGTGGATGCGAACGGCCGCAAGATGTCCAAGTCCATCGGCAATGTGGTCGCGCCGCAGCAGGTCATGGACGCACTCGGCGCGGATGTGTTGCGGCTGTGGGTGGCCGCCACCGATTACCGCAACGAGATGACGGTGTCGGACGAGATCCTCAAGCGCACCGCGGACGCCTACCGTCGCATTCGCAACACCGCGCGCTTCCTGCTCGCGAACCTCGCGGGCTTCGATCCGGCGCGCGATGTCGTCGCCACCGGCGACATGCTCGCGCTCGACCAGTGGATCGTGCACCGCGCCTTTGAATTGCAGAACGACGTGGTCGCCGCCTACGACCGCTATGACTTTCCGGAGATCGTGCAGCGCCTGTCCAACTTCTGCAGCGTCGACCTCGGCGCCCTGTATCTCGATGTCACCAAGGACCGGCTGTACACGATGCGCGAGGACAGCCTGGGCCGTCGATCGGCGCAAACCGCGATGTTCCACATCGCGCACGCGTTCGCCCGATGGATCGCGCCGATCCTCTCTTTCACCGCCGACGAGATCTGGCAGTTCCTGCCCGGTGCGAAGGGCGACCTGCTTGCGGCGACCTGGTACACGGGATTGTCGAAGCTCGATGGCAAGGCACCGCTGTCCGCCGGTGACTTCGATCGCCTGCTGGCGATTCGCGCACAGGCGCAGGCTCTTCTCGAGCCCCTGCGTGCTGCGGGCGGCATCGGTTCGTCGCTCGACGCTGACATAGGCCTGCATGCCCGCGAGGGAAGCGACGATGCGCGATTGCTGTCGCGATTGGGCGACGAACTCCGATTCCTGCTGATTACTTCGACGGCCAGTGCTTCGCTTTCGGGCGATGGTCCAGCAGCCCTTGAAGTCACGGCCACAGCGTCCAGTGACCCCAAGTGCATTCGGTGCTGGCACCATCGGCCCGACGTGGGCAACGACCCGGCACATCCGGAAATCTGCACGCGCTGCGTCAACAACGTGGAGGGTCCCGGTGAACAGCGTCGTTTCTTCTGAGCAGGGCGCCCACGCGCAGGGTCTGCGGGGCCTCGGCTGGCTCGGGCTGTCGACGGTTGTCTTCGCGCTCGACCAGTGGACCAAATCCATCGCGCTCGCGACGCTCGAGCTGCACCGTCCGGTGCCTTTCATAGACGGGTTCTGGAACTGGATGCTCGCGCGCAACTACGGGGTGGCCTTCAGCCTCTTCGACAACCAGGCGGGCTGGCAGCGGTACGGCCTGTCGGCATTCGCACTGCTCGTGGCGCTCGTATTCGTGGTGTGGCTCACGCGCGTACCGGCGCGCGAACGCTTCACTTCGGTTTCGCTGGCGCTGATCATTGGGGGGGCGATCGGCAACGTCTCCGACCGATTGCGCCTTGGCTACGTGGTGGACTTCGTGGACTGGTACGTCGGCACCCATCACTGGCCCGCCTTCAATATCGCTGACTCGGCGATCGTCTGCGGCGCGATCCTGCTCGTCTTGACGGGTTGGCTCGAGTCGCGGCGCAACGCGTCGTGACGCCACTGTCACCCTCAGGAGAGACACTCTCCGGCATGGAAGTGCTGCTCGCCAATCCCCGCGGCTTCTGCGCGGGCGTGGACCGCGCCATCGAGATCGTCGAGCGCGCGCTCGAAGCCTTTGGCGCACCGATCTACGTGCGCCATGAAGTCGTGCACAACCGGTTCGTGGTCGAGCGCCTGCGCGATCTGGGCGCGGTGTTCGTGGACGAACTCGGCGAAGTCCCCGACGGCGCGACGGTCGTATTCAGCGCACACGGCGTATCGCAGGCCGTGCGCGAAGAAGGCAAGGGGCGTGACCTGCGCGTGTTCGACGCCACCTGTCCCCTCGTCACCAAAGTCCACATCGAAGTGGCGCGGCACTGCCGTTCGGGGCGGGACGTCGTGCTCATTGGCCACGCCGGCCATCCCGAAGTCGAAGGCACGATGGGCCAGTGGATCGGCGCATCGGGCGGGGCGGAGATCCATCTCGTTGAAGAAGTCGGCGACGTCCCTGCGTTGCAGCTCAAGCAGCCGGGCAACGTCGCCTTCGTGACGCAGACAACGCTGTCGGTGGACGATACGCGCGCCGTGATCGAAGCGCTTCGGCAGCGTTTTCCGAAGATCCAGGGTCCGCGCCACGACGACATCTGCTACGCCACCCAGAACCGGCAGGATGCGGTGCGTCGGCTGGGCCAAGACTGCGACCTCGTGCTGGTGGTCGGCTCCCCCAACAGCTCGAATTCCAACCGCCTGCGCGAACTGGCACAAAAGCAGGGCGTACCGGCGCATCTCATCGACGGGGCGCAGGACATTCGCGCGGAGTGGCTGGAAGGCGTACGCCGTGTCGGGGTGACCGCAGGCGCCTCCGCACCCGAAAGCCTGGTGCACGGGGTGGTCGAGCGGTTGCGCGCAGCGGGTGCGAGCACGGTCCGCGAGCTCGACGGAGAGGTCGAGAACATGGTGTTCGCATTGCCGCGCGAGCTCCGCATCGCAGTGGTGGACGACCTGCCGCGATCATGAACTTCAGCTGGGGCCGCGACGCGCGGCATCTCGACTGACGCAACGTATTGCGCCACATTGCTGCACTGCGGCGCGATTGTTGCTTGGCGTTTCCAACAACCCTTCCTCCACTTCCAGGCGTTGCACCTCCCGTGATCGATCTCCATTGCCATCTGCTGCCCGGAATCGACGACGGTCCCACGGAGCTTGCCCAGTCCCTGGCGATGGCAGAAGCGGCGGTGGCCGACGGCATCGAGATCACTGCCTGCACGCCCCACATCTACCCGGGCCTCTACGAGAACAACGCCGAGGGCATCGCCCGCGCGATTGCCACGATGCGGCTCGAACTCGAGCGCGCCGGCATTCCGCTCCAGCTGGTCGGTGGCGCCGATACGCACCTGGCGCCCGACATGGTCGCCGGCCTCAAAGAGGGCCGGATCCCGACCCTGGGTGGCTCGCGCTACTTCCTGTTCGAGCCGCCCCATCACGTGGCGCCGGCGCGCATGGACGAAATGCTGTTCTCGCTGATGACCGCGGGTTATCTCCCAGTCGTCACGCATCCGGAGCGACTGAGCTGGATCGAGGAGAATTACGAGATCTTTCCGCGCATGGTTAAGGCCGGCGCATGGATGCAGATCACCGCGGGCTCGTTGACCGGCCGTTTCGGAAAGCGCCCCCAGTACTGGGCCGAACGGATGCTCGATGAGCGTCTGGTCCACATCCTTGCGACCGACGCACACAACATGGCTCGTCGCGGCCCTTGGCTCGCGGAGGGTCGGGACGCGGCCGCCAAACGCGTGGGTGACGACGAGGCGTTACGTCTAGTTCAGTCGAGGCCGCGCGGAATACTCGACAATGCGGACCCCACGTCGCTTGCCGCGACCTTGCCTGCCGCCAGGACCGCGCGGTCGCCGCAGGCTCGCAGCCGGCTGAGCCGCTGGTTTGGGCTGGGGGCCTGATCGCGCCGTTCACGAAAGCGTCGTGCGCCGTCCCGAACAATGCCGCCCGGCTTTCCCCGATCCCGTTTGAACCATGCGCTCGACGCTGCACCCTTATCCGGAGAACTGATTCCATGCGCGCTACCTTGGTTAGGCTGTTTGTCGCGTTGGCTTTGATCGTCGCGCTCGGCGCATGCGCATCGGGCGGCTCGGCGAAGCGAGTCACCTCGTCCACTCCGCTCCCCGCACCCGATACGACCAACGCTTCCGGCGCCTACGAGGGCGCTTCCGACTATCGCCTTGGCGCACAGGACCTCATCGAGGTCAGCGTGTTCGGCGTGCAGGACTTGAACAAAACGGTGCGGGTGAACTCGAACGGCCAGATCTCGCTGCCGCTAGTGGGCTCGGTCATGGCGGGTGGTCGCTCGATTCCGGAACTGGAAGCCGAACTGGCCAAGCTCTACGCGGCCGGCTACGTGCGCAATGCGCAGGTGTCCGTGTTCGTGAAGGAGTTCACCAGCCAGCGCATCACGCTCGAAGGAGCGGTGGTGAAGCCCGGCATTTATCCCCTGACTGGCAGAACATCGCTGTTGCAGGCTGTGGCAGTGGCCGGCGGACTCGATCCGCTTGCCGACTTGTCGGGGATCGTGCTTTTCAGACAGGTCAATGGCAAAAAAATGGCTGCCGCTTACGATATGCGCCACATTCGCAGCGGAAAGACGCCAGACCCGCAGCTCTACGGCGACGACATTATCGTCGTTGAAGCATCCGGCAGCAGGACTGCACTTCGCCGTTTCCTGGAAGTCATACCCGCGTTTGGAATCTTTACACTGCTCTGATTTGAAGTCGCATTTTCAGGATCCAAGACGGTATGCAAATCGACAATTCCCAATCCGGCCCGAAGCGTGACGAAGGCGCGGTGCCGAGGTTGCCGGGCTCACGGCACATGGCTCTCGCGCCAGAGCCGCGGGCCAATCCCTTGTCCGTGGACCTGCTCGCGGGAGAGACCAAGCAGGACTCCGACGAAATCGATCTACTCGCTTATTGGCGAATCCTGGTCAAGCGTCGCTGGCTTGTGCTCGGCGTTCTGGCCGCAGCACTGCTCGCCAGCGTTCTGTTGACGCTCATGGCAACGCCGATGTACCGCTCGACCGCGGTGCTGCAGATCGACAACCAGGCACAGCAAGTCGTGCAGGAAGGTGATGTTTCCGGACAGGGCTCCTATTTCGACTACGAGTTCCTGGAGACACAGATACAGCTGATGCGTGGGCGGGACCTGGCCGAGCGGGTTGCCGACAGCCTCGACCTCGATGACGAGACGATGGATCGGCTCAACCAGCCCAGTTGGCTCGATCGCCTGAAGGACCTGATCCGGCCGGCCCCCAAAGTCGTTCCGGGGAAGCAGGGCGGAGATCCCAAGGCGCAGCTTGCCCGTGCCACTGGCGTTGTCAGGGGAGGTCTCAGCATCGAGCCCGTCAAGAACACCCGGCTCGTGCGCGTTCATTACGACAGTCCGATCCCGTCATTCGCCGCACGCGTGGCGGGTGCATTCGCCGAGAGTTATATCGCGTGGGGACTCGAACGACGGATGGGCGCCACGTCGTACGCCAAGACGTACCTCGAAAACCAGATCGCGCTACTGAAATCCCGCCTCGAGGATTCAGAGCGCGAGTTGGTGGCTTTCGCGCAGAAGGAAAACCTCGTATCCAACAGCGACGGACAATCGCTTGCCAGCCAGAATCTTTCTGCGCTGAATGCCGGGCTGGCGACTGCACAGGAGCAGCGCATCCGTACACAGGCGCGCTGGCAGCAGGCGCAGGCCGCAAGTGGCGCAGCGTTGCCGGCCGACATGCTCGCAGGTTCCATCCTGCGCACGTTGCAGGAGCAGCGAGCGACGCTCATGGGGACGTACCAGCAGAAATCCCAAGTATTGTTGCCGGAATACCCGGAGATGCGGCAGATCAAGGGCCAACTCGACGATCTCGACAAGCAGATCGAAGCCGAGCTGGCCAATATCCGGGCGTCGATCAAGGCCGAATTCAATGCAGCGTCGGCGCAGGAAAGCCTGCTGACCGCGCAGCTCAACACCCTGCGCACGCAGGCGCTGGACGTGGACGGCCGCAGTATCCGATACACGATCCTCAAGCGGGAAGTCGACACGAACCGCTCGTTCTACGATGGATTGTTGCAGCGCTACAAAGAGGTCGGCGTTGCAGGCGATGTGCGCACCAACAACGTTGCCATCGTCGAGCGGGCGCAGGTACCGGGTGGTCGATTCAAGCCAAGCCTCAGCAGCAACCTCCTGAAAGGTTTCATTCTGGGTCTGGTGCTTGGTCTCGTGCTTGCGTTCGTGCTCGAGTTCCTCGACGACACGATCAAGACGCCACAGGACGTGGAACAGCGCCTCAAACTTGCCGTCCTGGGCATCATTCCAAAGATCGCCAGGCAGTCGCCCGCCCAGGCAATGGAAGATCCGCGGTCGGCATTTGCCGAGGCCTATCGTTCGGTCCGCACGGCACTGCAGTTTTCCACCAGCAAGGGAGTGCCCAAGTCGCTACTGATCACGAGCTCCGGGCCGGGCGACGGCAAGTCGACGACCGCGCTGACGCTGGCGCGCAACTTCGCGAGCCTCGGCAAGCGCGTGCTGCTCATCGAGGGCGACCTCCGCAACCCGTCGCTGAAACGAAGCATGGGCATTCAGTCGGACGTGGGTCTCAGCAACCTGCTGTCAGGAGCCGCAACCATCAGCGAAGCCGTCGTCAACACCGACGACCCGTTGCTCGATGTGATTCTTTCCGGCCCGCTTCCGCCGAACCCCACCGAACTACTGTCCGGTTCCAAACTCATGTCGCTGTTGAGCGTGGCGGGAGAGCATTACGGGCAAATCATCATTGACGGTCCGCCGATCCTTGGGCTCGCCGACGCGCCGATTCTCTCCAACGCCGCCGGCGGCACGCTGATGGTGGTGCACTCCGGTAAAACGAAGATTCACGACGCGCAGGTCAGCATGAAGAGACTGCAGGCTGCGCATGCCCATCTGCTAGGCAGCCTGTTGACGCACTACGACTCGCGAACCGCAGGATACGGCTATAAATACGAAGCCTATTACTCTTACGGTGGACCCCAAGAGTTGGCCAGGACATAGCCGGCGAGCGACTGGGAAACGATGGACGACAACGCACTCGACGTAGCGCGGTTCCTGTTGCGTCAGCCGGCGAGGCGACTGCCGTTGCGCGAGCGCGCATTGCCAGGTGACGTGCGCGAGGTCATCGATCTTGCCTCGGGGGCCGCCGGGCGCCTCGCCGAAGCTGCGGCAAAAACGGGCGACACGCCGGCCGAAATCCTGGAAGCCACCCGCTTCTACGTGCGCGAAATCCTGTTGTACGAAGGTGCCGATGCGTATCGGGTCCTCGGAGTGGCGCCCGATGCCTCAGCTGACATCATCAAGTCGAATTTCCGGGCGCTGCAAACATGGCTGCACCCGGACCGTACCCGGGACGCCTGGGATATCGGTTACGCGACACGCATCAACACCGCATGGGGCGCGCTGCGCTCGCCCGAACGCCGGGCGGCGTACGACGCGCAGATGAACACCTCGGCGCATGGCCTGCCAGCCGGAGTTGTCGCGAGCCCCGCCGTAATTCCCAGATGGCAGGAAACCCTGCCGGAAAGATCCCCGCGGCGAAACTGGCTGGGACTTGGTGCAGCGCTGGTCGCGGGAACGGTGCTGGCCGCGCTCGCGCTGCGGCAGTCTCTCGCGCCGCCGCCCGAATGGCCGCGGGATGATTCGAGGACCGTCGCCGACTCCCCATCGATACTGGAGAGTGACCCCGCAGAACTGCTGAAACGCGTAACCGGGAAAGCCGAGCGAGCGCCTCCGGCGCCAACAGCCTCCCGACCTCCCATTGCAGCCGAGTCGGCAAAGCGTGCCCCTCCGAGCGCGATTGCTGAAAAACTTCCGCCAGTTCCCACGCAAAAGTTGGAGCCCTTGCCTGCGACGGCCCCGTTACGACTCTCCCCCGAACCGTTGCCAGTCCGCAGTGCAGAGACTGTTGTTGCAGCTCCAGCAAAGCCGTCCTCCCCGCAAGAAGCCGCGCCAGCCCGGCCCCTTCAGCCCGCACCATTGCCTGCAGTCGTGGCCGCTCCTGCAGTCGTAACCACTGGAAACACGGTTCCGCCTGTTGCCACCGCCGCAGCGACGCAGGAACCGCAAGCCGTAACGTCCGAAGCCCCGGTGGATCTGGTCGAGCGCATCAGTCTCGTGCATCGCCGGGGCACTGAGCTAACCGGCTACCTGACGGGGCGATCCAGCCGCTCGCCGCCGATCTGGAAAACCGTCGCTGCCCAAGACGCTGCGGCGACCATCCGTACCCAGCTCGTCCGCGAAGTGAGTGCGGACGTGCCCGGACGCAAATCCCGACTCGGCAATCCTGTGTGGCAGGTGTCGGCGGAGCGAGCCACCATGACGTCAAAGATCGCCGGTGTCGCCGGAGACGCGCAGCTGGCCACTTTGCGCGTCCACCTCGCCTGGCAGGGCGACATGTGGCTCGTGCACGCCATCGAAGCCGAAAACCTCTAGTGCCGCGCGTCCTGCGTCACTCCCTGCTGCTCGCAATCGGCGTCGCATCATTGTTCGCCGCGTGGCGCATCGTCGCCATCACCCAGGCAGACCGCTGGGCCAACGTCGATCCCGATCGCGCGTTGCGCTGGATAGACCGGCATCCCTCGGCACTGCTCGAGAAAGCCGAACGCCAACTCCGGGAGGGGCAATTGGCGGCCGCCAAGGCCACTGCACGCAAGCTCGTGGCCGTCGAGCCGTTGGAGGGACGCGGCTTCAGGGTGCTGGGGGAAATTGCGGATCGGGAGGGAAACAAGGCGGACGCGTTGAAACTCTACGGGATCGCCACGCGGCGGTCCCCACGCGATCTCCCTGCGCGCGGGTGGATGATCCAGCATCTCCTCCTGAAAGGGGACTACGCTCCCGCCATCGAGCACATCGACGTGGTGATGCGCATATCTCCGCAGCATCGGCCAAAACTCGCCCTGCTGCTGGCACAACTTGCAGCGGAGCCGACGTTTGCAGAAAAGCTGGTTCTTGCGCTCGCACGCGCCCCGGCGTGGCGCCCGGAACTGCTGTCGACGCTACTGGCGGCGGAAGATCCGAAGCCAGCCGACGCGATTTTCCCGGCGCTGCGCCGCGCAGGGGGTCTGACCGACTCTGAATTCGACCAGTGGATAGCCCAGCTCATGCGGCAAGGCCGCTGGTCCGACGCTTATGTGCGTTGGGTGGGAACGCTCGAACTCCCTGATGGGCGAATCCCCGCGGTTTACAACGGTGATTTTGAACTACCCATTTCGGGACGTGGATTCGACTGGCGCATCTCACGCATCCCTGGCGTATCTCTCGAATTCGTGCCCGACCGCAATTCAAAGGGGCTCTCGGCCCACGCGTCCTTTCGCTGGCGGCCTGTGGACCGCGTCAATATCGAACAACCCTTGCTACTCGCGCCGGGATCCTATCGTTTCAGCTCGCGCGTGCGTGCCGACGCATTGCGGAGCGAAAAAGGGCTTGAATTCAGCATTACGTGCGACGGTCAAGCCGCCCCGCTGGCCAGCAGCGAGCGGATTTCCGGTAGCTTTGGCTGGCGCGTTTTCGCAATGGACGTCGTGGTTCCCGGCGAGGCCTGCCAAGGGCAGTGGCTGCGCGTGGTCAATCCGGCCCCTGCTGGAATTGCGCAGCAGATATCGGGCGACTTCTGGTTCGACGACCTGAAAATCGTTCCGATTGAGTCAGAACAGAAACATTCTCTTCGTTGATTGTTCACATTCGGGTTGGTACATTTGCGCCCGTCAGTCACCGGTTTACCCAAAGGATTTGCAGCATGGTCAAGTTATTCACTACAGCCGCATTGATGGCGCTTGCGGTTTCCGGTGGCGCAATTGCGCAGGACAGGGAGGCGACACTGCAGGTGGATGCCGGCACCGTCATGAGCAGCGAAGGCGGTGATTTCGTCAGCGCCGCCAGCGGCAAGGCCCTCATGGAAGGGCAGCGCGTCATGGTGACCGAGGGCTCTCGGGCCACGCTGGTCTACGAGAACGGCTGCCGCGACGAGCTGCTCGAGCCGGGCGTCTACGAGGTGGACGATGAGAACTGCACACCGGCCGTACTTCTGTCGGCGGGAAGCACCGTTTTCGGAGTGGGCACCGTGCCCTTCCTGATCGTGTCGGCCGGCGTCATCGCGATCATACTCAGTGGCGACGATGACGACGACCGTGTGCTGCCACCCGCACCGCCCGTCAGCCCGTAACTGAAATTCTTCGCGGGCCTTATCCCGCGATGACGAATTGAGGGACGAGCCGATCAGCTCGTCCCTTTTTCATGTCCAATCCGGCCGCATGCGCCGTGATGGCGGGAGGCGTGTGACCGACCAAGGCGATGTTGCACGCGAAAGCCTTTTCGAGGCGTGGGGGCTGTTCGCCGTCGCCGCTGTCCTGGTGTGGGCATTTTTCACCGGCGGCGGCGCCTTCGACCGGGGGTTGGGTGATGTAATCGGCCAGTTGCTCGCACTCCCGGTCATCGGTTGGGCTCTGTTTGCGCAACTCGGAAGTTTCAGTGGCCGACCACGCATCGTGGCGTTGTCGGTTCTGTCAGTCGTCGTTCTCGCTGTGCTGGTGCAACAGACTCCTTTACCGGAATCACTCTGGCGCGCGATCGATGTTCGAGATGCACTGGCCAACGACCTTGCAATTGCGGGTGCTTCCGATGCCCGTTACTTCTGGTCACTGACGCCTTTGGCGTCTGAGCGGGGCCTCTGGTCAATGCTGCCGGCAATCGCCGTATTTCTTGGTGCGCTATCGATGCCGCGCAAGCATCACCTTAAGCTGCTTCTGCTCGTCGCGCTTTTGAGTGCAACCAGTCTGCTGCTCGCGTTTTTCCAGCTGGGCGTTCCACAGGACAGCATCCTCAATCCTTTCCCGGAGTGGCCGGCGAGGCTCAACGGATTTTTTGCCAACGCCAACCATCAGTCGAGCGGCTTTGCGGTTTCGGTCATCATCATTGCCGCGATCCTGTTCGATCGATGGCGTGGCACGAACGAGAGCCCTGCAATGTCGCGCTGGCAGTCGTGGACGCTTGCTGCGATCGGACTGCTGATGCTGGCTTCAATGCCCTTGGCCGGGTCTGTCGCTGCTTCGCTGCTTGCCATGCTGGCGCTGATGGCGATTCCTGCGCTGAGTCTCATCGAGCGCCCGTGGCGGCACGAGCGGCCCTGGGTGAACCACGGTGCAAAGTTCGGGCTGCTCGTCCTGGCAACCGGTCTCTTTGTCGCAGCCATGAACTGGATGCGAAGCGGTGTTGTCCACGGAGATCGGGGCCCCGTCGCCATCGCTACCGCCGCCATGGGGAATGACCACGCGCCCGCGGGTGCAGGACTGGGGAGCTTCGTGTCGTGGTTCGACCAGGCCGGTCCTGAGGCGTTCCGGCAGTGGGAGTACTACAACCACGCGCACAACGAATTTGCGCAGTGGTGGCTGGAGAGTGGCGTCGTGGGCGCTGTTGCTTTGGCGGCCGTTCTGTTCTTGCTGGTCAGACATTTCCCGGCGCGGCGACGGGTATCCGACGCGGGTGTGGCAGTTGCGGCGTGGCTGGGTTGCGTCGTGCTTCTGCTGCACTCTGCGGTCGACTACCCACTCAGGACCCCTGCGCTGATGTCCGTAGGCGGGCTCCTGCTGGGGATTGTCGTCGCACAGCGAAGCAGGCGAGAAAGGAAGTCAGGCTCTGTTGATGCCGCCATGCCGGGTCATGATGTGGACACACCTTCATACCGCACATTCAACTCCGCGTTGGCGCAGTCGGGAGCACCGGAGTGAACTCGCCACACCTTCCCTCGCAGACGACGACACGGGTTGCGGTCGTGGGCCTTGGGTACGTCGGACTGCCCCTGGCTGTGGAATTCGGCAAGAAATATCCGACCATCGGTTTCGACATCAATCGTAAACGCGTGGAAAGCCTTCGTGCGGGAAATGACCTCACCCATGAGGTCGATGCCGAAGAAATAGGCTCTTCCGCGCAGTTGGCCTTCTCGAATGAGCTCGATGACATCCGAGACTGCAACGTCTACATAGTGACCGTGCCAACGCCTATCGATGCAGCGAACAGGCCCGATCTCAGGCCCTTGATCATGGCGAGTGAAGCCTTGGGCAGCATCCTCAAACACGGCGACACAGTGGTGTACGAGTCCACCGTGTACCCCGGGTGCACGGAAGAAGTCTGTATTCCGATTCTCGAGCGGGTCTCCGGTCTCTCTTTCAATTCGGACTTCTGGGTCGGCTACAGCCCCGAGCGGATCAATCCGGGCGACAAGCTGCATCGGGTCACCAGCATCTTGAAGGTGACGTCGGGCTCAACCCCTGCGGCGGCGGATTTCATCGATGCGCTTTACCAAAGCATCATCACCGCGGGCACTCATAAGGCCAGCAGCATCAAGGTTGCAGAAGCTGCCAAAGTCATCGAGAACACTCAGCGCGACCTCAATATCGCGCTGGTCAATGACCTTGCGATCCTTTTCAACAAGCTCGGGATCGACACGCTGGAGGTGCTGGAGGCGGCCGGTACTAAATGGAACTTCCTTCCATTCCGACCAGGCCTCGTGGGTGGGCATTGCATCAGCGTGGATCCGTATTACCTGACCCACAAGGCGCAAGAAGTCGGACACCACCCTCAGGTGATCCTGGCCGGGCGCCGCACCAACGACGGCATGGGCTCTTACGTCGCCGACCAGGTGATCAAGCTGATGCTGCGCAAGGGTATCAACCCGGTGCGCGCGCGGGTTTTGGTGCTGGGTCTGGCGTTCAAGGAGAACTGCCCGGACCTGCGCAATACCCGGGTCGTTGACATCGTGCATGCGCTGGAGGGGTACAACGCGCGGGTGGATGTGTTCGACCCTTGGGTGGATGCCGTCGAAGCACAGCACGAGCATGGCCTGACGCTCGTCCGGAGGCCGAAGAAGGGCGTGTACGACGCCATAGTTCTGGCGGTAGGGCACGATCAGTTTCGGGAGATGGGCGGGCAAGGAGTGCGTGCGTTTGGCAAAGTCAAGGCCAGCGTGGTGTATGACGTGAAATACGTGCTGCCGCAGGCCGCTGTCGATGGAAGACTTTGAGCAAGCATGTGCTTCCAAGAAGCTTGTTGAGCGTCAACTGCATCTGCGCGCATTTCTGCCACACAATCAAAAAGGCTCAGAAGATGAATCACCTTGCCAGCAACAGCATCCATTCGAAGGCCCTTTCACGCAAGACCCCATGATGATTAGAAAGATCATACGAACCATCAAGGACTCGGCACAACAGCCTTATCCCCTCAAATACATTGTGGCTAGACTTTTGGTCAAAACCGGTTGGTGCAAATATCTCAAAATTGAGCGAGACGGATACAAATTGATTTTCTTTGAGTCCAATGTGTCTGTGTCGATGTGGCTTTCGGGCAAACAATATTATCGTGCCGAAGAAGCTTTAATTAAAAAATTGCTTCGGCATAACGATAATTTCGTCGATGTCGGGTCAAACGTTGGCCATCTATCTATAGTCGCGAAGAAGCAGGTCAAGAACGGACAGGTCATTGCGATTGAGGCGCACCCCAAGACGGCGGAATTCGCAAGTAAGAACTTTCTTCTGAATGAAGTTGACGTACAGCTATTAAATTGCGGAGTGGGGGCCATTGCTGGCAGTATGCATTTTACCGACCTTGTTGCAGATGATATGAATTATGTTATTGAAACTTCAAGCGACGGAAGAGAGATTCCTGTCCGAACACTTGATGATATCCTAGCTGGGCTGGATGAAATTCGGCTCCTGAAAATAGATATCGAAGGCTATGAGCTAATGGCACTCCAAGGTGCTAAACATATCCTCAGTCGGGTTACATTTATATACTTTGAGGTTTGGCGCGAGCTCACGGCAAAGTATCGATATTCACCCAGCGATCTAATTAAATTTTTGGAAGACTTGAATTTTAATATCTATCATGTGACGACCCTGGATCAATACAAGTCACTTTCCAGTGACGAAGATTTCTCAACAAATCAAAATCTACTAGCAGTTTCCAAAAACTGTGACGGCGAACGCACCGTCCTCTAATTAATGCAAGTCTGCACGCGGACAGCACTTGATTTTCCTGTTCACCCTTTCCGAATTCGTCGCGTTCAAGTTTCAAGGCACCATGTGGCTGCGTGGACGGGAAAGCCCAAATAATTCCGGACCGGGTTGCGGTTTTTCCCGCTGTATTAAGTCTTGTTGTCAGCGGGGTCGCAATACTTGAGCATTTCTAAGCACTCTTTGTATAACCTTGTCGGGACGCTGATCCCGTTAGCAATTTCTTTGGTTGCCATTCCCCTTTATTTGGGGGTGATTGGTGAAGAGCGATACGGCGTGCTTGCGATCGCGTGGATGTTGTTGGGATACTTTGGACTATTTGACTTGGGTCTAGGGCAAGCCACCGCCCAAGCGATCGCTTCACTTAGGGAAGATGCCGCCGAGTGCCGCGCACGAGTATTCTGGACCGCGCTCTACCTGAATGTGTCTCTGGGGGTAATTGGCGGGATCATCATCTGGCCATTCGCAAGCTACTATTTTGGCCACGCCTTCAACGTTGATCAGGCGTTGCGAGCGGAAGTTTTGAGCGCAGTGCCATGGCTTATCCTAGCCGTACCCATAGCAACCTTGTCTGGCGTGTTGATCGGGGGGCTTCAGGGACGGGATAAATTCTTGGAGCTCAATGTCATCTCGGTGGGGTCGTCGGTGATATTCCAATTATTGCCGCTGATGGCAGCGGCTATCTTTGGACCGGATCTCCGGATATTGATACCTGCGGTCCTGATCGCGCGTGCGACGACTTTGGTTGCCCTGTGCCTCCGTTGTCATGTCCATCTCACACGTGGTTACCCGCTAAAGGCAGATGCTTCGAGGGCACGCAAGTTGCTCAACTATGGTGGCTGGGTAACGGTAACATCTTTCGTGGGTCCCCTGATGTCTCTTGCTGATAGATTTGTAATTGGTAGTTTGAGTGGAGCTAAGGCCGTGACGCACTACACCGTGCCATTTCAGTTGGCGGAGCGTGGCAATATCTTCTCCGTCGCCGTGACGTCAGCTATGTTCCCTCGAGTGTGTTCAGCTACAGTGGAAGAAGTGCCTACGTTGACAGCGAAGGCCCTGCGCATGTTGTCCGCCATTATGACGGTTGTAATCTGTGCAGGGATCTTCCTCATGGAGCCGTTTCTCGGCTGGTGGATCAATGTCCAATTTGCCAGCCACGCCACCGTGGTAGGGCAGATTATCTTAGTAGGCATGTGGTTCAATGGCCTTGCCAGGGTGCCCTTCATTCAGCTAACCGCACGTGGCCGGCCTGATCTAACGGCAGCGGTGCACCTTGTGGAGGTGCTGCCCTATTTCCTAATGTTGTATCTCGGAATCAGATACTTTGGAATTGTCGGTGCCGCCAGTGCCTTTACAGCAAGGGTTTTTCTGGACTTGGTTCTGCTCTCAAAACTGGCGAGGGTTCTGCCGCTGACTGCTAAGTTGCTTTGGCTCCCCTTTCTTATCGTCTCGGCGTCATTGGCTATTGCACAAATGAATTTCCCATCGGCCCTCTCTCAAAATGGCTTGATAGTACTTCACTTGTCATTTACGACGATTTGGGCATTGCAGCGCGCGCCCGAACTGCTATCTAAAGCCCGGTCGCTTCAGCAGCTAGTGATCAGACTATGAGTACACTGCACGCCAAAGTGTCTGCCAAAGCGTCTTCCCGTCCGCGTATTTCAATTCTGACGCCCACCTGGAACCGGGCTTCCTATCTTGAGAGGTCTTGGCAAGGCCTGAATAGACAGACTTACACGAATTTCGAGTGGCTCGTCGCTGATGATGGCTCCGTTGATGGAACCGAAGATATAGTTAAGGCCTTGGCGGCGCGCTCGAACTTTCCCGTGATTTATATAAAGGCGAGCGTCCACATAGGCAAACCAAGGATGGACAACGAGTTGCTCAATCACTCAACCGGAGAGTTTTTAATTTGGAATGATTCGGACGACTGGTACCTACCACATGCGCTGGAGCACTTCATTGAACAGTGGGACAAAATTCCCGCGGAAAACCAACCTGAGTACATCGGAATTACCGCGTTGTGCTCTGACGCTGGCGGACGGCTGCAGTCATCCGCAGTGCCGTTCAACCATAGCGTGGTAACGACTTGGGATGATTTGCGTTTCACGCACGACGTGGCCGGGGACATGTGCCTGATGGTGCAAAAGTCGTTGCTGGGCGACAGCAGATTCGTCGAGGTGGACTTCATGATTACGGAAAGCAGTTATTGGCAACCTTTCAGTAATTTGAAGACTGTGTTTTCGCCGGTTGTTTTGAAGGTAATGGACCGCACCACTGCTAATCGGATTTCGTTCAGTCAAAAGATGGAGTACTGCCGGGGCAAAGCATATGGACTTGCGATGGCTGAGAGTGCAGTGCCCGCCAACCGGCGAGGTGTGCTGAGAGGGATTTGGTTATCGATTACGTTTTGGCGCTACTCCTATCTGGGTGAAATTCCTTGGCGCTCAGCGTCAGCGCTATGGCGAGGTGGAATTCCGCGAGTGCTGCACTTGGCATCGGCCCCATTGGGATGGGCATTGGCGTGGAAAGATATTATTCAACGCAAAGTAGTTCGCACCCATCGAGAGTTCGAAGCTGTAAAGGATGTCGTGACGATAAGTAGAAAAGACTTAAACTGATCGCTCTTCGTCCGAATCTTGAACATATTACGCAGTTGTATCGGGTAATCAGGTCTGCAGACAAAGGGTCTATGGATAATTATTACGACGCGTTGGACAAGCTTGGGGGCCGGCGTTGGCCTGAGGGCAGTCTCGAACGCCTGGAAAGTTGCCCGGTCTGCGGTTCCCCAGAGAGGTTGCTGTTGCATGAAGCGCTGTGTGACGCTACATACTTTATCGCCCCGGGACTTTGGAACTTTTGGCAGTGCGCCGTATGTTGCAGCGGCTATCTAGACCCCCGTCCCGATTTTTCTTCAATACAGATTGCCTATGGTAATTATTACACTCACAAAAGCGATGACGTCAAGGCTCTGTATTCAGATATTGGGGTGATTAGAAGGGTTCGACGCAAGCTTGTAAACGGGTATCTCAACAAGCGGTTTGGTTCTTTGGCAGAGCCGGCTTGGGGCTGGGCCGGACAATTTTTGAAATTGATACCTTTCGTACGCAACCGACTGGATCGCGAGTACCGCCATTTGCCACACCATGCCGCGTCCGGAGGCGCGCTATTAGACCTAGGGAGCGGAAATGGGGAATTTCTGAAGCTCGCCCAATCCTGCTGTTGGGAGGCGTACGGCGTCGATCCTGACCCCGATGCGGTCTCAGCTTCCCTACGGAACCAGTTATGGGTCGAACTTGGGGGAATCGACGCCGCAGAGCGGTTGGGGAAAGAGTTTGACGTCATAACGATGAATCACGTGCTTGAGCACCTACACGATCCTGTTGACACGTTACGTCGCTGCCATGCACTTCTGAAGCCCGGCGGAGTGCTTTGGTTAGAGTTTCCCAATGTGCAGAGTCAGGGTCATCTGCGATTTGGCAGGCACTGGCGCGGGCTCGAATGCCCTCGGCATCTGGTACTTCCTAGCTTACAGGCAATGTGTCACCTGCTTGATGAAATAGGGTTTGTGGATATTCAGGAGTTGGCTCGGCCCAGCGCAATCAGGCCAATGTTCGCCGCTGGTAGGGCGATGGCAGCTGGCAAATCTCCACATAAACCTAGTAAAGCAACTCTCTCCACGTTTTTAGCAGACATTCTATGGATAACCTTAGAAAAGGTGGGTATGTGCGACAAAGAATTCATCACTTTGGGTTGCACAGTGGGTCACCCAGTCAATAACCGCAAATGACGCTGTTGCGCACACACCGGACAGCCGAATCCCTGCGTCCAGCGCAAGCGAAAACACTGCGTGCCGGCACTTCGCCTTGATGCCGTGCAGCGCAAGAAACCGAGGCATCGACAGACCCGTATAAAGACGATACGGTAGCCTTTAATGTCATGTCCACCAGCAATCGCTAACATGCCATAAGATCGTTGGCCGCAATGACCGTGGCTTGCGGTGTTGTGAAATTGCCGTTAGCTCACGGCTGCGGGTTTGCGCGCCAGCCAGATGAAATCGTTATCCGTAGCGTCGTGCTCAAGGACGTCGAAGTCGGAATGCCTGAGGGCCTTTTCAGCGACCTCGCGATTGAACACATGATGGTGGAGAGCGCGGTTGGCGTGGTTGCAGATGCTGCGCCGCCTGAAGGCTTCGTGGTCACCCGCTCCAGGGTCACGGGACAGATCGTGCAACGCCAGGATCTCATCTAGATGCGTGAGGTCATCTTCTGCGGTGCCGCAGGCGAAGTCTTCAAGCAGATGTTCGAATGTCGTGAACGGCCGGCGGTGGTCGAAGTTGGCTCGCTTGTTGGGGAGGACCAAGATCATGCACCCGCCGGGCTTGAGCACGCGGTTCCATTCGGCCATGGCCCGTAGCGGGTTGGCGACGTGCTCAAGGCAGTTCGAAGAGAGAAGGAAGTCATAACTGCCAGCGTCGATCGAAGACAGGTCGCTGGCCTCCGATATGTACTGTATTCCGGCGCGTGCCCCGAAGTAGCGATAGCTGGTGCCGGGCTGGATGCTGCCTTCCCAAAGAGTAGTGGTCGAGAAATTTACGCCGTCGACCCGTCGCGCGCCGTGATAGACAGGAAGGGCAGTCTTGAACAGGAAGCTCGGGCCGCCCACTTCAATCCCGATCCTGTTCGCGGTTGCGACCTGATACCGGTCCGCGCGGGGAAGGCGCATGTCCCTGTAGCGCAGGCGAAGTGCGACCTCGCGTAGTTCAGCCGGAATCAGGGGCTTGATCAAGGCTTTTGCTCGGGTAAACATGCTTGGCTTTGGTGATTGGTTGGTCAACGGAATGGACTCGACGCAAGATGCGATGATGCGCGCATGAAGGTAATTTCGGTCACGACCTGGTTCAAGCCGACCCGCATCTATGTAGAAAACCTCGCCACATACGCGGCCAGGGTCGACGGGATGATCGTAGTCGATGATACGGGCAGCGGCCATGGGTGGCTTCTTGAAGGGCTGGAAGCCAAATACGTTGAAACCGGGGAAAACGCCGGGATTGCCAGGGCCCTGAATCTTGGAAGTCTCCTTGCGATGGAGCACGGCGCCGACTGGGTCCTGACCATGGACCAAGACAGCGCATGGGACGACGACCAGCTCGCGGAGTTCCTTACACGCAGTGCACGGATAGCGACGGATCCGGCCGTTGCCATCATCGCCCCGAATTTCCATGGGACTGGTTTGGATACATCCATTGATGAGGAGGAGTGCGACGGGGCGATCAGTGCCGGCTCTCTGGTTCGCCTGTCGCACTTCAAGTCGGTGGGCGGCTACAACGAAGCGCTGTTCATCGACCAGGTCGATTTTGAATTCGGTTACCGCCTCAAGAGGCGGGGCTTCAGGGTGGTCCGCCTGAATGGCATCACGCTGCGGCACGCAGTTGGCGAGAGGCGAGAAGTCCGTATCCTTGGCCGCACGATTGCGTCGGATTTCCATAGCGCGTCGCGCAAATACTACATGACGAGAAATGGTCTCTACATGCGCAAACACTTCAAGGACTTTCCCGGCCCCCACCTTGAGCGGATCGCGTTGCTGGCGGTTGGTGTGATTGCCTTGGAAGAAGACAAGCTGAACAAACTGCGACACATCGCCAAGGGTGTCTTGCACCACTACCGGGGCCTTTCCGGCAGGATCAGTTAAGCCGTGAAGATTTCTATTGCAATGGCCACCTTCAACGGCGCCGCGCATATTGCGGCGCAGTTGGAGAGTTTTGCGCTCCAGACTCGGCGTCCTGACGAGCTAATCGTTTGCGATGACGGATCCACTGATGGCACGCTCGAGATCGTAGATGGGTTCGCCCGCCAGGTTCCTTTCGATGTCGTGGTCGAGCGTAATTCAACTCGCCTCGGTTTTACCGGGAACTTCAGCAAGGCCATGGAACTTGCAACCGGCGACGTTATCTTTCTTTCCGACCAGGATGATGCATGGGACCCCGCGAAGATCGAGACTGTGCTTCACGCCTTTGCTAACAACCCAGAGCAGTGGCTGGTCGTGCACGATGGGAGGTTGGTCGATCCCGCCATCGAGTGGTCCGGGGTAACAATGCTCGGACAGATAATGGCAGGCTATGGCACGAGTCGTTCGTTGATCACCGGTGCTCTGACGGTGTTCCGTCGCGAATTGCAGAAGTGTGCGCTGCCCGTCCCAGACGGCATGGTGGGCCATGACCAGTGGCTGCACTTGGTGGCGGATCTGTTGGGCAAGCGCCTCGTGATCCCAGATGTGCTGCAGACGATCCGGCGGCACGGCGGCAATGCCTCCACATGGGTTGCGAGTTCTCCGAACAAAATTTCCAAGTGGGACGTGTTGAAAAGCCAACGGCGCACGGCCATTGCTGTTGATTATTCGGACCGCTTGCTCATCAATGTTTCTGTATCGCAGATTTTGCGCCGCTTGGCAGAGAAATCAGGTCCGGAGATTGATTTGGTTACAGTGGGCGCAAGCTTGGATTTTCTTGCCGATGAGCTGAGCGCGTTAGTGCGCCGGCAAAGACTTGTCGGCCGAGGATGGTTTCTGCGAAAGCTGCTGGCAGTGGGGCTTTTTTCCTCTGGTGGCTACAGACATTTCAACGGTGTGCGAAGTTGCGTTCGGGACTTTTGCAGGTGAGAGATCCTCAAGCTGAAGTTGCAACGGAAGTCACACCCGGCATTGCGAAGGCACTGCTGGTTCGCGTTGGTACACCCGCTCCGCCAACTGGTGGCAGAGCATTGCTGTCAGATGTCATTGAGCGAGTTCTCGGGGAAATCTATGGAGCACAGCTAGTCACTTTGCGTTTGAGGAATGCCGGAAAGAAGCGGGCATCCGCTGGACTGGACGTTGTTTGGGGCCACATTGATGGAGTTTCATTCACTTCAATAAAGGGCGTTATGCAAGCAATAGACTCACGAGCTGTAAGCCACGTGTACTTAGATGGTTCGAATCTTGGTGCGGTGGCCAGGGCGGTAAAGCGCGATGCATCCCACGTTTCGGTTATGACGTTCTTCCACAATTGTGAGGCGCGCTTCTTCGTTGGAGCCCTGCGGCAACGACCTTCTATGCGTGCAGTTGGTGTTCTCTTGGCGAATTACGTGGCAGAGAGATCGGCGGTCCGTTTCAGCGACAAGCGGATTTGCTTGAACAAGCGTGACAGCCAACTGCTTTCGCGCCTCTATGGAACGGGCGCGACGCATCTTGTTCCGATGGCAATGCAGGATCTGTTGCCGACCAACGCGCTGCCTACGTCAACCAAACCCACGGAGCGATACGCACTGTTTGTCGGCGGAAATTTTTACGCCAATCGCCAAGGGATTGAGTGGTACGTGGATCACGTGGCGAAGCTGGCTCCATTCGCCACCTATGTCGTTGGCCAAGGGTTCGAGGGCTGGAAGGACAAGCTGGAGCGTAACGGAAACGTCAAGCTCATCGGGGCAGTGGAAAGCGTCGTTCCCTGGTATCTCGGTGCTCAAGTCGTTATCGCTCCGATTTTCGACGGCTCGGGCATGAAGACCAAGGTGGCCGAGGCACTTATGTTCGGGAAGCGGGTCGTGGGCACGCCCGAGGCGTTTGTCGGATACGAGGAATTTGCTGGCGACATAGGAGTCGTGTGCGCTACCGCAGCCGAATTCCTTGCTGCGTTGGAGGACGAAGCTTGCGGAGCGCTTGCCTGTGTCGACCCAATGTTGAGGGGAATTTACGAGGCCAATTACTCCTACGACGCAGCGAAGACACGGCTGGCTGCGATTCTAGGGTCCTGAATTCGACCCAATAACTATGACTTCCAGACTCAAGGCCATCGTTCGCGACGCGCTGCCCCAATCGTTCCAAGTTCCCCTGAAATACTATCTCAACCGATGGTTTGGGCGATTGGAGCCTGAAATGGCGCTGCTTCCGTATCTCGCCCGTCCGGGCGACCGGGTAGTGGACGTGGGCGGTAACCGCGGCGCGTATGCCTACCGCCTGTCGCAGCTGGGGGCACAGGTTGAGGTGTTCGAACCCAATCCCGCCTGTTACGGCGTGCTGCAAGCTTGGGCGGAGGGCCATCCCTCCGTGAGGGTCCATCCCGTTGGTTTGTCGGATCATGAAGGCTCGATCGTGCTGCGAATTCCGATCGACGAATCCGGGGTCGAGCACGATGCGTCAGCTTCGATGGAACCCCACTGCTTCTCGCAGGCACGCGAGCAGACTGTGGAATTGCGAACGCTCGACGGCTTCAATCTTGAGCGGGTGACGTTTATCAAGATCGATGTGGAGGGCCACGAGTACAGCATGCTGCGTGGTGCGATGATGACCATAAAAAAATGGCATCCAGCGGTGCTCGTCGAAATCGAACAGCGTCACCTGCAACGACCAATACTCGACGTGTTCGCTTTGCTCACCGACATGGGCTATCGGGGGTGGTTCATGGACGGGGACATTCTCCAGTCTATCGACACGTTCGACCTCGCTCGAGACCAAGCAGAGTCGGCCTTCGGCGTCGCGGGACAGCGGTACATCAACAACTTCCTTTTCCTGGCGCCGAAGCGTTTAACTGAGCCCCGGTACACGCAACTGGTGAGAGTATTTGGAGTTGCATGAGGATCACCGTCGTCACGCCTGTGTTGTCGATTGCGGGCGTTCCCCTGGCACAGATCCGGTTCGCTCGTGCACTTGAGCGCCGCGGCCACGACGTCACCCTGCTGGTGGGCTGGATCGACCCGGCGTTCACCGTGCCGGAATTGAACGGCGTTGTGATCGAGGAACTCGGGATTCGCAAGGTCAGGGCGATGATCGGCCCTTTGTGCGCGCACTTTCGTCAAAAAAATCCGGACGTGGTGTTCTCTGCAGAGGATCATCTCAATTGCATCGTCCTGCTCGCCGCGATTGTTACCAGATCCAAGGCGAAGATCAGTTGCTCTTCCCGAGTCACGCCCTACGACACTTACTCCAACAACCCCTTGGACAAGCGCTGGATATTGAAGCAACTCGTCCGCGCTGTGATGTGGCGCGCCGACGCACTGACTTGCGTGTCCCAGGACATGGTCGAACAGTACAGGGCGGTTTTCGATGATCCTCGCCACGTTGCTGTCTATAACATTGTGGACGATCGGCAATCCCGGCTGCGAATGATGGAACGCGTGGATCACCCATGGTTGGTGCGTAAGGAAGGCCCCGTTGTCGTGGCCGCGGGGCGACTTGCCTCGTGGAAGGGGTTTGCAGACCTGATCCGCGCCATGGCGCTGCTGGTCGTCAAAATGCCGGCGAGACTGTTGATCCTTGGAGATGGCCCCCTTCGTCCAAGTTTGCAGGCCTTGGTCGGGGAACTGGGGTTGGAGGATTCAGTGCACTTGTGCGGCTACGTCGACAACCCGCTGAAGTACTTCGCCCGGGCAGACGTCTTCGCGCTCTCGTCGCACGTGGAAGGACTGCCGAATGTCCTGGTCGAGGCCATGATGTGTGGCTGCACCCCGGTCTCGACGGACTGCCCCACGGGTCCTCGGGAGGTGCTGGCAGATGGAGCATTCGGCTACTTGGTCCCAGTTGGCAACCCCCCCGCAATGGCGGCGGGAATAGCGCAAGCGCTGGTCCACCCAATTTCGCGCGCACGACTGCAGGAGGCGGTACAACCGTTTGAAGAATCCGCGGTCATCCGGAGGCACTTCCAAGTGCTGGGACTCGAAGTAGCGTGAGCATGTGGCAGGAAGAGCCGTGAGAGTTGGACTCAACGCGACGTGCCTCAACGACAGGCCATCCGGCGCGCGACAAAGATTTCTAGGAATCTATGGTGAGCTCTTCAAGCGCCTTCCGAATACGGAGTTCATCGTTTATGAGCCGGCGGATTGTCGTGTGGCATCGTGGTTTGGTGGTTCGCAGAATGTAACTTCCAGGCAGACGCCGATCCCGAGCGAAGGCCGCGTCAGGAAAGTTCTCGGCGGAATCTGCTACTGGGATGCAGCACTCTCTCGCGACGCGTTGGATATCTTCGAGTGCTTCAGTTTGCCGTTGGTCAAGGCCCCCGGAGTGCAGACGTTGTTGACCATCCACGACGTTCGAGGGTTGCAGGAGGGGTGCGGCCTCTTGGAGCGGACCGTGTTCAACGCGGTTCTCGGAACGTCCATTAAGGGCGCCGACCGGGTGGTCACGGTGTCCGAAGCCATGAAGGCCGAGATACTCGATCGATACCCAGATGCTCGCGTTTCCGTCATTTACAACGGTTTGGACCCGCGTCACTTGTCGCCCGTAGATCAGTCGGATCTGTCGGCGTTTCGCCGCAAGTTCACGCTTCCCGAAGAGTTCCTGCTATCCGTCGGACATTTCGAGAAGCGAAAGAACTACTTGCGGCTAGTCGATGCAATGGCGCAGTTGCGCGACCATGGTCGAACCTGCTTCCTTGTGATTGTCGGAAACGACAGTGGAGAAAGGAGGGTTGTCGAAAACCGCATCGAGGCGCTCGAGCTTTCCGATAGCATCAAGATCCTGGACGGTCTCACGGATATCGAGGTCCGCTGCGCTTACAGACTTTGCCGCTTGTTTGTCTTCCCCTCGGTCTACGAAGGGTTCGGCATACCGATCCTCGAAGCGATGGCTGCGGACCGACCCATGGTTCTCAGCAACATTCCGGTGTTCCGGGAGATCACCCAAGGAACCGGCGCCTACTTCGATCCCTACGATGAGGAATCGATTGCGTCAACAATCGACAGCGTGCTCTCGTCGAAAGACGAGCACGCCCTACAGGCTTCCTACGGGCAGGCACGGATTGGATCTTTCAACTTTGCCAACATTGCCGGCGAAATGGAAAGCCTATACAGGTCGCTGGTGTAGCGTGGCCCGCATAATTCTCGGAGTGAGGCGTGATGCTTGATCGACAGAAGATGATTGATTTCGTGCGTTATCAGGCTAACCGACGGCTGGACTTGGACATCGTGCGGGCTTCCGGCCAGCACACCTTGCGTACGCACATGCTCCACGTCATTAAGCACTACGACATTGACGCGATCATTGACGTGGGCGCAAACGAAGGTGGATTTGGCTCCCTGATGCGGGAGTTGGGGTTCCGCGGGGAAATACATTCATTCGAGCCGGTTGCAGAGGCCTTCGCGGTATTGTCGGGGCTGGCCGCCAGAGACGACAAATGGAATGCCCACGGCTTTGCGCTGGGTTCCAGCAGGGGCGAGACGACGATCAACGTGTCGAAGTTCTCGCAGTTCTCGTCCATCCTCAACGCCAACGATTACGGAAACAGTTTCGAGAACATGATGGTGGGCCACCGTCAGCGCACAGAGGTCAGGACACTTGATGAGTGTTTTGAAGAGTCTCTGATCGCACGGGACCGACGAATCTTCCTCAAGATGGATACGCAAGGGTATGACCTTGAGGTCTTCAAGGGTGCCGTGAAATCCCTGGCGCTCTTCCAGTGCATGTTGTCGGAGCTTTCGCTGATTCCGATCTACGACGGCATGCCGACCTATCTGGAGTCATTGGCCCTTTACCAGCAACATGGTTTCGCAGTGAGCGGCTTTTATCCCATTACCCGAAAGCCGAATCTGGCTTTGAACGAGGTGGATTGCATGTTGTTGAACGTTGGTCGTGTTGCGGTAGGTCGAGAGTAAAATCCCATGTGTGGCCTAGCTGGATTCATAACGGGAAGTTCCGACGGGCACGCAGAACTTGTGGCGCAAGCCACCCGCATGGCGCTCGCGATCCGTCATCGCGGTCCAGATGACTCTGGAGCGTGGGCCAATGCGCAGGCGGGTGTGGCGCTGGGCCACCGTAGGTTGGCGATCATCGATCTTTCGGCTGCAGGCCACCAGCCTATGCTGTCCAGCCGGAGCCAGTTCGTGCTCGCCTTCAATGGCGAGGTGTACAACCATCAGGAAATGCGTAAGGCGCTGCAAGCCGCTGGGGCCGCGCCTCCATGGCGTGGTCACTCGGACACGGAAACGCTGCTAGCTGCCTTTGAGCACTGGGGGGTGGAGAGCACTTTGAGTCGCGCCGTGGGCATGTTCGCCATCGCGCTTTGGGATGCGTCATCGCGAACGCTTCATCTCGCGCGTGACCGCTTCGGCGAAAAGCCGCTTTACTACGGCTGGGTCGGAGCCGGAAGCACCGCTGCTTTTGCATTCGCCTCGGAGCTGAAGGCGCTGCGGGCGTACTCCGGCTTTGCCAATTCCGTCAGTCGTGAGGCGCTGACGCTTTACATGCGCTTCACGCACGTTCCTGCACCGCACAGCATTTACCGGGACATCTATAAGCTGGAGCCGGGGTGTGTTCTTTCAGTCTCCGGCGCGGTACCGCAGCCACCCTCGCAGCCGCTGCGACCCGATGCGCAGCATGGCAGCCTGAGGCTGCGGCGATGGTGGTCGCTCAAGGCAGTCGTGGAGTCAGGCGCGAAGCACCAGTTCGTTGATGAGAACGAAGCGGTCAACGCACTGGATCGGACGTTGCAGGACGCAGTCCGGCTGCAGTCGCTCGCGGACGTTCCCGTGGGTGCGTTTCTTTCGGGGGGGGTCGATTCGTCCGCCATCGTTGCCCTGATGCAGCAGCAAGCCACTCGCCCGGTCAGGACTTTTACTGTGGGTTTCGAGGAGGCGGGATTCGACGAGTCGCCCCATGCGCGAGCAGTGGCCAAGCATTTAGGCACGGACCATACCGAGCTATTTGTGACGTCGACAGAGGCACAAGGAGTCATCCCTTTTCTGCCCGACATGTACGACGAGCCATTCGCTGACTCGTCGCAGATTCCGACGCACCTCGTTTGCCGCGCGGCGCGGCAGCAGGTCACGGTAGCTCTCACCGGAGATGCCGGCGACGAGCAATTCGGTGGCTACAACCGGTATTTTTGGGCTCCGCGACTTTGGAGTCGGCTAGCCTGGCTCCCCTATCCAATACGTTCGACAGTAGGAGCAACCATCGGCGCGGTACCGGCGGAGTGGTGGGATGCACTGAGCCGCCCGGTGAACGCCTTGCTGCCCGACGCGCGCGGAATCGCGCGGGCTGGTGACAAGGCGCACAAGCTGGCCGCGCGACTAGGTCGGGTGAAGAATCTGGACGAGTTGAACCTGAGTCTGGTCTCTGAGTGGCAGGACCCGGCGAAGGTGGTCAGGGGAGAATCGGGGTGTGTCATTGAACCTGCGAGCCTGTTGACAGACCCACTGCCCGCCGAAGGCATGTGTGCAGAACAGTTACGAATGATGTATCGCGACGCTATGACCTACTTGCCCGACGACATCCTGTGCAAGGTAGACCGTGCAGCCATGGCTGTGAGCCTGGAGACTCGCGTGCCGTTCCTGGATCACCGAGTGGCCGAAACGGCCTGGCGCATGCCATTGAACATGAAAATCAGGGATGGCGAAGGCAAATGGGCACTGCGTCAGGTTCTGTATCGACACGTCCCCCGCGACTTGATCGACAGACCCAAGTCCGGTTTCGGCATTCCTGTTGGGCAGTGGCTGCGAGGGCCTCTGCGGGGTTGGGCGGAAGCTTTGCTGAGCGCGCACCGGCTCGAGAAGGAAGGTTACTTTCACTCTTCGCCAATCCGCGCCAAGTGGGTCGAGCACCTGAGCGGTAGAAGCGACCATACCGGTAGCCTGTGGGCCGTGCTCATGTTTCAGGGTTGGCTGGAGCAACAGCAGGACAAGAGCTGATGTGGCCCTATTGGTTGATGTTCCTGGTGCCTGTTTGGGCGGTGCTGCAACCAGGGCGGCTGAAGTCCAACCAGGCCACAATGATGTGGGCCGTGGTTGGCGTGGTCTTTGCGCTGATGCTGGGTTTGCGCCACGAAGTCGGCGGCGACTGGGGCCACTATCTACCCATTTTTCGTGAAACGGCGTCGCGTACCTTCGGCCAGGTGTTGAGCCGCGATGATCCGGGGTACCACGGATTGAACTGGTTGGTCTCTCAGGCGGGCGGCAGTATCTATCAGGTCAATCTCGTTTGTGCAGCAGTCATGATGTGGGGCACCGTCATTTTCTGTCGTGCCCAGCCCAGGCCTTGGCTGGCGCTGTTGGCTGCGGTGCCCTACATGCTCGTGGTCGTTGGCATGGGCTATACACGGCAGGCCGTCGCACTTGGATTTGCCTTGGTGGGGTTGACCGCGCTTGGCAATGGCCGCGTCCGGACCTTTGTTATCTGGGTCGCCATCGGCGCGTTGTTCCACAAGTCCGCGGTGCTGCTGATGCCGATCGCTGCATTGGCTGCAAGTCGCAATCGAGTGCTGACTGCCACATTGGTGGCCGTGACCACTGTGCTGCTTTACTACCTGCTGGTATCGGACAAGTCGGAGACTCTCTGGCGAAATTACGTCGAAGAGCAGATGCACTCCCAGGGCGGCATGATCCGGGTAATGATGAATGTCGTTCCGGCACTGTTGCTCATTGTGTTTCGACGCCGTTTGGCCCCGGAGGCGCAGCAGCGGAAACTCTGGCTGTGGGTTTCGGTTCTTGCCCTGGTTTGCGTGCCATTGGTGGGGCTGGCGAGTACCGCAGTCGATCGCGTCGCGCTGTATCTGATTCCGCTCCAGTTATTCGTGTTTTCACGCGTGCCGCAGCTGGCTAGCACCGTGCGAGCGCGGACTCTGTTGGTTTTGGGCGTGGTGCTGTATTACACGGCTGTCCTCTATGTATGGCTGGTTTACGCAGCCCATTCGCAGTATTGGGTGCCGTACAAGTTCATGCCGCTGGGGTAGGGCATGAAGCTCGTTCTGTTCGCCAACACCGATTGGTATCTCTATAACTTCCGCCGTTCCCTCGCGCTCGCCCTGCGCGATGCGGGCCATGACCTGCTGCTGATCTCGCCACCCGGTTCCTATGGCGAGAAGCTCCGGGCGCTGGGCCTGCGCTGGCAACCGGTACCCATGCACCGGCGCAGCCTCAACCCGTTGCGCGAGGCTTTGCTGCTCTGGCACCTGGTTCGGCTGTTCCGCGGCGAGCGGCCGGACTTGGTGCACGGCTTCACGATCAAGTGCGCTGTGTACGGCTCGCTCGCGGCGCGTCTCGCCGGCGTACCTGCGCGGGTCAACGCCGTGGCCGGCATGGGCTACGTTTTCATCAGCGATTCGCCGAAGGCGCGTCTGCTACGGCCGCTGGTGCGTATGCTGCTGAAACTTGCGTTTGGCGGTCGGAACTCGCGGCTGATCCTGCAGAACCCCGACGACGTGGCGTTGTTTGAACGCGCGGGACTGGTGGATGCGGAACACGTGCGCCTGATTCCGGGATCAGGCGTGGACTGCGATCGTTTTCGACCCGATCCCTTGCGTGTGAGGGGCGCGACTTTTCGCGTGCTGTTGCCGGCTCGCTTGCTATGGGACAAAGGCGTCGCCGAATTTGTGCAAGCGGCACGCCTCCTGCAAAGCGAGGGTCGCAACATCGACTTTCTGTTGGCCGGCGACCCGGATCCCGGCAACCCTGCCGCGGTGCCCGAAGGCGATGTGCGCGCGTGGGTGGAGCAGGGTGTCTTGCAATGGTTGGGACACGTGGACGACATGCCGGGGCTGTTACGCAGTGTCGATGTCGTGGCGCTGCCGAGTTACCGGGAAGGCTTGCCCAAAGGGCTGATCGAAGCGGCAGCGAGTGGCTGCGCGCTGGTGACGACTGATGTGCCCGGGTGCCGCGAAGTGGTGTCGGATGGCGTGGACGGGTTGCGGGTGCCGGTGCGTGATGGCGTTGCTTTGGCGCATGCCATCGCGCGGCTCCACGACGATCCGCTGCTGCGCGCGCAGCTGGCGGAGGCAGGGCGGCGCAAGGCACTGGAACGGTTCGATGAGCGGATCGTGATACGCGACACTTTGGCGGTCTACCGAGAACTGGGCGTGTCGTAGGTCGTCCATTCGCGTTTCGTGAACCTTCCGCGTCAGGGCGGCCCTGTATTATTTGCGAAGTCGCTACGAAAAGAGCAAATCGGTCCATGAAGGTTCTGGTTACAGGCACGGCCGGTTTTATTGGGTCGCACGTTGCGCAGGTGCTGCTGGCGCGCGGCGACGAGGTCGTGGGTTTCGACAACCTCAACGACTACTACGACGTGACTCTCAAGCAGGCGCGGCTGGCCCGCTTCGTCGACCATCGAGCGTATACGCACGTGCAGGCGGATCTGTCCGACCGCGTGGCAGTGGAACAGGTGTTTGCGACTCACAAGCCAGAGCGCGTGGTCAATCTGGCCGCGCAGGCCGGGGTGCGCTATGCCGCCGAAAATCCGCACGTCTACGTAAGCAGCAACGTCACCGGGTTCCTGCACATCCTGGAGGGCTGCCGCCACCACGGCGTGCAGCACCTGGTCTACGCATCAACCAGTTCGGTTTATGGCGCCAACACCAACATGCCGTTCTCTGAACATGGCTCAGCCGAACATCCATTGACGCTCTATGCCGCAACCAAGAAGGCCAACGAGCAGATGGCGCACGGCTATGCGCATCTGTACGGGATTCCATGCACCGGCCTGCGCTTCTTCACCGTGTACGGCCCGTGGGGTCGCCCGGACATGGCGCTGTTCCTGTTCACCAAGGCGATCCTGGACGGCAAGCCGATCCGGGTGTTCAACCATGGGCGCCACAAGCGCAGCTTCACCTACGTGGACGACATCGTGGAAGGCGTGATTCGCACCCTGGACCGCATTCCCGGCAAGGATTCGGAGTGGAACAGTTCGGCGCCTGATCCGGCGACCAGCGGCGTCGCACCGTATCGGCTGTACAACATTGGCAACGAGCAGCAAGTCGAACTTTTGCGCTACATCGAAGTGCTTGAAGCGTGCCTTGGCAAGAAGGCACAGATGGAAATGCTGCCGCTGCAAGCGGGTGACGTGCCAGATACCGAGGCCGACGTGTCTGACCTCATCGCGTATGTCGGTTACCGCCCGCTGGTGCCCGTGGAGCAGGGAGTGGCGAAGTTCGTGGAGTGGTATCGGGAGTACTACACGGTTTGATCGCGCGCGCGCGGAGGGCGCAGCTGGGCGTCGCGGTCCTGGTGGGCCTCGTCGTCGTGGCGATGCTGTTGAGCTCGGCGCAGATGGCCGACCTGCGCGTCGCGCTGCCGCCGCTTAGCAACGCCATGAATTGGCTGGAGTTCCTGCCGCTACCGTTCGACATGGACCACGTGGTGTTCTTCGCCCTGGTTGCATGCGCGTTGCGATTGCTGCTGCCTCGGGTTCGATGGTGGTGGCTGTTGCTGGGGCTGGGGGCGCTCGCCGTGGGAACGGAGCTGCTGCAGTTCGCTTCGGATGGGCGCACGCCGAAATTGCAGGATGTGCGCGACGACATGGTGGGTGCCGCGCTTGGGTTGGGGGTAGGTGCGCTGTTGCTCGCCATTGCCAGATGGGTTTGGCGTTGGAAATGGAAGCGGCGGGTCAGTATTGGACGCCAATCGTGAGTCCAATTTGGGCGCAGTTTTACGGCGCCGGATCCTCGCTCAGAAGCCGACGCATCGTCCACGTCTCCGGAATTGGTGTGGTAGAAGCGGTGAGCGTTTCTCCCGTTACCATCAACTTCGTTCACAGCTTTCCCGATATGGCATGAGCGGAATCGCAGCGATCATTTCTTTTGACGGCTTGCCGGTTGAGCGCGCGCTGGTCGAAAGCATGACTGCCGCAATGGCTTACCGAGGTCCGGACGGGATTTCGCAGTGGACCTCGGGCTCGGTGGCGCTGGGACACTGCATGTTGCGGACGACCGCAGAATCATTGAAAGAAACCCAGCCGTTGGCCAACGAAGATCAGAGCGTCGTCCTGGTAATGGACGGATGGTTGGACAATTGGTTGGAGCTTCGAGGCGAGCTGCTCGCCAAGGGTCGGTTGCTGCGAGGCCGGTCGGACGCGGAACTGGTGTTGCGGGCGTACGAATCCTGGGGTCAAGATTGCGTCCACCGCCTTGGTGGAGATTTTGCCTTCGTGGTGTGGGACCGACTCAAGCATCAGGTGTTTTGCGCTCGCGACCGACTTGGCAACAAGTCCCTCCATTACCACTGGAATGGAAGGACGCTTGCGGTTGCGTCCGACTTGCATCCGCTTCTAGCACTCCCATGGATTTTTCAGAAGCCCAACGAAGGAATGATTGCCGAATTCCTCGGCGCCGAGTGGCACAGTCTCGACGAGACATTGTGGGAAGGCATCATGCGCTTGCCCGCCGGGGAATGCATGGTGGTGGACGAAAGCGGACCACGACTCCAGCCGTACTGGCAACCGGACCCGGACGCGAGTTATCCGTACCGTCGGGACGAGGAATGGGTCGAGCACTATCGTGAGGTGTTTACCGATTGCGTCCGTCGCACGTCTCGTTCGCATCTGCCCGTTGCGTACGAAGTAAGCGGTGGCTTGGACTCTTCGGCGGTGTTTTGCGTGGCGGAGAGTTTGCGTCGGGAAGGACGTCTGCCGGCGCCATCGATCGACGGTTACACACTGGGTATCACTGATATCAGCGCGGCAAACGAAATCGCCTACGCACGCGCAGTGGCCATGCACCTGCACGTGCCCGTGCATGAAGTCGAACCCTGGGTGGGCCCGCTGGAGTGGTACGCGGACCAAGCCCGGCAGACACGTGATTTCCCAGGGTTCCCAAACGCGATGATGTTCCAGGGCATTCGGAGCCGCAGCGCCGCACGTGGTTCCAGAGTCACCTTGACGGGTGAGGGTGGCGACCAGTGGCTTCAGGGTTCTGGGACTGAGTACGCAGAAGCACTCGCGGCGAAGGACTGGGGGACACTCAGCCAATGTCTCGGGGAGGACCTATCTGCCTTCGGGCGCGCAGCCACGCTCCGCAGATTTGTTCGGGACGGGCTGCTTCAGATGATGCCGGCTAGTTGGTCTGAGCCGCTTGTGCAGTGGTCTAGAAGACTGCGCGGGATTGATCGAGAGAATCTCTTTTGGCTGTCAGCGGAAATGCAGCAACGATTGGGCGAGCGTCGTCGCAGCGAAAGGTCGCGTCCTGCCAGGCGGGTGCGTACGCATGGGCAAAGGGACTTGTTGACTACGCTGTATATGCCGATCTCTTCGATGGTAATGGCGCTCCTCGAACGCAACGCAGCGCAGCTAGGGCAGGAGTTGCGTTACCCGATGCGGTCGTCGCGCTTCGTGGAGTTCGCCTTCGCCACTCCGGAACGGATGAGGAGACGAGGCGCGCGGCTTAAATTCATTCACGTCCAGGCGATGCAGGGTTTGTTGCCGAAAGCTGTCTTGCAGCGCATGGACAAAGCTGAGTTCTCGTCCATGTTTCTCAACTATGTCGATACGATAGAGGAGCGACTTTTCGAGGAAATCCCATTGCGGAGGACCCGGTGGCTTTCCCGGTCGGGAATGCGACGGCTCTGCGATCAGGATTCCCACGACGAAGCCCTCGGCCTGAAGCTGTGGGCCCTCTGGGGGATGTACGGACTTGACGTGTTGCTCACGGACCCGAGCCGATGATATGTTGGTCAAGTGGGTGCCGTATTCATTTAATTGAAGGTAAAGCTAATGACGCGCGAAACTCTGGAAGACTCTAAAACTGAATCGGCGACCGTGTTGAAGAAGGCGTACGCGCCTCCTACTCTCCAAATTTTGGGGCGGGTCAGCGACCTCACCCTCGGCGGCGGCGCTTCGACCTCCGACGGCGTCAACACGACAATGATGGCTATTTAGGCAATCGGGTGCTCTACCGATGTTGGCAGAGCATCTCGCTTACGTTTCTGACGTTCCGAGGCTAGCTCGTTACGCCACCGCAATCTCGAGGGTTGTTCGCCCCGGAGACATAGTGGTGGATCTTGGGTGTGGAACCGGAGTGCTTGGGCTGTTGTGTCTTCAGTCGGGCGCGGCCCACGTCCATGCAATCGATGATTCCGGGATGCTTGAGGTGGCCCGCGAATCATTTCGCAGGGCCGGGTTTATCGACCGCGTGTCACTGCACAGCGGTTACTCGACCCACGTGACCATCCCTGCCCGCGCTGATCTGATTGTCTGCGACCAGGTTGGCTATTTCGGGTTCGACGCAGGGATCGTTCCCGCTCTGGAAGACGCGCGTCGGCGCTTTTTGAAGCCAGGTGGTCGTGTCATCCCCGAGACAATTTCTCTTTTCCTGTCTGCCTCAGAATCTGCCGAACACTATGGTGCGGCCGATGGTTGGACAAGCGCATCAGTGCCACAACCGCTGCACTGGATACGATCACGCGCAATCAATCAGAAGCGCGGCGTGCGCCTCAAGAGCGATGATTTGCTCTGTACTGGACGACGGGTGGGTGAGATCGACCTGCGCTCCGATGGCCCGGAATTTCGGTCGTGGAACGCAGAATTAATCGTTTCCAGGACGGGAACCCTGCATGGGTTGGTGGGTTGGTTCGAAGCAAACTTGGTGGACGACGTGTGGATGACCAACGCTCCTGACGCCGAGCATGCGATTAATCGGCCGCAGGCGTTCCTGCCTATCGATAGGCCCGTGCATCTCGCGAAAGGTACTGTGCTGAGTGGAACAGTCATGGCTCGCCCTGCGGACGACTTGCTGGCATGGCGACTCGAAATTCCGAGTGTTGGACTCAGTTTTGCTCACTCGACATGGTTCGGCGGAGCTGCGGACGACCATCAGATCTCGTCCCGCGGACCAGGAAATATTCTGCGCCGGACTCGCGGCGGTGAAGCCCGCCGGATCGTGCTTGAGTACTGTGACGGGCAAAGTACGCTCGTCCAGATCCGACATCGCGTAATCAGTGAGCATCCAGACCTGTTTCCGAGCGAACGCGCGGCCGCAAGATTTGTTTCGGCAGTGCTGGCCAAGGACGCAGAGTGACTTTGTTGTTGCTGAAGTTGGGCGTACGTGATCAGACAACGCCCGAAACCGCCCCCTATCACCATTGGGTGTTGCCGGACGGCTCTTTGTGGACGCGCTTCTTCCGGTTACGCGAGGGATATCTGATCCGCTTCCCAGACCTCGCCGATTTCGAGGTCTCATCCGACGGGAGTCGGGTCCAGTACTGGTCCGCCAATGGGGTGGCCGAAGAGACCGTTGCGCTGCTCTTCAACAATCAGGTGAGGCCCCTAGCCCTCAGTAGACAGGGCAAGCTGATGCTCCACGCCAGTTCCGTGGCACTCGAGGGCGAGGCCGTGGCATTCGTGGGTCCGTCAGGCCGTGGAAAATCCACCTTGGCGGCCAGCTTCGCCACACACGGATTTCCCTGCCTGACCGATGATGGGTTGCAAGTCGAGATCGGCGAAGACTTCGCCACCCTGTTGCCTAGTTTGCCCTCGCTTCGATTGTGGGATGACAGTCTTCGAGCAACGATCTCGGCCGATGCGCCGCGAATTGCACCGGGCGAGTACAGTGCAAAATCGCGCGTGCTGGCAGGCGAGCACCTAACCTTCCATGACGCGCCGATGAAGGCCGGCGCGTTCTACTTTCTGGGGGAGGGGGACAGTGCCGTTGCAACGTTCGAGCCGCTGCGACAGAGCGAAGCCCTGATTGAGATGGTTCGACATTCATTTCTGCTCGACGTCGAGCAACATGAAATTCTGAAATCCAATTTCACTGCACTGAGTAGACTGGTGTCCATCACGCCTTGCTTTCGCCTCGACTATCCCCGCAACTACGATGCGCTGGCGGAGGTGCGCCTCGCAATAGTGGAGCATTCGCGTGCGGGCGAAACGGTATGAGGCTTTCAGGCAAGGTATTGATTCCCGCACACGTGATGTCGAAGATTGTCGGCGATGAAATTATGCTGCTGGACCTCTCCAACGGGACCTATTTCGCGCTCGATGCGATCGGAGCAGACATTTGGCGCCTGCTGGAGCGGGGAATGACTCTCGGTGCGACAGCGGCGGAGATATACGCTGATTACGACGCCTCCCTCGCAGACATTGAGCGCGACGTGGTGCTGCTTGTTGATCAGCTTGCCACTAAACAATTGCTGGAAGTGGTTTAGGCCTGGTCTTGGAAGTCTCGCACGTTGCGATGCGAGATTGCTTGAGCTCGCTTCTTTCGACAGGATCCCTGACGATTCCCGCCGGTGCGCAGGCCACTGACCTTGTGGCGGCTGCGGTGCGTGCGAACGTATCGGGGCTAGTCGATGCGTGCCTTGTCGCTGCGGAAGCGGAGGGCTCGACTCGCGACCTGCGTCAGGGCATAAGGCATGCTGCGCGCGCTGCGGCAGTCCAGGCGATGTTCCGCGAAAGCGAATGCAAACGTGCTTTGAAAATTTGCAGGGGCGCCGGTATACGGGTGCTTTTGTTGAAGGGCATGTCGCTCGCATATTCAGTCTATCCCGCGCCATTCTTGCGGGAATCCTGCGATATCGACTTACTGTTCCCGACGCGTGAGGTTGCCGAGCAGTTTGCTGCAATGGTCTCCTCCGACGGCTATGCACTCGTTTACGAACAAGGTGAGGAAGCGCACGGACTGCTCTGTCGACGAAAGTTGTCAGGCGGGATGCACATCGACATGGACTTGCATTGGCAATTGGTGAACTCGCCGATGTTTGCGCAGCTTTTCACCTTCGACGAACTCTACAGCGCTTCCATGCCGCTCCCGGCGCTGGAATCCGACGCCGTTGGATTGAGTTTGGTGCATGCGTTCGTCCACGGTTGCCTGCATCGCGCCTTGAATTTGTACACGAAAATAGGCGACGGGTTGAAATGGCTCTACGACCTCCACCTCTTGGCGGCCCGGTTCACGTCCGCCGACTGGGACTGTCTAGTCGAGATGTCCCGCTCTCGCGGCGTTAGCGGAGTGTGTGCGGAAGGCATTGCAGCGGCGCAACTCGCGTTTGAAACGCGGGTGCCAATAGAAGTCATGGAGGCATTGCGAAGAACCAGCTCAATTGAGACTCTGGATGCAAGCCGGCTTGCCGACTGGAAGTACATGGAGCGACTGAACCTTGCCGCTATGCCCTCGCTCTCCGGTCGAGCAAGATGGCTCTTGCATCGACTGTTCCCTCCGCTTTCTTATCTCCGGGAGCTGTATGGGCCCGATAAGGGCGCGCTTCAATTAGTTGTTGAGCGAGCCAGACGCGCACTGGACCGACTCCGCTGAAGTATTATTTTGCGCTTGGCGTAGAGCGGAAGGCTCGATGTGCTGGGTTCCCCGTTTCCAGCGATCGCCCGTGCAATTCCAGCCACGCATGCGCGTCAAGGACGACGCCACCTTCGCGAACGCCAAGGCGCAACTTTGGGTCCAGTCCTCGCCTGCGGAGTAGCCAATACACCAATAGGGATTGCCGCAAGCAGGTGGTCACGATGGGGCCGCGGCGGCCCGCGATTTCAGCGAGCTGGACGAGCCGTTTGGCGCGCTTCATTTCGCGTTGACTGGGGGCACGGGCAATTGGCAGTGGCGATCGCCTCTCAATCCATCTCTGGGTCGATCGGTAACCGACAACTCGCAGTAAGGCTCCCACCAGCGGCAGCGCCAACATCAAGGCAGCGAGTGATCTGCGCTCAGTTGCATCCAACTCCAACCAGCGCCGTATCGTCGACATTCATCCCACCTTGACCAGTCCTACCTCGAAAAGACGACCAATTAGCGACATCAGGTCCGAATGGACGGTGGTGGGCGGCGCATCGAATTCGGAGCAGATCGCCTCGTAAACAGCTTGCAGCTGCTGGCCTTCGCCGATGAGGGTCCAAACCCTCGTGCCAACGGGGTCCAAGCCAAAATAAAGCTCGCTCGACAGGTCAAGTAGTACCGCTTCGCCGCCCACTTCCTGGAACAGGACTTCGTCCGAGCGTTGCACCCGGTGTGCTAGCGTTATTGGCGAGTGAAGTGTAGAAACCATGGCGTTGGCAACATGCGTCTGGGAAAGGGGCTAAATCGTTCGCATAGGGTACGGGCGGAACTGATGCAAGGTAAAGCGCGAACCCACCCTGCCAGTCAGACTGTTACTGCCAATCGCGGCCACGACTATCGGTTTGTGCTCGGGTTGGTGCGGCCGTATCGGGCAGCGCTCGCGCTCGTGCTGGTGCTGATGACAGCGCAAAGTGCAATTTCACTGGCAATGCCCTGGCTTGCGGGTCAGTTGTCCCAGAGCATTTTGCAGGGTCGGCCAGTGGTGAACTTGTTCTTCGCCCTGTTCGGTCTGGTGGTTTGCGTGGCGGCTTTGACTTACCTCGTCGGCGTGCGTCTTCACACGATCTCCACTGGCTTGATCGCCGATGCGGGAGTCCGGGTCTACGATCATCTGCAGACGTTACCTTTGCACTGGCACCAGGACCGGCAGCGCGGTGCAGTGTTGTCGCTGCTCACCCAGGACGTCTATCGCCTCGGTCACTTCGTCACCGGGACGCTCACTCCGTTGCTGCCGCTGCTGCTCACGAGCGCCGGCGCACTCTTCATGTTGTTGAGGATTGAGTCCCGGATCGGGTTCGCGATAGCGGTGCTGGTGCCTACGCTATATGTCGGGTTGCGCGTTGTGGGAAGGAAGTTGCGACCCATGGCGACTGCTGCCATCGATGCCTACGCGGGCAAGTCCGCGGCCGCGGAGCAGGGCCTGGCGATGCTGCCGATCATCAAGGCGTTCTCGGGAGAGCCTGCGGAATCCGAACGATACAAGGCACGTACACTGCACCTGCGCGGCATCGAGCTGCGCCAGGCGCGACTGCAGGAAATGGTGGGGCCGTCGGTCCGCATCGTCGTTGCTGGATGCGTGCTTGTGCTGTTGTGGCTCAGTAGTCGCAGCGTGCAATCAGGCGCGATGACCGCGGCCGATCTGGTCAGCCTCATGCTCTACGGGCTGCTCTTGACGCAACCGGTCAGTCAGCTGGCTAACGTCTACGGGCAGGTGCAGACGGCGCGAGGTACCACGCGACGCCTGCTGGAACTGTTTGAAGAAGCGCCCGAGCCGGACGACGGCGAAATCGCTTTGCCGGCCGCGCGCGGAAACATAAGGTTTGAAGGGGTGAGCTTCGCCCACCTCGGTCGTGGCCTCGCGCTGGATCACTTGGACCTAGACGTGCGAGCCGGGGAGACTGTCGCGATCACCGGGCCCAACGGCGCAGGCAAGAGTACGCTCGCGCACCTGCTGTTGCGATTTGCCGATCCGCAGGCCGGGCGTATAACTTTTGATGGTATCGATTTGCGAGAACTGTCTTTGCGCAGTCTGCGTTCTCACGTGGGCTTAGTGGCGCAGAACGTGCTGCTGTTCAACGCCTCGGTCGCGGACAACATCGCCTACGGTCGGATCGGGGCCACGCGTGCCGAAATTGAAGCCGCGGCGCATGCGGCGCGGGCTGCCGACTTTGTAGCGGCGTTGCCGCAGGGTTACGACACGGTGATCGGAGACCAGGGGGTCAAGCTTTCCGGCGGCCAGAAGCAGCGCATCGCACTCGCGCGGGCGTTGCTGAAGGATCCCGCGGTGTTGATCCTCGACGAGGCTACTGCCATGTTCGATCCGGACGGAGAACGCGAATTCATCGCGGAGTGCCATGCGATGCTGAGTCGGCGCACGGTTCTGCTCATCACGCACCGCCCCGCGAGTCTTGCGCTTGCGGATCGCATCTTGCGGTTCGAACATGGTCGGTTGACGCAGGTGGAGACGCATCGTGTTGGCTAGCCCTACCAGGGACCGGCTTACGGCAGGGCCGACGCCATTGCTGTGCAGGGATTGCCGCTTCGGTGCTGCAACATGAGCGCGAAAAGCGCCTTGATCCTGGGTGTGTCAGGCCAGGATGGCGCGCTGCTTTCGCGCTTTCTGCTTGGGCGTGGCTACGACGTGTGCGGCACGTCGCGCGATGCGCGGGCGGACCTGCCCAACCTCGAGCGGATCGGTGTGCGCGATCGGGTGGCGATGCATACGTTGGCCACCAATGACCTGCCCGGAATGGTCGGCTTGCTCGAGAAGGTCGCGCCGCACGAAATTTACGCTCTGGCCGGGCAAAGCTCTGTGGGCTTGTCTTTCGAGCAGCCCGTGGCGACTTTCGAGAGTATCGCGGTCGGCACGCTCAATCTGCTGGAAGCGGTCCGCGTGCTGCGGTTGCCTGCGCGCATTTTCAACGCGGGCTCCGGCGAATGTTTCGGCGAGTTGACCGGGCCTGCAGATGAGCAGGCTCCGTTTCGTCCTGGTAGCCCCTACGCGGTGGCCAAGGCGAGCGCCCACTGGTCCGTTGCCACGTATCGCGAGGCGTACGGTCTGTTCGCGTGTACGGGCTTCCTGTTCAACCACGAGTCGCCACTCCGACCGGAGCGATTCGTCACCCGGAAAATCATTGCGGCCGCCTGCGGGATTGCCGACGGCAGCGGCGCACGTCTAAAGCTCGGGAATACCGGGGTCGTTCGCGACTGGGGCTGGGCGCCCGAGTATGTGGACGCGATGTGGAGGATGCTGCAACAGGAGCATCCCCGCGACTTCGTGATCGCTACGGGGCGTGCCCACTCGCTGACGGATTTCGTTGCCCTTGCGTTCGAGGCGGTGGGCCTCGACTGGCGCGAACACGTCGACGTCGACGAGAGCCTGCGTCGGCCGACCGACATCGCCTACAGCGTGGGCGATGCGTCCAATGCCAGGGCGCAGCTTGGATGGGAAGCCCAACGGGATCTGGCAAGTATCATCGCTGAGATGATCAAGGCGCAGCGAGCCGGCGCATGGTCGACGCAGCCGGATACGCCGTGATGATCCCGCGATCTGCGCGTTCCGCCCATTCAGGATTTACGCCAAACTGGGACTCGTCCTGGAGCTTTGAAAACCCGTGAAACGCGCACTGATTACAGGCATTACCGGACAGGATGGCGCCTATCTCGCCGAGCTCCTGTTGGCCAAGGGCTACGAGGTGCATGGCATCAAGCGCCGGGCGTCGTCGTTCAATACCGAGCGCATCGACCATCTTTATCTCGATCCGCATGAGTCGGACGGCAGCCTCACGCTGCATTATGGCGATCTGACCGACGCCACCAACCTCATCCGCATCGTGCAGCTCGTGCAGCCGGACGAGATCTATAACCTGGGAGCGCAGAGCCACGTGGCGGTGTCCTTCGAGTCGCCCGAGTACACGGGCGACGTGGACGGACTGGGAGCGCTTCGTTTGTTGGAAGCGATCCGGATTCTTGGCCTCGAGCAGAAGACGCGCTTCTACCAGGCTTCGACCTCGGAGCTGTACGGCAAAGTGCAGGAGACGCCGCAGTCGGAAACGACGCCTTTCTATCCGCGCTCGCCTTACGGCGTGGCCAAGCTCTACGCCTACTGGATCACGGTCAACTATCGCGAGGCCTATGGGCTTTACGCGTGTAACGGGATCCTGTTCAACCACGAGAGCCCGCTGCGCGGCGAAACCTTCGTCACGCGCAAGATCACCCGCGCGCTGGCACGGATATTCCTCGGCATGCAGCGCAGCCTCTACCTGGGCAACCTCGACGCAAGGCGCGACTGGGGCCACGCCCGCGACTACGTCGAGATGCAGTGGTTGATGCTGCAGCAGGACCAGGCGGAAGACTTCGTCATCGCCACGGGTGTGCAGCATTCGGTGCGCGATTTCGTGGTGCTGGCTGCGCGCGAGCTCGGCGTCGAGATCGAATGGCGCGGCTCCGAAGCGGCGGAGCAGGGTTTCGTGCTGAAGGCTCCCGATGATTGCGCGGCGAAGGTAGGGGACAGCATTGTCGCGATCGACCCGCGCTACTACCGTCCGGCGGAAGTCGAAACCCTGCTCGGCGATCCCCGCAAGGCCAAGGAAAAACTCGGGTGGGAGCCGCGCATCACGTTCGAGCAGATGGTGGCCGAGATGATGCAGTCCGACCTCGAGAGTGCACGACGGGATGCGTTGGTCGAAGGTGCAGGCTTCAGGGCCTATCGCCATCGCCAGTAGTTCGCAGCTGTCGCCCGGCATCTTGGCGCCCGCGTTGACCGGCAAGCGGCGCGTCCGTACACTGCGCGCCCCTTGCAGACCAACGCATACGGGCGGTTAGCTCAGCGGTAGAGCACTGCCTTCACACGGCAGGGGTCACAGGTTCAAATCCTGTACCGCCCACCAATAGTTGCGAAGGTGCCTGGGCGAAGCGTCGCCTGAAGGGCGCCCGTCAAACATCCCGCTCCTGCTATTTTGCTGTTCCAGTGTTTTTGCGCCGACGTAGCTCAGTTGGTAGAGCAACTGATTCGTAATCAGTAGGTCGTAGGTTCGACTCCTATCGTCGGCACCACCCTCGTTTGAAGGACCATCCGGAGCGCACGCGAGCCCCGTCGCCGCTCGCCGCGCTGATAACGCTGCGCTGAACCCCGCTTCCCGTGAAGGGAGCGTGATTGCCTCCGGTTCAGGCCGCTTGCCCGAGACTGAGACCGTACTGCATGGCACGCTGGAAGCGTTGGCAGACCGTTGCGGCGCCGAGCGCCGCGATTGCTGGAGCCTTCGAATGAGAATCCCCAAAATCCTTGCGGCCATGGCCGTGTTGCTTCTGGCAGGCGGAGTCAGCGGGCAGGCCTACGCCGACGACTATCGCGATCCGTATCGATACGGGCAGGATCGTTATGAGCCCTACGATCGCTATGCCGACACCCGGTACGCCAACGATCGGGGCAGCCGCGGGCGCGTGATCCGGTGCGAATCGGACAACTACCGCTTCCGCGCCTGCGCCACGGGCGGCGCCCACGCGCGCATCGTGCGCCAGATCAGCCGCGCTGCCTGTGTTGAAGGCCGAAGCTGGGGCAACGACGGTCGTGGCGTCTGGGTCGATCGTGGCTGCAGTGCCGAGTTTGCACTCGTGGATCGCGGCTATGCGTATCGCGGGGACAACAGGTACCGCGATGATGGTCGATACGACGACCGGCGGAACAGCCGCCGCTACGACGATCGCGCCGGTTACCGTTACGACCCGCGTTATGGCAACCAGTCGTACCGTGGCGGTGGACGCCAGATCCGGTGCGAGTCGCGCAATTTCAGTCGCCAGTTCTGCCGCGTGCCAGGTCTTCGGGCCGCCGATATCGTGCATCAGATCAGCCAGACGCATTGCCAGTTCAACCGCAACTGGGGATACAGCCGAGAAGGCATCTGGGTCAACCGGGGTTGTGCGGCGCAGTTCGTGATCCGCTGAGCGTGCGCAGCTGAGGGTGCGCAGCGCGCATGAACGCTTCGATGACGTAGCAATGCTTCGATGAAGCGACACAGGACGCCCGCATTGCGGGCGTCTTGCTGTGCGCGATCTGTCGCCGCTTTTGTAGAGCCGAGCTGTGCTCGGCTGAGACCTCTTCGCGTATTGGGGGAAGGCAGCGGAGCACAGCTCCGCTCTACAAGTGCAAGATTTCGCCGACGTAGAGCCGAGCTGTGCTCGGCTGAGACCTCTTCGCGTATTGGGGGAAGGCAGCGGAGCACAGCTCCGCTCTACAAGTGCAAGATTTCGCCGACGTAGAGCCGAGCTGTGCTCGGCTGTAACCTCAAGTTAGACCCCAAGCATTCCATGCATGTGGATATTGCGCCGCATGCTGGACGATACCTGCGCGCACCGGGTTCTCCAGCAGGTAGAGCGCCTGCGACCGCAGGTCATGATCCGCACGGATGCGGTGATCGTAGAACCCGGGTTGCCAGATGCCGCCATCGCGGCCGGTGCCTCTCCCAACTGCCAGAGCCGATCGGCACTTGAAGGATTGGATCGCCGCACTCAGAAGGCCGGATTGAAGCTCGAATAACCAGTGCAGGTGGTCCGGCATGAGCACCCAAGCCAAGGTTGCGACATGCCACGCCCGCTCGATTTCGCGCCTGACGACGCCCGCGACTTCATCGTCGAGAAAGATCCGTTGGCGGTCCCGCGTCACGGTAGTTACCACGTAGTACGCCCCTATCTCGCTTACGCGACCGCGCTGAAGTCGTGGACTTGCCATGCGCGGAGCATCGGCGAACACGGGCGAGACGACGTTGGCCATTTGCCGCAGGGAATCGTGCGAAATCCTCGTAGTTGCTGTAGAGCCGAGCTGTGCTCGGCTGAAACGTTGGGAGAGCAGCGGAGCGTAGCTCCGCTCTACAGAGGGCAGCGGAGCGTAGCTCCGCTCTACAGGAGCTCGCGTGTGGCGACTATGGAGATGGGGTGGGTTTCTTGCGGCGAGTTGGGGCGGGGCGTTTGGCTGCAGTGCGCGCTGCGGCCTTCTTCGCGGCGGGGGCCTTCTTCGCGGCGGGGGCCTTCTTCGCGGTAGGGGCCTTCTTCGCGGCGGGCTTGCGCCTGGCGCGTTTGGCTGGCTTGGCCTTGCCGCGTCCAGGAACCATTGAGCCGAGGCGTTTTACCCATTCGAGCGTGGTGGACGTCACCTGGGTCACTGCCGCGCTGGCGGATTGCTGGGCCCACTGCACGAGCTTGCGCTCGTCGAGCTCCGTTACCGATCGGAGCAGTTCCGGCCATTCCGTCAGCTCCGCATCGCGAAGCCGGGCGACGGCGAGCGCACGCTGCCCGATGGCGTGCGTGAGCCCGATGTTGGCCGCAACGGTGGTGGCCAGGCCCACCACAGGCGCGGCGGTAGCCAGCACGCGTCCGCCGAGCGACTGGGTGGCGAATCGCGCCAGTGAAGTGGTCAAGCGGTGGCTGATCGCGACGGTGCCGACGTTCGACGCGGCAATCGCGAACACTGCGAAACGCTCGGCCGCCTGCGGCATATCCACGTCGTACAGCGCGAAGGTTTCGAGAACGAGTTCGCCCTGCAGCGTGGTCACCAATGTCGCATCCGCCAGTGGGCCAAGGGCTGCGCCCAGCGCGCGAAACGGCCCGGGCAGGAATCCCGCCAAGCCGCTGATTGCACCCACCGCGCCGGCCTGGACGCATTTGGCCTGCACCAGACGCCGATGCAGCACCTGCGGAGAGGCCTTCGGGTAACGCTTGCGCAGCGCCGCCACGCGCGCCCGGGCCGCCGCGCGGTCGGCCGACTCGACCTTTCTCCACAAGTCGTCGGCGTCGGTGCGGTAAGTGCGGTGCGGAACGGGCTGCGCCTCGACCCGCGTGCTGCGTTTTGGAGTCGTCGCCACTTTCGCTTTCCTGGCTTCGTCGATGCGTCCGAGTGTAGTGCCGGCGAACCGGCGTGGGCGCGGCGGGAGAGGGAATGCGTCTGATACCCTCGTCCGCCGCCCACAATTCATGCGCCCAAACCTCATCATGTCAACACCGCCAACACAGGCAGTTCGCGCCTTGCGCTGGCACGGCGACTCGCTCGAGCTGCTCGACCAGCGCCGTCTGCCGCACGAGGAGTCGTGGACGCACTACAGGGATTCCGCGAGCGTCGCGACCGCGATCCGGGAACTGGTCGTGCGCGGTGCGCCGGCCATCGGTGTGGCAGCCGCTTACGGAATCGCGCTTGCCGCGCGCCATGGCGAGCCGCTCGACGCAGCCTTCGCAGTGCTGCGCGCGTCGCGCCCCACGGCCGTCAATCTTTTCTGGGCGCTCGACCGGATGCATCGCGTGGCGCGCGAGTCAGGCGGGGACGCTGAGCAGCTGGCTGCGGCGGCGGTAGCGATCGATCGCGAGGATCTGGTGGCAAACCTGTCGATGGCCGCGCTCGGCGCCTCGGAAATTGCTGCGGGCAGCGGGGTACTGACGCATTGCAACACGGGTGCGCTGGCGACAGCCGGACATGGCACCGCATTGGGAGTGATCCGGACTGCATGGCAGCAGGGACGCCTGGCGCGGGTTTATCACACCGAAACGCGGCCCTGGCTGCAGGGTTCGCGCCTCACAGCGTGGGAGCTCAAGCGCGAGGGCATTCCGGCCCACCTGGTGGCAGACGGCAGTGGGGCATTTCTGTTTGGACGGGGGCTGGTCGACTGGCTGATCGTGGGCGCCGACCGCATTGCAGCCAATGGCGACACCGCCAACAAGATCGGCACCGCGACGCTGGCCGCGGCGGCCAGGTCGTTCGGCGGCAAGGTGATGGTCGTGGCACCGTTGTCGACGATCGACTTCGAGATGGCCAACGGCGACGCGATCGAGATCGAAGAGCGCCATGCCGACGAATTGCTCGGCGTGTCGGGATCGCGGCATGCACCGGAGGACACGATGGCGTTCAACCCGGTGTTCGACGTGACGCCGGCGCGCCTGATCGACCTGATCGTCACCGAGCGTGGCGTGGCACGGCCACCGTTCACTCAGGACCTCGCAGCAATGCGGGAGCTTTGCACCTGGAAGGGGTAGGCCACCACCGCAGGATAAGAGGCTTCACCCGGAGGTGGTGGCCTACCCCTTCCAGGTGCGTGCTGCGCCATGCGATCAGCACTTCGGGCGTTCGAGCATGAGCGAGCGCGAGGCCTCGCCACGCACTCGCGTCGCCGTGCTCGTGCCTTGCTATAACGAGTCGGCCGCCATCGCCGCCGTCGTACGCGATTTCAGGCAGGCTTTGCCGCATGCTGCCGTGTACGTTTACGACAATGCTTCGTCCGACGGCACGGCGGCGATTGCCGAGTCGGCGGGTGCCGTCGTGCGCGATGTGCAGCCGCGTGGCAAGGGCAATGTCGTGCGACGGCTGTTTGCCGATGTCGACGCCGATATTTTCGTCCTGGTCGATGGTGACTCCACCTACGACGCGGCGAGTGCCCCGGCGATGATCGCGTTGCTGCAGTCGCAGGGACTCGACATGGTGATCGGTACGCGCTCCGCAGTGGATCCTGCCGCATACCGTTCCGGTCACGTCTGGGGCAATCGGATGCTCACCGGATTCCTTGGATGGCTGTTCGGGCAACACTGCGAGGACGTGCTCAGCGGTTATCGCGTTTTCTCGCGGCGGTACGTCAAGTCCTTTCCTGCGCTGAGCGCGCACTGGGGTATTGACCCGGAGATGATCGTGCACGCGCTGGAACTCGGAATGCCGATCGGGACGATCAGCACGTCCTATCGTGCGCGTCCGGAAGGTTCGGCAAGCAAGGTCAACACCTGGCCCGACGGCGCGCGCCTCGGATGGGCGATGGTGAGGTTGTTCCAGGCGGAGCGTCCACTCTTTTTCTACGGTGTTATCGCCGCAGTTTTTGCGGTGGCATCCGTTGGCCTCGCCGCGCCCTTGCTCGAGACCTATCTCGAGACCGGCCTGGTGCCGCGTTTACCGACGGCGGTACTGGCCACGGGACTCATGTTGTTCGCGGCCCTGAGCGGGGCAGTGGGACTGACGCTCAACACCGTCACGCGCGGTCGGCGCGAGGCCAAGTTGCTGGCCTATCTGCGCGAGCCGGGACCGCCGCCCCCGGGCTGAAAGCAACGCGGTTTCAGGGCGGTGTTCGAAACGCCTTGCCCCTCACCCGGCGCTTCGCGCCACCCTCTCCCCGCCTTGCGGGGCGAGGGTCGCTACCTTTCGCCATGCGCCTTCGCGAGGGTCGCTACCTTTCGCCACGCGCTTTCGCGAGGGTCGCTACCTTTCGCCATGCGCTTTGGCGAGGGTCGCTACCTTTCGCCACGCGCTTTCGCGAGGGTCTCGAACTGGCCGGCTAGGTGCGCTTAACTGCTATAATTTCGGGCTTCCGACGGTCCCGTTCGAGCCTGCTCCGGGCGCCGCTAAACGTCTGAAATAAAAAAGGAATCAGGATGTCTGACACGGCACGCGAAATCATCCGCGTCAATATCGAAGACGAGATGCGCCAGAGCTATCTCGCCTACGCGATGAGCGTGATCGTGGGCCGCGCATTGCCCGATGTCCGCGACGGCCTGAAGCCGGTCCACAGGCGGGTTCTGTTCGCGATGAGCGAGCTCGGCAACGACTGGAACAAACCCTACAAGAAGTCGGCCCGCATCGTCGGCGACGTGATCGGCAAGTACCACCCCCACGGCGAAAGCGCGGTGTACGACGCGCTGGTGCGCATG
>JBBSLL010000020.1:0-55239 GCA_038255255.1 Lysobacterales bacterium
ATGGCCGCGGCCGCCGGTTTGTCGATCACCTTGATCCCGGTGCTGATGGGATACCTCATCCGCGGGCGCATCCGCGCGGAGGCGCAGAACCCGCTCAACCGGCTGATGATCGCCGCGTACCGGCCGGCGCTCGATGCGGTGCTTCGATTCCCGCGATTGACGCTGGCGCTCGCGGGCGGCGTGCTCCTGCTCACCGCGGTGCCGCTGATGCGCCTGGGCAGCGAGTTCATGCCGCCGCTCGATGAGGGAACGCTGCTGTACATGCCTACTGCGCTGCCGGGTCTCTCGGCGGGCAAGGCGGCGCAACTGCTGCAGCTCACCGACCGCATGATCAAGACGGTGCCGGAGGTGAAGCACGTATTCGGCAAGGCCGGTCGCGCGGAGACCGCAACCGATCCCGCGCCGCTGGAGATGTTCGAGACCACCGTGACGTTCAAGCCGCGCAGCGAGTGGCGCGCGGGCATGACGCCCGAAAAGCTGCGCGAAGAACTCGATCGCGCGGTCAAGGTTCCCGGCTTGACCAACCTCTGGGTCCCGCCCATCCGCAACCGCATCGACATGCTGGCCACGGGCATCAAGAGCCCGATCGGCATCAAGGTCTCCGGTCCGGACACGGACGTGCTCGCGCGTCTCGGTGACCAGATCGAACAGGTGGCCAAGACCGTGCCGGGCGTCAGCTCCGCGCTCAGCGAGCGCATCGCGGGAGGGCGCTATCTCGATGTCACCACGCGACCGGAAGCCGCAGCGCGTTACGGCTTGAGCCAAGCGGAGGTGCAACGCCTCATCGCCACCGTCGTCGGCGGCGAGCCCGTGACGGAAACCATCGAAGGCCGCGAACGCTATCCGGTGGTGGTCCGCTACCCACGGGCGTTGCGCGACTCACCCGCGGCCCTGGCGGAGCTGCCGCTGATCGCGCCGGGCGGCGTGCAACTCACGTTGGGTCAGGTAGCGGACATCTCGTATGCGACGGGACCGCCGATGCTGCGCAGCGACAATGCCCGGCTCACCAACTACGTCTACGTCGACGTGGCAGGACGCGATCTCGGCTCGGTGGTGGCGGATCTGCAGCGTGCCGTAGGACAGAAAGTTCAGCTGCCCGCGGGTTACGCGGTCGGCTGGTCAGGACAATACGAGTATCTCGAGCGCGCCAGCGAACGGCTCCGCGTGGTGGTGCCCGGGACGCTGCTCATCATATTCGGACTGATCTACTTCGTGTTCCGCCGCGCCTCCGAGGCGGCGATCATCATGCTGAGCCTGCCGTTCGCACTGATCGGCGGCCTCTGGCTGATCTGGTTGCTCGGACACGACGTGTCGGTCGCCTCGCTGATCGGTTTCATCGCGCTCGCCGGAGTCGCCGCCGAGTTCGGCATCATCATGCTGCTGTACCTGCGCCAGGCGTGGGAAGCGCAACTGGCGTTGAACCCGCAGTCAGGCGAAATCGAACTCGACGCAGCGATCCGCGAAGGCGCGGTGCAACGCGTACGCCCCAAGGCCATGACGGTGGCAGTGATTCTCGCGGGCCTTATCCCGATCATGATCGGCGGTGGCGCCGGCGCCGAGGTCATGCAGCGCATTGCGGCGCCGATGGTCGGGGGAATGTTGAGCGCACCGCTGCTGTCGATGCTGGTCGTGCCGGCAGCGTATCGAATGCTGCAGCGGCGGCGGCTGCGCCAGAGCGCACGGTTTCCCTCGGCAGTTCTCGCTACGACGCCCGCAGATGGGACCTGAAGACGCACGCTGCGAAAGCTAGTCGGGGCCTGCGTCGGCAATCTTCGCCGCGAGGTCTGGCGGGACGGGCAGCGGTTTGAAGGGGCTCACGTTGGTGCCGCCCGTATTGCCGGTTGGTACCAGGCCGATCGCCGTCTTGGTGGCAGCGCCAACGATCCGAAACATTTGGCCGGCGATCTCCCTAGCCAGGCGTTTGCGGATGGCCCAACGCAACATCGCCCAGTGAACGCGCACGTGCTCTCGGGTCGAAGCCTGCCCGAGGACGTGGGCCCTCTCCAGATGCCCAAAAGCCTGCACAGCGTCGCCTCTCCGTCGAGCTTGCAACGCAAGATCGATCTCTGCAGACACGAAGGGACGAATACGTTCTGCGAATTCTCTCATGTGCTTGCCTCAGGCTGACGCACCGGCGCGCCTTCCTCCGCGAAGGCCAACAGGCGCAGCGCGTTCGCCACGACGATGAGCGTCGAGCCTTCGTGGAACAAGACGGCCATACCAATGTTGAGTCCCGCGATGGTCGCAGGAATGAGGACTGCCACCACGCCCAGACTGACCCACAGATTCTGCTTGATGATCCGGCTCACGCTGCGGCTGAGAGCCACCGCGAAAGGCAGCTTGGTGAGGTCGTCCGCCATCAGCGCCACATCGGCCGTCTCGAGGGCAACGTCCGATCCGGCTGCGCCCATGGTGATGCCGACCGTGGCGTTGGCCATGGCGGGAGCGTCATTAACGCCATCGCCGACCATGGCCACCTTGCCCACCTCTTCGCGCAGCTTCTTGATCGCGGTGACTTTGTCCTCAGGCAACAGGTCGCCGCGCGCTTCCGTCAGCCCAACACTTTGTGCGACCGCTTCTGCGACGCGCTGGTTGTCGCCCGAGATCATGATCATCCGCTCGATGCCGAGCTCGCGAAGCCGGGCCATGACACGTGGAGCCTGCGGACGTGGCGTGTCCATCACCCCGACGACGCCGAGATATCGCTCGCCCCACCGCACGATCATCGTCGTGCGCCCGGCGGCCACCAGTTTCGCGTTCGACTCGACCACAGCCGCTGGCATGGGTGTGCCCGCGACTTCCGCAAATAGATCATCCTTGCCGATATGCACCTCGAGGCCATCCAACCGCGCCTTGATTCCCTTGCCGATAATGCTTTCGATGCCCTCGGCCACTGCGACCTTCGTCGTCGCCCCGAGGCGCTGCTGCGCACCATTGACGATTGCAAAGGCGAGCGGATGGTCGCTCAGCTGCTCGACGGCAAGCGCTACCCGCAACAGCTCCTCTTCGGTGCTGCCATCGGCCGGTGCGACGTCGGTCAGCTCAGGCTTGCCAATAGTCAGCGTGCCGGTCTTGTCGAACGCGATCGCGGTGAGGGTGCCGAGATTTTCCAGCGCCGCCCCACCCTTGATGAGGACACCGGAGCGCGCTGCCCGCGCGACGCCACTCAACACCGCGCTGGGCACGGAAATAGCCAGCGCGCAGGGACTCGCGGCGACCAGCACCGCCATCGCGCGATAGAAACTTGAAGAGAACGGCTCGTCGATCACCACCCAGGCAAACAGCAACAGGGTGGCAAGGATCAATACGCACGGCACGAAGATCCGCTCGAAGCGTTCGGTCGACTGCTGGGTCGGCGAGCGCTGCGCTTCGGCTTCGGTGACCATCTTCACCACTCGCGAAATGGTCGTCTGCGAAGCAGGACGCGCAACCTTGACCTCGAGTGCCCCGGGCCCGTTGATGGTGCCCGCGAAGACGCGGTGCTCGGGAGCGGAGCGATCAAACCGTGCGAGCTCTGCGTCGGGATCGATTGCGGGTCGCTTGTCGACCGGAACGCTCTCGCCCGTGATGGGGGCCTGATTAACGCTGCTGGTTCCGACCAGGACGATGCCGTCAGCCGCGAGCCGCTCGTTCGGTCGCACGAGGATGACGTCACCGACGACGAGTTCTCCCACGGGCACGTCTTCGGTCTTGTCGCCACGTTTCACCAGCGCGGTTTCGGGCGCAAGTTCCGCGAGCGCCTCGATCGCTCGTCTCGCACGCCCCATCGCCCAGTGTTCGAGCGCGTGACCCAGGCTGAAGAGAAACAGCAGCAGCGCGCCCTCCGCCCATTTGCCGAGGGCTGCGGCGCCGATCGCCGCGACGAGCATGAGCGTGTCGATTTCGAAGCGTTTGGCGCGCAGGTTCGCGATGGCTTCCTTGAGCGTGAACCATCCGCCGAAAACGTAGGCCGTCACAAACAACGCGGTAGGTAGCCACGGCGGACCTGCACCAGCCCGACCCACCAGCCAGCCGGCGAGTAACAGTGCGCCCGTGATCAGCGAGAAAATGAGTTCGGTGTTTTCGCCGAAGAGTCCACCGTGGGCGTGTCCGTGCTCTTTCCCGCCTTTTGCCTCGTTGGCACTGTGGACATGGCCAGGTTCACCGTGCGCGCGTCCGTGCTCTTTCTCAGCCCTGGCCTCATCGGCGCCGTGGACGTAGCCAGGCTCACCATGCGCTTGTGGCTGCTCGCCAGCGGCCACTTTCGCGACTTGAACGCCCGGCGCATGTGCGCCACCCAGTGCGTCGGCATCGATGTCGAGCCCGTGCTGTCGAAGCTCAACCCTAAGCGCATCGAGATCGACTTGATCCCGGTCGAACTCGATGCGCACGGCGCCGGAGGGCGACACTTCCGCTTCGAGCACACCCGTACGCTGCAACAGTTGCGCCGCCAGCGTCCGGGCGGCACGCGCATGTGCGGGCGTAGTGACCAGCCCCGATAGGTGGCCAAAGCGTCCCGTAACCTGCGCGCCCGCGGCGACGGCAAGCTCCCGCACTTTCGCGAGCGAAAGACGATCGCGATCGAAGTGAATGCAAAGCTGCGCGGGATGCGACCCGTGAGTCGCTATGACGTGCGCCTCGAGCACTCCATCGCGGCCACTGAGCAACCCGATAAGCGTTTGCACGCAGCGATCGCGTTCGTCCGGTACTTCCGGCAGCAGCAACGGGAGATCGAGTTTTAGTTTCGACAAGTCATCGGTCATGGTCTGGGTCTCGAGTCTCTTCGGAAGTTGTCGAAGCGTTCGGTGTAGACGCGCCAGCCGCGCCGGTCGATATAGGCGCAGCTTTGGAGCGTGCGGCGCGCCACAGTGCCGGCAGCTCCCGGCGATCGCGCACCACAATCAGCGCGGCAAGACCCAGGTACACCCACGCCATGCTGGTCAGCACGACGATCTCGCGCTCCGGGGACGCCTGGTAGAAGAACGCCAGTCCAAGCTGGGTCAGAAAGAGAACTACCAGCGCGACCGCACCCCACACACTGAGGCGAAGTCTCAGGAGAAGTGCAAGCCCGAACAACGACTGGGCTGCAGTGAGAAAGAACTCCTCGTGCTGGCGGGCGTCGAGTGGCAGCGACGTGAGCGCGCCGGCGCCGACACTCATCGCGATGGGCAACATTCCAACGAGCAAAGTCCACTGATTGATCTTGTCGCTGATCATGGTCGTAAGTCCCGCACGCGCGCGGCCGTCCAGTACGAACAGGATCGCGATCATCACCGCCGGGGCTTCGCTGGCCAGAGGCGCAAGCCACTGGATGAGCAGGAATTCGTCGATGCCGAGCCGAGCTCCCGCGGCGACGAGCGATTCGGCAAATGGCTCGGCCGAGACGAGAATCACTCCGGCCGCGACGACAGTCAGGGCGCCCATGGCCGCCCAGCCTTGGGCTTTCGGTAGCGCGGCGAGCACCGAACCTGGCCCGGCCTCGTCGCCTGCCTCTTCCTCGTTTGCTCCCTTCGATACCCGCCAGAGATAAAGGCAAAAGATGCCCGCCAGGATGACGAAGTCCACGATGCCGATGCTGTTCTTGAGCACGATGACGAACGCATACGCGCTGGCCAATGCCAGGAACACAATCTCCACCGCATTCTCGCGCTCGAGCTGGACGCCGGCCTTCCTCGAACGCCACCAATGCAGTCCGACGAGCAACGGCCAGGCAAGCCCAATCAGCAGACGGTTGGCGCCAGTCATGTTGGCCGCCGCGTACGCCACATAACCGGAGGAAGGGTCACTACCGGCGCGATACGCGTAGTAGAAATCCACTGCGTACTCGGGAAGTACCGTGATCAACGCAACGATGGCCAGCACGAAACCCGTGGCGATGTATTTCTCCGCGGCTTCGGCGCCCCACGACAACAAGAAACCCGCCGCAAGGATCGCGAATCCGAAGATCGCCGCATCGCCCAGCGGGCCCACGCTGCCGCTGGAAAAACGCACCAACAGCGCTGGGAGAATCGCCAGCACCGCCAATCCGACCGGCACGGCAAATTCCCTCAGCGCGCTGTGTTCTCTACCCATTCCAGATCCCGGTGAGTCCGCGAGATTGCGTGAAGTGAACCGGCACCGTTTCAGCCAGCGCCGTCGATCGCAAAAGCCTCTTCGACAGCGCTGACATAAACCCAGCCGGCTTCGGCGCGTCCCGTGCGACCTACGCGACGAAAGATCTCCACTGCTCGAGCCACGTCGCCGTCCTCGCAGAACAGCTCCATCTGCACCTCGATGATCACTTGATCGCCGAACTCGACGGAGTACTGCTGCTCGCGCGTGCTGAGTGCACGCAGGAGGCCTTTGACATCGAACAGACTCAAATGCCGGAATCCCGCAGCTTCGAGCTCATGGATGAGGTCGGAGACACGATTGCGGTGAACGAATGCCTTGACCTGCTTCATGCCAGCTTCTCCTTCGCAGCGACATCTGCGGACTTGCGATCGGACCGTTCTTCCAGCCACTCGTAGAGGACCGGCAGCAGGACCAACGTGAGTAGCGTCGAGCTCAGCAGTCCTCCGACTACGACCGTTGCGAGCGGCCTTTGCGTTTCCGCGCCGACGCCGCTCGACAACAGCATTGGCACCAGGCCCAGGATCGCGACGCTGGCAGTCATCAGCACCGGCCGCAGGCGCAACGCGGTGCCTTGCACGACGGCTTCCCTCGGAGACAGGCCCTTGTCGCGCAGCTCGTTTAAGAAGCTCACCAGCACGATGCCGTTGAGCATCGCAACGCCGAACACCGCAATGAAACCGATTGCCGAAGGGACCGACAGGTACTGGCCGGTGACGAACAACGCGAGCAGGCCGCCGATGGTGGCGAACGGCACGTTGGCCAGGATCAGCGCGGCGTACTTGATCGAGTTGAACGCGGTGTACAGCAGTACGAAGATGAAGAAGATCGTGATCGGTACGATCAGGGCGAGCTTTGCCAATGCGCGCTGTTGGTTCTCGAACGCGCCACCCCATTCGATCCAGTAGCCGGGCGGCAGCTTCACCTGTTGCTTGATCAGACCTTCAGCTTCTTTCACGAAGCTGTCCACGTCGCGGCCGCGAACGTCCATCTGGATCACGGCATAGCGCTGCAGCTGCTCGCGGCGCACGAAGGAATAGCCTTCGGCGACGGTTACGTCGGCGACTTCCGACAACGGCACCAATGCACCGATGGATGTGCGCAGCGGGATCTGCCGCAGCGATTCGACGGACGCCCGCGTGGCGTTGCCGAGCCGTACCGAGATGTCGAAGCGCTTGACGCCATCGAGCAGCACGCTGACCGGCTCGCCGCCGAGGCCATTGCGCACGATGGTCAGGACCTCTTCGGCATTCATGCCATGCCGCGCGAGTTCATCGCGATTGACCTGGATCTGGATCTGCGGCTTGCCGACATTGGCCTCAAGTGAGAGATCCGCCACGCCGGTGACCTTGGCTAGCACGCCCTTCAACTGCGCGCTGATGCGATCGAGTTCCTCGAGGTCCTCACCGTAGAGCTTGAGCGCCAGCGTTGCGCGAACTCCAGATATCAGTTCCTCGACCCGCATCTGGATGGGCTGGGTGAAGCCCGGCACCACGTTCGGCACCACTTTTTCCAGCGTCTCCTGCATGGCCTCTTCGAGTTGCTGGATGTCGCGGCCACTCGTCCATTCGTCAACCGGTTTGAGTGCGGTGTAGATCTCCATGTAGTTGACGTCGGCGGTCTCGCCTTTCTCGGCGCGACCAATCATCGCCACGGTGGTCTCGACTTCCGGGAACTTCCTGAAGGCGTTGGAGATGACGTTGCTGGTGCGGATCGATTCGTTGAGCGAGGTCGACGGGATGCCGGTGACCCGCCACATGATCGAACCTTCCTCGAGCTGCGGCATGAACTCCTTGCCGAGGAAAGGAAACAACGCGAGGCTGGCAACCAGCGCCACGACGGCGCTGATGACCACTACTCGTTTGCGCTCAAGTGCCTTGGCAAGCAGGGGTCGATAACCGCCCTTGATCTTCCGGACCAGCCACGTGTCGCGCTCGGGCTTGGGCTTGAGGATCATCGAGGCCAGCACGGGGATCAGCGTCAAGCTCAGGATCAGCGAGCCCGCCATCGCAAACGCGATGTTGAACGCCATCGGCTTGAACATTTTGCCTTCGAGGCCTTCGAGCGCGAACAGCGGCAGGAACACCACGATGATGATGATGATCGCGAAGGTGATGGGGTTCGCTACCTCCTTGGCAGCCGCGAGCACAGCGGAGGTCCGGTCGACCTTTTCGCCGTGCTCGAGGCGCTCCGCCATGATCCGAAACGCGTTCTCGACCATAACCACAGCGCCATCGACCATCATGCCGATTCCGATGGCGAGTCCTGCCAGCGACATGAGGTTGGCGGACAGTCCGAACTGACCCATGCCGATGAAAGCAATCAGCATCGCCAGCGGCAGCGTCGCGATCACGACGATTGCCGAGCGAATTTCACCGAGGAACAGGAACAGCACCACTGCCACCAGAAGCGAGCCTTCGATGAGGGCAGTGGTCGCGGTGCCTACGGCCTTGTCGACGAGATCGGTGCGCTCGTAGATGGGCTTGAGTACCATGGTCTTCGGCAACGCGTCCTTGACGACGTCGAGCTTGCCCTTGACGGCTTCGACCACGTCCTTGGCGTTTTCGCCGAGACGCGCCAGCGCCATGCCGAGCACCACTTCCTCGCCATCTCGCGTCACTGCACCGAAGCGTGGTGCGGGCGCTTCGACGATGACGGCGACGTCGCGCATGTAGACCGGCACACCATCCTCGGCCTTGAGCACGATGCCGCCGATGTCCTCGGTCGACTTGAGCAACCCGAGGCCGCGCACCAGGAACTGCTCGCGCCCGACGTCCATGACGTTGCCACCGACCTGGCCATTGTTGGCGGGCAGCGCGTTGATCACGTCGCTGAAGCCAAGGCCGCGCGCATACAGGCGCTGTGGATCGATCTGCACCTGGAACTCGCGCTCGCCGCCGCCCCAGGAAGTGACGTCGTCGACGCCGGGAGCCGTGCGCAGAATCAATCGCACCGTCCACTCCTGCCATGTACGCAGGTCCATGTCGGTCACCTGTTCCTGGGTGACTCCAGGTGCGCGTTCGACCGTGTACCAGTAGACCTGGCCAAGGCCAGACGTATTCGGACCCATGCTGGGCTTGCCGTAGCCCTCGGGCAGCCGGTCGCCGATTTCCTGCAGGCGCTCGTTGACCAGCTGGCGCGCGAAGTAGATGTCCATGTCGTCTTCGAAGAACACCGCGACATACGACAAGCCGAACAGGCTGACCGATCGTATTTCCTGCACCTTGGGTAAACCCGCCAGCGCCGATTCGATAGGCGTGGTGAGAAGCAGTTCGATGTCCTCCGCGGCGAGGCCCGGAGACTCGGTGTACACATTCACCTGCGCCGGTGTGACGTCGGGAAATGCATCGATGGGAACAGTCCGCACGGCGTTGATACCGAGAAACGCCACGACCGCGAAGATGATGAGGACTAGGAACTTATAGCGAAGGGAGAGTTCAACGAGGCGATTCAGCATGTCGAACCCTTGGCTATCGTAAGGCGGGGATCAGTGCGCATGACCCTCTCCCAGTTGGGCCTTGAGCATCTGTGACTTGACCGCGAACGCGCCAGCCACGACCACGGTGTCACCGGCGTTGAGGCCTTCGCGAATGACGGTGCGATCTCCGATTACTTCACCGGCGCGCACCGGGATGGGTTCGAGCGCACCTTCTGCATTGCGACGAAACACAACCGACTCGCCTTCGAGCTGCACGAGTGCATCAGTCGGCACCGCCAACTGCGTGAGCGCCGCGTTGCTGGAGTTCGCGCTTGAGGCTGCATCGAAATACACCTCGACGAAATCGCCGCCGTGCAGCTGATCGTCCTGGTTCGGCACCTCCACACGGATCGCTGCGCTGCGGGTCGCTTCGGAGGTGCGATGCGCGCTGCGAAGCACGGTGCCGGGAATGCGCTTGCCGTTGGCTATAACGGTCGCGGGGCTACCGGGCTCAATACGTGACACCGTGCCTGACGGCAGTTTCGCATCCACCCACACGATGGATTCGTCGACCAGACGAAACAGGGTCTTCCCGGGCTCGATGCGCTCGCCCACCACGAAGTCGTCTTCGGTGATGCGGCCGGCGTGCGCCGCGGTCAGCGTGAACTCGCCGTTTGCGGGGCCAGATCCCGAGCTCGGCAGCCCGTAGGCACGTGCCGTAGCCCGCGCTCGATCGACGGCGACCTTGGCTTCCGTGATGCGACGTCCGGCCACGGCCTCACGCCCCAACGCGGAGACGCGTTTCCACTCCTGCTCAGCGATGCGGAGTTCCGCCTGTGCGTCGGACACTTCAACGGCAGACAAGGTCACGAGCGGAGCACCGGCGCGAACTTCGTCGCCCAGCCGAACATGTCGACGAACCACGAGGGCCGCAACGCGTGGCGTGACGAGCGTCGTGCCGTAGGCACTATCGACAACTTCGCCCGGCGCACGCAGCTCTTCGCTCAGGGATGACGGCTGCAGAGTCACCAACTCGATGCCGGCGGCTTTCATCGCGGCGTCGTCCAACTTGACGGGCTCGGCGGCTTCATCTTCTCCGCCGCCCTCGGCATGCTCTTCCTCGCCTTCGGCATGCTTTTCTCCGCCTTCGGCATGTTCCGCTTCGCCTTCGGCGTGCTTCTCGCCACCTTCTTCCGCGTGATCCGTTTCCGCGGCGGGCGCGGCACTCGAATCGGAGTCAGCCGACTTGGAACAGCTGGTCAGGGCGAGCATCAGCGCCGCGCCAAGCGGCAGCAGCAAGAACTGGAACGATTTCATTGGAAGGTCTCTCATGGGGTGCGCTCAAGGCCAGCCCAGCTTTCAAGCTGGCCGCTGGCGGCGAGGTAATCGGCGTAGCTGCGCCAGAGGCGAGCTTCGAGGTCTGCGCCGGCGAGTGCGGTGTCGAGGGTTTGCTTGAGTTGCAGCAAGTAGTCGGAGGCGGAGATCTCGCCTTCACGCCAGAGGCGTTCGAGGAGATTCGCTCGCCGCTCGACGTCGGTGCCGCGGCTTCCTTGCCAGCGCGTCCAAGAACTCCGCGTCGCGTTGTAGGTGTCGACGATGCGCCGGCTCTCGGCATCTAGCTCGGCTCGCGTACGATCCACTTCCGCTCGCGCAGCGTCGGCGTCCGCTCGCGCAGCTGCGACTTCGGCCCGGAAGTTGTTGCGGACAAAGAGCGGCACACTCACCGAGACGCCAATGATGTTGTCGGACATCGGGCCGTAGTCGATCCGTCCACCGCGCACACCAATCGTCGGATCGATCTTGCGATTGCGGTCCGCCACGGCGATGTCGCGCTGCGCGGCCCGAGCGGCTGCATCCGCCAACTGCAGCTCCGGCAATTGTGCGACGTCGGCGCTTGCCAGGGAGATCTCCGGCGGTACGGCTGCGGTTGGCAACGCGATGTCTGCCACGATTGCCGGGTCGCCGCCGACCGCACGAAACCGCGCCTCGGCTGCGGCCTTCTCGGCCAGCAGACTGGATTGTTCGGCCTGCGCTTCATCGTTGGCGAGCAGGGCCACGTCGCGATCGAGACCTGAAATATCGTCGGCGGCGAACTGGCGTTCGGCCAGCGCCGCGAAACGCGTGACCAGCGCAATGCGTTGCTCGCCGATGCGGACGCGCTGCTCGGCCGCGCGCACGTCCGCCCACGCGGTGAACCACTGCCGCGTGAAGTCGCGACGACGCAGGCGCGCTTCGGCCGCGGTTTCAGATAGTCGAGCTTCCGCGGCGTCGCGCCGAACCTTGCGTTTGCCGCTCAGGTCTAGGGTGAGACTCATGCCTGCGGTGGCAGTGCGGTCCGGGCCTTCTTCTTCTGCGTCGAGTTCGACCTGCGGGTTGTAGAGCGGGCGGCCGGCGGCATCCAGCCGCGCACGCGCGGCGGCCAGTTCGGCCTCCGTGGCTCTGTGGGTGGGGTGCTGCTGCCACGCGCGCCGCAAGGCTGCGCGCAAGGGTTCGGGAGCGGGATCGACTGTTGAAGGAGCGGCGACTGCAGCAACGGCCAAGAGGCCGAGCGCGACGCCAATCACAATCGCCCGCGCGGCGGCATAGCGCCGCGCCGGGGTGAACAGGTACATGGAATAATCCTCTAAGCAACGTCAGACCGCGGCGCCGCGATGGCGCCCGGAGCAAGGGGACGTGGCTTAGGCGATCGGAGGTCGGTCCGGTTCTACGAGGCGTACGACCGACGGCTGACTCGACTGGTGAGTAGGCTGGCTATCCGATACGGGCGCGAGCATTGCAATCGCGGAAACAGGCAGAGGCGCCGCAGATTGTCCGCAGCAATGGGCATAGTGCGCAAAAAGATGCAGCGTTCCGGCACCGTCACCCTCCAACGTCTGCACATCCAACAGCTCAACCGACGCAACCGCTTGCTGGACTCCACTATGCGTGTGCGTCGGATCGTGCTGCAGCTCATGCAGCTCGCCCAACATGGCCATCGCCGGCTGCACCAAGGCGGTGAACGCAAAAAGCGCCAGCACCCACAGGCGTAACATCGTCGAACGGTGGCGAGAAGAGCGAATCATCCGGTCACCCTAGCTCATGGAGTCGGCGTTACACAATTTCGGCGATTGGTTCATGATCGCGTCCATGACGCATAGACGCACTCGCGGAACGCGAAGAGCCTCAGGAGTCAGGCGGCACCCGGAACTTTGTTGGAGGGGTGCGGTTTCAGAAACGGCCAACCCAGTTGTTGCCAATAAGAGTTCGGAAATCGCGAATCCCGAAGCCCTACATCGCCAGCGCTTACGCTCGTCGGTCGATCGAAGAACGTCCCGAACAGACGATCCCAGATGATCCAGAACTCGCCGAAGTTCACCTGCGCGTCTTCGTAGTCGCGCTTGTGATGCCAACGGTGGATTTCGGCGACGCCAAGGACGTAACGCAAAGGTCCGACCCGGTACTCGAGGTTGGCGTGCTGGAACGCCAGGTGCACCGTCAGGAACGACAGCCACGCCGACACCACCAGCGGTGGTGCTCCGCACGCGACGACCACCAAGATGCCTGGCGCCGCCAGGATCACTGCCGACAACGGATGCCGCCGTTCGCCGTTGAGCCAATACAAGCGTTCCGGACTGTGGTGGATGGCGTGCAGCCGCCACAGCAACGGATTGGTGTGACTCCAGCGATGCATGAGGTACAGCCCGAGATCGATGACGGCGCCGGCCAGCAGGATCTGGGGCAGTACCGCCCAGGCAGACGGCCAGAGGCCCACACCCAGGAATTGCTCACGCAGCGCGAACAGTGCCTCGACCGTGAGTAGCAACACCGTCAGGTTGACCAGCGTGTGCACGATGTCGGCCTTGAGATCACCGTGATCGAGTAGCCAGTCGTGCTCGTACGGCGCGACGCGCTCGAGCAACGCCACCGCCAGGATGCCGACGGCGGCGATCGTCGGAAATGTCGGCCAGTAGTTCATCCCGAGGGACGCAGCCAGAACGATCGCGACCACCGCGCCCCCCGCGACGACGGGATATGCGCCGTATCTAATCAGTACCTTGAGCATCGCCATTGTTCCGCCGCTTTGGACATGCAGAGTTTGGGTTCCGCACGACTCGTTGGCTTGAATGAACTGGCTATTCGGAGTCCAGGCGCGCAAGCATTGAGGGACTGATGCCGAAATGCCGACGGAAGGTCCGGCTGAGATGGGCCCCATCCGCAAAGCCGGCCGCGTGTGCGGCGGCGGTCACCGAAGCGCCCCGCACGATGGCACCGGCAGCGCGCTGAAGCTTGAGCCAGCGCAGGTAAGGCCGAACGGGCATCCCGGTGGCGTTGCGGAAGCGGTGCGCGAAGCGGCTCGCAGAAAGGTTCGCCCAGGCCGCCATGTCGGCCGTCGTTTCACCGAGCCCGCTCGAGGCGTGCAGTCGTTCGAGAACCGCTGCTACCTGCGCATCAGTACGATAAGAGCCCGCTTGCTGCGTCAGCATGGAAACCAGCGATTGGAACGCCTCCTCATTTCCGCTTGCTGCGGCTTCAAATGTCCGGCGGACCGTTGCAGTCGCCGCAAACGACGGCGACCAGACCTCTTCGTGCACTCGTTGTAATGCTCGACCTCGCATCGATTCGGCGTCGACGTACAGCAGCCCGACGACCGTGTTGCTCGGCAACAGCGAGTGCCGAAGATCGCTCGGAATCACGGCGACTGCAAAAGCCAGGACGCCTGTCCGGTCGGTCCAGAGCCGAACCGGGCCGCCAAAGCTGACAACGACCTGCACGGCGTGATGAACATGTGGACGGTTGTCGCCCGCCACACCAAGAAACGCCGCCCATCCGTTAGCGATCGACGCCTGACCGCGCCACGCCGGATCCGGCTGCCGGGCGGCCGCGCCTGTCGTAGCCATTCAGTTCTCTCCGCGATTCGGCGGCGCGTGGTCCGGCGTCACGGGCGGACACTGGTCAGAACCGGTGCGAATCCGCCGCCGGGCGTGCGGAAATTCGTGGTCTGTCCTTGATAGATCCGCGCTGCGTACAGCACGGGCTTGCCCGCATACGCGTAGCATCGGATATCCACCTTGAGGGGATCGCTGCCCGACGCCAGACGTCGTTCGCTGGGTGCCACCACCTGCTGCGCGACATAGCTTGCCGCCGAGATTTCCTCCCACACACGCCGGGTCAGCTTGTCGCCGCGATAGCTCGCTTTGCTTCCGAAACCCGCCGCCGGCTTGAAGAACCAGTCGCGACGGAGGGCCCACATCGCGTCGCGGTTCGCGGCAGTCAGGACTTGCGTGCGGGGAATCGCGCGGGTGAGTATCGAGACACTCTCGGCCAAGACGCCCTGCGCCCTGAGGAAGTCGCCGTCGCCCAGCAGGGTCAGGTTTCGCTTGTCCGCGAACAGCGCATGCGCACGAGGGTGCGGACTCATCGCGACTTCCCGTGCCAGGTAAGCGGCGCGCAAGTACGCGTGCGAGGGCTGCTCCAGCGCGAAATCGGTCAGGCGGTTGTAAACCAGGTCTACTGCTACATCCGCATGCCACAAGCGGCCATCCTGGCGCACGAGCTCACGCGGATCGCAGATCACCGCGCGATAGCCGTGGCGCCGAAAAAGTTCCTGGTAGAGCGCAAACTCGGCGTAGAGGTACTGTGCGCGCGGCGACTCGTCGACGATCGCGATGCTCCCGAGTCGCGCGGCTCCACGCTGCAGATGCCATTCCATCAGCATCGAATCGAGTACCGACTGCTCGGCCTGTTCGCTGTCCACTACGGGCTGCATCGACTCGGGCATGCAGACTTGCTGAGCCTGTCCTGCGAGGACGTTGATCAGCGCGCCGCCGGGATTGGTATTGATCTCGATGAGCTTGGGGCCGCCCGCAGTCAGATGAAAGTCGAAGCCCAGGAGACCGCCGGGGGATCCCGGATCGAACCTGGCAATGTCCGGCGCCCAGGCCAGCGCCGCTGCCTGGTAGCTCGGCAACGCGACGACGTGCGCCGTTGCCGACACGACGGCCGCCATCGCTTCGATCTGGCGACGCGCCACGAACACCGGCAGCACGGCGAAGAGATGCGGGTGAGAATCGGCCAACGCGGCCGGGAGGCCATGTGCGCGCAATACGTCCTCGAGTTTGTCGTGCAGCGCCGAGCGATCGACCCCTGGGCAATAGCAATCTCGGTTCAACTCCTCGACCGACGACGTCGGACCACAGGTGCCGAATGCGGGGTCGGACGCACAGGCGGGAGGGGTTGGCTTCATCGGGTGCGCGCACGAAAGTTCACGTCACGACGACCGGTCTTGCCGTGCGCCGAATTCGCAGACTGGCGAGCAGCAGCCACACCCCCGTCAGTGCGATCCAGAGACCACCCGCCGCCGCGGTGACCACCAGCGGGTTGTTGAAGTCATCGCGATCGGTGTAGTCCATGATGTGCAGCATCCAGGCAATATCGAACCACCGCCAGAGGTCGTTGCGACGTTCGAGGATGCGCCCATCCTGGCCCGAAGCGTACAACGTGGTGTGATCTTCGTCGTCGAAGTCCACGCGCCAGATCGGCGCGTGGTGGCCACGCGCTTCGAGCGTCGCGGCCCCGATCAACGCGGGTGCGCCGGCTTGCCCTGGTCCGACGTAGTCGGCCGCAGCGATCGCGGCGGCCGTGGCGGCGTCGACCGTGACGCGTTCACCACTGCGGGCATCCACCAGCCACGCCGACTCGCCGGCCGCCAAGCGATAGACCGCTCGGTCCCGCAGCCAGGCGGTTTCGACCGAGCGCACCGCGTGCGGCGCGGCAGCGAGCATCTGCGCCGGCGTCAGCGTGCCAACGGGCCATGCCGGGGTCACCGCTGCGACAGCGGCGCGATGATGGTGACCCTGCACCTCTTCGTGATCGAGCAGACTGATGGCAAGCCCGCTGGCCATCCACAGCACGAACTGCGCCGCGAGCACGAGGCCCACCCACTTGTGCAGTGTGCGCATCCAGCGGGTCATGTGCGTACCCGTCGGCGGAAGCTGTAGAAGAGCAGCCAGACCCCACTCAAAGAGAACCCAAGGCCCAACGCCGCGGCCACCTGCAGCAGCCGGTTGTTGACGTCGCTGCGCGACTCGTAGTCCATGATGTGCAGCATCCAGAGGACGTCGAACCAGCGCCAGAGATCGTGACGCTTCGCCAGCAGCTCCCCGGTGGTCGCGGACAGGTAGAGCGTCGTTTCGCTCCGGTCCCGGAACGACACGCGCCACATCGGCAGTGGGCGTGTCGACACCTCCTGCGGCGCCTGATGCAGGAGCTCGACAGTTTCGACCGGCGCCGCGCCCCGATAGAACGAGCGGGCAACGCGGCCTGCCAGCGCCGCGTCGAGCGGACCCACGGAGGCGCCCGATTCGGCGTCCACCAGCCGGACGCCCTGCGCGTCGCGTACCTCGTAGACCTGCCGACCCATGAAGCGCTTCAGGCGAAAGGCCGTCAAACCGGGATGCCGCGCGACAAGATCGTCCGCGCCCAGGAGCCGGCCGGAATGCAACAGCGGCGTCGTGTCGGCGGGGTGGACCAGATGATCGCCGTGGATGGTGTCGATTGAGATTGCGGTCATGTAGAGGCCGCTCAGCATCCACAGCAGCGCCTGCACGCCGACCAGCCAGGCGATCCACTTGTGGGTGCGGCGCGCCCAGAGCGCGGGCCTCACGGGAGTCCGATCTTCGAGTCGAATTGCGCGCGCTCGAGTCGCGTCATCGCGCACCTCGGGCATGGCGCCATCGGCCCTGCTGGATAGTCAAACGAACTCGCATGAAGCGTCTACTCAGCCGACGCTTTCGGAGCGGCCGCTTCAAGGTTTCCGTCGAGCAGCGACTTCATCAGCGCGATCTCGGACTGCTGCGAGGACACGATGCCTTCGCACAGCTCGAGCACGCGCGGATCCCGGACGTCGGCCTCGTTGCACATGAGGATCGCCCCGGCATGGTGCGGAATCATCGAGCGCAGGAATTGACGATCGCCCACGCCGGTCTGTTGCCGGATCAGCGTCCAGAACACCAGCGCCGCCACGACGCCGATGGCCATCAGCACGCGATTGAGCTTGCGGTCCTTGTACATGCTGCCCATCAGCAGAAGCTCCAGCAGCAGCATGGGCGCTGTCATGAGGCCCGCCATGTAGAACTGGTTGACGCTGTTGAAGACGTTACCAAAGCGGTCGACCATGGCGTACATAAGGACATACATCGACACGAACGACAGCACGATCATCCAAAGCAGACTTTGGTAGTGCGACGGCATGGCGTTCTGGTGCTGTGCGTGCTCTTTCATCTGAATACCCTCTGGTTGCAAGGCCGGGGTCGGCCTCGGATTGTCGGTACCGCTCCAAACTTACGGGGTCAACTCGGCGTTGACGTCGAGCGGATCATTCGAGTGCTTCGCAGCAGGCACCCGCGCCAGCCGCAGCGCATTGGTCACCACCGACACCGAGCTCAGGCTCATCGCGAGCGCAGCGATCATGGGGCTTAGCAGCAGACCGAAGACCGGATACAGCACACCCGCCGCGATTGGCACGCCGATGGCGTTGTAGAGAAACGCGAAGCCGAGGTTCTGTTTCATGTTGGCAACGGTGGCGGTCGAGATTGCGCGGGCCGCCAGGATCCGACGCAGGTCGCCCTTGACGAGCGTCACCTGCGCGCTCGACATCGCGACATCTGTGCCGGTGCCCATGGCGATGCCGACGTCGGCGGCGGCCAGCGCCGGTGCATCGTTGATGCCGTCGCCCGCCATGGCGACGCGGCGGCCTTCAGCCTTGAGACGTTGCACCAGCGCGACCTTGTCCTTGGGTTTGACTTCCCCGTGGACTTCCTCGATTCCGAGGGTGTTCGCCACGGCTTGCGCGGTGACCTGCGCATCCCCCGACGCCATGACGATGCGCAGGCCCGCGGCACGCAATGCCTCGAGTGCCGGTAACGTCGTCGCCTTGATCGGATCCGCTACTGCCACTGCACCGGCGATTTGACCTTCCACGGCCAGGAACATGACGCTGGCGCCCTCCTTGCGCATGTGCTCGACGCTGCCCAGCATCACCGCGGTGTCTGCTCCCACTTCGCTCATGAGCGCCTGGTTGCCCAGCGCCAACGTTTGCCCTGACACCACGCCGCGCACGCCCATTCCGGTGATCGATTCAAAGTCCTGCGTCGGCTCAAGTGCCAGGCCGCGACGCCTGGCCTCGGCCAGGATTGCTTCGGCGAGTGGATGCTCGCTGCCTTGCTCGAGACTGGCGGCGAGTTGCACGACCTGGTCGGGCGTAAAGCCTAGCGCCGCAATGTCATCGCGAAACGCGGGTCGGCCCTCGGTCAAGGTGCCGGTCTTGTCGAGAATGAGGGTATCAATGGTGCGCAGCCGCTCGATCGCCTCGGCGTCGCGGAACAGGACACCGGCCTGCGCCGCCCGTCCGGTCGCGACCATGATGGACATTGGCGTCGCGAGCCCAAGGGCACACGGGCACGCAATGATCAGCACCGACACGGCGTTGAGCACCGCATAGGTCCACGACGGCGCCGGTCCGAAGAGGCCCCATGCGAAGAAGGTAAGCACTGCGGCGCCGAGCACCGCGAGCACGAACCAGTATGCGACCTTGTCGGCCATGCGCTGCATCGGTGCACGCGACCTCTGCGCTTGCGCGACCAGCTGCACGATCTGCGCCAATACCGTGTCCGCGCCGATCTTCTCCGCCCGCAGGATGAAACTGCCGGTGCCGTTGATCGTGGCGCCGATGACCTTGGCGCCCTCGATCTTCTCAATCGGGATGGGCTCCCCGGTCAACATGGATTCGTCGACGCTGGAACGGCCCTCCAGCACCACGCCATCCACCGGCACCTTTTCCCCTGGGCGCACGCGCAGCCGATCGCCGAGATGCACGTGCTCCAGTGGAATGTCTTCTTCGCTGCCGTCGTCATGCACGCGCCGCGCGGTTTTCGGCGCCAGTCCCAGCAGCGCCTTGATTGCCGCAGACGTCTTCGAGCGGGCCTTGAGTTCGAGTAGCTGCCCGAGCAACGTCAGCGACACGATGACCGCTGCGGCCTCGAAGTAGACGCCGACGCGGCCGTGCTCACGAAACGAGGCTGGGAAAAGCCCCGGTGCGATCGTCGCCACGACGCTGTAACCAAACGCGGCGGCCACGCCGATGCCGATCAGAGTGAACATGTTGGGATTGCGGCTGCGGATCGACGCCACGCAGCGCTCGAAGAACGGCCAGCCCGCCCACAGCACCACCGGCGAACTGAGGATCAGTTCGATCCAGGTGCGGGCCTCGCTGGACAATGCGGTCCAACGGTGACCGAGCATGGCCAGTGCCAGCACGATCAGCGTCAGCGGCAGCGTCCACCAGAAGCGCTGCGCAAAGTCGCGGAGCTCGGGGTTGTCGTCCTCTTCGAGGCTCGGCATCTCGGGTTCGAGCGCCATGCCGCAGATCGGGCACGTGCCCGGACCCTGCTGTCGGATCTCGGGATGCATGGGGCACGTGTAGGTCGCGCCGTGCGCGACCGCTTCCATGCGCTTGCTGCTCGAGGGCGGTCCGCCGATCCCAAGGTACGCGCCGGGGTCGACGACGAACTTCTCCCGGCAGCGCGCCGAGCAAAAAAAGTGCTCCGTGTGCTCGTGGCGGGCGTGATAGGGCGAGGTATTGGGATCGACCGTCATGCCGCACACGGGATCGATGGCGGCCGTGACGGGGAGCGTCGTGACCGGCAGGTCAGGAGCGCCAGAGACGGCGCCGCTGGTTGTCGAAGGCACGGCCGCGCGTACCGCAGCAAGCGCCTGCTGCCGAAGGAAGAGATCCGGCTCCGCGACGAAGCGCTGGCGGCAGCGCGACGAGCAGAAGTGAAAGACCGTGCCCGCATGTTCTGCGTGAAACGCAGACTCGAGTGGATCGATGCGCATGCCGCACACGGGGTCGGTGACCCGTTGCGGCCCCACGGCAGATGTAGGTTCTTGAGTCATGGTCACGGGTCGCCCGCCAATGCACTGAGGATTGGACACTCGCTTACCGCGCCATGTCCGGGACACGCCGAGACCAGGGTCTCGAGCGCTTCGCGAATGCGTGTGAGTTCCGCGAGCTTTCCTTCCACCTCAACGAGCTTCGCGCTCGCCGCGGTCTTGAGGCCCGCCATATCGCCGTCATGCCGCTCGGAGAGCGCGAGCAGTTCGCGGATATCGATGAGCGAGAAACCGAGCGCCTTGGCGCGCCGGATGAATTGCAGACGTGACACGTCAGTCGGGTCGTAGCTGCGATAACCCGATGCCTGGCGCTGCGGCTTCGGCAGCAGGCCCTGGCGCTCGTAGTATCGAACGGTGTCGATTCGAACGTGGGCACGCGTTGCGAGTTCTCCGATTTTCATGGACACGACACGGAATCACCGAAGGCCAGGGCTGCCCCCAGTCTGCAGTGTGGACCTAGGTCCAGAGTCAAGCGTTGCATGCGATGTTCGCTGAACCATCGCTTCGCAACGTCACCGCGCGTTGACTCGCCCGCGCCGCATGATGCGCTCCCGCATTCACTCACGAGCACCTCATGAACATCAGATATTCGATGCTTGCACTCGCATTTGCGACTACCTCGCTGTTGACGCTCGGCGCCGCCGCACACGACGACAAGAACAAATCGCATGACATGTCGAGCATGCCGGCGGGCGCCATGAAGGGTCACAGCCAAGGCTCGATGCAGCTGCACCAGATCATGGCGGACGGAATGAAGATGCCGATGACAATGAGCGGCAACGTCGACAAGGATTTTGCGACGATGATGACCATGCATCACCAGCAGGCGATCAAGATGGTGGACGTGCTGCTCAAGCACGGCACCCACGCCGATCTCAAGGCGATCGCCCGCAAGATGAAGGCTGCGCAGCAGGCGGAGATCAAGCAGCTGGCTCCTCATACTCGGTAATCACCCAAGCGTGGTCCTGCCGGACTTCCGGCAGGACCACAGCGGGCTTACATCGCCGCCATCGCTGTGCAGCTCGCCGCGCAGCGACGACAGATTTCAGCGCAGCGCCGCATGACGGCATCGTCGCCGAAGCTTTCGCAGGAGTCTGCGCACTCGGCGCAGATCTCCGCACACGCGCGACAGGTGGACTTGGATACTGAAGCCCCGCGCAACATCGTGTCTGCGCAAGTGGTGCAGATGTCCGCGCACGCGGACAGCAGAGCGATGTGCTCGGGCGCCGCGTGCTTGCCACCCATGTTCAGGCAGTGGTTAATGGTTTCCAGGCAAATCGCGTGGCAGCTGGTGCAGTTGTCGATGCATTCCTGCATGGCGTCGGATCGATGTGCCGCGTGATGTTGAGTCATGGTTGATTCCTCTCGTGCTTAGGCAGCGGGCGAGTTACGGCGCGCCCGCGTCACCGCCCCTGCATCTGGATGTGGATGTGGGTGTGCCCTCAGTGCCGCGAAAATTCGGAGGTGGTGCCGTCCTGGGCGACCAGCCCCACCGTGTAGGAATCGCGCCTTCCGTTGGGCCTCTCCATTCCGGGAGAGCCGGCGGGCATTCCGGGCAGAACGAGGCCTTTGGCGTCGGGCTGTTCCGCCAGCAGTCGTTTGATATCCGACGCCGGCACGTGGCCCTCGACGAAATAGCCGCCGACCTGGGCGGTGTGGCACGAACCCATGCCGACCGGCACACCGACGCTTTCCTTGATCGGATTCATGTTGTCGATGTTGCGCACATCGACGTCAAAACCGGCCTTGCGCAGGTGTTCCACCCACAGGCCGCAACATCCGCAGTTGGCGTTCTTGTGGACGACGACTTGCGGTAAAACTTGCACGGAGTCCGGAATCGCTGTGCGCGGCGCCGCCGCTGCTGCGGGGCTGGCGTGCGTCATCTCCGCCTGCGCCGGGAGTTCGCTGGAAGCACGCGTGCATGCCGACGCGACCAGGCTTGCCGCAAGCAACACGGCGAAGGCGCCACTCGCCATGCGCGTCATGGCGCGGACCGCGACGGTTTCGGTCGCGACGACCAGTGGATGTGGACGATTCGCCATTCCGGCCCGGTCTTTCTCAGCACCATTGTCTCGGTGCTGAGCAGGGTGAGCGGTTTGCCTTCCTTGGTCGTGCCGAGTTCGCTCTCGGTGCCTACCCACGCGAAGCCGCCGTCAACGCGGGCGGTGTGGCGTTTCACTTCGATGCGCGCATCTTTCAGGAACTGCGCATCATGCTTGGCGTGGCCGCCGAGATATTCCTGGCGCGAAGTTTCCGCGCCGCCGCTTTCGAGAATGAGCACATCGTCGGCCAGCAACGCGCCCACACGATCGAGATCACCGACCTTGAGTGCGGCTCCGAACTGCTCGACGACGCCAAGCACCTGCGTCGTTGCGGGATCGGCGGGCGTGACCTTTGCCGCGGGCGCGTGTTCCTTTGGGTCGTGTGCGGCGATCGAGCCTGGCAGCGCGAGCAAACCGGCCAGGCCGGCGCAGAGCAATAGCGATTTCATTGTGTGTGTCTCCCGTGGGCGTGACTGAGAAGCTTCGATTCAGTGCGCATGGTCGTGACCGTCGTCGGCTTTGGCGGGTGCTGTTGGCGGCGCGGGGTGCGATTCGACCGTACCGTCCGCGTGGCGGTGCTCGATCATCTTGGGCGCGGCATCAGGTGATGATGCAGTGGACGCCGCTGCCTCGTGATGATCGGCCGGTGTTCCCGGGGCGTGACCGTGCGGCGCCGCTTCATCCTGCTTCGACGCGTCCGCAGGCATGCCCGGCATCGGCATGTCGCCGTGGTCGTCGGCCATGGGTTTGCCGGGCACGTGCGGCTTGGTTTCGCCGCCGCCGTGCGAGTGGCCACCACTCTCGGCCACCAGCGCCTGGTACGCCTCGGGCGTGAGATCGGGCAACTTCTGCTGGAACGCGACCAGGCCCCAGAGATAGCGGTCTTCCATCGACTTGCCCCAGGCCGGCATCCCTGAAGCCTTGATGCCGTGCTTGACTACCCAGAAGGCGCGCCTCGGCTCCACCCGTGCCTGCGTGAGGTTCGGCGGTTGCGGGTAGAGCCCGTTGTAGAGCTCACTCTCCGCCATGCCCGGCATCAGATGACAGCCCGTGCACATGGCGTGGTAGTTGCCGGCGCCTTGCCGGATCAATGCAGCATCGCTGAGGTCCGGCGCCTCGATCGCCTTGGAGCGCACCGCGATCGAGCGATCGCGCAGCGTCTCGAGCGCGCGGTACACCACCGGATAGTGCGGGTCGTTTGCCGCGATGTTGTAGACGCCCGAGAACAGAAAACCGAGCGCGAGGACGACGAACACGAGCATGAGGATCAGCAGTGTCCGGGTGTGCTTGATGTAGGGTTTCATGACTTTGATTCCTCCGAGAATGTGGGGTCAACCGCCGGACATGTCGTGGCCTTCGTGGCCGGCTCGGGGCGCGGGGGGTGCGGTTTCGATCGCCTTGCCGCGGCGTACGGGCGTGCCGAAGTCGCGATCCGTGCTCACCCTGCGCGCGACGCTGCCGCCCGGGTGACGGAACCAGCCGGGATCGCCGTAGTCGCCTCGCGCCAGCCCCTCGCGCACCTTGATCACCGTAAACATGCCGCCCATCTCGAGTGGCCCGAACGGCCCGTCGCCGGTCATCATCGGCAACGTGTTGGGCGGACCCGGCAGTCCCATCTTGATGTGCTCGCTGTGCTCGGCCATGCCGTCGCGGCCCATGGCCATGTAGCCCGGCAACAGCTTGCGGATTTTCTCTTCCACGCCGGACTGGTCGACGCCGATCGTGTTGGGGATGTCGTGACCCATCGCGTTCATGGTGTGGTGCGCCATGTGGCAGTGGAATGCCCAGTCGCCGGGTACCGCGAGGAATTCGAGATCGCGCGTCTGACCTACCGCGACGATCTCGGTCGTTTCGGGACGCCACAGCGCTTTCGGCCAACGACCTCCATCCGAGCCGGTGACAAGGAACTGCACGCCGTGCATGTGCATGGGGTGGTTCCACATCGACAGGTTGGCGAGGCGAATACGCACGCGCTCGCCTGCACCTGCGACCAGATGCTGGATCGCGGGAAAGACCTTGCTATTCATGGTCCAGAGATCAAAGTCCTGCATGATCGAGGGATCCGGTCGCCAGGTGCCCGGGTGCAAGGCCCAGTTGTGCAGCATCACCGCGTAGTCGCGGTCGATCGGTTCGGGCTCACCGTCCTTCGGATGGATCACGAACATGCCCATCATGCCGAGCGCCATCTGCACCATCTCATCGGCATGCGGGTGATACATGTGCGTGCCGTGCTGCCGCAGCGCGTATTCGTAGACGAACGTCTCGCCGGGCTTGATCTGCGGCTGGTTCAGGCCCCCGACGCCATCCATGCCGTTCGGCAGCAGGATCCCGTGCCAGTGGATCGTGGTGTGCTCACCGAGCCGGTTGGTGACGAAGATGCGCACCCGATCGCCCTCGACCGCTTCGATGGTCGGGCCCGGCGTGGTGCCGTTGTAGCCCCAGCACTTGGCGCGCGTACCCGGAGCGAATTCGTGCTCGATCTCTTCTGCCACCAGATGAAATTCCTTGACGCCGCCATTCATCCGGTACGGCAGGGTCCAGCCGTTCGGCGTGTACACGGGCGTGTAGTTGCCATCGCGTGCGCGGGTGTCGAGCAACGGCGGTGACGCGACCGGCGGTGCGCCGGCCCCGGCCGGTGCCGGCGGCATGACATGCCCGGTGTGGTCCTGGCCGCGAACGATTTCAGGAGCGGCCAGGCTCCCGAGCGCCACGGCGCTCGCTGAGGCAAACAACTCGCGTCGCGAAATGCTCATGGGCGTTGATCCTGGTGGCCTTGGTGCGGGTCGACTGGAGGCTCTGCGGCTTTCGGGTCTGCTTCTGCGGGTTCCGGCGGATCGGCGTCTTGCATACCTCGCATGTCATGGTCGGAATGGACTTCTGCAGGCGCGGCGGCTGGCTCGGCTGCGTCCTTCATTCCCGACATGTCGTGGCCGCTGTGGTCGTCAGTTGGCGAGGGCGTCGGCGCCGTTTTGTCTTGCATGTTTTCCATGTTGTGGCTGCTGTGATCCTCCGGTGGCGAAGGGGTGGGCGAGTCGATGTCCTTCATCGCCCCCATGTTGTGTCCGCTGTGTCCGCCACCCTCAGGCGCCGTCGGGTTGAGGATCGATTCGACGCCAACGGTGGCGGACTCAATCTGCGCATCACTCGGCAGCCGGCCGCCGATGGCGCGCGAGAGTTCGACGCGTGCCAGCCAGTAGTCGCGCACCGCCTCCAGGTACTTCTCGTATGTGTCGTACTCCTCGCGCTTGGCCAGCAGCAGTTCGAACACGCCTGTCAGCATGAAATTCACGTTCTCCTGCGTGCGCGCGACGACGGCCTCGCGCAACGGCACCAATGCGTTGGCGTACTCGGCGACGATTTCCCGCGCGACCGCGACGCCCTCGCTGGCACTGCGCAGGTCGTTCTCGATCGACAGTTCGAGCCCTGCGAGCCGGGCCCGGGCGCGCTCGCGCAACGCCTGCGCCCGCGCCACCGAGCCTTGGCCCTGGTTGAAGATCGGCAGGCTGACGTCGAGCGTCGGTCCGGTGAGGCGGCTGCCATCGGTCTCGCGCTCGCGCTCGATCCCGATGTCGAACTGGCCGAGCCAGCGAAAGCGCCGGGTCGTGTCGACGATGCTGCTGCGGACCGCGATCTCGCGCTCGGCCGCGTCCAGGTCGACGCGTTGCCTGCTCGCGATCTGGGCAAGTTCGGGGAATGCGTCTTCCAAAGCAACGGGCGCTGCCAGGTTGGCACTGGCCTCCCAATCCATGGTCGCGGAAACACCCATGCCCCGCGCGAGTCTCAGGCGCGCCCGCAGCGCATCAGCGGTGGCATCGGCGGCATCGATGCGCGCTTGCGCCGCGGCCGCCTTCTCGAGGGCGAGATTGAGCGGCGTCAAGTTGCCGGCGTCATAGAAGCGCTGCGCAAGATCGGCCGAGACCGATGCCGCTTCGCTGACCGCCGCCCGCATAGCAGCGATCTGGCGCGCCGCGACGTAGCGGTACCAGTCGCGTTCCACGTCGGCCGCGAGATCGAGCAAGTCGCCGGCGATCTCGCGCTGGACGATCGCAAACTCCGCCGCCGCGAGACGCTTGCGCGACGACAACAAAACGAGATCGGCAAAGGGTTGTACCAGCGCTGTAGTCAGCTGCCGGCGCCCCCCGTCGGAGGGGCGCAGTGAGCTGACCGAGAACGTCGGATTGCCGATGCGCGCGGCATCGATGACGTCGGCGCGCGAGATCCCGAGCCGCGCGTAAGCAATCTGGATATCGGGATTGCGCACGAGCGCGACGCGCACGGCGCGCTCGGCAGTGAGCGGCTCCTCGAGCCACGCCGCCGACGCGTCCCTGTCAGGGCGCGAGCGATTCTCGCTTACGTTGCCGGCGAGCCGCGCGTCGATCAGCGCCTCGACCTCGTCGATGCCGCGCTGCGGCCGGACGGTGGCACAGCCCGAGGCGAAACCGAGCAGCAGCAAGGTGGCGAAGGGCCGTGCCCACGGCAACGCGCGTGGCCGCGAACCGAGAAAATCCAAACGCATGCGAGTAACTCCGTGAATCGTCAGCACGAGGATCAGAACAAGCTGATCCGTGCGGGCACATTGACCGCAGCGTGGGCGGTCGACGCGATGGCGGGTAGGCGCCCAACGGCGCCGCTCGCCTAGACGATCGGAGGTCGCATCAGGTGGGGGAGCGCGGGCTCGGCGTGCCGGTTCTGAAGTTCAGGGACCGCCTGCGGCGGCGCGACGGCCGGGGAGCGGAGGAAAAAGGTGGGGACAGCCACCTGTGTCTGGTGCACGCACCCGCATCGGCAGGCGCCGTTCTTGCAACAATCGGCTGGGGCTTCGTCGGTGCCAGTAACAGTGCCGCCCTGCAGGGCGTCGGATTGCAGGTCGGCTGCCTGACCCGCATCCACCTCCTCGTGCTGATGGCAAGGTGGCTGCGCGTCGGCAACCGGCTCCGCGTCGACCACGGCGGACCCGGCAGCGTTGACGCCATGATTGCCATGACCGCCATGGCCGTGGGTGCCCGCCAGCGCGTAACCCGATCCGTTCAAGATCAAGCTTATGCTCAGCAACACTCGCAGCACGAACGGACCGAATGCCATATGCATACTGTACCTCGCGATCGGCGAACGCGCAGCCGCTGTTTATCCCGCGAGGCGGTCAGGAGCCGATACGCAGCACAAATCGCGTGATATCAAAACTGCGGTACCGGACGCCTTGAAGGAAATGACGCTTTGAACACGATCAACTCGCCGCTCGACTGGCACCGCGCTCACCAGGCCTACGCAACGCTTGCCCTCGAGACGATGGAGGCGATCGAAGGAAAGGAGCTCTCTGAGGACAACCGGCTGAGCATGGCGCAGACACTCTGGGTGTTGTGCGTGGAAGACCTCCAGGCCGTGAGTCTCCTCATGGAGCGACGATGGCTCGCGAGTGCGCGCTCGCTGGCGCGGCCGCAGTTCGAGAGCCTCTGCCGGGGAGGCTGGCTGGTCCGATGCGCATCCAATGATGAGGCGGAATCGATCGCGGGCTACGGCCGACCATTTCCTCTCTTGCGACCCGTGTTGCGTGCACTGGAGGCGGCGCCGCAGCCGTTCGAGATACTCGGTGGTCGAATTCCCCTGCAAAGCTTGGCTGATCGCCTGCTGGATTCGATGCACGATTTCACCCATCGCGGGACCCGAGCCATCGCGCTCCGCTTGGTGGCAAACGGGGCGGGTGAAGACCACATCGACGAAACGGAGGCGGCGGTCTTTCAATTGACTGCGTTGTTGGGTTGCGCCGCGGCTGCGGCGCTGCTCGAAAGTTGCGGCGACGGCCCGGCGGCCCTGCAGGCGATCAAACGCTTGAACCGGACAGTGCCCGCTTGGGGAGGACTGTGCCAGCCGTGAAGCTGCAAAGCTCGACTCGGCAGGGGTGCGTTGATCCCCACGTAAAGCGTCCGACGAGTGGCCTTTACGCGTTACCGCGCCGCGGGGGCGAGCGTGTCAACGAATTCCTGCAGCGCCATGCGGTCGATCAGGACTTCATGTGGCAGGCTCACGCGGTGTGCCACGGCCAGCTGTGCCGCGCGGGCCACCTGCGCCTGCGTGGGCGGGCGCAACGCCTCGTCAAGGTTCGTTAGCAGCAAGCGCGCGATGCCCGTGCTCACTCGGTTCACATAGACCTGGGCTTTCGGACCGGCCAGTTGCTTCGACAGCGTCGTCGACACACCCGGAAAGAGGTCGACCCCGAGCGTCAGCGCCAGACCTTCTCCGGTTATGGCGACGCGCACCTGTCGATCCTGTACTGCGGGCTGGTGCATGTCCGAATCGCCTCATCCGCGGGGTTGGGCCTCCGCAGCATATCTAGATTCCAGATATCTGCAAAGCAGATATAGGTTCCTTGACCTCCTCGGCCAAACGGGGCGGTCGTGTCCAAATCTATCTACGGAAAGGAGCACCTCGCGCTCGCCGAAGCCTTGCGCAGCGCCCGCACGTCAGCGGGGCTGACTCAAGCAGAGGTTGCTGCCTCCCTGGATCGAGCTCAGAGTTTCGTCAGCGACGTCGAAAACGGTCATCGCCGCCTCGACCTTGCCCAACTCGCCGATTACTGTCGCGCAGTCGGCGTCCCGCTGGTGACGCTGGTGAGTCGCTGGCAACGCGCGCAAAAGCCCTGATGGTCACTTCTGCAAAGCGGTCCACGACGACCCAGGTTGCCGAGCCCACCAAGGTCTGAGCGATGGGCGATGCGGTGGCAATGTGATAACGGCAACCAGAGCAATGTCGAAATTAGCAAGGATGAGAGCGAGTTCATGGGAGCGTCGAACCTGGGCATAGTGGGTCGACCATGACTGCCGGTCCAAGTCGTCGTCACGAATTCACCGCCGCACCGTCGTTGCCCACGCCCAGCGCGCGAGTGGGATTTACTCTATGAAACAATCGCCTACACCTCGAATTTCCGAGTTCTGGGTGACTGCCGGCCAACCCTCCTGATCCCTCATGTGCAATCCGAGAGAAACATCCGACTCGTCTGGGGACAAGGTGAGCCCGCACCAGCACACCTCGCGATCGAGTTTCCGAGGATCGCGGGCTCAGCCATTACCTGGGCGCGGAACGCCGCCAACTTTGCGCACAGCAGTTGGCCGCTTCGGACTCTGTGAGCGTGCAGGTGTTTGCTGCTTAGCTTTGGCTGCGCGGTACGAAGCTATCGTCTTTGCCAGGGTGTCTGCGCGGGCACGTTGCCGCGCCGCCTCAAGGCTCGCCGACGTGGCGGATTTGATCGCCTTATCGCCTTATCGCCTTGCGCCTTAAGGACCCGCAACTCGGCTGCGTGGCCCTTGGTCAAACTCTGAACGGTCGCTTCGACTACCCGGTGCGCTTGGCGAGCACGGTCAATTTCGGTCGCGGCTCGGGACTCGACCCGCTCGACGTGATCCTCGAGACGCCGCCGCTCGGCGGTACACTCGACACGCATTGCCTCGAGCGATACGCGCAACCGCTCGATGTCTTGCTTCGCGAAGACTTCTCGCTCAGCGCTGGCTTGGCGCTCGACCCGCAGTTCTTCGAGGCGAGCGGCCTGCTCGGCGATGATGCGATCGGCGTCACCGAGGCGAGCCGTGAGCAGGTCCGCCTGGTTCACGGCTTGCGCAAGAAGGGCTGCGGTAGCGCCCTGCTCTTCAGTCATCGCTTTCCGGTCGACCTCGACTTGTTGCTGCTCCTGGGCTAGCGAAGCGCGATCCTGTGCAACCACTCGCTCGATCTCGGTGCCCGCCGCTGCCAACGCCTCTTGCCAAAGTTCTCCCGCCAGCGCGGCAACTTCCGGTGGGGCGGCGGGAAGAGCCATAGCAACTGACCTTGCCTTCAGTCGCTGGCCTAGCGCTCGCCACCAGGTATCAACGTGCCGGGTCACCGTGTTCGGCGAGCCGGTGCCCACGTAAGCACGGATTCTCTCAACGGTCGGCTTCTCGCCAGCTAGCAGTAGGGCGTCGGCCGCAGCGCAAACGTCTTGTTCGGTGATTCCGCGTGCCATCCGAGCCTACAGCGATCGGTGCCCTGCCCCTTTGATCTTCTACCAATGATAAGAATCGCTAATCGCAGTGCGTTGCTGGGCGATGTCTGCCATGAGCGTTGCCAGGGGCCTACCCGCTCGCGGCGTGCCTGATCACGCCGTTAGAAGTCAACAATGTTGCCGCGCGTTGAAAATTGGCCAGGAAAGTGGGGGTCTGCGCGCTGAACATTGACCAGGGTGTTCAACCTAACCTGCCGGGGAATTGAGTCTGGCGGGAGACGAGGTGAACACTACGGCGGTATACGCGAAAGTCCGGAGACTGCGTTTCCGGGAGGGGTTGTCGATCAGCGAGACTGCGCGGCGGACGAGTCTGTCGCGCAACGCGATTAAGGCGTGGCTCAAGGACCCGGTGCGGCGCGAGATGAAGTACACGCGTTCGGGTGGCCCTCGAAAGCTGGATGGGTTTGTGGGCTGGCTGCGCCGCGCATCACGACGCCGCAGGGTGAGCTGTTCTGAACCGGGCGCCCCGGCCGCGGTGGGCAGCAGCACCAAGAAAAAGGGCCCGCCGAAGCGGGCCCCAAGGTTACGCGATGCGCGGATCGATCAGTAGATGACGTTGATCGTCGCCGAGCAGGTGGTGGACCCGGCGTTGCAGACCCGATAGCTGATGCTGCCGGCGCCCTTCAGGCCGGTCGCGTCGGTATGGGCACCGTCGTTCGCGGTGACGATCTTGAACGTATTGCGGAAGATGTCGACGTTGCTCGAGGTCGCACCGTTCCACGCCAGGTCGACGTGCACCCTGCCGCTGACCTTGCGCGAGGTGCCGTTGAGCGTGATGCCGCCGCCGCCGCCGGAATCGCTGACGGTGACCGACTGCGTGCTCGTGCCGGTCGCGCCGTCGTCGTCCGTCACCGTCAGCGTCACGGAGTAGGTGCCCGCCGCGGCGAACGTGTGGCTGACGGTGCTGCCGGTTGCGCCGAAGCTCCAGCTCCAACCCGCGATCGTGCCATCGCTGTCGCTGCTGCCGGTGCCGTTGAAGTCGCAGGTGAAATTGGTGCAGCTCGACGTGAATGACGCCGTCGGCGGGACGTTGGTGGAGCCACCGCCGCCGACGAGCGCGGTCAGCGCGGCGTAGGCCTGTACCGCGCCGTACCCGTAATAGTTGTCGCGGCCCGCCGCGCCGAGGTCGAGCGCGGTGCTCGTCATCGCGTCGCGGATCTGGGTGTTGGTCGCGGTCGGCTTGGCGCTCCACAGCAGCGCGGCCACGCCCGATACGTGCGGCGTCGCCATCGAGGTCCCGTCGAGGAACGCGTACCCGTTCGCATCGGCGACCGTGCGCGCATCGACCGTGGCCGACGCACCGGCCGCGCTCGCGACGAGGTACTGCCCGTCCTCCTGGCTCGCACTGACCGAGGGGATGGTCGTCGCAATGCCGTTGAGCGTGCCCGAGAAGCCTCCGGGGACGTTGTTGTAGACGATCGCCGCAGTGCCGCCGCCCGCCTGAACGTTGAGGACCTTGTCGGCGAAGCTGATGTCGCCGCGCTCGCAGAGCACGGCCTTGCCGCCCCACGCGCCGGCGGACGCGCATCGGCCGCCGTTCACGAGGGCGCCGCTCGCGGGGCCGCCGGGGCTGCCGTCGAGCGCCGCGGCCATGAAGCTGCCGTGGCCCGTTACCGAGACCGAGCCCGAGCTGATCGGGTAGGTGCTCAGCACGCCGACGCCGGGTGCCGAGATGTCGACGCCGCTGTTGAACTGCGAGAACGACGCGATGACGTTGTTGCTGTCGATGGCGCCGACCGACATCACGCTCGCGTACGACGCGGGGTAGCTGTGACGGTTGTTGCCGCCGTTGCCGGCCGCGGCGATGCTCAGGATGCCGGCGTTGTAGAGGTTCGAGAAACCGGTGTTCTCGGTGGTGCTGCTGGTCGAGCCGCCGAGGCTCATGCTGATGATCTTCGCGCCCGCGCTCTGGCAGTTCTGCGCGGCGTTGATGAGGGTCGACGCATAGCTCCAGCCGCAGGCTTCGCCGTCGAAGACCTTGACGACGTGCAGGCTCGCCTTGCCCGGGCTCACGCCGACGACGCCCTTGCCGTTGCTGCCGACCGCATTGATCGTGCCCGCGACGTGCGAGCCGTGGCCGCAAGAGTCGGTGCTCCAGCTCTGGCCGGGGCTCGCGTAGCCCGTCATCGGGATGCCGAAGAAGTCTTCGTGGTTCTGCTTGATGCCCGAATCGATGACGCAGACCTTGACGCCGGTGCCGTCGGCGCCGACGCCGACCGCCTGGTCGGCCTGCGTGTTGACGATGCCGTAGGGAACCGTCTCCGCAAGCGGGTAGCGCACCGCATCGGGCTCGATCACCGTGAACCGGCCGCTCGCCTGCAGGCCCTGGAGCGCCTGCGGAGGCACGGTCGCCGCGAACGCGTTCGCGATCGCGAGGTCGTGGTGGATCTGCGCGTTTGCGCCCTGCAGCGCGGCCTGCGCCGCAGCCTTGCCACCTGGCGCGTGCTGGAAGAGGTAGCGGTTCGGATCGGGCTCGGCGGCGACCGCCGCAACGGCGTAGCAAAGAGCGAGCGCGGCGCCGAGCGCAGCAGCCAGTTTGTGCTGATTCATGGTTTTGAGGGTTCCGGAAGTGGGAGTGCCGTCGGGCGGCTTCCGTTGCCCTGGGTGCCGAATCCTTCAGCGGCGCGCACTGTACTGTGCCTAAAGTCATGGGTCATGCTGCACCGCAGCGGGCGCCACCAGAAAAAGGCAGTGCCAGAATATGACGGCGGTCGCACTCGCGGGTCGCCCGTCGCTATCCGGCAAGGGTGCGCAGGCTCTCGGCCGGTGGCGCGCGCAGCACGCGCCGGGTCGCCACGCTCCCGAATGCCACGACGAGCGCGACGCCGAGCGCGAGCGCTGCGAACACGACGCGCCAGTCGAGCCGCGGGCATAGGGAATACCTGCGTTGCGAGCACGAGCGAAACGGCCGCCGCGGCACCGGCGCCGATCGCGCCCGAAACGAGGCCGAGCGTGCCGAACTCCGCGAGCTGCGCGACGACTTTTTCTCGGCCGCTAAAATGCTGCAGACTCCAGGTTATTTCTCGATTGCAGGCCACGCTCGCCCCGATCACATCCGGGACCAGCGGTCTGCATTGCCCGGGGACCGCATTAGCGCCGAGGCACTGCATCAAATCGCAGTTCAGAACGGTTTGCGTCAGGGAGAACCAACGATCTTGGCGGGATGTAACCAGGCTGGGGCGTTCGCGCAGGCGTTTGCCGACCTGAACCAGTCGACCGTGTTTGCCGCGAACGGCTATGTGCGGTACGGCATGAACGAGGCGTACAACATCTCGACAATCACGGCGACTGCGAACGAGGACGGCACCGGCGGGGCACGAAGCTTCCAGCTCCACACGCCGGGCGGAAAGGCGGTGACCTCCGAAACCGTCGAGGTCAGGACGAAATGAGCGCGTACCTGCCGAAGATCGTGGTAGAGGGCTTCGCCATTAGACGGGTCGCGGCGCCCACGCCGAGGAGAATGGCACCCGCCATCCAGAGGCGCCGCCTGCGTTGTTCCCTCATGATGGCGCGTCGCGACTCGTGCGGGTGCGTTCGCGACGCCAGCGGCCGTCGAGCTGGATCGAGGTGCGTCGGCGCCTCATCCAGGGGAGCAGTGCGTCGAGCCCCAGCCCCACGAAGAATACGGCGTACGCCGCGATGACGAACGACCAGGGGTTCATGCGGGTGTAGCCGCGGCGACGGGCGGTTGCAACATGTCTCGCACCCACGACTTGTCGCTGTCGGTCTCGAGCAGTGCGAGCCGAGAGCGGCTGGCGAGCGACGCAAAGAACCACAGCTTCGTTGCAAGCGCCATCAGCAACAGCGGCCACAACATGCTCTGGTGCATGCTAGATTCGCCGAACAGCTTGACCGATTCGCCCTGGTGCAGCGTGCTCCACCAGCGCACCGAGTAGTGGATGATCGGCAGGTTAACCACGCCGACCAGCGCCAGCAGGCCGGCTGCGCGAGCGGCACGGCGGCGATCCTCGATCGCATGGAACAGCGCGATCACGCCGATGTAGAGGAACAGCAGCACGAGCTCCGACGTGAGGCGCGCATCCCATTGCCAATACGTGCCCCACGTGGGACGGCCCCAGAGTGCGCCGGTCGCCAGCGTCACGGCGGTGAACATCGCACCGATGGGCGCGGCCGCCATCGACAGCACTTCGCTGATGCGAATCCGCCAGACCAGAGCAATGAAAGCATTCGCCGCGACGAACAGGTAAATGAAAAGACTCATCCAGGCGCTCGGCACGTGGATGTAGAGGATGCGTACGCTCTCGCCCTGCAGATAGTCGGCAGGGGCAACGACCAGGCCGAAATACAGTCCCACCGCGCCAAACAGCAGTGCGGCCCCGCGCAACCACGGCTGCGCCTGCCCGGCCCAGCGATAGAACGTCGGAGGCGAGCCGAAGCGATGGAACCACTTTACGAGCGGATTCATGCGACCGGATTCATTGCGAATGAAGGGATGGAAAGGTCATGCGGCATGCAATGGAAACCCGATCGCGCCCAGAGCACACGCCTTGGGACTGTCTAGAAGCTGAAATTAAAGCTCAGAGTGAACACGTTGACGCGGTAATCGGGACTCTGCTCGCCAAACAGGATCACGTTCGCCAGCTGGTTCGCTTCGATGCCGTCGAGCGCGAAGTCGGTGGAGTCGTAGCGTTCGAATCGGTAGCCGAAATGGACCGCGAGATCCTTGCGCAACTTGTAGCGGGCGTAGAGCGCGAGCGCCTGCAACCGCGTCGTGTCCTGGGGCAATGGGGCGGAAGTCAGCGAGCTGCCGGTGGTGACGAATACGTTGCTCTCCGAGCGCGAGCGCACGTAGTCGGTGCTGAACTGGAGGCGACCCTCCATCAGGTCGTGCGTCCAACCTGCCCCCCAAGTGCTGACGCGGTCGCGATGATCGGCGAACCATGAGCGCGCCGGGTCGACCGAGTCGGCAGGTCGCGTCGCGCCGCGCGTGCTGCGGCCATCCTGATCGGACCTCATCCTGTCATAGGTGTAGAAGCCATACAGCGACCACGAGGTGGCGGGGACCCAGGCCACGTCCACGGTGTAGTCAAGCAGGCGGCTCCGAGTCAGGCCGAGTTCGGAGCTGGTGTAGTCGTCGTCCATATAGTCGGCGTTGAAGCCGACCGACCATGCTTCGTTCGGCGTCAGAGTCAGGTACAGCGATGCCTGGTCGCGCACGCGGTCGGCGAGATGGAATTTGCGCAGCAGCGGGGGGTTTTCGAACTGTCCCGGAACGGTGCTGGTGTAGCCCGGGGAGTAGCCCGACAGGAACGGCTCATTGCCGATGTACGTCGAGCCGCTGCGATCGGCGCGGCTGACTCGCAGCCCGCCCGAGATGCGATCGGAAAAGTCGCTGCGCAGGCCAAATCCGAACGTGCTTTCGTCGGCCTCTTCGCGCTCGGAGTACGTGCGCCTGATGCGGCGATGCTCGGTCGAGCCGGTCAGGTCGAGCCAGTCGGCGAGCTTGTAGCCGCTGTCGAAGCGCAGCTTTTCCTCGCGATAACTGTACGGCTCATTGAATCGGCGGTTGCTGCTGGTGGGGCCGACCTGCTGGTTCTGCGAGTCGCCGCCGATGTAGACATACTCCGACCGCGGCGTCTGATTGTCGCGATCGTCGTAGCGAAATCCTGCGTTCCAGTACCAGCGCGGGGTCGGACGCGAGGACACACGCAGGTTGAGCACGGTAGTGTCTATGCGCCCGTCGAGCGAGTCGCGAGGCAGCGGCTGCGTGATGCTTGCCGCGAGCGTAGGGTTGACCGTGTAGGGGAGGAACTGCTCGTTCTGCAGCATTCGACCAAACGCGATGTCACCGTTCGCTCGAGTGCGCTCCGAGAAGTTCCAGCCACCTGCAACGCTGACCTGGTGGAACTGATTGTCAGGCGGTAACGAAAGGCTGCCCTGCCCGTTCGGAAAACCCGCGGACACCGCCCAGCCGTTGATTGCCGAGTACGGGTTTTGCCACGTCAATGATTCGTTGTCGTTGTGGAACAGCGACACGTAATAGCCGGCCTGAATCTGGCCGCGCTCGTCGCCATAGCGCAGCACCACGTCGATCTGGTCGGTGGCATAGTCGACCGGTTCCGGCAACAGGACCGCGCGCGGGTTGCCGCCGCTGTTGCCGATCACTGCCCCAATGCTCTTGTTGCCGTTCAGCGTCTCCCGGCGGTAGTCGGTGCTGACCTGCCACTTGTTGCGCAGGTCGCGCTGGAAGCCGACGTCGAACCGGCGGCGCACGTGCTCCAGGTCGACGTCGTGCAGCGACCCGGAAAGTCGCGACATCGTCGCCGTGTTCTGGCCCGGAACCCAATTGGAGGGCAGCGCGAGCACCGTGCTTCCCGGATTCGTGAAAATGGTCTGCGCGCTGTCGCTGCGCCGTGTCGGCAGTGCGTCGTAGCCGACATTGACGCGCCAGAGACCCTGTACGCCGGTCTCGAAGCGGGTTTCCCGCGCATCCAGGCCGATGTCGCTGCCGCTCCAGCGCCAGTAGCTGGCATCTTCCGAGTCCCAGGCGCCGCGGCGTCCGACTTCGAAGTCCAGCACCCCGAAGAGCCCTTCGCTGTCCAGGCCGTTGTACTTGCCGAACTTGAACGAATCGTCGCTGACCCAGCCGACCCCAAGCTCGACCCAGTTGCGTGTCTCGGTGAGTTCCTTGCGCCTGGCCTCCAGCGCTTCGGCGTCCTGCTGTTCGACGACGGGCTCGTCTTCGAGCGAGAACTCGTCCTGCGCCAGCGCGCCGGCGCCCGCCATGCATGCGGCGATGGCGGCACACAGCAGGGCCTGGCGATTTGTGTGGTTGCGGTTCGTTTTCGTTTTCATGGGGCACCTCGCTCGATGAGCAGTGGCGCTTCAGCGGGTCTTGCGGACGCCCGAGGGATGGTTCGAGCCATGCACCTGGGAATGGCAGTTGAGGCAACTCTTTCCGAGCAGCTGTTGTGCGCCTGACGGGAACGCGGTACCCGGCAGGCCTGTGCCGCTGTACGCAGAGCTCGGATGCTGCGGGGCGAGATGGCACTGCTGGCACAGCCACGGCGTGCGCTGCTTGAGCAAATTCGCGTGCACCGAACCGTGTGGCTTGTGGCACAGCGTGCAGTCTTCGCGCACTGGCGCGTGTTCCCAAAGGAACGGGCCGCGCTTCTCGGCATGGCAGGTGAAGCAGGTCTCATTAACGGTTGTCTTGACGAGGAGCTTGGGACCGCTCGAACCGTGCGGGTTGTGGCAGTCGCTGCAACCCATCTGGCCGTCACGGACCGGGTGCGACGACGGTCGCAGCATTTCCGCGCGCTTGTTGCGATGACAGCCGAAGCAAGTATCGGGCTGCGTAGCCTTTGCCAGCACGGCATCGTGTCCCGTGTGCACGTCATGGCACGAGGTGCAAGCCACACCCTCGGCCTCGTGCTGGCTGCCCTTCCAGTGCATGCGAAGGCCGGACTCGTGGCAGCCGAGACATACGGCGTTGCGCTTCGCTGCCGGCGCGGCGCGCGGCCCGTCGAACACGACGTCGGGTGCCTCCCGCTCGCCATCGCCGGACTTGCGAACGTGCGCGTCGCTGCGGCCGTGGCAGCTCATGCACGCTTCGTCTGCGAACGGCGTATTTGGATCAGCGGCGACCGCGTGTTTCGTCTTCAGGATCGAGAGCACAGGAAAGGCCTCGCTCTCGTCGTGGCACTTGGTGCACACCCGAAGCGCTTCAGTCGCGGCAGCGGGCGCCTCGGTGCGCGCCGGCAGGGCCGTCAGCACTAACCCACAGCCCAGCAGGGCCACCAGCATGCTCTTCGGCAATCGGTTCGAGCTTCGCATCGTGGCCTCCGAATCGGTGTCCGGCGGAGCCGGACGCCGAGTGCTCAGTGCTTGCTTGCAACGAAATCCGCGGTGCCGCGGTCGAGTACCAGGGTGTGCTCGAACGAGACGTAGTGATGCCGGTGATCGGTGTAGTCGTCGTGCAGCGCGAAGCCCACCGAGTACTTCTTCCCGGCCGCCAGCTGTTTCTGGTTCGCACCACTCGCACTCAAGGGGCGGCTCAACTCGACTGTCCACCAGCCGTCCGCGAACTTCGCGCTGGCCGTTGTGGCGGCGGGGCTATGCTCATGACGCCGATCGAGGATCCAGCCACTCACCGCTTTGGCGGGCTGTCCCGGATTGAGCTGCGCCTGCCAGTATTCGAGAAAGGTGCCCGCCGCGAGCAGCTTGTTGAGCTCGGCTTCCGGTTTGTAGTTCTCCCCGCCGCCGCCGCGCGCGAGTTTCACGCGCGAGGAGCCGAGGTACTTGGTGAGCTTGCTGCCCTCGCTCGCGCTGGCCATGCCTTTCGCATCGTCGTGGCAACTGGCCCAGCAGCCGGCGCGCGTTGCTTCCTTGACCCCCCGTCGTCGAGCATCACGGTCACGTGCGCCGCGATAGCTGGATCGAGCTTCTCGCCTGTCGCGGGCGAAGGCTTCCAGCGCAACTGGAAGTACAGCCGCTGGCTGTCGTGCGCGCTGCGCACCTCCAGCGTGATGCTGCCGGGCTTGTTCGCGATGGGCGCCGGCTCGAGCTTCTCGCCGGAGACGATACGCTTGCCCATGTCCTTCTGCTCGCCGTCGTGGCAGGTGCGGCAATTCTTCCCTTCGCGGAATTTCGGCGCACCGCTGTGGTCCTTTTCGGTCAGCGCCCATTCCCACGAGGCCTGCCCGGGGTAGAACAATTCGACCTTGCGCGCTTCGATGCCGCTGAAGTCGATCGCCGTCGCGTGTGCGCTGGCAAGCACCATGACCATCGTGGCGCAAGCCGCCGCGACCACGCGAACCACCTCGTCGTGGCGCGCCTGGGTATATCGGGTAGCTGAGGATGGTGCTCGCATGACGGGTCTCCGCACTACAGGCTGAAGTCTTCCTCCTGCGCGGGCTGTTCTTCCTCCGGCAGGTCGGGTTTGTGGTGGGCGATGCCCTTGTGGCAGTCGATGCAGGTCTCGCCGCTCTTTTCGGCGTCGGCGTGCTGCGCACGCGCGCGGGGCTTCTGCTCGTCGAGCGCCATCGCAGCGCGGTCGTGGCAGCCGCGGCATTCGCGCGAGTCGTTGGCTTTCATCGAGGCCCAGACCGACTGCGCCATCGCCAGGCGGTGCGCCTCGAATTCCTCGCGCGTATCGATCTTGCCGCGCATGTGGTTCGGCAATTCCTTGACCGTGGCCTGCATCTTGCGCAACATCTTCGGACCCCATGCCTTCGGCACATGGCAGTCGGCGCAGTTCGGGCGCACGCCGCTGGAGTTCGTCCAGTGCGCACTCTGCTTGAACTCCTCGAACACGAACGCGCGCATCTCGTGGCACGACGTGCAGAACTCCATCGTGTTCGTCGAGGCCACCACGTGGTTGAAGCCGACCAGGGACGCGATGCCGAAGGCGAATCCGGCGAGCAGCAGGGTACCGAGCGCCCATTTCGTGCTTGGGCTGCGCCACGAACCCCACCAACGTCTGACCCTGGATCCTGTCATCGCCTCGACCCCGAATCCGCTATGCCCCGCTCGGCAGCAGGAGTGCAAACGGATCGATCGGACGCTACTACTGTAGTGCCGCGCCCCATTTGATCCAGATCAAGTCCCGGGCGGAACGGGGGCCAGAACGGGCACTCCCGCGTCCAATATCCCGCGACCGTATTCCACAGTTTCGGTCTGTCCGAAGCGGAGTCGAGGATGTGTTGGCCCGGAGCAGGGCTTGCACCTGACGGCACTCTCCCGAAACCGAATGCGGGCCGCGAATGGGCTGAGCCATCGCAGGGCGAGATTTGTCGCACCTACGAGCCGTCTCGAAGGGACAGCGCGACTGGGTGGCCTCTGACCCAGTCAAAATCGAACACGAGTTCCCCGCCTGGGCGCCGGCACTATCGCACGATCGAACACCGCTTCAGACACGCACCGTCCGGCGAGGTACGCGCCATTGAGACGCTGGCCGCTTGACTTGGGTCAATGCGGGCCGACTCATAGCGCCTTGCCTCGTGCCAAACATGGAATCCCCTTGCAAGAGCCATTCAGAAGGAAGCCATCGAGGCTGCCCGCAGCATCAGGCAGTTCATCAAATATGGGCAATCCTTCGAAAGGGACGGCCCCGTGACAATGCCGGAGTACTTTCGGTTGCCGGTCTGTCCGATCTGGCAGCCGACGCCTGAGCGGGTCGCATCCGAAATCAGTATCTCCACGCTTGTCGCGGAGGCTCAGCTCGATTGGGTTGAGGACTTTCGGGAACGCTACGTTGGTAGACCACGGCCCAGAACGCAGCAACACTTCCAATCTCAACCGATACAACTCACCGAAGCGCAGTCACTCGATGTAATACGCATTCTCCAGGGCATCGCTGCAGGGACGTCCCGCTTGGCAGCGTGGGACTCCGCGAGGGACTTGGAGATTGCATAGCTGTTCCCACCGTTTCAGAGTTGCTTCGCAGTGTCGGAATGACGTGCCCCAACTGACGACTTCTGTTCAACTCGTGCCCCGGATTACTTATTTGATTCGCTTGCGCTCGCAGCAATTCCGAGAGATTCCACTGTCTCAGTGACGTATGCCATTGATTCTGTTGAAGCCACTTCCTCTCAACGTTTCTTCGAAGCGCTGGTCGTCCTCTAATCCCGCCGCTCGCCGGAAACCTTGTCGTTGTGCTCGCAATTGCCGGAGGCGGTGCACAATGCGCAGTCAGTGACCTAGACCACACCATGTCCCGGAGGGGACGCGACTCTCCTGCGGCTGAAGTCCAATGCGGCGCCCACTGGGGGCGGCCTCGACCCTTCTGTTACACGTTGACTCTGTTCAGATCGCCATGACGCTGCGCCCATCCCCTACCCCACACCGAAGCGAGAATTGCGAATGAGCGACACGCCGCCCGATCGGCTCGCAAACAATCCGCGCAGCCCTTTCCACGATGCCGACGTGCTGGCGCGCGGCGTGGGAATCCGTTTCAACGGCGAAGAGAAAACCAATGTGGAGGAATACTGCGTCAGCGAAGGGTGGGTTCGACTGCCTGTCGGCAAATCCCGCGACCGCCGCGGCAACCCGATGACGTTCAAGTATTCCGGCGAAGTGGTGCCCTACTTCCTGGATATTCCCGCGGATTGAGGGGCGGCTTCGCCGCATCAGCCAGGGTCGTCCGCCTCTTGAAGCGAGAATGCGGTTTCGCAAACGTTCACGGCCAGGCGGTCATACAGCGCCACCGCAACCGGCACATCCATCGGGAACAGAATGACTGAGGCGAGCCCCACGAGCACGCGCCTGTCGGTAAAGCAGCATGCCGCGACGCATATCCCGTGCGTTCTCTTCGATGCCCTGGGGGAGGATCGCGACGTTGATGTGGCAGAGCTGGCAGGTATCGTTCCCACCGGAGATCAACTCCTCTGGGTTGACGCCTGCGGCCTTGCACCGGACGCGCTGACGGATCTGATTTCGACGCTCGGTTTTCCGGCAGGCGTGGCCGAGAGCCTGACGGCCGAGACCACCGACTTGCGCTTGCGCAACCACGGGGACTACTTCGAGTTGCGCGTAATCGCTGTCGCGCCGGGTAAAGACCTGCGCTTTTCAGGAGACATGCTGGGCATCGCGGCGGGTGCGAATCGTGTGCTGACCGTGCATGCGGTCGAGATCCCGTTTCTCACCGCGCTGCGCCGACGCGAGCGTGGCAACACGCGGCTCGGAATGCTGGATGCAACGACTTTCGTAGCTGCCCTGCTCGACTGGCATCTCGGCACGTACTTCGATGCAGTCTCGGCTTTCGAACAAGTCGCGGACAAGCTGGAAACCGCGATCCTCGAGGACCACGATCCGCAGCTGTGCGACCTTCGCGACATGCGTAGGAGCGCCACGGTATTGCGTACGCTGCTGGCTCCGCATCGCCGCGTATTCGCGGCATTGCGCCGCCCGGATTTTCGCCCGGAGGATGCGGTTGCCGAGGCTCAATTCGCGGTCCTCGATTCGCACTTCGACCGGGCCATGGACCGCGTGGACTACACGCGGGAACTCGTGGTCGGCAGTTTCGAGATGTTTTCCAGCCGCATGGCGTTTCGCACCAACGAGAACATGCGCGCATTGACTTTCGTGACTGTCGTCATTGGCGTGTTGGCGGTCCTGGCGGGGCTTTTCGGAATGAACTTCGACGCGCCGATTTTTGCGACTGGCGAGCGCGGCTTCTGGTTCTCGGTTGGCGGAATGCTGGCCTTGCTGGTGGCGTCGCTCGTGGTGGGCAAGTGGCGCAACTTGTTCTGAGTCAGCACGGCGCGCCGCGCGGACCCACTTCGTTTCATCTGAGAAGAACAAGTGAAATGCAGCCGTTTGCGATCCGAAACTGAGGTCGTAATTCATGGTGGGTTTCCACGGCGTTGCCTACAGTCGGCGCCCCTTCCGAGGAGTTGTTGACATGGCCAGGCGCGACTACGACAAGAAGCAGGTACGCGAGTTGCTGTTGCAGGCGCTGGAAACCGAGCGCGGCGGCATCAAGATCTACGAGAACGCGATTCTTTCGGCGCAGAACCCCGATTTGAAGAAGGAATGGGAGGAGTACCTGGAGGAAACGCGCACGCACGAGCAGGTGCTGCTGCGGGTCTTCAGCGAACTTTCGATCGATCCCGAAGAGCGGAGCCCGGGACGCGATGTCGTCGCGCATCAGGGCGCTTCGCTGGTCAGGGCCATCCAGATGGCGCGCGAAAACGCTTCAGCGGACGCGGCGGAACTGGTCGCCGGCGAATGCGTGGTGCTGGCGGAGACCAAAGACCATATGAACTGGGAACTCATCGGCCACGTCGGGAAGAACGGCACCGGTCCGGAAGCCAAGGTACTGCTTGCGGCCCACGAAGCGGTTGAACAGGACGAGGATCACCACCTCTATCACACGACCGGTTGGACCCGGGAGCTTTGGATTCAGGCCCTTGGATTCCCGGCCGTGCTTCCACCGCCGGAAGAGATCAAAAAGGTCGAAACGGCAATCGGCGCCGCGCGTGCGGAGCATAAGCGGACTGAAATGCTGCAGTAGCTGGTCTGCGTTGCGCTTGGTTCACGGGCATCCGCGCAGGCCGAGCGACGCGACCCGCTCCTTGGGCCGCCACATGGGGGATGCGCACCGCGGGCGCGTCCCCGAACGCCCGCCGTATGGGAGAGAAAAGTAATGGTATAACATACCATTAACCGTCGACTTTCCATGGACCACTCCTGCCATGATTCGCGTCTCCTCGTTCCGCACGCAGCTCGCGCTCGCGATCTCTCTTGCGCTGGCCAGCGTGGAAGCCGCTGCCGCTTCCCAGGAGGCTTCCGATTCAAAGCACCGCGATGCCAAGCAGCTCGACGAAGTGGTGGTTACAGCTTCCCCCTTTCTCAGCACCGCAGACGAGCTGTCGGACCCCGTCGATGTGCTGGCCGGCGAGCGGCTGGAGGAAGACCGGGCAGCCACGCTTGGCGAAACGGTCAGCGGCCTACCCGGCGTACAGAGCTCATACTTTGGCCCCGGCGTGGGCCGACCAGTGATTCGTGGACTCGACGGGCCGCGAGTAAGTGTGTTGACAGGCGGCCTCGGCACGCAGGACGTGTCCAGCGTCAGCCAGGATCACGCGGTATCGGTCGAACCGTTTCTCGCCGACCAGATCGAAGTGCTCAAGGGTCCTTCAACGTTGCTGTACGGCTCCGGTGCGATCGGCGGCGTGGTCAACGTCGTCGACGGACGCATTCCGGAAGTCGCGCCGGCCGAGGTCTTTTCCGGACGCAGCGAAGTGCGTTACGACTCCGTTTCCGACGGATACACCGGCATGCTGCGCGCCGACGCGGGCAACGATCGCTTCGCCATGCACTTCGACGGCGTGCATCGCGACAACGGTGATTACGACATCCCGGACGGACAGCTTCCCAACAGCTTCATCGAGACGCAGACTGGCGCCTTCGGCGCTTCCCTGCTCGGGGACTGGGGTTTCCTCGGATTTTCCGTGTCCCGCTTGCTCAATGCCTATGGAAATCCGGGCGAGCCGGGCGATCCCGCAGAAGGCGAGCCTGGCGTTTCCCTCGACATCGCGCAGAACCGCTACACCCTGAAAGGGGGATGGACCCAGCCCTTCGGCATCTTCGACGGAGCGCGCTTTTCGCTCGTCAGCAGCGACTATGAGCACACCGAGTTCGAGGGCGAAGAAGTCGGCACCGTATTCGTGAACGACGGCCTCGAGGGTCGATTCGAGCTGACCCATTCCCCGATTGGCGGTTGGAGCGGTGCGATTGGGCTCCAGTTCGGCGATCGGGAGTTCGAGGCCATCGGCGAAGAGGCCTTTGTGCCGAAAACGCAGACCGAATCCCTTGGGCTTTTCGTGGTGGAACAGCGCAAGTGGGACCGGTTCCAGCTCGATCTCGGCGCCCGCATCGACAACATCGAGAGCAATCCGCTCGGCGGCGAATCGCGCGACTTCAGTCCGCTGAGCTTGTCAGCTGGCTCGATCTGGCGCTTCGACGATGCCATGCATTTGAGTTTCAACCTCGATCGGGCCGCCCGCGCCCCTGCGGAAGAGGAGCTTTTTGCGAACGGTCCCCACATCGCCACCGCGTCGTTCGAGATCGGAGACTCGGATATTTCAGAAGAAGTCGCGAACCAGGCTGAAGTCGGGCTTCACTATCACACGGATGTCGTCGAAGCGAAGGTTTCCGCCTACTACAACCGCTTCGACGATTACATCTTCCTCGTGGATACGGGAGACATCGAAGACGACCTGCCGGTGCGCCAATGGACGCAGAACGATGCGCGCTTCCGCGGCCTCGAAGGTGAGGTGCTCTGGCGCATCACGGACGGCGCAAGAGGCGCGTTCGACCTCAGGCTGTTCGGCGACGCCGTCCGCGCCACGTTGACCGGCGGCGGCGGGAACGTGCCGCGCATCGTCCCTTCCCGGCTCGGAGCCGACCTGCGGTGGAAATCCGGCGGCTGGCGCGCCTCCATCGGCGCGGTCCGGTACGCGGATCAGGACGACGTCGCGACTATCGAAACGCCCACGGATGGATACACGCTGGTCGATGCCCATGTTGCCTATCACGGCGATTCGACGAACTTCGCATGGGAACTCTTTGCCGATGCGACCAACCTGACCGACCAGGACGCCCGCGTACACACCTCGTTCCTCAAGGACCGCGTGCCTCGACCGGGGCGCGGTTTCTCGATCGGCTTTCGCGCCTACTTTTGAGCGCCTCGCTGGACCGGGTCTGCGTCTTGGCAGCATCGGATGACGGGCGTTATTGCCCACGTCAAGACGGCTGGACCGACGAGCATTCCATGGAGGCCCCCGCGGGCTTCAGTGTGAAGCGCGAATGGCCCCGGTCCTCGATGTATTCGAGCCACCTGCCGAGGAACGCGTTGATGCGCAACCTGTAGCCGAACACGGCTTTGGGCAGTGCCAGTCGACCCAGTACATCCTCGATGCGTTGCTGGTCGTCGCACGCGACGATCTCCGCAACGCTCGCGTCGCGGTAGAACCGCAGCTCCGCACCCGGATCGAGTGCCCGGGCCTCGCCCGGAAATTCGTAATTGAGGCTGAGCAACGTGGTGTACGCCTGCTGCTCGTGGACGCGCAGCCAGAGCGGCTGATCTCCCTTGACAGTGGACCGGTAGGTGCCGGGTGCCAGCAGATGCGGAGAAAATAGGCGCGCCAGCCGCCAGTAGTTGTCTCCATAGAGACCCATGAGATAGGCGAACGCGGTGGCGTTCCGGGTGGCGTGGCGATGTTGGTCGAGCGATTGCATGACTGGACGGTATACCCCCCGCGCCGCGTCGAACAGACTTGACTTCGCGCCCCGGTAGCGTGCCAAAGTAGCCGTCTGATTCCAGCGAGCCGTCGCACTTCGACGCAGTTGTCCACGCTGACCTTCCGCGCAGCCCGCGCACCGCCTCGCACTGTTCAGTGCCGAGTTACGGGCACCGCCTATGCTGCCCGTTCTTTCGCAATCGACGCCGGAAACCCAAGGGCGAAGTTGCGCTCCGTTTGCTCACCATGGAATTCCGCACATGCCAACCGAAGTTCGAGACGACAAGCAGGGTCAGAAGAACACGCCAAAAGGCCAGGACGATTCGCCCGGATCCGCCGACGGCAAGAAGCAGGGCGCACTCCATCACGGGCATGGCAAGAACCAGCCCATGCCGCAGGACAAAGACACGGATTCAAAGACGCCGGCGTCAAAGTCAGGCGAGTCGAGGAAGTCCGGCGGCTGAGCTCCCGCTCAGCCTGCGCAACCGCGCAAAGCCAGGTTCAACAACACCGTCAGCACAATCGAAGCGAAGATGCTGATCAGGCAACCGGAAGTCCTGAACTTGATCGTCATTTCGACCGCCCGCGTCATCTCCGTCAGTCGAGAGTAGCTGCGGGTAACGTGGGAAACCGGCTGTCAGGCTGGCCGGCATGTTCCAGCCAGCCGATGTTCACTCGAAGCCGTTGACGAACACCGTCTCCGCAGCGGCGCTGCATTGCGACTGGTACAGGCACGCTGCCCATTCGGGGTGATCGACGAAAGGGTTCCGGTTGCCCTGAAAACTCTGGATGACCGCGTTGCGCATCTGCTCCCGCTCGTCCGGCGGATCCTGTGCATGCCACTGCAGCAAGGTCGCGAGCAACCCCATGTAGGCAACACTCGCATTTCCGCCCGAGGGCGCGATGAGCGATGGGATGTCGGTCAGGCGCAGGTCCGGCTCCGCAAACCCCGTGACGCCGTGCACGCCGCCTTCGTAGCGTATGTCCATGTAGAGAATGGCGCGCGCCACATTGCCGCGCAGTGCATCCCACACTTGCCACAGACCACTGCAGCGGAGGTTGTCGTGGCCGGGGCCACCCTGGCCAAAGTAGGCCACGGTGGCGAAGGCTTCGCCGCTCGCACAGGTGCCGAAGGGCAAGTTGCCGCGCGCCGCGTTATGGCCGACGTCGGAGAGCATCAGCATGTGCGTGTCGGTGAAAGCGGAATTCGCCGGCCCGTCGTTCGGAAATCCGAGGGAGTTCGGCCACGTGTGCTCACGGTTGTAAAGGCCGGGGCCACCACCGGTCTTGGCGTAACTCGAGTTCTTGTAGACATCGAGGATCCGTGTTCCGACCAGCGGATCCTCGTCGGCGAGTTCGAGCACATCCCAGGTGTCCGTCACGCTGGCGGTGTACGGAATCCTCGTGTGGTCGTCGATGACCTCGTGCAGTGTTGAGCGCAGTGTCGACGGACTGCCGGCATCCACAGTGGCGTAGTAATTTCCCCTGCTCGCGGAGGTCGTGGAAAAATTCGAATAGTCAGCGAGCAGCGGAACAGGCGTGCCGCCCGCGACGGGATTGTCGTAATGCAGCTCGTTGATGAAAACGGCTGTCTGGGCCGACACGGCGACGCACGCGAACAGGCTGGTGGCGGCCAGGACACGAAGAAGCATCAGGGAGTCCCAGTCAGGTCAATGGTGCCCGGGGCCGGCGCCGCATAGTCGCCGTAAGCCGTTGAATGCACTATGGCAGTAAACCGGCCCATTCCAAAAGTACCCCCATTTGTATCCCCACGTTTTCCGGCCATGGCCTCAGATGGCGCCATCGTCGGGGAGTAGGAAATGTCGCACGCGATCCGCCGTCATTGTCCTACCCATCCGCGAGGCCCCGGGACCGCGCGGGCTCGGTCAATGTACAACCCCTTTCCCCGCAACCCCCGCCGCTACAGCGTTTCAGGGACCTGCTGCTGCGGCCTATCGGGGCCGAAAAACTCCCGAACCCCGCGAGACTCCGCGCCCCGTGGTCGGCGTCGACCTCAGGGAGGACCCGCCGCAATTCCGAATTTGCATACTGACGGCGCAGAGATTCCGCTGGGTCAGCGTGTCGGCGTCCGACTCTGCATACTTCCCGGCCCCCCATCGGGTAAGCAATTTCCTACTCTGTGCGTCGTCGCTTTCCCATCGGCACGCGCGCAGATAACGCACCCCGCATGGGCAACGCCATGGGGTAGGTTCGCAACATCGACCAAGAGCGCCCTCCGCTCGGTCCTGCTTGCGAACCTTTTGGATCGCTGGGACATTACGGACGCGCCGTCCCGTTGGCGGCAGATAGGGGGTACCTGTGAAGTCGACTCTTAGATTGGCGTTCGTCGCATCAATTCCGGTTGCGCTGTTGGGCGGCTGTTTCAACATGCCCACGCAGCCGTCGCAGATTTCCGGCGCGTATTCGTCGGGGTTGAAATACGAGCAATTCGATTGTCAGCGCCTTGCGGCTGAAGCTGATTCGCTGGCAAGGCGGGAGAATCAGCTCGTCGTCGCCATGGAACAGCGATACAAGACTAGTCAGACTCAGGCGTTCTTTCTGGGCTTCGGGCAGGGTGACGGCGTCGAAGCTTCCGAACTGGCCAACGTGCGGGGAGAAAAGGAAGCGGTCCGCAAAGCGATGGAAACCAAGCCCTGCAAGTGAGGGCCAGGTCCCGCTGAGTTGTGGCCCCGCCGGATTGTTCTAGCGGGGGATCAATTCGGTCGGCCCACCTTGAATTGGAAAATTATTCCGATCTATGGCGGTGGCGAGAACCATGCGTTGTGCAACCCGGGGCGCCCGAACTTTCGAGGCGCCCTAGTTCTTTGGTTGTTTCCGAGAGGCGCGCGCTCCGCTCGTCACTTCGCAAGGATGAGTTTTTTCCGCGCGTCGAACTCGTCAGCCGTAATGATGCCGCTGTCTAGCAGCGCCTTCAGTTTGGTTAGTTCCGTGTACAAATCGTCCGATGGCTTCCCAGCATCGCCGTCCTGAAGTCGCACGTCGCTCTGAACTCGGACGTTTGCCACTGGTTGAGCCGTGGGGCGTGACAATTCGTAATCGCCCGCAGACAGGCAGCGAAACTGCACCTCTGCGTTAGCAAACGATCTGCCTGGCACTCCATCGGTACCGCTCTCGATGACAGGTTGAAACTGCTTTCCCTGGCCTCTGCAAAAGGCGGTTGCTTCTCGATAAATGTCTGCCTTGACTGAGCCAGCGGAATGAAACCCTGTCGAGCTCTGTTTCGTAATCATAAAAGTGTCCTGCCCGATGGAGACGGGCCCCGAGCTCGCGCAGCCTCCACAGGCCAAAAGTGTGAGGAGAAGGATCTTCTTCATAGAGGTCTCCGCGTGTTAGCCGCAGTCGAACTAAGGACGGTGCGCACCTCCGGCGAGCTCGCCCGACCCGTTGAAATACACAAAGCTGTCATGAATGCTACTCGCACAGGCACCTTCCCCACTCTCTAGGGTGCTGCTAAAGCAGCGGGTCCAGGAGACGGCTCCAGTCGGCCAATCGCGCACAACCAACTAACAAAAATCCTTCGAACTATTCGAGGACATCCATCAGTCGCCGCCACTCAGCCTCAACGTCGGGATGCACGTCCGCGTTGGCAGTCCCCGGCCCGCTAAGGGAGGCAGACGGGACCATCACTTCGCGCGCTCGCGCAAACACGCCGCTTGACGGCCCAGTGGCTGACGCGGCCTTGGGGTCTGCGGTCGACGGACCGTTGCCGGTTTGAACGAAAAGTCTGCTGGCTGACCGAAAACCTCTCACGGTAACGATGGGCGAGAGCACACCGTTTTCGGAGAAACGAGCCTGCCCGTCGAACTGTGACAAACCCGATTGAACGTTGTAGAGCAGGAAGACACTCTGACCCTGCGCGTTCACGGCGTCCTTCACCACAATTGCGTGGGAGCCTGTGCTGCTCACGAATCCGCCCGCTGCGTCGTGATTGGCGTAGTCGAAGGCCGTACAGCGCGCATAGCTCGCGTCATCAGGCCGGCAGCCTAAGTATGTGTTGGCCGCTGTGGAACTGATTCGATCTAGCTTGATCACGTCGCCAAAGAATGGATGAGCATTCGCCGCAACAAGCGGAGAAAAATCGAGCGTTATCTGCCACTCGCCTAGCATCTGTTGAAGAGTGTTGCCGTGCGCAAAGTTGAACCGCTGGATAGGAATGATCCGACCATTGAGGTTCAGTAAAGCGCGCGTCTCCGACGTGAACACTATGGACATGCTTCCCCCGGCCCCGTTTAAGGTGATCGGTCGACCGGCGTACGAGCAGGTATTGCATTGACCGGCGGTGAAGCCATCCAAGGTCGCGCTGAATGTGCTATTGCCGCCGATCACGTTTGCGCCGATAAAGAATGCCGAAGTCCCGTTCGTGTCGTATCCATAGAGCAACACAGCCATTACGTTGTCTTGAATCTCTATCGTGTAACCGCGTCCATCTTCTAAGGGATCCCACCAAAGTCCGGACTCAGGTGTGAAAGCGCCCGCCCAACCGGCAAACGAAAAAAGAAGGGCGGCGAAGGCCCTGCGTAGAGTTTTCATGGTGCATCCCCTCCCGGTGGAATGCCCAACGTACTCCTGTCGATTTAGCAATGGAAGCGCACGAGAATGGCGCCCAAGGGCTGCGACGACGGGTAAGAAATCTCTCACCAATGCGCTGGGCGTTTACCCATGAACCAGCGGGCGGCATCAGGCACTATGCCGCCACTGGCAACGCGCATACCCCCCCGGTAGTCCAATGCGCGCGGATCGTCTGGACAGCGATCCGGCCAGGACTATGAGTCCCGGCTCGACTCGAAAATTGTTCCGGTTTATGACGCCAGCAGGGAACGCGCGGTGTGCCGCCCCGCGCGCCCGGACTTTTTACCCGCCCCTCTGGCCTACTCTGTTTGGATTCCGCTTACGAATCAATTCAGTCGCCGTCGAACGTATCGGCACCGTGCCACCAGCGCCACCGTAGGGCGGACAGGATCGAGCGTTCTGGCTTGCGCGCCGCCGTGCATCTAGAGCCGGTGAATCAAGAGCAAGGCGGCCAACTGCTACGGCCTCACCAGCGTTGTCGCTTGGTAAGAATCTATAAAGGTCTACGGATGGCGGAGTAGTCGACCACCGCGCAATCGCCCGTATAGATACGGATGGCGTAGCACTCACGCAGCCTTTCCCTGCTTGGTGCTCCGGTTGGCGTAGCGTGGTGCTCCGCTTGGCGTAGTGGCGTTTCGTTGCTTCGGGGGCCGCTTAAACTTCGGGCGCGTCAACTTCCACTCGGCACCAGCTACCCGCGTTGCACTGCAATCGAGCTTGCCGCCGCACTCGTCTATTGCGAGCCACGTGAGGGCGTACAGGCTCGTGTTATGCAGCCCGCCTTGCCGGGTGAGCACGATGAATCCGTAGTGCCGCAACTCGCGTAGTGCCCAGAAGATGGTGTCGTCGCTATTCCATCCGCGTGGCTGCAGCAGGGTCATCGCGCCACACAGGTCACCGTTGTTGCCACCGTTGTACTGGCGCGCTAGCTCGGTGAGCATCTTGATCGCGGTGGCGCTGCATCGTCTCCAGTTCTCCGAATCCTGCACGGCGTGCGGTATCAGGGTGAACGTGCCGCCTTCGCGCCTGCCCTTGTGCTTCAGCCGCGCCTTGCTTCGTGTGACGCGGTTCATGCGTCACCCAGATGCGACGGCTCGCCAGTGCGTGGCGTGAGCAGTTCGAGCGCGGCGTCTACGTGGTCGGCTGCCTCTACCGCGTCAAACGCGCCCAGCGTGTCCGTAGCGCGCGCCCAGCGGTGAAGCTGGTCACGCACCAGTTCTAACCCCATGCACGCCAGGACTCGCGTGCGTTCGATTCCGGCGGTAGCATTCGGCTCGCTGCCGCCCCAAGTGTCAGCACTGCGAAGGGAGCCGACCCCGTGAAGGTCGGCTTTCGCGTTTGTGGGGTTTGAGTTCATGCCGCCGCCTTTGCGTCGCGCGCGGCGATGCGGTCGGCAATCCACTGATCAACCTCTGCGGCGTTCCAAGCGCTGGCCCTTTCCCCAAGTTTCACTGGCGCTGGAAAGTTTCCTAGTGCGACCTTGCGGTAAAGCTCGCTCCTGCTTAGGCCGGTGCGGGCTCTCACAGTCGGCAGGCGTTGCAGGATCACGGCGCCCAATGCGAGCGCGCCTACGTCGTTTGAAGTCATCCTCGTTTCTCTCGCTACGCCCCGAGTCGTTCGGAGCCGTGTCGAGAATGCTGCACGTTCAACTGCCTTCTCCGTCCTAACCTAGGACGAGCAAATCCTAGCTTTTCGCTTTCGGGAGCTGCGACGCGGGCTTCAGGATAGTGTCGGCCATGGTCGATTTCCCTGGTCCATCCCAACCCCAGGTGTCAAAGAGGGCCGATAGCTTGTCCGCTGTAACGTTCGGTGCGCGCGGGAGACTCGAAAGCATCCATAAGCCCTCAATTACGCGCAGCAGGTTTTGCTCGCGTTGCGGCCTCACTTTGGACTCGCTCACCGTGATTCGCTTCGACTTCTTGACACTCGGCAGCGGGAAACCGTCATCCCCTTGTGGAAGCAGCATGTCTGGCAAGTAGATATCTTCCTCGGTCACTCGTCGGCCGTTGTTGAAGCGATTGTCACCATTGGCCGCAACATAGACGGGCGTTGTGTCTTCACCGAACGAGGGCACTCCAAGCCACTTTGCCCCCATGAACGATGCGCCGTCGGTCAATACTTGTGCAACCGAATCGTAGATAACCCAACCGTCCAGTTCGTAGCGCGGTCGTCGGTCAGGCTGCGCGAAATTCCCTCCCGACTCAAAGATGGGTGAGCCGTGGTCTTTCCATCGCGTCCACGGAAATGTCTTGCAGTCATGCGGAGGCAGAAATTCCTCGTGCGTGCCGCACGCCCACTGCTCGCATACGTGCACAAGCGCCAAATAGCGGCCTTGAATGATTCTCGCCTTAAGTGTGGCGGCGGAGATTCGCAATTTCTTGGCTGCATCCTTGATCGAAATAAACTCCACGTCCTTCAAATTGCGTTGGTTCACAGCGCGACCCTCGCGCCCCTGAAGGAAGCCGCGCCAGCGCCGCAGGGTTTACGGCGTGTTCGCCCCGTCGGGCTAGGCGCGGCTATGCGTTATGCCTTGCGCTTGATCGGGACCACTTTGCGGTTGCCGTCCTTCAACTGGTCCAGATAGTCCGCCCAGCTAGTCATCATCTTGCGGCGTTCGGCCATGTACTGCGCGCGGTTGTATGCGGCCCGGACCTTATTGCGCTGCGCGTGCGCCAGCTGCCGCTCGATTACATCGGGCGCCCAGCCCATCTCGTTAAGTCGCGTCGACGCCATTGCCCGGAAGCCGTGGCCAGTCATTGTGTCCTTGTCGAAGCCCAGCCGCCGCAATCCCGCGTTGACTGTGTTTTCGCTCATTGGCCGGTCGGAAGTGCGAAGGCTCGGGAAGCAATATCGACCCTTGCCCGTAAGCGCGCGCAGAGCCGTCAGGATCGCCACGGCTTGCGGGGCTAGGGGTACGGTGTGCTCATCGCGCATCTTCATCTTGCCAGCGGGTATGCGCCACTCGCCCGACTTCAAGTCGAGTTCCGCCCACTCCATTGCGCGCAGGTTGCCGGGGCGCACGAACAGCAAGGGCGCCAGCTGCAAGGCAGCCAACGTGACCGGCTGCCCGGTGTAGCCGTCAATCGCGCGCAGCAACGTCGCCACGTCATCGGGACGGGTCAAGGCTGCGCGAGGCTTGGCGTTGAAGGGTGACAGTGCGCCGCGCAGGTCGCGGGTCGGGTCGCCAGTGGCGCGCCCGGTTGCGACCGCAAAGCGCATCACTTGGGAGATGCGCTGCTTAACCCGGGCGGCGGTCTCGTGCGTCCCTCTCTTTTCCAGCGGTTTCAGAAGGGCCAGGATTGCGGGGGCCGTGACTTCCGCAATCGGCAGTTGGCCGATATGCGGAAATGCGAACCCCAACTGCCACTCGGCCTTGGTCAGCGTGATCGCCGCCAGCGATGCGCGTTGCTTGTCGACCCACTCGCGGGCGACTGCCTCAAACGTGTTCGCAGACGACAGTACGGCTCGAACCTTGTCCGCTTTCCGCTCTGCGGACGGGTCGCGTCCCTCGCGCATCGTGGCGCGCGCAGAGTCGCGTCTGGCGCGTGCCTCTGCCAGCGATACCTCTGGGTATACCCCGAACGCTAGAAGCCGCTCACGGCCCGCGTGGCGATACTTGAGGCGCCAGTAACGCGCGCCATTCGGACGAACGTCGAGGAAGAGTCCGCCGCCGTCGAACCACTTTCCGGCAGTCGCGGATTTGATCGCCGCGACGGTCAAAGTGCCGGTTGCGTTCGCCATGTGTTGTACCCCCGGTTACGGCGCCCCAAGCGCCAGATATCCCCAAAGGTACCCCCACGTTCGACAGGCTGCAATGGGACAGGTCGGGACGGTAGGCAACAAAAAACCCCGACAGGGCGGGGTTTCGTGGTGTTGCGGGGTCGTTGTGGGACCCCCTGAATTGGCTTTGTGGTGCCCGGGGCCGGACTCGAACCGGCACGGCACAAGGCCGAGGGATTTTAAGTCCCTTGCGTCTACCAGTTTCGCCACCCGGGCGGGGTTGCCCGAACCGATCGGAGAACATCGGTTCGTGAAATTGGAGGCCAGGGTCGGAATTGAACCGGCGTACGCGGCTTTGCAGGCCGCTGCATAACCACTCTGCCACCTGGCCAGGTAGCGCACTGTCGGATTGTGACGAGGCATTGCTGCCGGCGCCACAGCCCCTTGTTGCGTTCAGCCTTCCCAAGCCACGGAAGACCGGCATAAACAACAAACCCCGGCGGGCCGGGGTCTGATGAGCGAAGCTGCCTGCGTTGCAGCGAGGTAATCGAGCCTCGACAGGTAGCTGGAACTTCGCGGCTATTGGAGCGGGAAACGAGACTCGAACTCGCGACATCTACCTTGGCAAGGTAGTGCTCTACCAACTGAGCTATTCCCGCGGAGCCGCGCATGATAACTCGCCCTCATTCGCTGTCAACCGAAGCGGGCGATGGA
>JBBSLL010000021.1:0-54676 GCA_038255255.1 Lysobacterales bacterium
CCCCAAATGTACCAACCACAAGAATCGCCTTCGCGAGGATGGCGCAAAGCGTTCAGCGGCAGGAGATGCAATGTCGCCAAGGCCACGCCAAGCTTCTCGTCCGCGTTGCAAGGCACGAAGGTCGAGCCGTGAACCCGACACGTATCAACCTGCGCAGACATTAGTTCATGCAGTCCAACGCCCGAATTAAGCGGCGCGCGGAACGCGCGTCCGCTTGAATGAGTTGTTGGGCCGCAGTGCGAAGACAAGCCCGATGAGAGCCAGCAAAAGGGCTACGGACAAGCTTGTGCCTACCATGCCGGGAAACGGCGACGCGCCGACAACCACCGCGACCAAGCGCGCACACAACAGCAAGCCATACCCGATGCAGAAGATAAGCGCACACAGGCGGGCTCTTGATGGCGTGCCAAGCAACACACCAAGAAAGCCAACCGCGGAAACCACCAAGGCAAGAAGGACTTGAGCGAGTGGTAAGAAGTAGCCCGACCACTCGACGGATACGTCAGGTCCGAGTGCTGCAAGTTGGCTGAGCGCCGTGGCGTAGTTGAAGACGCCGATGAGCGAAAGGCTTGCGACGAGCGCCGACAGCACAAGAACCAACTTATAGGGCCAGGAAAGTTTCATGACGTCATGTTAGCGGCCCAACGCCGTGTTAAGCCGCCGCCGCGCGAGCAGCGACAGGAAAAAGACGAGAAGATTTCGGCGGTCGGCTTGAACACATAGTTAGATTCCAGCGGCGGCTACATGACATGTAAGTTATCTAGTTCAACACGGTAGCCAAACGAAGCGCCACTATCCCGGACGAGTGTGAGTTCGAGCGAGAGGTCCGACCGGCCCTCTTCCAACGTGTAGAGGGGTGCGACAACTGACCAAAGCTCAGGCCCCGGTTTTTCGACACGCACGAAATCGGGCGGCTCGGCTTGGCCAGGCGGTAGTACAAGCGTCCGTCCGTAGTCGGTTACGGCTGACTCAAGCTCAGCCGCAGTCAGCCGTACCGCTTGCGAAAGTGTGGCTAGCTCCTTATAGCGGCCTCCCACTAGAAGCTGCACGACTTGAGCAACGCAGCGATCGCGATTCGGCAGATGCGAGGGCATGTCTCTGGAATCTAACGCCGTGTTAAGCCGCCGCCGCGCGAACAGCGACAGGAAACAAATGAGGAGAGTTCGGCGGTCGGCTTGAACACATAGTTAGCTGCCACCCTACGAGGCAAAGCCGTGCGAAAGCAACTGAACTTCATAGTCTAGGCAAATTCCGTTGCCGCCCGCGAGTGGTCTGACCCCGAGAATGGTGCCGTCCGGAGTGACCTCAGCTTGCACGACCACCACAGGCTGCACTTCACCACCCTCCAGCGTTTGAATAGCGCAGCACGGCAAATTCATTTGCGCTGGCGTGGAGTTGCCTTTGATGAAGAAGACGGCGTGGCCTGACTTCACGTCGGCTTCCGTCGCGGCGCGCCCGGCAATACAGGGGGTGCCTTGCCAGTCAGATGCCTCGATCGGTCCCCACAAATCGTCCATGCAGCTAACGCCGTGTTAAGCCGCCGCGCACGCGGGGACTTTCAGATTGAAGAACTGCTGAGTGCGCGGTCGGCTTGAACACCTAGTTATGCGACGAGGCGGCGACGCAACGACAGGCGCGAGCTGTCGAGGGGCAAAACGACCTGATCGTAAGACTGACATCGCGGGTCCTGGGCGATTGAGCAAAGCCGTAGCGGGCGTCGCGAGGTGGGCGTACCGGCAAGCGGGCTTGCCCGGTGCGCTCACCTCGCGACGCTTTTGTAGCATTTTTTCTGCGGCGCCGGTATCGGCGAAGCCCTCTTCAACGGGTATGAAGATTCGTACCCTCGGGGCGGTTCCGATAGGTCTTTCGCCTTGTCGTATAACTACGATTCGGTGGAGAAACGGGATGAGGTCCGGAGATGAGGCATGGTCAGGGCTCCCGTAACGTGCGAAAAATCTTACCCCAATCCACGGGATAGGTTTGATGTGGGATGTAGTCACGAGGTGTAGCGTCGGAATCTAGCGAAGGGGGCGGGGGAACTCGAATGAACGCAGGGAAGCGGGAGCTCGGAAAGACGCCGGAGCCGGCTGCTCCGCCACTGCTGGAACGCATGCGCGAACGCATCAGGCGGCTTGGGTTCGCCAGGCGGACCGAGGACTCCTATGTCGCATGGGTTCGGAGGTTCATCCTCGCCAATGGCAAGCGGCACCCGGAGTCCCTTGGTGCGTTCGAGGTCGAGGCCTTCCTCACCATGCTCGCGGCGCGCGACAAGGTTGCTGCGTCCACGCAGAACCAGGCACTGGCCGCAATTCTTTTCCTCTATCGCGAGGTGCTGCAGCAGAAGCTCGCCTGGATGGACAATATCCAGCGCGCAAAGAGGCCGCAGCGCATTCCCACGGTAATGACGCGCGCAGAAGTGACGAACGTACTCGACGAAATGACCGGCGTCACGCGACTGATGGCGGGCCTGCTCTACGGGAGTGGTCTGCGCCTGATGGAGTGCCTGCGGCTTCGCGTAAAGGATGTCGACTTCGGACGTCGCGAGATTGTGGTCCGTGACGGGAAGGGCGGGAAAGACCGGCGAACGATTCTGCCTTCGTCCCTCATCGATCCTATCGTTGCGCAACTTGCGGAAGCGCGCAGGATTCACTCACACGACCTCGCCGCGGGCTTCGGCGCAGTCTGGTTGCCGGATGCGCTCGAACGCAAGTACGCGAGTGCTGCACGCGAGTGGAGCTGGCAATACGTCTTTCCGGCCAGCACGCGCGGCGCAGATCCTCGCAGCGGGGTGATACGCCGTCATCATGTGGATGAGTCCGTGCTGCAGCGCGCGGTGAAGAACGCAGTGCGACGAGCCGGCATCGCCAAGCCCGCCACCTGCCATACCTTGCGCCATTCGTTCGCCACGCACTTGCTCGAGGCGGGCCACGACATACGGACAGTCCAGGAACTGCTCGGGCACAAGGACGTCGCGACGACGCAAATCTACACACACGTGCTGGGACGGGGAGCGGGCGGTGTGCTGAGTCCACTGGATCGCTGAGCATTCGGCCGTGCGAAGTCCGCGGTGCCTCGTGCGGCCCGCAAACAAAAACGCCGCCCGAAGGCGGCGTTTTAATGAAGCATGCAGCATGAGACTCAGCGCTGGCGGAGCACCACGATCGCCAAGGCGCCGAGCAGCAGGCCGAGCAGCACGAGGCCGCCGGTTGCCAGCGTCGGAACGCCGCTCGCGCCAGCGCCGCCCGGGGCACCCGCGACCACTGTGAAGCCGCTGATCACAGCCCCTGCGCCGAGGCGCCCGATGAGGGTCGCAGCGCCGCTCGTCAGGTTGACGGTGTAGAGGTTGGTAAAGCCGCCCACGATCAAGCCGGCGTAGGCCGTGTTGGAAGTCCCGCCTCCCGCCGTGAGCACGTCGAGTCCGATGGTGTTGCCGGTGTCGACGCCGAGCGCGCCTACGAGTACCTGCGTGCCATCGTTGGGTGGGACCTGGGTGTACAGCGAATCGGTAGCGCCGTTGATGCCGTACAGCGTCGTGGTCGTGGTGCCGGCGAAGCTGTTGGTGTAGCCGGACGCCTGGATGCTCGACGTCGCGCCGTTCAACGCACCGTCGGTGGTCACGAGACCATTGTCGACGTTGATGCGCAGGTTCTGGCCGGTGTCGCTGACGACGCGAAGCCGATCCGGAACGGGATTGAAGTCCGTGCCGAACGAGGTGCCGGCGAGGCCGGCGAAAGGCAGCGTGGTGTCGGCCGGATCGGCGGCGAGTGTCGAAAGAAGCGTGGCCTGGCCGGTCTGGGGGTTGATGGTGTAGAGACGGTCGGAAGCCGTTCCGTCGACTACCAGCACCAGCGAGCCGTTGGCCGGCCGGCGGTCGAGTCCGACGATCACGTCGCCGGCCTGCAGGCCGCTGATCGGAGCGGTGGCGAATGCGGCGCCGGGCGCCGTGGCGTCGTAGGTGTTGAAGTTGGTCCCGGTCACCGTGTAAACGGTCTGGGCTTGTGCGACGCCTGCCAGGGCAAGGCTCGCAAGAAGGAGAACGGAGCGCAATTTCATCGGAGTATTTCCTGATCTGGGGGACAGGGAAGCGGCGTGGCTGACCACCGGGGCGATGGTAATGGTCTAAACGGAAGGTAAACAAGCGGTTCGGGTGCGTTCTCGGGCTCCAGTTGTGACTGTTTCGTGAACAGGCAGGCCTGAACGCTAAACTGTGTCTCCTTTCTACGAAACGCATTCCCGCCATGGCTCTGGACCCGCTCGACCTGTACGACGTCCGATCGCTGCTGACCGATGAGGAGCGGGCCGTGCAGGACACCGTTGCACGCTTTACCGACGAACGCGTCCTGCCCATCATCGGCGACGCATTCGACCAGGCCAGGTTTCCCGCTGAACTGGTTCCCGAGATTGCCGAGCTCGGCCTGCTGGGTGCTTCCCTACCGGAGGAGTACGGCGGCGGCGGGCTCAATGCGGTCAGCTACGGCCTCATCTGCCAGGAGCTCGAGCGCGGCGATTCGGGCATCCGCAGCTTTGTCTCCGTGCAGTCATCGCTGTGCATGTATCCGATCTTTGCTTACGGCACGGAGGAGCAGAAACAGAAGTGGCTGCCCGGCATGGCCCGCGGCGAGATCATCGGCTGCTTCGGCCTGACCGAGCCGCATGGCGGATCCGATCCCGCCAACATGAAGACCCACGCGCGGCGCGATGGCGGCGACTGGGTGATCAATGGCGCCAAGATGTGGATCACCAACGGCAATCTCGCGCATATCGCGATCGTCTGGGCGCAGACCGACGATGGCATCCAGGGTTTCGTCATCGAGCGCGACATGCCTGGCTTCAAAGCCCAGGTGATCAAGCACAAGATGAGCCTGCGCGCGTCCGTCACCAGTTCGCTGTTCTTCGACGACGTGCGCGTGCCTGAAGCCAATCGCCTGCCCAACGTCAAGGGTCTGAAGGGTCCGCTCGGTTGCCTCACGCAGGCGCGTTATGGAATTACCTGGGGACCGATTGGCGCCGCGCAGGCGTGCCTGGCCGAGGCCATCTCGTACGGACGCGAGCGCATCCTGTTCGATCGTCCGATCATCGCCAACCAGGCGGTGCAGTTGAAGCTCGCTGACATGGGACGGCGCATCACCATGGCGCAGCTCCTCTCGCTGCAGCTCGGGCGCCTCAAGGACGCCGGGAAGATGCAGCCCACTCAGGTGTCGCTGGCCAAGTGGAACAACTGCCGCATGGCCATCGACATCGCGCGCGAAGCCCGCGACATCCTGGGCGGCGCCGGCATCACCACCGAACATTGCCCGATCCGCCACATGCTCAACCTCGAGTCGGTCATCACCTACGAGGGCACCGAAACGGTGCACCAGTTGGTGGTGGGCCGCGAGCTCACCGGCATCAACGCGTTCTAGCGCGATGCACGCGCCCGCCCGCGGTCCGCGCATCGAGACCGAGCGACTGATACTTCGCGTGCCGCGGCACGACGACTTCGACGGCTACGCGGAACTGTTCGGCGACGAGGAGGCTGCGCGACACGTCGGGGGACCCATGCCTCGCGCGTCCGCGTGGCGCAAGTTCCTGCAGATGCCCGGCGCATGGGCGGTGCAGGGCTTCGGGATGTTTTCGGTGATCGAGAAGGCGAGCGGCCAGTGGCTCGGTCAGGCAGGCCCCTGGCAGCCCGACCAGCACAACGGCACCGAAGTGGGCTGGGTATTCCTTCGCGCGTACTGGGGGCGCGGCTTCGCGACCGAAGCCGCCACGGCGGCGATCGACTGGACCTTCGCAAACCTCGACTGGACCGACGTGATCCACAACATCATGCCTGCGAACACCGCATCGATCGCTCTCGCCGAAAGGCTCGGCGCCCGCTATCGGGGCACGACGCGGCTCAAGCCGCCGCTCGATGAAATCGACATCGGAGTCTGGGGGCAGACGCGCGAACAGTGGCAGGCGCGAAGGGCAGGAGAGTGCAGATCATGATTACCGTGTACGGCATGAGCGTGTCCGGCAACTGCCACAAGGTGCGGCTGCTGCCGGAGCTGCTGGGCCGCGAATACCACTGGGTCGCGCCGGCTGGGAGCGGTAGCGCCTCGCTGCAGCATAAAGGGCTTCCGCGGAAGCGAGGCGCTAACGCTTCCAGCCGGCGGGTCAGTAGCGCACGACCGCTCCTACAATGACAACTCAGGTGGGCAAGGTTGGTCCATGAAACCCAGGCGAGACACATGGCTGCGGTGAAGCCCATTCCGGCGCGGATGCGCGGCGTCAATCGCGCCGAGATCTGCGACGTCAACTTCAGCGAATTCGTGCGCGAATGGTCGGGCCGCGCCGATGCGAAACCGTCGGCGGACGAAGCCATCCTCGACGGCAGCGCCCTCGACGCGCGGGGCTTCGCAGAACTGTTCGAATCCCAGTTGATCTCGCGCCACCTCGATCTCATGGCGCGCGTGCTGCGCGTGCAGAACAAGGTTTTCTACACGATCGGCTCGAGCGGGCACGAGGGCAATGCGATGGTTGCGCGGCTGACGCGCCACACGGATCCCGCGTTCCTGCACTACCGCAGCGGCGGCTTCATGGCCGAGCGCTTCCGCAAGCTGCCGGGCATGGATCCGGTGATGGACTCGGCGCTGTCGTTCGCGGCAAGCCGAGATGATCCGGCATCGGGCGGCCGCCACAAGGTGTGGGGTTCGAAACCACTCTGGGTATTGCCACAGACTTCGACGATCGCCTCGCATTTGCCGAAGGCGCTGGGCACCGCCATCGCCATCGAGCAGGCCAGGCGCATCGGCCACGCGTTGCCGATCCCGGATGACAGCATCGCCATCTGCTCTTTCGGCGACGCGTCGAGCAACCATGCGACCGCGCAGACCGCCTTCAACACCGCCGCATGGACGGCGTACCAGAAGCTGCCGGCACCGGTGCTGTTCGTGTGCGAGGACAACGGCATCGGCATCTCGGTCAAGACGCCGACCGGCTGGATCGCGCGCAACTTCCGCAATCGACCCGACCTCGACTATTTCCATGCCGATGGCCTCGATCTCGCCACGGGTTACGGGCAGGTGCGCGACGCGATCGAGCACTGCCGCCGCACGCGCCGCCCCACGTTCCTGCACCTGCGCACGACCCGCATCATGGGCCACGCCGGAACCGACTTCGAAATTGAGTGGCGCTCGATCGAGGAGCTGTGCGCGGTCGAGGCCAGCGATCCCCTGCTGCGCAGCGCGGCCATCGCGCTGGAATCGGGGCTGATGTCGAAGTCGCAGTTGCTCGACCTGTACGAGGGCACGCGCAAACGCTGTTTCGCCGCAGCAGAGGAGGCGGATCGAAGGCCCAAGCTCACCGATCTCGCCGAGGTCATCGCGCCGCTCGCCCCATACTCGCCCGCTGCGGTCGCGGCTGAGGCGCAGAGAGCCGACTTTGCGGAGCGACGACTCGCAGCATTCGGTGGCGACGCGAAGCTTCCGGAAAAGCAGCCGCCCCGGCATCTGGCCATCCAGATCAACAACGCGCTGCATGACCTCCTGGCGAAGTATCCGGAGTCGCTGCTGTTCGGCGAGGACGTCGCGCAGAAGGGCGGCGTGTACACCGTGACCAAGGGGCTGCACAAGTCTTTCAGGAACTCGCGCGTGTTCAACACGCTGCTCGACGAGACCATGATCCTGGGTCTGGCCCAGGGTTACGCAAACGTGGGCCTGCTGCCCATTCCGGAAATCCAGTACCTCGCCTATTTTCACAACGCCTGCGACCAGCTGCGCGGCGAAGCTGCATCGCTGCAGTTCTTCTCGAACGACCAGTACCGCAACGCGATGGTGGTCCGCATCGCGGGGCTCGGCTACCAGCGCGGCTTCGGCGGACATTTCCACAACGACAATTCGATCACCGCGCTGCGCGACATCCCCGGCCTGGTGCTGGGTTGCCCGAGCCGCGGCGATGACGCGGTGACGATGCTGCGCACCCTGGCCGCGCTGGCCAGGGTCGACGGACGCGTGAGCGTGTTCCTCGAACCGATCGCCCTCTACATGGCCAAGGACCTCCACGAGGCTGGCGACGGCGGCTGGTTGACGGCGTATCCGCCTCTCGAAGCCGCGATGCCGCTCGGCGAGGAGCGGGTCTACGCGCCCGAGGCGACGGATTGCGTGGTCTTCACCTATGGCAACGGCGTGCCGATGAGCCTGCGCGCTGCGCGCGCCATCCACGCGGCGCACGGCTGGAGCGTACGGGTCGTCGACCTGCGCTGGCTGGTGCCGCTCAACGACGCGGCTATCGCGCGCCACGCAGGCGAATGCGCGCGCGTGATCGTGGTCGACGAGGGGCGGCACAGCGCCGGCGTCGGCGAAGGCGTCATCACGGCGGTTGTCGAAGGCGGGCAGGGAGTCAAGCCCTTGCAGCGCGTGGTCGGCGTCGATACCTACACGCCGCTGGCGGGCGCCGCGTTCCTCGTCATCCCGGGGGAGGCCGATATCGTGGCGGCCGCAGCGCTCCTTGCCCGGGAGGAGGCGGCGGCGAATGCCCCAAAGCCCAGCGCTGGTGCGGGTTCCGCCGCAAGTCGGTAGCTGTGCCCCCGGCTATTGACCTATGATCGCCCGCATGAGTGAAGTCCGCCCGATCACCATTTTGTTCGCGGATGTATCCGGCAGCACCAAGCTCTTCGAGACGCGCGGCGATCTGGAGGCGAGGCGGCTGATCTCCGCCGTGCTCAATGCGCTGGGTGGCGTGGCTGAAGGCCACGGTGGCCGGGTGGTGAAAACCATCGGCGACGAAGTGATGTGCACGTTCCCCTCGGCCCTGTCCGGCATGCTCGCCGCCTGCGACATGCAGAAGCGCATGTCGCACGACGCGGAGTTCGTGGCCGAGCGCCTTGGCATCCGCATCGGCCTGCATCATGGCGACGCGATCCTGGAAGAGGGCGGCGACGTGTTCGGCGACGCCGTCAACACGGCAGCACGCATGGCCGCACTGGCCAAGCGCGAGCAGATCGTCACCACGGAGACCACTGCGGCGGAAGCAGCCGCTGGCAACCTCCATACGCGCTCACTGGGCGAGGCCCGCGTCAGCGGCAAGGTGCAGCCGATTCCCGTGGTCGACGTGGTGTGGCACGAGGACACCAGCAACGTCACCATGGTGCAGCGCGCGATCCGTATCGACGATTTCCAGAATGTCGCAGGCGCCAAGCTGGTGCTGCGCTTCCGCGGCCGCGTGATCGAGATTTCGCCCGCGTCGCCGGCGTTGACCCTGGGCAGGGATCCCGCGAGCAGCCTGGTCGTCGACACCGAGTGGGTGTCGCGCAACCACGCCATCATTGAATACAAGCGCGGGTATTTCATGCTCGCCGACCGCAGCACCAACGGCACCTGGCTCAAGCTCGGTGAAGACGACGAGTTGCGCCTGCATCGCGACGAGATCCACCTGTTCAAGTCCGGCTCGATCAGCCTTGGCCAGTCCGTGGTCAACCAGACCGCCGACGCCCTCTACTACCAGTGCATTGGGTGAAAACAGCCGCTTGCGCGATGACTAACGTCATCGCGCGGCTGTTTTCACGCCCGAGGCAGGGTGAGGCAGGGTTTGTCGCGCCACTGGCGCGACCTGCCGAACGCCTGCACATGGATGTGCAGTCCGGACGCCAAGCCGCAGGGACGCTTACTCGCGACGTCTTTTTCAAACCGCCTCGCGAGAAGCAAGCCGCCGGATTCAGTGTGCGCGCTTTTACGAAGTCTGCTCGCTCGGCCAGCCGCGTCAGCCGCATCCATCGCATCGTCGCAGCCGCGCTGTTGCTGTCGATCTGCGCCTCAGCGTCAGCCCAACAACCCTCCCGAACCACCCGCAAGGAAATCACGCACCTCTTCGAACACCTCGAGCGATCCGGTTGCCAGTTCTTCCGCAACGGTTCGTGGCACGACTCGAAGAAGGCCGCGGCACACCTGCAGAAGAAATACATCTACCTGCTCGCCAAGGAGCTGGTGCCAACCAGCGAAGCATTCATCGACCGCGCGGCCACCAGGAGCAGCCTCTCCGGCAAGCCGTACCAGGTGCGTTGCGCCGGTCAGGTAGAAATCGACAGCGCGATCTGGTTCACCACCGAGCTGGCGCGCTGGCGCAAGCCAATGCGCTCGAAGGCGACTCCCGCAAGCGGCGACGCGTAGGCTTCAGTCGCCCGGTGTTTGCGTCGCCGGCGGGTGGTCGGCCGTGCGCAGCGCCAGCACCCTCCCATCCATGACCCGCCGCCACAGCGGCGGGATCAGCGCCAGCACGAACATCGCCGCGTAGCCGGCAGGCAGCTGCGGCGAGTCCGGATGGTGTCGAAGCGCCTGGTAGCGGCGGCGCGGATGCGCATGATGATCCGCATGCCGTTGCAGCTGGAACAGCATCGCGTTGGTGAGCAGGAAATTCGAATTCCAGGAATGCGCGTGCGTGATCCGCGCGAAACGCCCGTCGATGGCCCGGTCCCGCACCAGGCCGTAGTGTTCGATGTAATTGATGACTTCGAGGGCCGCCGCCGCGATCAGCGCCTGCGCGATGAACGCCAGCATCGCGCCGCCCCCCAGCCAGATTCCGAACGCGACCGCAGTCGCGAGCGTGAGTGCATGCCAGCCCAAAAGCTCGAATCGCTCGGCGCCCGTGCGCGCGAGACGCCATGCGCGGACGGGATTGAGCAGGAGGCCGCGCGCCACGAAGGTGAACGAGGATTCGCCGAGTCGTGCTGTCGACGGATCAAGAGGCGTGGCCACGTGCACGTGATGGCCGCGGAGGTGTTCGGTCTTGAAACCGGAGTACCCGACGCTCGCGAGCAGCATGCCTCCGAGGAACGGCTCGACGCGGCCCGCCTTGTGGATCAGCTCGTGCGCGACGTTGATCGCGAGTACGCCACCGACCACGCCCAGCGAGACCAGCCATCCAATCGTTCCCGCCACGCCAAACGGGGTCTGCTGCCAGTGCCAGAGGCTCCACGCCAGCAGCGTCCACTGCATGGGTACGCAGAGAATGGTCAGCCATCGATAACCGGGCGAGCCTTGCAGCGACTCGAAGGCTTCGCCAGCGTCGGGTGGCCGGCTCGCATCCGCACCGAGCCACGCATCGATGATCGGCAGCAGGACGAACAACACCAGCATCGGCAACCACGCGAAAGCATCGATCCAACCTGTCAATTGCCCCAGCCATGCAGCGAGCGGAAGCAACGCAGGTGGAACATACGCGAGCAGGTAAAGGGGCGGGCGGTGCGCGGGTATGTTGGGAAGTCTACGCCGGCTTGCGGCCCTCGATAAGCACCGGTTCGCGTTCGAGCAACACGCCGAACGCCTCGAGCACCGCGGCTTCGACCGAGTCCTGCAGCGCCAGCACGTCGATCGCGGTCGCGTTCCCGGTGTTGATGACCACCAGGGCATGCTGCGCCGACACCGAGGCGCCTCCACTTCGCGCGCCCTTGAGGCCGCAGGATTCGATCAACCAGGCCGCGCTCAACTTGGCCTGCCCGTCGTCGAGCGGATAGATCGGCAGCAAGGGCCAGCGTTCGCGCAGCGCCGTCGCCTGGGAGAGCGGCACCGTGGGGTTCTTGAAGAAACTTCCCGCATTCGGGCACGTCGATGGATCCGGCAACTTGCGCCGGCGAATGTTCCGGACCGCGTCGGCGACCTGCTGTGCAGAACAGTCGTCCCCGGGCGAGGCGTTCAACTCGTCGCCGAGCCCGGCGTAGCGGAGTTGCGGCTCGAACGTGCGCGCGAGGCGCAGGTGAACGCGTGTCACCAGCCACAAACCCGGCTCGCGCTTGAAGCGACTGTCGCGATAGCCGAAGCTGCATTCCCCGGCGGCGAGCACCCGCAGCTGCATGCTCCCCAGATCGAATGCCTCGACTCGCAGCACCGAATCGGCGAGCTCGACGCCATAGGCGCCAATGTTCTGGATCGGCGCCGCCCCGACGAGCCCGGGTATGAGCGCCAGGTTCTCGATGCCATGCGCGCCCGCTGCGATGCAGCGGTCCACCAGCTCGTCCCACTCGATGCCGGCACCGGCGCTGACATCCACCGACGCATCCCCCGGCAGGGTCTCGAAAGACTGCTCGAGGACGCGAAAAACCGGTCCCTCGATGTCGCCGGCCAGGATGACGTTACTGCCGCCGCCGAGGACCGCGCGCGGACGTCCGTACCTGAGGATCGCATCCGGAATCGCGCCTGCGTGGAGCACCTCGACCAGCAAATCGGTACGCGATGACAGTCCCAGGGAATTTCGCGCAGTCAGGTCAACGTCGCGCGACACGCGAATAGCCGGATGCTCGCCCCCAGTCATGGTCGAAGCGCGTCCACGCATTCCGCGACCAGCTCGGGCCCGCGGAACACGAAGCCGGTATAGAACTGCAGTAGCGAGGCCCCGGACGCACGCTTGCTGCGCGCCGCGTCGCCGCTGTCGACACCGCCGACGCCAATGAGGCTGATCGACGCATCGAGCCGGGCACGCATCGCGGCGAGCACCTGGTTGGAGCGCTGCAGCAGCGGTCGGCCCGATAGTCCGCCCGCTTCGCCGGCGCGGGGATGATTCGCAATAGCTGAGCGGTCGATCGTGGTGTTGGTGGCGATGACACCATCGACCTCGGCACGATTGAACGCGGCGGCCATGGCATCGAGCTCCGGTCCTTCGAGGTCGGGCGCGATCTTGACCAGTAATGGTACGCGCCGGCCGTGCCGTCCCGAGAGCATTTCGCGGGACTCGACCAGGCCCTCCAGCAGTGCAGTCAACGCGTCACCCGATTGCAGCGCGCGCAGCCCCTGCGTGTTCGGCGAGGAGATGTTGACCGTCACGTAATCGGCCAGCGCATACACGCGTTCGAGGCAATGGCGATAGTCGTCGAGCGCGGACTCGTTGGGGGTCGCCGCGTTCTTGCCGATGTTGATGCCGAGCGGCACCGTGCGTCGTGCACGTTCGACGTTGCGCACCAGCGCGTCCACGCCGTCGTTGTTGAAACCGAGGCGATTGATGACGGCGCCGTGCTCCGGCAGCCGCCACATGCGCGGCTTGGGATTGCCGGCCTGCGCCTTCGGCGTGGTCGTGCCGATCTCGACGAAACCGAAACCGAGCGAAGTGAGCGCCTCGATGTGCGCGCCGTTCTTGTCGAGGCCGGCTGCCAGTCCCACGGGATTGGGGAAGTCGATGCCGAATGCACGCGTTGGCAGCGGAGCCGGACGACGCGACAGCACCGGGTTGAGCCCGGTGCGGTACGCAGCCTCGATCGCGCGCAGGCCGAGGCCGTGGGCCTTTTCGGCGTCGAGTGCGAACAGCAGCGGGCGGGCGAGTGAGTACATGTCCCGACGGGAGAACAGTGCCTACGGCAAATCGAAGCTGATGCCCTGCGCGAGCGGCAGATGATCCGAATAGTTGATCGTGTTGGTCTGACGGCGCATGTACACCTTCCACGCGTCCGAACCCGACTCCCGTCCGCCGCCGGTTTCCTTCTCGCCACCAAAGGCGCCACCGATCTCCGCGCCGGAAGTGCCAATGTTGACGTTGGCGATGCCGCAGTCCGACCCGCTTGCAGCGAGGAATGCTTCGGAAGCCTTGACGCTCTGCGTGAAGATCGCGGAACTCAATCCCTGCGGCACCGCGTTATGCGCGGCGAGCGCTTCATCGAGGGACGCGAACGGCATTGCATACAGGATCGGCGCGAAGGTTTCGGTCTGGACCACGGCGTCGGAGTTGCTGATGCCGGTGATGATCGTCGGCTCGACGAAGTTGCCCTTGCGATCGATCACCTTGCCCCCGGTCGCGATGCTGCCTCCGGCCTTCTTGGCGCGGTCGACCGCTGCGCTGAAGCGTGCGACTGCGTCGGAGTCGATCAGCGGCCCCATCAGCATGCCGGACTCGTTCGGGTCGCCGATCTTGCTCGACACCTGGGCATACGCGCCCACCAGCCGCTTGACGACGTCGTCGAAAATCGATTCGTGGATGAACACCCGGCGCGTGGTTGTGCAGCGCTGCCCGGCCGTACCGCAGGCACCGAACACGATCGCAGGAATCGCCAGTTTCAGGTCTGCGGTCTGGTCGACGATGATCGCGTTGTTGCCGCCGAGCTCGAGCAGGCAGCGCCCGAGTCGCTTCGCGACACGCTCGCCGACCTGGCGGCCGACATGGGTCGATCCCGTGAAGCTGATCAGCGGCACGCGCGGGTCGTCCACGAAGCGCTGCGCAAGTTCGGTGCCGGCGTCGTTGAAGAGGTAGAAGATTTCCGGGAAGCCGCCGGCTTCCAGTGCCTCGTTGCAGATTCGCAGCGCGGCAATGGCCGAGAGCGGCGTCTTCGGTGAGGGCTTCCAGATGGTCACGTCGCCGCATACTGCAGCGAGGAAAGCGTTCCAGGCCCACACCGCGACCGGGAAATTGAAGGCGCTGATGACGCCGACCAGCCCGAGGGGGTGGTACTGCTCGTACATGCGGTGGCCGGGACGTTCCGAGTGCATGGTCAGGCCATACAACTGGCGCGAGAGGCCGACGGCGAAGTCGCCGATGTCGATCATTTCCTGTACTTCGCCGTCGCCCTCGGCGCGGACCTTGCCCATCTCGAGCGCGACCAGCGCGCCAAGCTCGCCCTTGCGTGCACGCAGCGCATTCGCGCAGAGCCGTATCGCCTCGCCGCGCTTGGGCGCGGGCGTCACGCGCCATTCCTTCTGCACTTCGAGCGCGCGCGAGATCATCGCCTCGTAGTCGGAGCTGTTGGACGCATGCACCTGGCCGAGTACCGCGCCGGTGGCGGGGTTGACCGGCTCGAGCGTGCCGGCATCGGTGGTCGTGGACCATCGGCCATTGCCGAGAAACGTGCCGGACTGCGGCGCCGTCAGATCGAGGGCCTTCAACACGGGATGCGACATGGGAAACTCCTGGAAGGATGCGAAGAGGCGATGCGCGGGCCCGCGCCGATTCGCGCAGGTCAGCATCAAGCGTGGCGACCCCGACAGGAGTTGAACCTGTGACCTCGCCCTTAGGAGGGGCGCGCTCTATCCAGCTGAGCTACGGGGCCGTGGCAATCCCCTATTATCCCCCAAGAGCCCCGCACTTCGACACGCTCACCACGAATGGAAGCCCCAGAGGACTTCGCGCGGCAATGGACGAAAGCCGATCCGCCTGCGCCGTGCTGTTACTGGTCGCGTGCAGTTCCCTGTGGGCCGAAACCGTGCCGGCTGCGAAACCTGCACGGCTCGACACGGTGGTGGTGACGGCGACGCGGGATGCCGAAGAACCGCTCGATGTGCCGGCGGCGGTGGAACGGATCGATGCAGACCAGATCCGCCGCGCGAAGATGCGCGTCAACGTGTCGGAGTCGTTGCAGCGCGTACCGGGCGTGGTGGCGCGCGATCGCCAGAACTACGCCCAGGACGTGCAGATATCCATCCGCGGCTTCGGTGCGCGAGCAACGTTCGGCGTGCGCGGCATCCGCCTCTACACCGACGGCATTCCGGCCACCATGCCCGACGGCCAGGGCCAGGTTTCCCACTTCGCGCTCGACGAGGCGGCGCGCATCGAAGTGTTGCGCGGCCCGTTTTCTGCGCTGTACGGCAACTCTTCCGGAGGCGTGATCCAGGTATTCACCGAGCCACCACCCCCCGCGGCGGAAGCGCGCGTCGGAATCAGTGCAGGCAGCGACGGTGCGTGGCGAGCCAACCTTGGTGCCGGCGGTAGCTGGCAGGACGCGCCAGGCGGATACCGTGCGCACGCCTCGCGCTTCGCGACCGACGGTTATCGTGTCCACAGCGCTGCGCGCCGCGATGGCGCACAGGCGCTGCTCGAAGGCGAGGTCGCGAACAGCTCCGTTCGATTGATTGCGAACACCGTCGACATCGAGGCCGACGATCCGCAGGGTCTGACTTTCGCCGAACTCGCGGGCGATCGTCGGGCTGCAAGCCCCGGGGCGATCGCCTTCAACACGCGCAAGCGGGTGCGCCAGCAGCAGATCGGCAGTCGCATCGATCGCGATCTGCTCGATGGCGTGGCACTCGCGTTGACAGCGCACGCGGGGCGCCGGCAAACCGTGCAGTTCCTGTCCGTGCCGGTGGCAGCGCAGCGCAGTCCCCTGAGCGGCGGCGGCGTCATCGACCTCGATCGGGAGTATGCCGGTGTCGATGCGCGCGTGCGCGGAGAGTTGACCCTGCTCGGCCGACCGCTGGCAGTGACGGGTGGGATCGAAGTCCAGCAGTCTGCAGAAGATCGCCTCGGCTTCGAAAATTTCGTGGGCCCTGTGCTCGGCGTGCAGGGCGCGTTGCGGCGCGACGAGCGCAACCGCGTGGCCGCATTCGACCAGTACTTCCAGGCGGACTGGGACGTGGCGCCGCGTTGGCGGTTGCTCGCGGGCGCGCGGCGCAGCGAAGTCGACTTCCGGTCGCGCGACGCGTTCACGGCGCCTGGCAATCCCGACGACAGCGGCGCGCTTCGATTCACCGAAACCACCCCCGTCGCGGGCGTGCTGTTTCGTGCGACGCCAACGCTGAGCCTGTACGCGAATGCAGGGCAGGGGTTCGAGACGCCCACCTTCAATGAGCTGGCGTATCGCAGCGACGGCAGCAGCGGTCTCAACACCGAACTGCGCGCCGCGCGAAGCGACAACGCCGAAATCGGTCTTCGGATGCGCGGATCGCGGCATGCTTTCGACGTAGCTGCATTCGAAAGCCGCACGCGGGGCGAGCTTGCGGTTGCCAGTAACGCCGGCGGGCGCAGCACTTTTACCAATGCCGGTGTGTCGCGGCGGCGCGGGCTCGAAGTTTCCGCCGCGGGCGAGATTGCGCCGGGCTGGAATTACGCCGTCGCCTTGACGGGGCTGGACGCGCGCTATCGCGACGGCTTCACTGTTTGCGCTGCCGCCCCGTGCCTTCGCCCCGACGCAGTGGTGCCTGGGGGTTCGCGCATTCCGGGAGTCGCGAAGCGCAGCGGATTCGCGGAGCTCACCTATTCGCCCGACGGGCTTTTGGAGCTTTCCATGTCTGGCCGCTTCAGCAGTCGCGTATTCGCCGACGACCGCAATTCGGCTTCGGCGCCGGGATTCGGCAGCATGGACATCAGCGGTAGCCGGCGCTGGGTGCGCGGCCCGCTGGCACTGGAATTGTTTGCCCGCGTCGACAATGTGCTCGATCGCGATATTGTCGGTTCCGTCATCGTCAACGAGTCCAACGGTCGCTACTTCGAACCGTCCCCGGGCCGCACTTGGCTGCTTGGCGTCGACGCCACGCTTGCCTTCGACTGACCCGGGACATCGGACGGCGTGAGTCCCCGATGCGCGGGCACCGTCGGCGCGCCGCATGACTGACTGCTGAGTCGCTTCGCGGCGACGTGTCCGCTCGACGTGATGGGCTGCAAGACTGCGTTCCCCGATGTGCGCGCATCGAGCCGACGCGACGAAAGCCGTGCGAGAGCGATGATCGCCGCAGGAAGCAGACAATGCCCATCCACCAAGAGATCCACGAACACGCCTGCCCGATCAAGATATGGGCCGACCCGATCGAGCCGCAGGCGTTGAACCAGCTGCGCAACATCGCGGACCTGCCGATCGTGCACAGCCACGTTGCCGCGATGCCGGATGCACACATGGGTATCGGCGCCACCGTGGGTTCGGTGCTCGCCACGCGCGACGCGATCATTCCGGCAGCGGTGGGCGTCGACATCGGTTGCGGGATGATCGCTGCGCGTCTGTCGCTCACCGCCGAACACCTCGACGGGAAGTCGCTGCGCAAGGTGTTCGACCAGATCAGCCGTGACGTGCCCGTCGGGCGCGGGCAGCATCGAGAGAGCAAAGCGCGGACCGCTGCCGCCACTTCCTTCGAGCCTGGACTCAAGCGCATCACCGATCGACATCCGGCGCTGCTGAAGTCTTTCGGAAAGTTCTCCAACTGGATTTTCCAGTTGGGGAGCCTGGGCAGCGGCAATCATTTCATCGAGGTGTGCCTCGATGAAGCAGGGCGCGTCTGGGTGATGCTGCATTCCGGCAGCCGCGGCATCGGCAACGCCATCGGCACCTACTTCATCGGGCTCGCGCGCGGCGACATGGAACGCCTGCAGGCGAACCTGCCGGATCGCGACCTGGCCTATTTCCGGGAAGGCTCGAAGCACTTTGTCGACTATGTCGAGGCCGTCGGCTGGGCGCAGCGCTACGCGGCGCAGAACCGCGAGGAGATGCTGGCACTCGTGATCGCGGCGCTGCGCCGCCACCTCCCGCCCTTCGAAATCACCAGCGAAGCCGTCAACTGCCATCACAACTATGTCGCGCGCGAGCACCATTTCGGCGCCGACGTGTGGGTCACGCGCAAAGGTGCGATCCGCGCGGGCAAGGGTGAACTCGGCATCGTGCCCGGCAGCATGGGCACGCGCAGCTACATCGTCAGCGGTCTCGGCAACGCCGACAGCTTCGAGTCGAGCGCGCATGGCGCGGGCCGGCGCATGAGCCGCACCCAGGCGCGCAAACAGTTCACCACAGCCGACATGGTCGCGCAGACGCAGGGTGTCATCTGCCGCAAGGACAAGGACGTGGTCGACGAGATTCCGGGCGCCTACAAGGACATCGACGAAGTCATGGCCAACCAGTGCGACCTGACGGAAATCCTGCACACGCTCAAGCAGGTCGTCTGCGTCAAGGGTTGAGGTTCAAGGGCTTGAGCTTCCGACCTTGCTGGCGCCCGAAGACGGGGCTGCGGTGCTTTGTATCGCGACTCATGGTGGAGCGGAAGGGGATCGAACCCTCGACCTCTGCATTGCGAACGCAGCGCTCTCCCAGCTGAGCTACCGCCCCATGATCGCGACCCGGGTCTGCGCCGGGGCGCGGATGATAGCCCAAGCGTTGGCGTCGCTCCAGCGCGAATGGACTACGCGGAACTCGGGACGGGTACCGCATCGGTGTCGGCGCCGAGAAGGTCGCCCAGGACCTGCGCGCGCCAGCCACGCAGTTCGTCGAGCGGTTCGCCCGCGACAGCTGACTCAAGCATGCGGCGCGACGCGAGCAGCGGAGCAGGCAACCCGAGTTCCTCCGCGCGGCGTGCCACGGCGTCGCGCAACGCCTGCGTACGCTTCTCCGCTGCCCGATCGGGTGGCGGAGGTGCGACCCGCAGCACGGCGCGCTCTTCGTCGCTTGCCGGTTTGGCGAGCAACTCCACGAGCGCGGAATGCTCGCTGCGCGGACACGAACGCAAACCGCGGACCGCCGCCGCAACTCCGTCGACGTCCAGCGATTCGGCCGCCGCCAGCGCAACGATCGTGGAATCGTCCAGCACCCAGGGCCGTGGTCGATCCAGACGCAAGGCGGTGTTCTCGCGCCAGGCGAGCAGCCGGCGCATGCGGATCTGGGCGGGTTCGCCGTGGCGCCACGCGGCTGGCAGGCGCCAGTGTGCGTCATCGCCGAGCGGCGAACGGATCGAACTCCCGGCGAGAATGCGGCGGCATTCTTCCTCGCACCAGGTCAGCCGCCCTGCGGCGAACATGCGTTCGCCGAGCAGGTCGTGCAACGCGCCGAGGTGTTCGACGTCGGCAGCCGCATATTCGAGCTGCTGCGAAGCAAGCGGCCGCTTCGTCCAGTCGGATCGCGTCTGGTCCTTCGGCAGTTCGATGCCCAGTGCTTCGCGGACGAGCGCCTGGTATCCGATTCCGTAACCGAAGCCCGAGAACGCGGCGGCGACCTGCGTATCGAACAGATTGCCCAGGGGCTGCGGCAGCCGCGTAGCCAGCGCGATGAGGTCCTCGCTGACGCTGTGCGCGACCTTGGGCCGCGGGTCCGTGAACGCCTCGACGAGCGGGGCGAGATCGGCGAGCGCCAGCGGATCGATGAGCAGCGCGCCGCGTGCCGACTGGACCTGCAGCAGCGCCAGCTTCGGCAACAACGTCGAGACGCGCATGAATTCGGTGTCGAACGCGATGCGCGGCTGGTCTTCGAGGTCGCGCGCCACTTGCGAAAGCTCGCGCTCGGTGGCTATCCAGTGAATGGAAATCGGGGTCAAGAAAGAACATCGATGTGGGATGCGCTATGTTCGCACGCATCCGCAACGATGGCCTCGTATCGCCCCATGGCCGGCGCCAGTCCCGTTCAGCAGAAAATCGCAGGTGTTCTCGGGCTGCTGGTCCTGTTGCTGGCGTGCCTCTACCGGTGGGGTGACGCGCTGGGATTCCAGCGCGCGCAGATTGCGTCGCAAGCTCCGGCCGTTGCGGCGACCACCGCGTCGCGTACACGATCGGGCAATGCAGCGCTGCCGGGCGCATTGACGGAGGCGACACCACCCGCCGCCGAACCGCAGATTTCGCCGGTCCGCCCCGATGCGATCGAACGGGCACCGGACGAGGCGCGCAGTATCGCCACGACTGCACTCACGAACGCGGCGAGTGCACGCGCACAGGGACGCTGGCTCGCTCCGGCAAACAACAACGCGCTCTACTGGATCGACCAGGCCAGGCTTGCCGTGCCGCGCAGCGAGCGCGCCAGTGCGGCACGCGATGCCCTGATCAGGACGCTGCTTGCCCAGTCCCACCTGGCGCTCGATCGCGGCGACGCCGCGCCATCGAACCAGCTGCTCAACGCGGTCGGCACGCAACGCGGCGCGTATGGCGACGAGCTGGGCGAGCTCGAGGAACGCGCAGCGCAGTTGCGCCAGGTGCAGCGAAAACTTGTCGAAGCCAATGGACGTTTCGACGCACGCAATGTGTTTTCTCCACCCGGGGCCAGCGCGCTGGACAGCTATCGTGCCGCCCTCGCGCTGGACCCGCGGAGCCTCGCAGCGCAGACCGGTTTGCAGGCAGTGGCGACCCAGGTGCTCGACGCGTCATTCACCGCAGCCGCACAGGAAAACTTCGCGGACGCGGACCGCCTGCTGGAAGTCGCAGCCTCCATCGACGCTGGCAGCACGGCGTTGATCGCCGCGCAAGCGCAGGTGATGGCGGTCAAGCAGGCCCGTGTGCAGACGCTCGCGGCACGCGTGCGTGCGGCACTGGATGCGCGACAGTTGGGCCTGGCCACAGAATTGCTCGCGCGGATGCGGGCAATAGGCTTCGACCTGTCCCAGCAGATCGTCGACGACCTCGCCGACCGCATGGAAGTGCTGCAGCGGTATGCCGGCCACCCTCCGGGAGAGATGTTCCGCGACACCTTCCGCGATCGCAGCGCCCAAGGCCCCGAGATGGTGGCCATGCCCCTCGGAGAGTTCGAGATGGGTTCCCCGCTTGCTGAAGTGGACCGCCGGCGCAACGAAGGCCCGCAGCGACTGGTGCGGATCGCCCGCCCGTTTGCCCTCGCCCGCACCGAAACCACGGTCTCCGAGTTCGCACAGTTCATCGCCGCGACGGCCCATCGCACGGACGCGGAGATCATCGGCCACTCCTATGTGTGGGACGATCGAAGCGGCCGCCTGCGCCGGGCCAACGGCGTCGATTGGCGACGCGGCTACACCGGTCGGCGCGCCTTGCCCGTGGCACCGGTCATGCACGTCAGCTGGCGCGATGCCGAAGCCTATGCCCGCTGGCTGGCGGACAGCACCGGCCAGGCCTATCGCCTGCCCAGCGAAGCGGAGTTCGAATTTTCCCTCCGGGCAGGCAAGGACACTCGCTACCCATGGGGGGATGAGACGCCGCGCGCTCAAGTCGAAAACGTCGCCGGCGCACTCGATGTCTCTCCCGGCGGTCGACGGTGGTCGGCGGGTTTTCCCGACTACGCGGACGGTTTCTGGGGTCCTGCTCCTGCGGGGCACTTGCAGGCCAGCGCCTACGGGCTCGTTGATATGGCGGGCAACCTGTCGGAGTGGGTGGGGGATTGCTGGCACGACTCCTATCGACGAGCCCCGGTCGACGCTACGCCCTGGTTGAACCCCGGGTGCACGCAGCGTGTCGCGCGTGGCGCGTCGTGGGGCAGCAGTCCCCCCGAGGCGCGTACGGCATTCCGCTCGAGGGAAGTGCCGACCGCGCGCTCGGCGCGCCTGGGCATGCGGGTGGCACGGGATCTTTGACTGAAACAAGTGCGCCACGTTGTTCAGCCAGCCGGACCTAAGATTCGCGCGGCGGCAACTGGCCGCACGGCGAGGGGAGAGCAATGTCAGCGCAACGAGATGGCGGGGGCCGGCGCGTCGGTGGAGGCGGTATCCGCTGGTGGATCTTCATCATTGCCGCTGCCTATGCCGGCTACTACTACTTCTCGAACCGCTCGGTCGATCCGACCACGGGCGACAAGGTCCTCATCGACAAGAACCTTTCGGTCGATGACGAGAAAGCTCTCGGGCTGCAGGCTTACGAGCAGATCCTCGCGCAGGAACGGCCGATGGACCCGAACGCCGAAGTCGCGCAGCAGATCCGCGAGGTTGCGCAGCGCCTGATCGCCAAGGTCGAACCTGTCGAAGCGGCGCTGGCTGCCGAGAACAATCTGCAGGCCCAGCACATTTCGCGCGACTTCGAATGGGACGTGCAGGTCATCGAGTCCGACCAGGTCAATGCATTCTGCCTGCCGGGTGGCAAGATGGCGGTTTACACGGGTCTCGTCCCGGTTGCCGAGAACGCCGACGCGATGGCCGCGGTGATGGGCCACGAGATGGCGCACGCGATGTTGCGCCACGGCGCGCAGCGGATGGCGCAGCAGAAGCTTGCACAAGTGGGCCAGATGGCCGGCGCGCTCAGCGGCATGGACCCGGGCCAGCAACAGATGGTGATGGCGGCCATGGGTTACGGCATGCTGATGCCGTACGCGCGCAAGCATGAGAATGAAGCCGACGAAGTGGGCCTCATGCTCGCCGCCGCCGCCTGCTACGACCCACGCGAAGCCGTGCCATTGTGGGAACGGATGGGTGCGCAGGCGCAGGGACAGAAGCCGCCGGAATTCATGTCGACGCATCCGAGCGGTGCGACGCGCATCGCCAACCTGCAATCGCTCATGCCGAAAGCACTCGAGATGCGCGAGCGGAACGGTTGTCCGCCGTTGGGTGCTGCGCCACCGTCCGGCTGATTCCCGGCGGTCCGCAGGACTTCCGCACAGCACTTCGCCCGGCACGAACCGGGCGCAGTGCGAGTCGACTTGCCGCGCCAGCCGAGAGGCTGGACGGGGTAGGGATCAGTCGCCGTCGTAATCGCGGTCGTCGTCGTCCCAGTCGCGGTCGTCATCGTCCCGGTCGTCGTCGTCCCAGTCGCGCTCACCGTCACGGTCGTCATCCTTTCGGCGACCGCCATCGCGTTCCAGCACGTCGAACACTGCGCGGCAGCCCCGCTCAACCCAGACGCCTTGGCGATCGTGGCCCCACGTGCGGTCTTCCACGCACGGCGCGCGGCTCAGTTGCTCGACGAGGCGCACGCCCCGATTCGGGAAGCCGCAATATTCGCGCCTCATGCCATCCGATCCGCAGGTGATGCGTTCGATGTCCTCTCCGCGACCATCAGGGCGGGGCGCCGGTGCCGGGATCGGGCGCGGCGGTGGAATGTCCGGGCGCGCCAGATGCACCTCGAACTCGCCGCGACAGCCGCCACCGACCCAGATGCTTCGGTCAGTGTGGCCCCACGTCCTGCCTTGTACGCACGGTGCGCGACTGACCTGGTTGATTAGCCGTACGCCACCGCGCGTGTTGATGCGGCACTCGTTGCGGCGGTTGTCCACGGATTCGCAGTACACGTAACCCGTGAAGCGGTTGCCCCAGCCCCAGCCATATCCGTTGCCGGAGTTGCCCACGGCGAATTCTGCCTTGCATCCGTTCGCAACCCAGATGCCATTGCGGTCGTAGCCCCAGTTGCGGCCGATGGTGCAGCGCTCGCGACCGAAGCTGCGCACCAGCGCCACGCCGTCGCGTGTATCGGCGCGGCAGTACGCGTCACGATTGAGAGAGGACTCACAAACCAGTCGCTGCGCCGGAGCACTTCGCGTTTGCGCCTGCACGACTTCGGCGGGCGCGAGCGCGGCAAGCAGAGCTCCCGCAAGAACTGCGACACGAAGGGTCTGTCGGTGCATGGGTGTCTCCTGCTCTACGTTGAATGAGCAGGCTACGCGTCGTTCCGCAATGCCCCATGAACCGCTATAGCGCGACCCTGAAGTCGGGTGCTGCCGATCAAATACGGGGTGCGCATCTTTACGGCGCTCGTTGCAGGCAACGAGCACAACCTCGCCTCGCCTGGACCGCGATCCAGACCCTTCCAGACCGAGGTCCTTAGCATTGCCGCGGCTTGAGCGTATGCTGCAACTGGGCATCGGGAGGCTTGGGAGTCAACCATTTAGTCATCGTGACTTTCGCTTAATTGCGCACAATCTTTAGACCTGGGGGGGTCAAATGAACACAACGAAACGGGGGAACCTTGGCCGGAGTCGGTCCATCCATGCAATTTGGGTGACGGCACTTTTTGCAGTTGTGCTCGGTAGCGGCGATACCAGCGCCGCAGGCGCCATGGGCCTTGAGGCGCGGAGAGGCGATGCACGCGATGGCCAAGTCGAGTGGAATGCAGGGATCGTTGCCGCGCCCAACGGCCTCCTTGTCGATGGCCGGGCCGCTCGTTCTGGCCCCTCGCTGCCTGCAAGCAACAAGTCTGCGGGAGCCGCGAAGACTCTAATCAACTCGGGCGCGCTCAGTGGTCTTTGGTTCAATCCCGCGCAGGATGGGCACGGTTTCAACTTCACTTTTATGAAGCGCGAGGGCGCAAACGACGTTTTCGCCGTTACCTGGTACGTGTATCGCAACGGCGCGCAGGTCTGGCTCGCCGGTGCCGGCGAAGTGATCGGCAACTCGGCTACCGCGCAGGTCGTGGTGACATCCGGCGCGCAATTCCCACCGCTTTTCAATGCGGGCAGTGTGACCCGCACCAACTGGGGCACGATCTCGATCAATGTGGTGTCGTGTTCCCGAATCGATGTGTCCTGGGCACCAGTCCTGGCGGGGTACAGTCCCGGGTCGCTGACGGTACAGCCCATCGTGGTGAGCGGCGGAACTGGCGCGACGGCATGCCAGGTCACAGGCGGAGGGGGCGATGATCACGGCAATTCCTGCGCAACCGCCACGACGGCATTCGCGCCTGGCGTCTTTACCGGGTCGATCAATCCGGCGGGCGATGCGGACTTTTTCCGCATCAACGTGGGGGCAGCAACAACCCTGTCGGCGCGGTCTTTCGCCACCACCACGCTGGATCCCGTTGCAACTCTTTACGACGCGAACTGCAACGCCATCGCCACCAATGATGACGGCGGGGGTGGAGTCAACTTTTTCCTAGAGAGAGCGGTGCCTGCGGGTACCTATTTTCTGGGAGTTACCGGCTTCGGCAATGCGTCGACGGGCAACTACAGCGTCGAACTCGTAACGACGGCGCCGCCGGGCAATTCCGTCACCTTGGTGTTCAACAATCAGTTGCTGTATCCAGCCAACCTGCGCGTCAACGGCGTGCTGGTGGGATCGGTCGCTGCCTCCAGTTCTGCGCAGCAAACGTTCACCCTGGGCAGCACGCTGGATGCTTCCTTCGAGCTGGTGCGGCCAATTGTCGGTGGCGTCTCGATAGGAGATCCGATGATCGGCATCTACGACAGGATCACGAATCCGGCAGGAACCATTACGTTCAACATCAACAACGTGATTGGAACTACCCCGTACTTCATTCCTCGAGTGAACAACAACACCGGTGTCGCCTTGCTCATGGGCGTTAATGTCGGCCTCGTTTCCGAGAACCTCTGCAACTGCGTGGTACCGGCGTTCCAGCAGAACACGATATTTGGTTACTACCGATTGTTCTCCAATAGCAACGTTCGCGGATACCGCAACGGATCGAATTACACAGGTCCTTTCATTTTTTGGGACGTGAGCAGCGCCCAGAGCGAGACCGGCCTCGTCCAGCTACGTGCCGATTTCCCGCCATAGGCGGCCCCCATCGTCCGGAAGACGCGCGTCGCCTTCCGGACGATGGGGAGTCAGTGTTTTAGGCGACCATCTCGAGCGCGGCGTCGCAGTCGCGCTTTACTTTTGGGGCGAAGCCTGCGCTTACCGCGCATGAGTTGCTGTCGGCGCCCCGGCAGTCGCCGTCAACCTTCGGAAGTACGGGTCGGGACGATAAGCAACAAAAAACCCCGACAGGGCGGGGTTTCGTGGTGTTGCGGGGTCGTTGCGACACCCCCTGAAATTGCCGCGTGGTACCGAAGGTCGGACTCGAACCGACACGATATCGCTATCGGCGGATTTTGAGTCCGCTGCGTCTACCAATTCCGCCACTCCGGCGCGGAGCGGGAGTATAGCCGTACGGTCGAACGAATCGCAGTGGAGGTTTCAGTCGTTGCTGAGTTGGCGGGGGCAACAGCGGTACCAGCCATCGCCTTCCGGCTCAAACGCGCTGCAGCATGTAAGCGGCGCGGAATACACGTGCACCGACACGGCTGTTTCATCGGACGAAGGATTGCGGATGGTGTGGTGTTCGTGCGGCGGGATCAGGCTGCCCGCGGATCCGGGGCCCGCCGTGATGGTGCCACGGGGTTCGAAGCGCGCGCGTCCCTCGCCCTGCTCCATGCGTTCGAACTGCGTGATCTCGAGCGCGCCGCGCCACACGCCTTCCACGCACCACTTGCCGTCGTGGTCGTGCAGGCCGGTGCCCTGTCCCGGAGCCCAGGTCATGGCCGTGACGCAATATCCATGTCGTTCGCTCCGATAGAGCTCGCGACGCACGTATCCTTCCGGGTTCCCTTCGGTGACGCATTCCGGCAGCTGGACCGACGGATCGCGCATCGCCTTCGACAGCACATTGCGCAGCGCGCCGACCAGTTCCTGTTCGCAGCCCTTGCAGACTGCCGCGTCGATCGAGCGGAACAGCTCGGTGGCGCCCTGGAAGTCGCGGGTCAACATGGTGGGCGAATCGGAAATGGCATGCGATCAGTCTAGAGCGTGTCGAGGAGCCGCGCGATGGGCGGCCCGAAACCCGCCAGGTCGACCAGGAACGCGTCGTGGCCCTGTGGGCTCGCCAGCGCCACGAGTTCGCTTTCCGCACCGCCGGCGCGCAAACCGTCGGCGATCTGCTCCTGCTGCTGCAGCGGAAACAGGATGTCGGTGGTGACGCCAATCGCGACCGCGCGCTCCACGGAAATGGCGGCCAGTGCTGCTTCGACGTCGCCCCCGGCGTATTCGCCGAGGTCGAACCAGTCCATCGAGCGGCTGAGGTAGAGATAGCAATTGGGATCGAACTGGCGCACGAAGCGTTGCGCGTGACCTTCAAGGTAGCTCTCGACCTGGAATTCGTGGCCGAACGGATCGCCCGCGCGCGAATCCGCATCGAGGCGCACGCGCCCGAATCGACCATCCCATTCCAGTGCGGACCGATAGGTAATGACACCGAGTTTGCGGGCAATGCGCATGCCGTTTTCGGGATAGTGCTCGGCGTCGTACCTGCCTTCGTTCCACGCGGGGTCGAGGCGGATCGCTTCGCGTTGCAGCGACCGGATCGCAATCGAGAACGGCAACGCGTGCGCGGCTCCGGAGATGTTGACGTGCGAGCGCGCAATGCCCCGATGCCGATGCAGCAGCGCGAGTGCCACCATGCCTCCCATCGAACAACCCACGACGCACGCGAGGCGCTCGATGCCGATGCCGCGCACCAGGGCGGCAGCGGCATCCGCGCAATCCTCGACCGACAGCAGCGGGTACGTCAGACGGTACGGCTCGCCTGTCGATGGGTCGATGGAAGCCGGACTGGTCGAGCCTTTGGGACTTCCGAGCGTGTTGACGCAGACGACGAAGAACCGCCGCGTATCGATGGGCTTGCCCGGGCCGATCATGCCCTCCCACCATCCGCTCTCCGGATCGCCCTCGTTCGATGCAGCATGCGCGCTGGGCGACAGGCCCGTCACGATCAGGACGGCGTTGCCGCGCTGCGCGTCGAGGGTTCCCCACGTCTCGTACGCAAGCCGCGCCTGCTGAAGCGCGCCGCCGCGCTTCATGGGAAACGGCGAGGGCAGGTCGAACCAGCGGGTCGCGGGCATGTCGGTAGGCGTCAGCGCACGATTTCGTCGATCACGAGGCGGACCGGGGCATTGATGGACTTGCGGTCCATCGCTGCGCTCAAGACCTGCAAGTCGCCCGGTGCGGGCGTCGCATCGCCGCGGCTGGATACGCGCGCCCCGAATACCAGCGAGTCGGCAGATGAGAGTTTGAGGCTCGGCATCATGCCCATGCTGTCATCCAGCGTAAGCGTGAGCGGCAGCATCGATGCCGAGCGCTTCTGGATGGCCAGGGGCATTTTCGGACCCTGGGCAGCGCGCGCGAACACGAACAGGGTGTCGCCTTCGCCGAGGCGCGATCGCAGCGCCGGCGCGATATCTATCTGCAGCGTCACGGCATTGGCTCCCGCAGCATCGGTTGCAACGCGGTCCGGAGGCTGCGCTGCGGCCGTGGCGTCGGCGGAAGCGTCGTCGGGGGGAGGAGCTGCGCCATCCAGCCCGCCGACCTGTCGAGCCCGCGCAATCTGCTCGCGGACCGAGCCGGCTATCTCGCTGGTGGGATCGAGCTGCGTCTCGAGCAACTGCCAGTGGCCCACTGCGTCGGCATACGCCTCGCGCTGCACCGCGTCGATGCCGGAAAGCCACAGCGCGCGCTGGTTGGAAGCGTCGGCGGCCAGCGCGGCCTGCAGCACCTCGCGGCCGCGCGCGGTGAAACGCCGATCCGGAGACGCGAGCGCTTCGCTTTCCGCGTGCTCGAGTTGGACTTCGAGCGCGTCGGGAGACAACGCGAGTGCGCGCGTCATCGCGTCGAAGGATTCGCCGTAACGCTGCGTCGCCTTGTAAGCCCGCGCCAGCAGCAGCCAGCCTTCCACGTCGTCGGGCGACTCCTTCAATCTCGCGGCCAGATCCGTGATGGCCTTTTCCATTTCTGGTGCATCGGTGCCCGCGGCATGCGGATCGGCGGTTACAGCCGCGGCAGCGGGGACGGCCGGCCTGGCGGGAGTCATCGCGGTCGGCGTGCCGATCGCGCGGTACATCCCGAACGCAAGCAGAGGCAGCGCCACAGCGAGCGCGATGGGCACGACGAGGGATCGCTGCGACTGCTGCCCAGCCCCGTCGGGTGACGAGACGTCGAGTTCGGCCAGCTTGCGCGCCAGCTCCGCATCATCGATCACGCCTGCGGCGTGCGCCTGCGCAAGTGCGCGGCGCCGCTGCGTGGAACCGTCACCCTGCGTGCCGCGCAAGGTCCACCACATCAACGCGACGACGGCGGCGGTCATGCCAGCGGCGAGCAACCAGAACACTTCGGTCAAAGGAGATCCCCTGTTGGATTGGACGCGCCCGCTGCCTGTCGGGCGTGATTGAGAGCCCGTGCGCGGCGGCGCAAGGTGATGATCAACACGATGGCACCCGCCCCGAGTACCAGCACCGGGCCGAACCAAAGCGCAAGCGTGGCGCCCTTCACAGGTGGCCGGTACAGCACGAAATCCCCGTAGCGCGTAACGAGGAACTCACGGATTTCGGTGTCGGACTTTCCGTCGCGCATCAACTCAAACACTTCATTGCGCAAGTCGCGCGCAAGTCCCGCGTCCGAATCCGCAAGGCTCTGGTTCTGGCACACCATGCAGCGCAACTCCGCCAGCAGTGCGGCGAAACGCCGTTCCTCGCCCGCATCGCGGAATGGCATCGGATCGATCGCATGTGCGGCGCCCAAGCCCAGCCACAAAAGGGCGATCAGCACGAATCTCGTTCCCTTCATTTGCGTTCACCGAGCAACGGCATGACCTGCTCCTCCAGAATTTCCTCCGTGAGAGGGCCGACCTGCTTGAAAAGAACCGTGCCGTCCGCGCCCACGAGAAAAGACTCGGGAGCCTTGTACACGCCGAAATCGATGGCGACGCGTCCTTCCAGGTCCTGCGGAATGTGCGTGTACGGGTCGCCGAACTGCTTGAGCCAGCGACGTGCCTCGTCAGGCTCGTCCTTCCAGTTGAGTCCGATGATGGGCAGGCGCTGCTGGGCAGCGAACCGCATGAGCAACGGATGTTCGACGCGACAGGTCACGCACCAACTGCCCCACACATTGACGAGATACGGCTTGCCGCGCAGCTGGGCGGCGCGCACGCGCCGGCTCGCGTCGCGCAATTCCGGCAAATCGAAATCGGGCACCGGCTTGCCGATCAGTGGCGACGGCACGATGCTCGGATCCTTGCCCAGCCCCGAATAGAGCAGCGCCGCCAGTCCCGCGAACACGAACAGCGGAAAGAGGTAACGCAACACCTTCATGCCGCAGCACCGACCGTCGCAGCGTCGGCTCCGAAGCGCTGGTCCGCTGCAGGCGCCCGCGCGCGCCGGTAGCGACGATCCGTCGCCGCCGCGAACCCGCCCAGCATCATCAGCAAAGCGCCGAGCCAGACCCAGCGCATGAACGGCTTGTGATAGATGCGTACGGACCACGCCTGGGCCGCACCGGCATCCGCACCCTCCGCGGTCCGCAGCGGTTCGCCGAGCGCGACGTAGAGATCACGGGTGAAGCCCGCGTCTATCGCGGCTTCCGTCATCACCTGGTTGCCGACCGGGTGCAGCCGCTTCTCCGGCTGCAGTACCGCCACGCGCCGTTCGCCGCGGTACACCTCGAAGTATCCGCGATCGGCCCGGTAGTTCGGCCCCTCGACCTGCGACATGCCGACGAAGCGAAAATCGAGTCCGCGGATGGTCAGCGATTCGCCCGGCGCAAGCCTGACGTCCTTCTCGACGCTGGTGGATTCGGTCAGCAGCACGCCGGCCACGAACATCGCCATGCCAGCGTGCGCGATGAGCATGCCCACAAAGCCCGAGCCGAGGCGCGAGCCGGCAGACGCAACCACGGAGCCTTGCATCTGCGCTTCGCGCGCGCTACCCGGAGCCACGCGCGCACGCCACGCTGCCACCACGCCGAGTGCGAGCCACAGGCCGCCGGTCACACCGAGCGCGCCCTTCCAGCCAATGTCCTCGCGCCAGACCAGCCACGCCAGCGCACCACTGGCTATGGCGGCGAGCGCAAACCAGCGCAGCGTTCGCAGCAGTGCCGCGGGATTGGCCTCCTGCCAGCGGGCCAGTGGACCGAACGGCAGCAGCAGCACCAGCGGCGCCATCACGCCGAAGAAGTAGGGACCGAAATACGCAGGCCCGACCGAGAACTTGCCCCATCCGAAGGAATCGGCGAGCAGCGGGAACAGGGTGCCGATCAACACCAGCGCGCACGCGGCGGCAAGCAGCAGGTTGTTGGACAGCAGCAGGCTCTCGCGCGACACGATACCGAACGGCGCTTCGTTGTCGCCGGACAGTTTCGGCGCACGCAGCGCATACAAAGTCAGCGCTCCGCCCGACACCAGCGTCAGGAAAACGAGGATGTAGAGACCGCGCGTCGGATCCGATGCGAAGGCGTGCACCGAGGTCAGCACGCCGGAGCGCACCAGGAAGGTACCAAGCAGCGACAGCGAGAACGCGAAGATCGCGAGCAGCAGCGTCCAGGCCCGGAACGAGCCACGCTTGTCGGTGACTGCCTGCGAATGGATCAGCGCGGTGCCGATCAGCCAAGGCATGAAAGATGCGTTCTCGACCGGGTCCCAGAACCACCAGCCGCCCCAGCCCAGTTCGTAGTACGCCCACCAGGAGCCGAGCGCGATGCCGATGGTCAGGAACGACCATGCCACCAGCGTCCAGGGGCGCGACCAGCGCACCCACTGAGCGTCGACGCGGCCCTCGATCAGCGCGGCCACGGCGAATGCGAACGGCACCGCGAGGCCGACGTATCCCATGTAGAGCAGCGGGGGATGCACGATGAGCCCGAAGTCCTGCAGCAGGGGATTGAGGTCGTTGCCGTCGGCCAGCGCCGGCAGGTGGCGGAGGAAAGGGTTGGACGTGAACAGGGTGAAGGCGATGAAGCCCACGCTGACGAGTCCCAGCACCGCCAGTACGCGCGCGATGAAAGGCTGCGGAAGCCGGCCGCTCGTAAGCGCTACGGCGGACGTCCACGCGCCGAGCACCAGCACCCACATGAGCAGCGAGCCCTCGTGCGCGCTCCATACTGCCGAGAAGCGGTAGTGCCACGGCAGCGCGAGGTTCGAGTGCTGCGCGACGTAGGCGAGGGAGAAATCCTGCACGACGAATGCAAAGGTCAAGAGCGCAAAAGACAGCGCGATGAAACCGGTTTGTGCGAACGCGGCGGGCCGCGCCACGGCCATCCAGTCGGCGCGGCCGCGGAAGCTGCCGACCAGCGGCAGCGTCGTCTGCACCAGCGCCAGCAGCAGCGCGAGGATCAGGGTGAATTGCCCCAGTTCGGCGATCACAGCGCGCTCGCCTCCTTGGACTGCTTGACCTTGGCGCGCTCGATCGCGTCGGCCACTTCCGCGGGCATGTAGGTCTCGTCGTGCTTCGCGAGTACCTGGTGCGCCACGAACACGCCGTCGTCGCGCAGGCGGCCGGTCGCGACCACGCTTTGCCCTTCGCGGAACAGGTCCGGCAGGATGCCGGTATAGCTCACGGGCAACTCCTTGAAGCGGTCGGTCACGACGAAGCCGACCTCGAGGGATCCCGGGGCGCGCTCGAGGCTCTCTTCCAGCACGATGCCGCCGAGGCGCATGGTGCGTGCGGGTGGCGCGCGTCCCTCTGCGACGTCCGACGGGCTGTAGAAGTGTTCGAGATTTTCGCGCAGCGCAGTCAACACCAGCGCGGTGGCCGCGCCCACCCCGAGCACGATGGCGCCAGCCATCCAGAGGCGCCGCTTGCGTTGTTCCCTCATCTCGTGTCCTCGCGATTGCCGTGTGTGCGCGTTTGTTCCCGGCGCCAGCGACCTTCGAGCTGGACGAGGGTCCGACGGCGACGCAGCCAGGGCAGCAGCGCGTCGAGCGCCAGGCTCGTGAAGAATACGGCGTACGACGCGATCACGAACGGCCAGGGGTTCATGCGGGCGCAGCCTCCGTGACGCGCGGCTGCAGCGTGTCGCGCACCCATGCCTTGTCGCTGTCCGCCTCGAGCAGCGCCAGGCGCGCGCGGCTGGCGAGCGATGCGAAGAACCAGAGCTTCGTGGCGAGCGCCATCACCAGCAGGGGCCACAGCATGCTCGCGTGCATGCTCGATTCGCCGAACAGCTTGACAGACTCGCCCTGGTGCAAAGTACTCCACCAGCGCACCGAGTAATGAATGACCGGCAGGTTTACCACGCCCACGAGCGCGAGCAGTCCGGCTGCGCGCGCGGCGCGGCGGCGATCCTCGATCGCGTGGAACAAGGCAATCACGCCGAGGTAAAGAAACAGCAGGACGAGCTCCGACGTGAGACGCGCATCCCACTGCCAGTACGTGCCCCAGGTAGGACGGCCCCACAACGAGCCGGTGGCCAGTGTCACGGCGGTGAACATCGCTCCGACCGGCGCGGCCGCCATTGACAGCACCTCGCTGATGCGAATGCGCCAGACCAGCGCAATGAAGGCATTGGCAGCGACAAACAGATAGATGAAGAGACTCATCCAGGCGCTCGGGACATGGATGTACAGGATGCGCACGCTCTCGCCCTGCAGGTAGTCGGCGGGCGCGACGATCAGGCCGAAGTAGAGGCCCACCGCGCCGGCGAGGAGCGCGGCTCCGCGCAACCACGGCAGCGCCTGCCCCGCCCAGCGATAAAACGTGGGGGGCGAGCCGAAGCGATGGAACCACTTGACGAGCGGATTCATGCAGCCGGATTCATTGCGAACGAAGGAGTGGAGATGTCATCCGGCGTTTAGCCGAAGCGCCGCGGCGCAGGCGACAGGTGCCAGCGGAACCGCCAGCGCAAGGCCAGCGCCCAGCAGCAACAGAGGCGCCGTCGCCGGCAAGCCCACCATCGTCGCCTGAACCGCACCCGCGCCAAAAATGAGCACGGGCACCGACAATGGCAAGACCATCAGCGGGACGAGAATAACAGAGCGCTTCGCGGCCACCGCAAGCGCGGCGCACACGTGGCCGATGGCGACGAGAACACCCGTACCGAGTGCCAGCGAAACCAGCGCGACGCCGACGACTGTCGACGGCAGTCCGAGCAACGTCGCTAGCAGCGGAGTCGCCAGCACCAGCGGCAGTCCCACCACCAGCCAGTGCGCCAGCATGCGGGCAGCGCACAGCACTGCGAGGGGCTGTCCGCTCACGAGCAGCTGGTCGAGCGAGCCGTCTTCCGCATCCGACCTGTACACGTTGTCCATGCCGAGCAGGATCGCGAGCAAGGCCACCACCCAGCTGACGCCGCCAGCGATGGGCGCGAGGCGGGCCGCGTCGGCGCCGATGGCAAGCGGAAAAAGTGCAGTGACGATCAGTGCGAACAGCAGGGGCTGCAGCGCGTCATCGGGCCGACGCACCCCGAGCAGGAGATCGCGCATGAACACTGCCCGGAAAGCGCCGAGTGCCGATGCGTTCAAGAGCCGGACCCCAGGCGGACGTGTACGGTTCCGTCCGGAAGCGATTCCACGCCGTGCGTGGTGATCACGACGATGCCCTGTCGTTGCCGCTGCTCTTCAATGACCGACGCCACGAGGTTGCGGCCTTCCGCGTCGAGATTCGCGTAGGGCTCGTCGAGCAACCACAGCGGAGCGTGGTCGCGCATAAGCGCCGCCAGAGCGACGCGCCGACGCTGGCCCGCGGAAAGTTCACGCAGTGGCAGCGCCTCGTAGCCAGCGAGTCCCATTCGCGCCAGCGCCTGATCGACACCGAGCGCCGGGTCGATGCCCAACAGCGACTCGCGAAAGCCGAGGTTTGCGCGGGCAGACAGGTCGAGCTTGAGACCGTTCAAGTGGCCGAGCAACGCAGTGCGCGGGTAGGCCGGAGTGGGCAGATCCTGCGCGTGGGTGCGGACGTCGAAGGACCCTTCGCTCGGGGCCAGCAGTCCCGCCAGCACCTGGAGCAGCGTGGTCTTGCCGGCTCCGTTGGAACCCGCGATCGCGCACAGGTCGCCGCTCCGCAATGCGAACGACACCGGTCCGAAGATGCGTTCGCCGGCGCGCGCAAAGCAGAGCTCGCGGACGGTCAATGAAAAGTCTGCGGGCGATGACGCGACGGACATGCAATGCACAACAGCGAGGGCCCGCCATGCTAACCGCACCGACACACTCGAGGAACAATTCGTGAGGATCGGCCCGACCGTGCGGAATTGGGCGATCGACGGTCCCGTCTGGCCTTGTGCGAACAGGGTGGAGCCGCATAGTAAGAATGTCCGTGTCGTTCGCGGTCCGTGTCATTGCGGCCCGAGTCTTGGCTGCCGACGGATTCGACAAGACACGCGGTATGACTACGCCATGCGGGAGATTTGCAGGATGAAGACCAGCCCGGCGTTCGCGTCTGCAGCCGCGCCCGGGTCGTCGTGTGCGTCGCCCGTATGGCAGTCCGTCCGCCGAGCCGCGTTCGCGCTCGCATCCCTTGGTTTTGCCGGTGCTTGCCTTGCGTCGGAGCAGGTCTCGTTCGCGAACGTGGTGGACGCGCCTGCGGATGCTGGCGATCTCTACATCATCGTCCTCGACGATCCGCCGCTCGCCGACTACGCCGGTGGATTGCGCTCGGCCATTGATGGCACGAGTCTCGCGAAGACCGCCTCCGATCCTGCGGCAGGCCACGCGGCCAAGCTGCGCGTCGACGCTCCGGAGTCGCGCGACTATCTCGAACATCTCGACGCGCAGCACGCCAACGTCCTCGCAGCGATTGGCGGATTGGCGAAGAAGACCGTGGTGCCGCGCTTTCGGTACCGCGTCGTCACCAATGGAATGGCAGTCACCCTGACAGCGCAGGAAGCTGCGCGCCTTCGGGCGCAGCCGGGCGTGCGATCGGTCGAGCAGGACGAGCGCAGGTTCCTCGACACCGACGCCGGTCCGGGCTGGGTCGGGGCCCCCGTGGCATGGAACGACAGCAACAGTGGTCCACGCGGCGAAGGAGTCGTGGTGGGCGTGATCGACAGCGGCATCAACGCCTCGCATCCATCGTTCGCGGACATCGGCGGTGATGGTTTCAACCATTCCAACCCGCGTGGGCGCCAGTACGGCAGGTGCGTTACCACGCCGGGTCGCTGCAACGACAAGCTGATCGGCATTTACGAGTTCACCACCGAGCAACCCCGTGACGGCAGCGATACCACCGGCCACGGCTCGCACGTGGCGTCCACTGCGGTCGGCAACGTCATCGATCGCAGCATTAACGGGCAAACGATCACGCTGCCGCTGCGGGTTTCCGGCGTGGCTCCACACGCCGCGCTGATTTCGTACAAGGCCTGCACCAAGGAAGACGATTGTCCGGTTTCCGCGTTGCTCGCCGCGCTGGACCAGGCGACCGCGGACGGCGTCGACATCGTCCACTATTCCATCGGCGGGCCAGCGCGCGACATCCGCGCGTCCGTGGTCGCAGGCAACGATGACATCGCGGCCTTCCTGCGTGTGCGCAACGCCGGCATCGTCGCGTCGGTGTCGGCAGGCAACAGCGGACCTGGCGCAGGTACGGTGCGATCGCCCGCGAATGCGCCGTGGGTGATGGCGGCCGCGAACGCTTCGCATGACCGGCGCTTCGTCAACCGGCTTTTTGATGTCTCCGGTCCGGGCGCTTCCGCTGTGCCGGAGTTCATCGGCGACGGCATCACCGGTGCACTGGGTCGGCGCGCCATTGTCGACGCGACGGCGTTTGGATCAGCGCTCTGCGGCAATGGCGAGGATTTGACGCTGCCTCCGGTCGGTGCCAGCAACCCCTGGCCGGCGGGCACTTTCAACGGCGAAATCGTGGTGTGCCGGCGTGGTGTGCAGGCCCGCGTGGCCAAGGGCTTTAATGTACGCGCCGCCGGGGGCGGCGGGATGATCCTGATCAACAGCCCCGCCGAGGGGGAGAGCGTCAATAGCGACGATCACTACCTTCCGGCGGTGCACCTCGGACTTGCCGAAGGCCAGCGCCTGCTGGCGGCGATGGCGCAGGCGGGCGGCAGTCTGCAGGGAGCGATCAGCGGCACCCAGGCTCAGCGCGACAACGCCCGCGCGGACGTGCTGGCCGCCAGCAGCAGCCGCGGTCCCGTCGCCGGCGACAGTTATCTCAAACCGAACATCACGGCGCCCGGCACCAACATCCTGGCCGCGGCGCAAACCGGTACGGGGCTAGCGACGCTGTCAGGCACGTCCATGGCCGCGCCGCATCTCGCCGGCGCGGCGGCGCTGGTGCTCGGTGCGAATCCGGCGTGGAATGTTTCCCAGGTCGAATCGGCGCTGCTCACCGGAACGGTCTCCGGCGTGCGCAACCAGGATCTCGCCACACCGGCGCGCTTCGAGGATGCAGGCGGCGGCAGGCTGGACGTCGGGCAGGCGGTCCGCGCTGCGCTGCACTTTCCGGAAACCGGTCCCGTGATGTCCGGCGCCTTCGTGGGCGGCAACACCAGTTTGCCGAACGCGACGGGAGACGTGCTGGCCGGGCCGGCTGCACTCAACCTTCCGTCGATCGCATTCGGTAACTGCGTGCGGCGTTGCGTGTTTTTCCGGAACGTGCGGGACAACGGTCGCGGAAGTTCGTGGCTCGCCGCAACCGAGGGATTCGGACCCGCCACGGTGTCCGTGACTCCGGCGCAGTTCACCCTGCAGCCGAATGGACAGCAGCAATTGCGTATCGAAGTGCGCTTCGACGCGGCGGCGAGCGTGGGCGTGCGCACGACCGGCTCGGTGGTCCTGGTTCCCCAGGAAGCTCCGGTGATCCCCGCGACGCCCCGTGTGCGCATGCCGGTGTCGGTGCTTTCGAGTCTCGGCAACCTGCCACCACGCATCGATCTGGTCGCGCCGGTCGATGGCGGACTCGAGGACGTGCCGTTGCAGGGACTCTCGGCACTTTCCAATCCGGGCTTCGACACCACCGACCTGGTGCGACTGCGTACCGACACGCGCAGCCTCGCGAGGGATACGACGGAAAACGATCCCTACGACGCGGAAGGTGGCGGCACGTTCTTCGCAACCACGCCCGTGCGCGTTCCGCAACGCGGTGGCCCCGTGGAAGTGGCGTTGTTCAGCGACGTGCGCGCCGCTGCCGGCCGTGACGTCAATCTGTACGTGGGACTCGACCTGGACGGCGACAACGCACCGGACGCCAACGAGGAACTGTGCGGCAGGGATTCCACTTCGAGCTTCGAGCAATGCCTCGCGGAAATACGGGTCCCTGCAGGATTGTCCAATCCGCGTGCGTGGTTCCTTGCGCAGAATTCCTCGACCAGCACGGATACGGTGACACTGCGTTTCGCCAGCACTACTTTCCCGGCGCAGCCCGGGGCCCACGAAGGCGACGAACTCGCCAACGTCGCGCGCGACGGTTACCTGACGGCCACGTCGCCGGGTCAAGTCGCCCAGGACGCGCCGTTCTCGCTGCGCATGAGCTGGTCGAGCAGCGCAATGCTCCCCGCCGAGGACTGGTTCGGCGCGATGCGCGTGCGTGCGAGCCCGGCCGGTGCGTTTTCGCCTGCGCTGCCCGTCTTCGTTCGCGCGGGAGGCGAGCGACTCGCTCGGGTCCTGCACCCTGGCACTGCTCCGTTGCTGGTGCGTTTGCTGGCGCAGGCCACGCACAACGGCCTTGCGGTCGACGTACCGCGCGGCGCGCAACGCTTCGACGTGCAGGTTCGCTCTACGGGAGCGGGAAAGTTGCGCTTCGTCAGCGCCGTGGCCAGTGCGGGCCCCGAGTTGTTCGACACTGCAGGCACGCCGGTCGTGCGCGAGTTCGACCTGGTGCCTGGCCAGTCCGTTTCTTACGGCATGACCGCGGGCCTCACCCCAGGCCGCTGGTACATCGTTCCGTTCAATAGCTCCGCGTCGATCAACGAAATCGAGCTCTCGGTCCTGCCGTTTGCGCAGGGCGCCGCCGCCGACCGCATTCCCCCCGGCACGTTCTTCAATCCCGCCCGTTCCGGCCATGGCCTGTTCCTGAGCCAGGGCGGACCGGTCGGTGCACTCATCTGGTACGCATACCGGGAGGACGGCACTCCCGAGTTCTACACGATGGGAGGCGCGTGGCCGACGGATGGGGCCAGCAGTTTCGAGGGCCCGCTGCTGCGATTCACGTGGGACGGCGCCGAGACGCGATACGTCAACGTAGGTCGAGGGGGCCTCACCCGGACCGCCGATGGCTACCGGTTCAGCTGGTCGTTGTACGGCCGGCATGGCAGCGAGCCGGTGGCGGAAATCCGCGACGGGGCGAGTTGCCCAACTGACGGCGCGGTCACCGGAGATTTCTCCGGCACGTGGTATGCGCCAGCCCGTTCGGGATATGGCTACAGCCTGTTCACCACCCGTGTGACCGACAGCGAACTTGCCTACCTTTATGACGACGCAGGTAATCCGCGCTGGCTGATCGGGCAGAACAGCCCGTTCGGTGCCGGCCAGTTGACGATGTCGCAGACCGACGGCGCGTGCCCGCTTTGTCCATACCGCGCACCGACCTTCCGGGTAGCCGGTACTTTGACGCGCAGCTTCACTTCGCTCGAAGCGGGGCGCATCGCGATCGATGTCAATCTGTTGCCCCCGGTGGGCGGCCGCTGGACCGAGGACGATGCCGTCGTGCGGCTCGCGACAAGTCGCAGTTGCGACTGACGTCGCTCCGCAAGGGCAATGGCACGAGAAAGAACTAATCCAGCGGCGCCAGCTTCGCGTCGATCAGGCTCCGCGCAAGAGCCCAGTCGATGCAGCCCGGGTCGAATTCGCGTTCCGGATGCGCTGCGAGCAGAAGTCGGAGAATGTCCGACTGCACCTCTCCACGCGCCTGCGCGGTGGCATACGGCACCCGACGGAACGTGACCATCGCGTAGCGCGGAACAAAGCGTTCCGGGAACCGGTCCGCGAGCACCGTCTCGAGCGCCCGTTGCCGGAGGAAGTCCGCGTCGTCCACGCGGTCGCGCATTTCCACGTAGTTCTCGACCGCCATGTCGGCAATGGCATCCGCGTTCGGCTTGCGCCGGCGCTGGAACTCGGTGAACAGTTCGGCCCATCCGCTGGCGCCGTCCAGCAGGGTATCGAGTTCGGCGCAATCCTCGAATGCGCAGTTCATGCCCTGGCCGTGGAAGGGCACGATGGGATGCGCCGCGTCGCCGAGGATCAATGCCTCCCCGCGCAGGTGCCATTGCGCGACCCTGGTCGTGCCGAGCATGCCGACGGGATTGGTGTCGAAATCGCTTTCCAGCTCCGGCATAAGCGGAACGGCATCCGCGAATTCCTCCTTGAACAGCGCCAATGCGTCGACTGCGTTCCTGACCGTCGCAAAGCTCGGATAGGGGCCCTCGTTGGGCAGGAACAGCGTGACGGTGAAGCTCCCTTCGGTATTGGGGAGTGCAATCGCCATGTAGCCCCCACGCGGCCAGATGTGAAGCGCGTTCTTCTCGATCCGGAATCCGCCGTCCGGAGTCGGGGGAATCTCGAGTTCCTTGTACCCATGGCCGAGCGGTTCGAACCGCTCGCCGATGTCGATTTCGCGTGCCATCGCCATTCGCACCGCGGAACCGGCGCCATCGCAACCGATGGCGATCCTGCAGGGCAGCGTGCTTGCCGCGCCGGTAATTTCATCGACGACAACCATCTCGTCGGCTGCGAAGTCGATGGTTTCAACGCGCGTCCCGAACCGCAGCCTGGCGCCGCAGCGTTCCGCAAAGTCCAGCAACACAGCGTTCAGCCGGCCACGGTTGATGGACCAGATCACCTCGCTGTCGTCGCGGCCGTAGCGAAGCAGCCGTGTCGATCCGTCCCGCGCATGCACGTGACGGCCGCGCATCATCACCGCATTGGCCAGGACTTCCTTCTCGATGCCGGCGCGTCGCAGTGCGTTCAACCCGCGTTCCGCGAGTGCCAGGTTGATCGAGCGGCCTCCGCCCATTCCGGTTCGCCTGAGATCGGCGCGACGCTCGAAAACCGTCGTATCGAAGCCGCGACGCGCCAGGAACCCTGCCATGAGTGCCCCGGCCAGGCCGCCGCCGATCATGTTGATGGAGTTTTCGTGCATCGCTGTTCCCGGTCTGCGGAGTGCATCTGATCGTGCCGCGCGCCCGCGGATGAGGGGCGCGACTGCGGTGCGTGGTCAGGACGAACCGGGCCCGAGGGCAAAAGGAGGCGGGATCGCCTTGCCGCAGGATCAGAGGCTTCACCCGGAGGCAAGGCGATCCCGCCTTCTTTTGCCATGCGACGGGAAGTGTATGTGGAGACGCGGTCGGGAACGGCGGCATGCGCGCCGGGCGACGCCTGCGCATACAATTCGTGGCCACGGAACGGCCTAAAGCATGACTCAACGAAAATACTTCGGCACCGACGGCATCCGCGGCAAAGTAGGCCAGGAGCCCATCACTGCCGATTTCATGCTGCGTCTGGGTGCGGCGATCGGGCGGGCGTTGTCGCGCGAAGGGGCGCGCACGGTGCTGATCGGCAAGGACACGCGTATTTCGGGCTACATGTTCGAGTCGGCGCTCGAGGCGGGACTGACCGCGTCCGGCATCAACGTGCAGTTGCTGGGACCCATGCCGACGCCCGCAATCGCACATCTGACGAGGACATTCGACGGCGGCGCTGGCATCGTCATCAGTGCGTCCCACAATCCGTACTACGACAACGGCATCAAGATTTTTTCCGGGCGCGGCGAGAAGCTTTCGGACGCGATCGAGGCCAGCATCGAACTGGAGCTCGAACAGCCTTTTGCAACGGTCGAAGCCCATCGCCTCGGGCGGGTTCGCCGCGTTCCGGATGTCGAAGGCCGCTACGTAGAATTCTGCAAGAGCACTGCGCGTGGCCTCTCCCTCGCGGGCCTGAACCTCGTGGTCGATTGCGCCCACGGAGCCACTTACCACGTGGCGCCGGCGGTGTTCTCGGAGCTTGGCGCACGGGTGCACGGCATCGGCGTTGAACCCGACGGCCTCAACATCAACCTCGGGTGCGGCGCGACCGACCTTGCACAGCTGCAGCGGGTGGTGGTCGAACGCGAGGCGGATCTGGGGATCGCCTTCGACGGGGACGGGGATCGGCTCATGATGGTCGATCGCTTCGGCACCGTGCACGACGGCGACGCGCTCCTTTACGTCATCGCGGCGCACTGGGTCGGTGCGCGCAAGCTGACCGGCCCCGTCGTTGGCACCCTGATGAGCAATTTCGGGCTGGAGCAGGCGATCACCGCACTGGGCCACCGTTTCATGCGCGCCCGCGTGGGCGACCGCTACGTGCACCAGATGATGAAGGCGGAACAGGCATGGCTCGGGGGCGAGAGTTCAGGACACATCCTCTGCCTCAACAAGACCACGACGGGCGACGGCATCGTGTCCGCGCTGCAGGTGTTGCTGGCCCTGCAGGCGCAGCGCCAGGGCCTGCACGAGGCGGTGTCGGCCATGCGACGCCTGCCGCAGCGAACGGTCAATATTCCAGTCGCCGCCGGTTCCCGGCCACTCGAACACGCATCCGTCCAGGCCGCTCTCCACGCAGTGGAGATGACTCTTGCGGAGCGGGGCAGGGTCATCCTGCGTGCGTCAGGTACGGAACCGCTGGTGCGCGTGACCATCGAGGCGGAGGACGCCGTGGAAGTCGAGCTTCTCAGCCAGCAGCTGGCGGACGCGGTACGTGCTGCCGCCTGATGCCGCCCTTCATCGCCAACAAGTGCAGCCCATGACCGCGCAGATTCCGACTCTCGATATCCGCCGCTTCGATCCCGCCGCGGAGCCGTCGGAGCGCGCCCGCTTCGTCTCGGAGCTCGGCGCGGCCTACGAGGAATGGGGGTTTGCCGGCATTCGTGGCCACGGCATCGACCCGGCCCTGATCGAGGCGGCCTACGACGCGTCGGTGCGCTTCTTCGCTCTGGCGGACGCCACCAAGCGTCGCTACATCCTGCCGGGTTCGGGAGGAGCGCGTGGCTACACGCCATTCGGCGTCGAGACGGCGAAGGATTCCAAGTACCCGGACCTCAAGGAGTTCTGGCACGTGGGGCGCGAGCTGCCGGCAGGATCAAGGTACGCCGACGTCATGCCGCCGAACCTCTGGCCCGACGAGGTGCCCGGGATGCGCACGCACGCCTATGGCCTGTACGAAGCGCTCGATGCGCTGGGCTCGCGCGTGCTCGCAGCACTGGCATTGCACATCGGATTGCCGGAGGACTATTTCGCGGACAAGACCAACTTTGGCAACTCGATCCTGCGCCCGATCCACTATCCGCCCATCACGCAGGAAGACGTCCCGAACGTTCGCGCCGGTGCGCACGAGGACATCAACTTCATCACGTTGCTGGTGGGCGCAAGCGCAGCCGGCCTCGAGGTGAAGTCGCGCCTGGGCGAGTGGGTGCCGTTCACTGCCGACGCCGACACGATCGTGGTGAACATCGGAGACATGCTGCAGCGCCTGACCAATCACGTCTATCCGTCCACCACGCATCGGGTCGTCAATCCGCCGGGGGACGGCGCGCGCAGGCCACGGTATTCGACACCGTTCTTCCTGCATCCCAATCCGGATTTCCTGATCGACGTGCTGCCATCGACGGTGTCGGCCGACAATCCAAGCCGCTACCCGCAACCGATCACCGCGCAGGACTATCTCGACGAGCGCCTGCGCGAGATCAAGCTCAAGTAGGACCCGCGCTCACCGAATCCCCGAAATATGCAGGTCAGGTCGCGAAGCGGCCTGGCATTTTCAATCCACGTTGCGGTAGTTCCGCGATTGCCGGCGGATCACCGCGTCGGCCAGCGGCTGCGGCAGGTGCTTGAAGGCAGTCGTCAGTACGCGATTGACCGTGCCGGTGACGTGCCTTGAGCGTCCCCGTTCAACCGCTTCGATCCCTTCTTCGACCACGGCATCCGCGGTTTGCCACAGCCACGCCGGCATTCCGCCCATGCGCGGTCGCATGCCGTTGGCGTCGTGGAATTCCGTCCACGTGAAACCGGGACAGAGCGCGCAAACGTGGACGCCGGTGCCTGCAAGCTCGAGTGCGAGCGACTCGGAAAACCGGATCACGAAATTCTTGCTCGCCCCATAGAGCGTGTGTCCGGCGCTGCTCGGCACCAGGCCGGCGATCGAGGCGACATTGATCACGCGGCCGTGCTTGCGTGCACGCATTCCCGGCAGGAACCGATGGGTGAGCTCGCACACCGAAGTCACCATGACCTGCAGGAAATCCGCGTGCGTTTGCCAGTCGCGCGACAGGAAACTGCCGGTCACGCCGTATCCCGCGTTGTTGACCAGTGTGTCGATGACCAGTCCGCGCCGCGCGACTTCGGCCTCGATGCGGGCAGGTGCGTCGCGGTCCGACAAGTCGGCTTCGATCACCTCGCATCGAAGGGGTGCGAGCGAAAGCGCCAGCTCGCGCAACCGGTCGCCGCGCCGGGCCGTGAGAACCAGGACCTTTCCCCGCCTGGCGTAAGCTCTCGCGAACGCGGCGCCGATACCGGCCGAGGCGCCCGTGATCAACGCCGCAGTCGGCGCGTCTTGCGTTTTCTCTTGCATTGCCCGAGTTTAGAAGAACGACGGCGAACTTTACGCCCCTTACAAAACCCGGAGAGCGTGGATGCGCCGCAAGATCGTGGCTGGCAACTGGAAGATGCACGGGGACCGGGTCACTGCCCACGCCCTGGCTGAAGCTGTTTCCGCGTATTCCGGTGCGAAATGCGATATCGCGTTGCTTCCGCCGTTCGTGCACCTGTCGATGCTGATCAGCGAGTTCGGTGGTGATGCGCTGCAGTTCGGCGCCCAGGACATCAGCCGGCACGCGACCGGGGCCTACACGGGCGAGATTTCCGGGAGCATGCTCTCGGACATCGGATGCCGCTACGCCCTCGTTGGCCACTCGGAGCGACGCCAGTACCACGCCGAGTCCGACGACCTCGTGGCAGCGAAGTTTCTCGCGGCGCTGGCAGTCAATCTCCAGCCGATCCTGTGTGTAGGGGAAACGCTCGAGCAGCGCGAGTCGGGCGGCACCGAGGGGCTTTTGTCGAGGCAACTCGAAGCCGTGATCGCCGCCGCGGGAGTCGATTCCTTCGCAAGGGCGGTATTGGCCTACGAGCCGGTCTGGGCGATCGGCACGGGTCGGACCGCTTCGCCGCAGCAGGCCCAGGACGCGCATGCGTTCCTGCGTAGCGTGCTTGCCCGGCACGATGCTAAACTCGCCGGCTCGCTGCGGATCCTCTACGGTGGCAGCGTAAAACCGGGTAACGCGCAGCAGCTTTTCACGCAGCCCGACATCGATGGTGGTCTCATCGGTGGTGCCTCACTCGTCGCGGAGGATTTCCTCGCGATCTGCAAAGCGGCGTCCTGATCCGCAGTCGATCGGGCCCCATCTGGAATCGAAATGCTGAATGTCCTGAACATTGTGTATGTCCTGGTGGCGATCGCCATGACCGCTTTCATCCTGCTGCAACGGGGCGCGGGCGCAACCGCAGGTGCCAGTTTCGGCGCCGGCGCTTCCGCCACGGTGTTCGGCTCGCGCGGCGCGAGCTCGTTCCTGACGCGTTCTACCGCAGTGCTTGCGACGACGTTTTTCGTGCTGACGCTGGGCATGGGAATTTACGTATCCCGCGGTGCCGGCATCGCGCAGGAGGTCGACCTCGGCGTCATGGGGCAAACCAGTAGCACGCAGACGCCCGCCAAGCCGACGCCCGCGTCCGACGTTCCCCAGGCTCCCGCGGGTGCTCCAGGGATCGTCTCTCCGGTCACGACCGCTCCCTCAGCCGGCACCTTGACCGTCGACCCGTCGGTTCCGGTGGCGACGGTACCTGTGCCGACCGCGACCGACGTTCCGGCGGCTCCCGCGCAGACGGACGACAAGCCGGCACGATAGACTCGCGAAAAATCCAGGCCGACGGCAGCAGATCGCCGTCGGCCTCTCCGTATCAAAGCCCAGGTGGCGAAATTGGTAGACGCACTACCTTGAGGTGGTAGCGACGAAAGTTGTGGAGGTTCGAGTCCTCTCCTGGGCACCAATCCGGAAGGCGTCATGGCGCCTTCCTTGTTTCAGGCGACTGGCGATCCCGATTCACGAGGGATCGCGAAGCGCGGAAATGCAGTACGAAGGGCCGTCGCGCGAGCGATGTACCCGCGGTCAGGCGGGACCGTCCTGAGCCTCTCGAGGGCCCCGGATGGCGCGGTGGAATCAGATTTCTCTTATCGGCGTAGCCACGCCGGCGGCCCAGGGTTACGGAACGAGCGATGGACCTGTCGCAATACCTGCCGGTGTTGCTGTTCCTCGCGGTGGCGACCGTCATCGCCGTGGCGCTGCTCGCGCTCGGCTCGGTTCTGGGTCCCAAGAGCCCCGGCGCCGACAAGATGTCGCCCTACGAATGCGGTTTCGAGGCATTCGAGGACGCGCGCATGCAGTTCGACGTGCGCTATTACCTGTTCGCGATCCTGTTCATCGTGTTCGACCTCGAGATCGCCTTCCTGGTGCCCTGGGCAGTGGTGTTCACCAAGATCGGCGTGCTCGCCCTGATCGAAGTCGCGATGTTCCTCGTGCTGCTCCTCATCGGTTTCGTGTACGCGTGGAAGAAGGGCGCGCTCGAATGGGAGTGATCGATCGCGTCAGCGGCGTGATGCACAACCCCGTGCCGATCGGGCAGGTTGACGACATCCTGCGGCCGGCAGGCGACAATCCACTGCTGGAAAAGGGTTTCGGGGTCACTTCCGTCGATGCGCTGGTGAACTGGGCGCGCACGGGCTCCATGTGGCCCATGACGTTCGGCCTCGCGTGCTGTGCGGTCGAGATGATGCATGCCGGCGCTGCGCGCCTCGACCTCGACCGCTATGGCGTCGTCTTCCGCCCGAGTCCGCGGCAGTCCGACGTGATGATCGTCGCGGGAACCCTGGTGAACAAGATGGCGCCGGCATTGCGCCGCGTCTACGACCAGATGCCCGATCCCAAGTGGGTGATCTCGATGGGCAGCTGCGCCAACGGTGGCGGCTATTACCACTACTCCTACGCGGTGGTGCGTGGGTGCGACCGCATCGTGCCGGTCGATATCTACGTGCCGGGCTGTCCGCCGACCGCGGAAGCCCTGATCTACGGCATCCTGCAGCTGCAGAAGAAGATCCGCCGCACCAGCACCGTCGGGCGCAAGGCATGACTGCGGTCGAGTCGCTCCTGCTGTCGGTGCAGCAGCGGTTGGGAGACCGCGTGCTCGGCTCCCATGACGCGCTGGGCCAGGCCACGATCGAAGTCGCGCCGGAGCACTGGATGGAGACCGCGCAGGTGTTGCGCGACGATCCCGCGTTTGCGTTCGAGCAACTGGTCGATCTGTGCGGGGTCGATTACCTCGGCATCGGCGTCGACGAGTGGGACACGGTCGAGGTGACGCACGAAGGGTTTTCCCGCGGAGTGGAAGGACGGGCGGGTCCGGGTCGATTTGCATGGGCGGACCGGCCGAGAGACGTAGCCGAATCAGGGCGCTTTGCAGTGGTCGTGCACCTGCTCTCGGTCACCCACAACTGGCGAATTCGTTTGAGGGCCCGGTGTTCGGACTCGGCGGCTCCGATCATCTCCTCGCTGACCGGGATCTGGCGTGGCTCGAACTGGTTCGAGCGCGAGGCCTTCGATCTTTACGGCATCGTGTTCGAAGGCCATCCGGACTTGCGACGGATTCTCACGGACTACGGTTTCATCGGTCATCCGTTTCGCAAGGATTTTCCGCTGATCGGCAACGTCGAGGTCCGCTACGACCCCGAGAAGCAGCGCGTCGTATACGAGCCGGTGTCCATCGTGCCCCGCGTGCTGGTGCCGCGCGTCATTCGCGACGACTCGCGCTACGAGCAGGCGCGCGCCGAAGCGGCTGGCGACGGGGGAACGGCGTGAGCGACCTCGCCGAAATCCGCAACTACACGATGAACTTCGGCCCGCAGCATCCGGCGGCCCATGGCGTGCTGCGCCTGGTCCTCGAAATGGATGGCGAGACCATCGTACGCGCCGATCCGCACATCGGGCTGCTGCATCGGGGAACCGAGAAGCTCGCCGAATCCAAGCCGTATAACCAGTCCATCGGCTACATGGATCGACTGGACTACGTGTCGATGATGTGCAACGAGCACGCCTACGTTCGCGCCATCGAGCAGTTGATGGGTATCGAGCCAACCCTGCGCGCGCAGTGGATCCGGACGCTGTTCGACGAGATCACGCGCATCCTCAATCACCTGATGTGGATCGGGTCCAACGGGCTCGACCTTGGCGCCATGACGGTGTTCCTCTACGCATTCCGCGAGCGCGAAGAGCTCATGGACTGCTACGAGGCGGTCAGTGGCGCGCGCATGCACGCGACCTATTACCGCCCGGGTGGCGTCTACCGCGACCTCCCGGATCGCATGCCCCAGTACCGCGAGTCGCCGTGGCGCAAGGGCAACGAACTCAAGCGCATCAATGCGTGGCGCGAAGGCTCGATGCTCGATTTCCTCGATGCGTTCTGCGCCGACTTCCCGGCGCGGGTCGACGAGTACGAGACGCTGCTGACCGACAACCGCATCTGGAAGCAACGCACCGTCGGGATCGGCGTCGTGTCGCCCGAACAGGCGCTGGCCTGGGGGATGACGGGGCCGATGCTGCGCGGTTCAGGCCTTGCCTGGGACCTTCGCAAGCAGCAACCCTATGCGATGTACCACGCCGTCGACTTCGATATTCCGGTGGGGGCAACCGGCGACTGCTACGACCGATACCTCGTGCGGGTCGAGGAGATGCGGCAGTCCAACCGCATCATCAGGCAGTGCGTGGATGCGCTGCGCGCGACTCCGGGCCCCGTGATGATCGACAATTTCAAGGTGGCGCCACCCGCGCGCACCGAGATGAAAGACGACATGGAAGCGCTCATCCATCACTTCAAGCTGTTCACGGAGGGCTACTGCGTGCCGGCCGGCGAGACCTATGCGGCGGTCGAGGCTCCCAAGGGGGAGTTCGGTGCCTACGTCATCTCCGACGGCGCCAACAAGCCTTTCCGGGTCAAGCTGCGCGCACCCGGATTCGCGCACCTGTCTTCGATCGACGAGATCGTGCGCGGCCACATGCTGGCCGACGTGGTGGCCATGATCGGTACGTATGACGTCGTCTTTGGCGAGATCGACCGATGAGGGCGACCGGCAACTTCGAGGCCGTGCGCGACATCGATCCGCTGGTGGCGCTCAGCGACGCCACGCGGGCGCACATCGACCACTGGCTGGCCAAGTTTCCCGTCGACCGTCGCCGCAGCGCATTGCTGCAGGGGCTGATGGCGGCACAGGAGCAGAACGGGGGCCACCTGACCGACGCCTCGATGGCCGCGGTCGCGAAGTATCTCGGCGTGCCGCCCGTCTGGGCATACGAGGTTGCGACGTTCTATTCGATGTTCGACCTCGAGCCCGTTGGCCGGCACAAGGTGGCGATCTGCACCAACATCTCCTGCTGGCTCAACGGTGCCCAGGACATCGTGCGGCACTGCGAGCGGAAACTCGGCATCCGGCTGGGCCAGAGCACGCCTGACGGCCGCATCTACCTCAAGGTCGAGGAGGAATGCCTTGCGGCGTGCTCCGCGGCGCCGATGATGGTCGTCGACGGCCACTACCACGAGCGCCTGACGTCCGAATCGGTCGACGCGCTGCTCGATGGGCTGCGCTGAGATGCCCGCATGAATTACGGACCAGTCCCCGAAGCCCACAACGTGTGCTTCACGACGCTGCATTTCGCGGAGCCGTGGAGCTACGACAGCTACCTCAAGTCCGGTGGCTACCAGGCCTGGCGGAAGATCCTCGCCGAGAAAACCGCAACGGCGGATGTGATCGAGCAGATCAAGGCCTCGAACCTTCGTGGGCGCGGTGGCGCGGGCTTTCCGGCAGGGCTCAAGTGGAGCTTCATGCCCAAGGGAACCATCACCCAGAAATACGTCCTGTGCAACTCCGACGAATCGGAACCCGGAACCTGCAAGGACCGCGACATCCTGCGCTACAACCCGCATGCGGTCATCGAGGGCATGGCGATCGCCTGCTACGCGATGGGTGCGACCGTGGCCTACAACTATCTTCGCGGTGAGTTCCACCACGAACCTTTCGAACGCTTCGAGCACGCGCTGCGCGAGGCGTACGAAAAGGGCTGGCTGGGTCGTGACATCCAGGGCTCGGGCGTGGACGTCGAAATCCATACCGTGCTGGGTGCGGGCGCCTACATCTGTGGCGAAGAAACCGCGTTGATGGAGTCGCTCGAGGGCAAGAAGGGACAGCCGCGATTCAAGCCGCCGTTCCCGGCGAACTTCGGCCTGTACGGCAAGCCGACCACCATCAACAACACCGAGACCTTCGCTTCCGTGCCGGCGATCATGCGCAATGGCGCCGAGTGGTTCCTCGGGCTCGGCAAACCCAACAATGGTGGCCCGAAGATCTTTTCGGTATCGGGTCATGTCGCGAAGCCGGGCAACTTCGAGATTCGCCTCGGCACTCCGTTCAAGGATCTGCTCGAGATGGCGGGTGGCATGCGCGAGGGCCGCACGCTCAAGGCCGTCATTCCAGGCGGCTCGTCGATGCCGGTGCTGCCGGCGGAGATCATGCTGGGCCTGACCATGGACTACGACGCCTTGCAGAAGGCGGGCTCTGGACTCGGCTCGGGCGCCGTCATCGTGATGGACGACACAACCTGCATGGTGCGCGCCTGCCATCGCATTGCGCGCTTCTACATGGCCGAGTCCTGCGGGCAGTGCACGCCGTGCCGGGAAGGAACGGGCTGGATGTACCGCCTCCTGACCCGCATCGTCGAGGGCAACGCGGTGCTCGAGGACCTCGCGATGCTCAAGCGCGCTGCCGGCCAGATCGAGGGCCACACGATCTGCGCGTTCGGCGAGGCCGCCGCGTGGCCGGTCCAGGGTTTCCTGCGCCACTACTGGAACGAATTCGAGTACGCGATCGTCAACAGACGCTTCCTGGTCGACGATGAACTCACCGGCAACCATGTCGAACGGGTGGCTGCATGAGCGCTGCACCGACCGACATCGCCCTGCCCAGGCCGCCCGTACCCGAGGGGCACGTGTCCATCGAGATCGATGGCGTCGCGATCACTGCGCCGAAGGGCTCGATGATCATTCACGCGGCCGACCGCATCGGCGTCGCCATTCCACGTTTCTGCTACCACGACAAGTTGCCGATCGCCGCCAATTGCCGCATGTGCCTGGTCGACGTCGAGAAATCCCCGAAACCGTTGCCCGCCTGTGCAACGCCGGTGATGGATGGCATGAAGATCGCGACGCAGTCGGCGCGCGCGCTCGACGCGCAGCGCAATGTGATGGAGTTCCTGCTGATCAACCACCCGCTCGACTGCCCGGTCTGCGACCAGGGCGGCGAGTGCGAGTTGCAGGACGTGGCGATGGGCTACGGGCGTTCGGTCTCGCGTTTCGTCGAACGCAAGCGGGTGGTGCCCGACGAGAACCTCGGACCGCTCATCGCAACCGACATGACGCGCTGCATTCATTGCACGCGCTGCGTCCGGTTCGTGTCCGAGATCACCGGGACCTACGAACTCGGTGGCATGGGGCGTGGCGAGAACCTCGCGATCGGGACCTACATCGGCAAGGCCGTCGAGTCGGAACTCTCCGGAAACGTGATCGACGTGTGCCCGGTCGGCGCGTTGACGAACAAGGTGTTCCGGTTCCGTGCGCGGCCGTGGGAGCTGATCGCACGCGAATCCCTGGGTTACCACGACGCGCTCGGCTCCAACCTGTGGCTGCACGTGCGCCGCGGCGAGGTACTGCGTTGCGTTCCGCGCGAGAACGAAGCCGTCAACGAGTGCTGGCTCTCCGACCGCGACCGTTATTCCCACCAGGGCCTGGTCGCTGCAGACCGGTTGCTCGCGCCGCTGGTGCGCAATCGCGATGGCGCCCTGGTCGAGGCAAGTTGGGACCAGGCGCTTGCCGCCGCGAGCGTCGCACTCAGGGCCCATGAGGGCACCGACATCGCTGCGCTCGTTTCCCCGGCGACGTCCTGCGAGGAGGGCATGCTGCTGTCGCGCCTCCTGCGCGCGCTCGGCAGCGAGTCCATGGATCATCGCCTGCGCAAATCCGACGCCAGCGACTCGGCGCCTCCGCGCCCGTTCCAGATGCCGCTCGCTGAAATCGAGCAGGCCGGGGCCATATTGCTTATCGGCTCGGATCCACGTCGCGAGCAGCCGCTGCTTGCCCATCGCATTCGCAAGGCGGCGATGCGTGGGGCAAAGGTTTTCGTACTGAACGCGATGGATTTCGAATTCAACTTCGAACTGGCAGGCAGGTTCATCGCGCCTCCGCATGCGTGGGGCGGAATCCTCGAGGCGTTGCAAGCCGGTCGCGACCCTGAGGGCCATGCTGTCGGCCTCGCTTCCATTTTCTTGGACGCGTTCAAGGCCGCTCCGGCCTCTGTTGTCATCATCGGCAATCAGGCCGTGCAACAACAGGATTCCGCGTCGCTCAGAAAAGCCGCCGGGAACGTGGCCGCAGCGGTGGGGGCGCGCGTCAACGAAATCGCCCAGGGTGCCAATGCGATTGGCCTGACCCAAGTGGGCATTCGGCCCGGTCGTGGTGGGCGCGACGCCACCCGCCTGGTCGCCGAAGGTGCACGCGCGATTGTGAGTTACGGCTGCGAGCCGCTGGATTTCGCCCGCCCTGCACAATGGGTGCGCATGCTCGCCGCAGCCGAACTGGTGGTCGCATTCTCGTCTTTCGCGGACGAGTCGCTGCTCGCGCATGCAGATGTGGTGTTGCCGATCGGACTGCTGCCCGAGATCGATGGCACGCTGATCAACGTCGACGGCCGGGCGCAGCGCACTGCGGCCGGTGGTGCGTTGCCGGGTGAGGCTCGCGCCGGATGGCGCGTGCTGCGCGCGCTCGGAGCGCAACTCGGATTGCCGGGTTTCGAATTCACCGAATTTTCAGAGGTTCGCGCGCAGCTGCCCGAGATGAAGCCTGAAACCCCGGCGAGCTGGCGTGAAGCGCCGGCGCCCGTGCCAGCGGACGCGCCGGTAACGGGTCTCGCGCGGATCGCCGGTGTGCCGCTCTATCGCGTGGACTCGGTGGTGCGCCGGGCTGCAGCCTTGCAGGCCACAGCGCTGGCCGGCGCGCCGGTGGCGCTCCTGCACCCCGACGATGCATCCGCATTCGGCGTGCGCGATGACTCCGCGGTCAGGGTCTCGCAGGGTGACTTCTCCTGCGTCCTGCCGCTCGCGATCGATGCGCGCGTGGCGCGCGGGGCAGCGTCGATTCCTGCGGGCTTCGTCGAAACTGCCGGTCTCGACGGTTTCGGATCCCGCGTGACCATCGGGCGCGTCGTCGGAGAGGCTCGATGATCGACGAGGCCATCCTCTGGATCGACGGCGTCAGCCGCGCGTACCCCGATGCGTGGACTGTCGGGCTCACGCTCGCGAAGATCATCGCGATCACGCTGCCGCTCATCCTCACCGTTGCGTTCTACACCTATTTCGAGCGCAAGGTGATCGGCTACATGCAGGTGCGGCTCGGACCCAACCAGGTCGGTCCGCTCGGACTGCTGCAGCCGTTCGCCGACGTGATCAAGATGCTGTTCAAGGAAATAGCCGTTCCGGCAAACGCGAACCGCTTCCTCTATTACCTGGCGCCCGTGCTGGTGATGGCGCCGGCATTCGCCGCCTGGGCCGTCGTTCCGTTCGACGACGGCGTGGTGCTGGCCGACGTCAACGCGGGAATCCTCTATCTGCTCGCGATGACCTCGATGAGCGTGTACGGCGTGATCCTCGCGGGCTGGGCCTCCAATTCCAAGTACGCGTTCCTGGGCGCGATGCGATCCGCCGCGCAGGTCGTGAGCTACGAGATTGCCATGGGTTTCGCCCTGCTCGGCGTACTGGTGCTCGCGGGATCGCTCAATCTCACGGACATCGTTCGCGCGCAGGCGGGGAACGCGGGCCTGGCCGAGTGGTTCTGGCTGCCGTTGCTGCCTTTGTTCGTCGTGTACTTCATCTCCGGCATCGCGGAGACCAACCGCGCGCCCTTCGACGTGGCGGAAGGCGAGTCCGAGATCGTGGCGGGCTTCCATGTCGAGTACGGCGGCGCCGCGTTCGCGGTGTTCTTCCTGGCCGAGTACGCGAACATGATCCTGATCGCGTTCCTGACGGCGATCATGTTCTGGGGCGGGTGGCTGAGCCCGCTGCAAGGCCTTGTCGATCCCGGCGGGCCGCGCTGCATTTCGTGGCTGTGGGACGGTGGTTGGCCCTGGTTGTTCCTCAAGGCCATGTTCTTCATGTTCGCGTTCCTGTGGATTCGCGCGACCTTCCCGCGCTACCGCTATGACCAGATCATGCGCCTGGGCTGGAAGGTGTTCATCCCGGTCACGCTCGTGTGGGTTTCCGTCGCCGCCGTGTTCAAGTTCTGGGGCGTCGTGGTGTCGGGCGCATGAAGAGGATCGTCGACTTTTTCCGCAGCCTGATGCTCTGGGAACTGCTCCAGGGACTGACGCTGACCAGCAAGTACTTCGTGCGCCCGAAGTACACGATCCAGTATCCGATGGAGAAGATCCCGCAGTCGGGCCGCTTCCGTGGACTGCACGCGCTGCGTCGCTATCCCAACGGCGAGGAGCGCTGCATTGCCTGCAAGTTGTGCGAGGCGGTGTGCCCGGCGCTCGCCATCACCATCGACTCCGAACGCCGCGAAGACGGCACGCGCCGCACGACCCGCTACGACATCGACCTGTTCAAGTGCATCTACTGCGGATTCTGCGAGGAGAGCTGCCCGGTCGATTCGATCGTGGAGACGCACATCCACGAATACCATTTCGAGCATCGCGGCGAGAACATCGTGAACAAGCAGCAGTTGCTGGCGATCGGAGATCGCTTCGAGCAGCAGATTGCCGAGGCGCGCGCGTTCGACGCGCCGTTCCGGTGAAGCCTTGGAAATCTTCC
>JBBSLL010000022.1:0-52439 GCA_038255255.1 Lysobacterales bacterium
AGCACGATGGTCCACACCGAAACCTTGTCGAAACCGCCGGCCCACGCGGCGAGCAGCATGCCCGCGAAGACGAGGGGGACGCCGGGCAGGGCCGGCAGGATCGTGCCCGCCAGCCCGACCAGGATCAGCAGACCGGCCAGCGCGTACCAGATCTCGATCGACACGGTGCATCCCCGCCATGGATTCGCCGAAGAGTGTATGCGCGATACTTGCAACGATGCTTGAAGCCCTGGTCGATCCCGTTTCCCTGCACGGCGGATGCCACTGCCGCGCCGTGCGGTTCGACGTGACGGCCCCGCGGGCGTTTACTGCGCTCGACTGCAACTGTTCCATCTGTCGCATGAGCGGATTCCTCCATCTCATCGTCCCCGCGTCGCGGTTCGTACTGACGCGGGGCAGCGAGGCGCTCTCGACCTATACCTTCAACAGCGGCATCGCACAGCACCGCTTCTGCCGGATCTGCGGCGTCAAGTCTTTCTACGTTCCTCGCTCGAACCCCGATGGCATCGATGTCAACGTGCGCTGCCTCGACGCGGACCAGGCATTCGACATGACCATCGAGCCTTTCAACGGGGCGGACTGGGAGGCGCATGCCGCAGGACTGGCTTCGCTTTCGACGCGTTCCACGGGAACGTGACGGCCGCTCGGGCATAATCCGCGATCTCACCCAGCAGCGGGTTCGCATGACACGACGGCGTCGCCAGGGTTCCGGTGCAACCCGATTTCTCGGCATCGCACTGCTGATCGCCGCGGGCGCGGCCGGCTGGTGGTTCTGGCAGAAGATGCCGCGTGAGTCCGGGAGGGCCGCCGCGCCGGTCGCCGCATCGGCCGACGGCAGCCAGGAGATCGCGTTGCCACCGCCGCGCGTCCCGGCAGACGGCCTCTGCGCGAAACTCGGCGACCTCCGCGTGGCCACGCTGCTGTCCACCTCGGCCGTCACCGCGACACCGCTCGCCGGGGAACCGGGCGTGCCGCGCGCCGCGGGCTGCTCATGGCGTACGGCCGAAGGCGGCGAATTGCGCGCGATGTGGTTCAACGACGCATCGCTTGCGCTCGGCTCCGGCACCGAACGCGGCGCCGCGTACTTCCAGAGCGCGGTGACCGGGCTCGAATACGCCCTCAAGCTGTCCCCCGAGAAGCTCACAGGCGTAGGCGACGAGGCCGTCGCCGCGGGCTTCGTGGCGCCGGCGTCTGGGCAAGGCCAGGTCATTACGCGGCGGGGCGAACACGTGCTGACGCTCGAGGCGCGCGGCGTCGCGCGGGCATCCGCGGTGCGCATGGCCGAGGCGCTGGTTGCGCAACTCTGACGGCGCTGTCGCGCGTCGCGAGTTGAAGGCCGACGCCTTTGGCAGCGTGACGCTGGTGGAGCGCGACGGTGAGCGGTCGATCGAACGTGACGTGATGCGGGCACGCTTCTGGCTGCGTCCGGTGTCGCGCTGGGTGGCAAGCCGGGAGTGCAGGGCCCTCGAGCGGCTGGCCCGGCTCGACGGTTTTGCGCGGGTGCTCGAATGGGACGGCCGCGTCCTGGTGCGCAGCTACATCGAAGGCGCGCCGATGCAGGAAGCACAACCCCGCGACCCTGCGTACTACCGTCTCGCGTGGCGGCTGCTACGCGCGATGCATCGCGAAGGGGTCAGCCACAACGACCTCGCGAAGGAGCCGAACTGGCTGGTAACGCCGACGGGTTCGCCTGCGCTTACGGACTTCCAGCTCGCCGTATTCGGTCCGCCAAGTTCGCGCCGCATGCGGCTGCTGGCGCGCGAGGATCTGCGGCATCTGCTCAAGCACAAGCGCACTTACTGTCCGTCGCGGCTGACACCCGTCGAGCGCCGCCTGCTCGCGCGGCGTTCCTGGTTCCGCGCGCTCTGGTTCGCCAGCGTCAAGCCGGTCTATCGCTTCGTCACCCGCCGCGTGTTCCGGTGGCGTGACAACGAAGGAAAAGGCGGCGCAAGCTAGCGCCACTGCCGCACAGCGCTGGATGAGGGGCAGCTGCCTCGCGTCGCGCCATGCTGCCCCTCACTCGGTGGCGAAAGCCGGTATCGCCTTGCCTCCGGGTGAAGCCTTTTATCCTCCGGCAAGGCGATACCGCCCTTCGCCCGGCGCCCGCGCAAGCGGGGCGAGGCAAGATTTTCTGCGGATTCGAGTCAGTCACGCGAGAATGCACCCATGACCAACACCCTCTCCGGCAAAACCCTCGTCATCACCGGCGCCTCGCGCGGCATCGGACTCGCGATCGCCGAGCGTGCCGCGCGCGACGGCGCCAACGTCGCGATCCTCGCCAAGTCCGACGTGGCCAATCCAAAGCTCCCCGGCACCATCCACAGCGCCGCCGCTGCGGTCGAGGCCGCCGGCGGACGCGCATTGGCGATTCGCTGCGACATCCGCGAGGAAGATGAAGTGCGCGGCGCGGTCGCGCAGGTGCACGCGCATTTCGGCGCGATCGATATCCTGGTCAACAATGCCAGCGCCATCTGGTTGCGCGGCGCGCTCGACACGCCGATGAAACGGTTCGACCTGATGCAGGGCGTCAACGCGCGCGGCACGTTCCTGTGCTCGCAGGTCTGCCTGCCGTTGCTGCTCGAGAGCGACAACCCGCACATCCTCACACTGGCGCCGCCACCCTCGCTCGATCCGAAGTGGTGGGGCCCGTCGACCGGCTACACCCTGGCGAAGATGGGCATGAGCCTGGTGACCCTGGGGCTTGCCGAAGAATTCAAGGAGCGCCGCATTTCGATCAATGCCTTGTGGCCGCGCACGATCATCGCCACCGACGCTCTCAAGATGATTCCCGGTGTCGAAGTTGCGCGGTGTCGCAAGCCGACGATCGTGGCTGATGCCGCGCATGCGGTGCTGACCGCCAGCGCGGGCACGCACACCGGCCAGTTCCTGATCGACGAAGAGGTGTTGCGCGTCGCCGGAGTCACCGACTTCGAGCAGTACGCCGTGTCGCCGGGCCAGCCGCTGCTGCCCGACCTGTTCCTCGACCCGTGATGCGTGCCGATGTAGGTCAGGTCGCTGCTGCGACCTGACACCGCTGCACGTTGAGGGGCTTTGGTGCGGTAAAGCGTCAGGTCGCTGCGCGACCTGACCTACGAACCCGACCGCGCAACCTACGCGAGGGCGTGCTCCCAGTCGGCGATGAGGTCGTCGATGTGCTCGATGCCGACGGACACGCGCAGAAGGTCGTCAGGCGTGGTGCTGCCGGCGCTCTCGACCGAACGCCGATGCTCGACGAGGCTCTCCACACCACCAAGGCTGGTGGCGTTGGTGAACAGGCGCAACCGCGAGGCGATCGCGAGCGCCGCGTCGCGGCCCCCCGCGCATCGAACCGACAGCATCCCGCCGAAGCCGCGCATCTGCCGCGTCGCGATCGCGTGCCCCGGGTGCGACGCGAGACCTGGATAATTCACCTGCGCGATTGCGGGATGCCGTTCGAGGAATTCCGCGAGCGCTGCTGCATTCCTGCAATGAAACTCCATGCGCGGTGCTAGCGAGCGGATGCCGCGCAGCGTCAGCCACGCATTGAACGGCGCCGCGGTGGCCCCGCCGAGGGTGCGTCGCTGCCGCACCTGCTCGGCGCGATCGTCGTTGCGCGCGAACACCAGCGCGCCGCCAAGCGCATCGCTATGGCCTGCGAGGTACTTGGTCGTGGAATGCATCACCACGTCCGCCCCCAGCGCGAGCGGACTCTGCAACAGCGGCGTGGCGAACGTGTTGTCGACCGCGACGAGCGCGCCGTGACGACGCGACGCTTCCGCGACCGCGGCGATGTCGGTCACGACGAGTTGCGGATTGGAAGGCGTCTCGCACCACACCACTCGCGTCGAAGCATTGATCGCCGCGATCACGCCGCGGGTGTCCGCGAAGTCGGTTTCCCGTATCGCGAAGCCGCGACTCGCCAGGATCTCGCGACAGTAGCGGCGCACGCCGTGATAGACGTCCTGCGGCAGCAGGATTTCACCGGGCGGCTCGAAAGTGTCCAGCAGGTTCGCGACGCCCGCCATGCCCGAAGCAAAGACCAGCGCGGCGGCCCCGCCTTCCAGCGCGGTCAGCGCGGTCTCGAGCTGGCGCTGGTTTGGGTTGTCCTCGCGCACGTACTCGAATCCTGCCGGTCCGCGCGCGCCGTCGGGCGCATGCTCGAACGTCGTGCTCAGCGTCAGCGATGCCGCCACCGCAGCGCTGGCCGGATCGACCGCCGCGCCCGCGTGCACCGCAAGCGTCTGCGGTTTCATGCGCCACCGCCTGTCGCCACTTCGCGCAGCGCCACGCGCGCCGCGTCGAGCGTCCGGGCGATGTCGTCCTCGGTGTGCGCCGCCGACATGAAACCGGCCTCGAATGCCGACGGCGCGAAATACACGCCCTGCCGCAGCATCGCTGCGAAAAACGTGCGGAACGCCGAAACATCGCACGCCATCACTTGCGCGAATGTGGAGACCGGTTGTGCGCTGAAGAACACGCCGAACATGCCAGCTGCCAAGTTGCAGTTGAGTGGTACCCCGGTGTCGACGGCGACTGCGGTGAGTCCATCGCAAAGAAGCCGCGTCTTGCGGTGCAGCTCGGCATGGAATCCCGGTTGCTGGATGAGGTGCAGGGATGCGAGGCCCGCCGCCATCGCCACTGGATTGCCGCTCAGCGTGCCTGCCTGGTAGATCGGGCCGCTCGGTGCAATCTGGCGCATGAGGTCGCGTCGACCGCCGTACGCTCCCACCGGCATGCCGCCCCCGATCACCTTGCCGAAGGTCGAAATATCCGGCCGCACGTCGTACAGCGCCTGCGCGCCTCCCAACGCAACACGGAAACCGGTCATCACCTCGTCGAAGATCAGCAGCGCGCCGTGCGCGTCGCAGAGCGCGCGCAGGTGCGCGAGGAATCCTGCTGCGGGCAGAACCATGTTCATGTTGCCCGCGATCGGTTCGACGATCACGGCGGCGACTTCGCTTCCGATCTCGCCGAACAGGCGCGTCGCCGCATCGAGGTCGTTGTAGGGCAGGGTCGCCGTGAGGTCGGCAAGCGCTTTCGGCACGCCCGGCGAATCCGGCACGCCCAGCGTGAGTGCGGCCGATCCCGCGCGCACCAGGAACGAGTCCCCATGGCCGTGGTAGCAGCCCTCGAACTTGACGATGCGCGTGCGGCCGGTTGCGCCGCGCGCGAGCCGAATCGCCGCCATCGTCGCTTCGGTCCCCGAATTCACCATGCGCACCATCTCGACGCTGGGCACCAGCCGGGTGATCACCTCGGCCATCGTCACCTCCAGCGCGCAAGGCGTGCCGAAGGACAGGCCGCGCGTGGAGGTCTCGATCACGGCCTTGATGATCTCGGGGTGCGCGTGTCCGACGATGGCGGGGCCCCAAGAGCCGACGTAGTCGATGTAGCGGGTGCCGTCGACGTCCCACAGGTAGGCGCCCTCGGCGCGCTCGGTGAAGAACGGGTCGCCGCCCACGCTCTTGAACGCGCGGACCGGCGAATTCACGCCGCCCGGCATGAGCTCGAGCGCGCGGGCAAACAGTTCGGAGTTGCGACTCATGCGGGAGGTCCGGTGGGTTCGAAGAGGGCGGATAGCCGCGCGGCCGCGGCGCGGGGATCGGGCGCATCGGCAAGGGCCGACACCACGGCGACGAGATCCGCCCCGGCCGCGATGACGACGGCTGCATTGTCGAGGTTGATGCCGCCAATCGCCACCCGCGGCAGACCGAGGTCCGCCGCCTGGCGGAAAAGCTCCAAAGGAGCGTGGACTGCCTGCGGTTTTGTGCTCGAAGCAAACATGGCGCCGAATGCGAGGTAACTGGCACCGGCCGCGGCGGCGCCGCGCGCGGCGTCGATGCTCGCATAGCATGAGGCGCCGATGATGAACTCGCCTCCGAGTAGTTCGCGCGCTGTCGCGATGTCCGCGTCTTCGCGACCGAGGTGCACGCCATCGGCCGCGACCGACTGTGCCAGCGCCAGGTCATCGTTGATGATGAACGGCACGCAGTGGGTGCACGCGATTTCGCGAAGTGCGGTTGCCTGCGCGTGCCTCAGCGCCCGGTCTGGCGATTTGCTGCGGTATTGCAGAAGTACGGCGCCGCCTGCGAGCGCCTGGTCGACGAGGGCGCACAGTGCCGGCGTGTTCCCGCTCTCGGGCGTCACCAAGTAAAGGCCTCTCTGCCAGCGGGAGAGGGGGGCGATAGAAGCAGTGCTTTCCGATTCATGCATGGCGCTGCGAGAATAGCGGGCTGGACTTCGCCGGACCGAACATGAGCGCTACGCAGGATCACGCACCCGAAACTGAGACTCCCTGGCGCACCTGGATGTGCGTGGTCTGCGGCTTCATCTACGACGAGGCCAAGGGTCTGGTGGAAGAGGGCATCGCTCCGGGCACCCGATGGGAGGACATCCCCGAGACCTGGACTTGCCCGGACTGCGGCGTGACCAAGTCCGATTTCGACATGCTGCCCGTCTCGTAGCAAATCTCCTTTCGCCGCGCGCGCCGGGACGTCGCTACCGCTCCGGGAACCGCTGTAAATACGTCCCTGTACGCTGCGAGGGCGACATCCCTGTCGCCCACGCTTCCCGGAGCGGTAGCGACGCCCCGACGCCACGAAGTCCTTCGTAGACGGACGAATCGGTCGGACGAGCCGGTGGCGGGAGGCGGTATCGCCTTGCCGCAGGATAAGAGGCTTCACCCGGAGGCAAGGCGATACCGCCTCCCGCCACCCTCAGTGCACCGACACGCGCGCGACGCTCGCCTCGATCAGCGCGAGCCTTGCGGCATCGCGATCCTCGCTCGATTCCGGGCGCGACGCGAGATAGGCATCGAGGTCGCGGCGCGCCGCTGCGAAATGCCCGAGCTTGAGGTACATGAGCCCCCGGTCGCGGGTCTCGTGAGGCTGCGAATTGTCGAGCGCGATCAGCCGGTCGGTGCAGCGGAGCGCGCGCGGCCAGTCTTCCTGTTCGGAATAGAGTCCCTTGAGGTTGCGCAGCATGCGCGCAAGGATCGCGCGGTTGCTGGCGGGCGCGAGCAGGTCGAGCAGTTCGCTGTCGGGCAGGTCCTGGTCGCCGACATGCGGCTTCGCCCGCTGCTTCAGCTCATCGGCATCCAGCGGCCGTCCGCGATTGAAGGGATCGATGACGAGGATGCCGTCGTCGGTGGCGAGCCGCACGAGGAAATGTCCGGGGAACGACACGCCTTCGAGCGGGATGCCGGCGCGCCGCGCCAGCTCGATATGCACGACCGCAAGCGAAATGGGATTGCCGGTGCGCCGGTCGAGCACGTCGTTCAAGTAGCTGTTGCGCGGGTCGAGGTAATCGTCGTGGTTGCCGGTCAGGCCGAGCTCGCCGTACACGAACTCGTTGAGCACGCGGGTCGACTCCGTCACGTCCGAGATGTTGGCGACTGCCGCCATCGCGCGCCGGCCCATGCGCGCCATGCGCCGGCGGTAGCTCTCGATGTTGAGGTCGGGGTACTCATCGCGCGCGATCAGCAGCGCGGCTTCCCACAGGGGCAGTTCCGAGTCCTCGAGCCGGGCAAGTTGTGGCCATTGCAACGGTGTGGCGGGGCGTGTGGCCATTGTCTTCTCCGGGTACCGACGCAGCATGGGGGTGACAACGCAGCGATCAAGCACGTTGCAGCAACGGGTCAGGGTTTGCGCGCCTCCTCGCTCAGGCTCCTGGGCAGTTCAAGTCTGTCGCCGGGCTGCAGGTCTAGCGCGGCCGAGCGCCCTGCATTCAACTCCAGCACATAGCGTGCCGGCGCCGGGCCGGGGTAGCTTGGGCACGGATCGCCGCGGCACGTCGGCACGTTGAGCTGGGCACCGACGTAGCGGGCGTCGTGGTCGAAGAACAGGATGTCGAGCGGCAATCGCGTGTTCTTCATCCAGAAAGCCTGGGGCTCGGCCTGGGGATACACGAACAGCATGCCGGCATCGGCATCGAGTTCGTCGCGGAACATGAGGCCGCGCGCCTGCTTCTCGGGGGTGTCGACGATCTCGACGTTGAACCGCTGGCCCTTGAGGGTGACGGTGTCGCCGTCGGCTCCGGCTCCCCGGCAGGCGAGGAGAATCAATGGCAGCAGCAACACGACACTGCGCAACGTCATCTGCGGTTCCTTGGCGGCGCGTTCCGAGCTTAGCGGCAGGGCGAGTCCGGGCGATAGCGGCAAATGGCGGCCAGGGCACTCCTTTTGGTGCCGGATCCGGCGATTATTGCCTCGCGACCATTTCCTGGGATATAGTCCGCGGTCTTTCGCCCGACTATACCCGCCATGCGCGGGCAGACCCCCATGACCACCACGATCAGCGCCAAGCCCGAAACCGTGCAGCGCGACTGGTATCTGGTCGACGCCAGCAACAAGACGCTGGGCCGACTCGCTACCGAACTCGCCATCCGCCTCCGCGGCAAGCACAAGCCCATCTACACCCCGCATGTCGATACTGGCGACTACATGGTCGTCATCAATGCCGACAAGATCGCGGTGACCGGCAACAAGCTCGACGACAAGAAGTATCACCGGTTCACCGGCTACGTCGGTAACCTCAAGACCTTCTCGTTGCGCACGATGCTCGCCGATCATCCCGAGCGCGTCATCGAGATTGCCGTCAAGGGCATGCTGCCGAAGAACACGCTGGGTCGCGCGATGTTCCGCAAGCTCAAGGTCTACAAGGGTTCCGAACATCCGCATTCCGCCCAGCAGCCGCAGGCGCTGGACATCAAGGCCTGAGGAAAGAGACGCACATGGCAACCGCAACCACTCAACAGAATTACGGCACGGGCCGTCGCAAGTCTTCCGCGGCGCGCGTGTTCCTGCGCTCGGGCACCGGCAAGATCGTCGTCAACGGCCGCACGCTCGACGAGTTCTTCGGCCGGCAGACCGCACGCATGATCGTGCGCCAGCCGCTCGAGCTCACGCAGATGACCGAACGCTTCGACGTCAACGTGACGGTCGAGGGCGGTGGCACCACCGGCCAGGCCGGTGCGATCCGCCTCGGCATTTCGCGCGCACTGGTCGAATACGATGAAAACCTCAAGCCCTCGCTGCGCAAGGCCGGGTTCATGACCCGCGACGCGCGCGAAGTCGAGCGCAAGAAGGTCGGCCTGCACAAGGCACGTCGCGCCTCGCAGTTCTCCAAGCGCTAAGCTTTTTTCGCCGCGCAGCCGGGTCAGAACGGCGCGCGCGAGCCATGGATGGCGAGCCCGCACAGCGAGCGCAACGCGATCGCTGCGTCGGAAACAAAGCCGGACTTGCTCCGGCTTTGTTTCGTCTGACTCGGGCAGGAGCCCGATGTCAGACCAGACATTGGGAGATCGTCTAACGGTAGGACAACAGACTCTGACTCTGTTTATCTAGGTTCGAATCCTAGTCTCCCAGCCAAACAGAAGAGCCCCGCAGCGCGGGGCTTTTTTGTTTGTTCGTGGATTCGGTGTGAGCCTTTGCCTGGACTCAGGAAACACCAGTCCTGCCTTGGTGTCGAGAGCGTGCGATTCGCCGACGACGGCCGCAGTCTCTGGCTGGGCAGCGGATTTGGTCGTCGTCTGTACACTCGTGTCGCGGCGGGAATCTCCCCGCTTCACGATCCCGCTACCGAGCCCCGGCACGAGTCCATGAATCATCCGATCCGCATCGAACGACGCGCATTTTCCAGGCTGCCTGCAACGCTGGTGTGCGCCTTTGTGATCGTCTGTGGCGCTGCCTTCAGCGCGCACGCGGTCGCAGCCGCGCTGTCGCCGGTTGAGCAGCGCATCGTGGCGGATGTGCGCGCGCGTTCCGGCGAAGCCATCCGGTTGCTGGAGGAAAGCGTCAACATCAATAGCGGCACGATGAACCACGCCGGCGTGCGAGAAGTCGGCAAGCGCTACCGTGCTGAACTCGAACGGCTCGGTTTCAAGACCCGCTGGATCGAACTGCCGCCGGAAATGCGGCGAGCCGGCCACCTGGTGGCGACGCGCGAAGGCAAGCAGGGCAAGCGCCTGCTCCTGCTGGGTCATCTCGATACCGTGTTCGAAGTCGACAGCCCGGTGAAGAAATGGGAGCGCAAGGGCGACCGCGTCAGCGGACAGGGCGTCAACGACATGAAGGGCGGAAACGTCATCATCCTGGAAGCGCTGCGCGCGTTGCACAACGCAGGAGCGCTCGATGACACGAGCATCACGGTCATGTTCACCGGCGATGAGGAAGACACGGGCAAGCCGGTCGCTGTGTCGCGCGCGGAAATGATCAGATTAGCCAAGCGCAGCGACATGGTGCTCGCGTGGGAAGGCACTGTGCTGGACAAGGAGGGAAGGGCCACGGCCACGGTCGGGCGGCGCGCCTACTCCACGTTCAGGCTCGAGGTCAAAGGCAAGCAGGGACACTCGCAAGGTGTGTTCAGCGCCGCCGCCGGCTACGGGGCCATCTATGAAGTGGCGCGAATCCTCGACGGCTTTCGCGTGCAGGTCGTCGAACCCGACCTGACCTACAACCCCGGAATCATCCTCGGCGGCACCCAGGTCGACTACGATGAAACTCTCGCGCGCGGTACCGCAATCGGCAAGACCAACGTCATTGCCAACACGGTCACCGTAAAAGGCGACCTTCGCTATCTCGACTACGCCCAGCGCGACCGCGCGCACAAGAAGATGCGCGCGATCGTGTCGCAGAACCTGCCGGGCACCAGCGCAAGCATCGAATTCATAGAGTCGATGCCGCCGATGGCCGCCACGCCCGGCAATCTGGAGATCATGGAGCTGTATTCGCAGGCCAGCGAAGACGCCGGCCTCGGCCCGATCAAAGCGCTGCCGGCCGGACAGCGAGGCGGGGGCGACATCCAGTTTGTCGCGCCGTTCGTCGATACCCTCGATGGCCTCGGCGCGACCGGCAAGGGCGCCCACTCGCCCGATGAGGATCTCGAGATCGCCTCCATCGAGCGAGGGGCTGTCAGAACGGCGATCCTGCTGTATCGCCTGACGCGCTGATCCCCTTTCTTCCACCGGAAGTGATGGTTGTGCGCGCCGCCTGACTGCGCAATGACGATGAAGGGGTCGATCACGCTGGCTTTTCTGCGGCGTGTATAAAATCGCACACCCGATGTCGACCAGCGAGAATTCCGTGGCAACCCCAGTGAGTCCCCACATCCTGTCGCTGCGGCTCGCCTCGGCGATCGCCGTCATCCTGCTCGGCGCTTGCGCGTCCACGACTCCGACGTCCTCGTCAGCGCCCTCGTTGCAGGGCCAGGTCGCCGTCACGCGCAACGCGGAATCGGTAGCCGACTTTTTCGCCGCGTTCTCCGATGAGTGGATGCGCCGCCAGCCATCCGCGTCCACGGGTAGCCGCTACTTCGACGGCGCGCTGCAGAACGAGATGGATCGCCTGCTCACGCCGCAAACCGCGCAGTTCGACAAGGAAACGATTGCCCTGGCCCGACGCGGGCTCGCTCGCCTTGAAACGTTCGATCGCGCCGCGATGAGCGACATCGACCGCGTGTCTGCGGATCTGATGCAATGGCAACTGCAGAGCATCGTCGACGGCGAACGATTCCTGGACACGCAGTTCCCGCTGCAGCAGATGAGCGGTGCAAACGTCAACCTGCCCAACCTGATGACGGTGATCCATCCGGTGCGCAGCGCACAGGATGCCGACAACTATCTGGCGCGACTGCGGTTGTTCGACGAGCGCATGGGCGAGGCCACGCAGGAAGCGCGCAACCAGGCGGCGAAGGGCATCCTGCCGCCGCGCTTCATCCTGCAGGCGACGATCGCGCAGATGAAGCAATTCATCTCGTCGACGCCGGCCGCCAATCCGCTCGTCACGTCTCTCGGTGAGCGGCTCGTCGCAGTGAAAGAGGTCGATGCAGCCCGACGCCAAGTGCTGGTCGACGAAGCCACCGCCATCGTGGGTGGCGGCGTTTACCCGGCGTGGCAGGCGGCCATCACGGTGCTCGAATCCCAGTTGACCAACGCCAGCGACGATGCGGGTCTGTGGCGGTTCGCGAACGGCCGCGAAAATTATGCGTACCAACTGCGCCGGTTTACGTCCACGAACCTCGATGCCGAGCAGATCCACGCGCTGGGGCTACGTGAAGTGGCGCGGATCGAAGCAGAGATGGACACGCTCCTGCGTTCGATCGGCCGCGACAAAGGCACGGTGAAGGCACGCATCGAACGGCTCGAGTCCGACCTGGCTTATCCGGAAACCGACGCCGGCCGCGCGAAGATCATGGCCGACATCGAAACGATGATCCGCGATGCGGAAAAGCGCGCCGATGCGCTGTTCGACATCCGTCCCAGGACTCCGGTCATCGCGCAGCCATATCCCGAATACCGCTGGGCCAGCGCCGCCGCCAGCTACACCGCGCCGCCGCTGGACGGGTCGCGGCCCGGCATCTACCAGATGCCACTTCGCAAGGACCGGTTGACGAACTTTGGCTTGCGCACGCTCGTCTACCACGAGACCGTCCCTGGCCACCATTTCCAGGGCGCACTCGCGATCGAGAACAAGGCGTTGCCGAAGTTCCGGCAGACGCGTGCGCTCGGAGGCATCTCCGCCTTCAGCGAAGGCTGGGCGCTGTATGCCGAGCGGTTGGCCAAGGAAGAAAACTGGTACGCGGGCGACCCGGAAGGCCTGCTGGGCCAGCTCGACGCGGAGCTGTTCCGCGCGCGCCGACTGGTCGTCGACACCGGCCTGCACGCCAAGCGCTGGACGCGCCAGCAGGCGATCGACTACGGCATCCCTCCGTCGGAGGTCGATCGCTACGTGGTGTTTCCCGGGCAGGCCACGTCATACAAGATCGGGCAACTGGAAATCATCCGCCTGCGCGACAAGGCGCGCACCGCACTCGGGAGTCGTTTCAATCCGCGCGAGTTCCACAATCGCGTGTTGCTCACCGGCACCGTTCCGCTGACGCTGCTCGAGCAGGAAGTGGACGCGTGGATCTCCGAGCAGCGCGCGCCCGCAGGTTGAATCTAAGGGCCCGGTTCAAGAGGGAACCGCGTTGCGGCGTTCGCCCGCTGTTTGCCGGGTAGGAAAGGTCCCAAAAGGAAAAAGCCCCGCCGAAGCGGGGCTTTTTGTTTTGCGTTACTGCAACAGGGTCAGAAGCGCAGATCCGCGCGCAGGTACCAGAAGCGTCCGCCGGGGATGTCGTACGTTGACGCGTCGTAGCCGTTGAGCGAGCAGGACAGGCAGATCGGCGGATCCTTGTCGAAGGCGTTGTTGACGCCGGCGGTGAGCTGCAGGCCCTTGAGCACTTCGAGTTTCCAGCCGACCTGGAAGTCGTGGTACGTCACGCTGCCCAGGCGATTGGTGCCCGCGACGGGATCGCTGCACACCGGGAAGCCGACGGCGTCGCCGCAGGATTCGGTCAGGTCGCTGATATGGCGCGCGTTGTACGCGGCCGACCACGGCCCGAGCCTCCAGTCGAGCACGATGGTGGACGTCCACTCGGGGATGGCACTGTCGTTGACTTCGATGCCGACCTCGCGCGGCTGTACCTGGCCTGCTGCGCCAACGGCCTTGTACTCGTCGACGAAGGTGTTCTGCCACGCGAACTTGAAGCGGCCGAGGTCGGTCTCGGGCAACGTCCAGGTCACGTCGAAGTCCCAGCCGTTGGTCTCGATCACGCCGAGGTTGGTGAGGCGATTGGCGAAGCTGTTGATGTCGCCCGTGCTGGCGCGCGTGATGCCGTCGCAGAACTGCGGCGACAGGGTGGTGACGCAGAGGTTGAGCTGGGTCTGTGCATCGATCGCCTGGATCGCGCCTTCGACTTCATGGTCGTAATACGTGACTTCGAAGTCGAGGCGATCCGACCACGAGGCGTTGGATCCGAAATCCGGGCTCCACACGATGCCCGCCGTGAAGCTGTCCGCGAGTTCGGGCTCCAGCTCGGCGTTGCCGCCGGTAGTGACCGAAATCTGGCCGTTGGCCTGCGATGCGCCTACGGGCACCCCCAGGGCGGCGCAGTTGGCCGCGCTGCCCGAAGGCGGCGAGCCATCGAGCCCGATCAGGCAGGGATCGTCGAGCTGCAGGTCGGCGCGCGACGCAGATCCGAACAGCTCACCGATGGATGGTGCGCGGAAGCCTTCGGCAAACGTCGCCCGGACCAGGAAATCGTCAGTGAGCTGCCAACGCAAGCCGAACTTCGGCGTGAACTCTCCACCGAAAGTGGAGTAGTCCGAGTAGCGACCGGCAATGCTGAGATCAAGTCGTTTGGCAAGCGCGACGTCTGCGAGCAGCGGGACGTTGAACTCGACGTATACCTCGGTGACGTCGTACTCGCCTTCGGTCGGCAGCGATGGGACGCCGTTGTAGCGGCCGGCGACCACGAGCGGGTCAGGGTTGTACGAACCTTCGAGCCGCCGATGTTCGAAACCCGTCGCCATGGACAAGGGTCCGGCAGGCAGCGGCATTACGTCACCCGTGAGATTGCCCGAGAAGATCGAGATCGAGTTGTCGCTGCGATCGCGGATGACCGGCTGGATGAAGGCCAGCATCGCCGGTGTGATCGAGCCAGGACCGCCAAAGATATTGAGCGGCACGCAGGGCGCTACGCAACCGGCGTCCGGTCCCAGCGCCTGGTTGATGTTGAAGATGTCATAGCTGCCGAAATTGGTCTGGTTCGCCTGGTTCTCACTGAACATCACGTTGAGGTCCCAGTACCACGGGCTGTCGCGCCAGTCAGCCGTGCCCTCAAGCCCCATGCCGAGATAGAACGTATCGACTTCCTGCTCGAACACGCGCGGGCCACCCTCGACTGGCCGCCGCGCAACGAGGATTGTGTTGCTCGGACCGAGATCGATGCCGAACGGGTTGAACCGGTTGAGGCGCGAGATCGTGATGTTGTCTGCCAGCGGATTGCCGGTGCCCGCGCCCGGGCCAAGGAAGATCGGCTCCGGGGCGGCCTGGTTGATCGACTCGCGCTGGTTGAACAGGGCGCGGGCGTACAGCGTGGTGGTGTCTGTGAGCGGCAGCCGGAACTGGCCAAACACACCCGCGCGCTCGCTCGGCGTCAACAGCAGATTGAATTGCGAGAAGTTGAATCGGCCCGCGGTGGTGAAAGGTATGAAATCCTGGGGGAACCGGGGGATCGGCGCAAACGTCGAGCCGTTGGGAGTCGTGATGTTGCAGGTGTTGGACGGCGCGGGGCAGAGGGCGTTGGACACCGGATTGACGAACACGAAACGGCCCTGCGGCGTGGCCGAGGAACCGAACGTGAGCCCGGTTCCGGGAATCGGGAAGCTCGACTGCTCGCGATCGCGCGAGAAAATGACATCCTGCTCGACGTAGCTCGCACCGAGGAACCAGCTCAGGCCCTCGCCATCGCTGCCGCCCCACGCAATGTCGCCACCCTTGGTGGCGCCATCGCCCTCGCTGTACTCGCCGTACTGTGCGGAAATCTGCGCGCCGTCGAAATCGCGTCGGGTGATGATGTTGACGACGCCTGCAATGGCGTCCGAACCGTAGATCGATGACGCGCCGTCCTCGAGCACTTCGATGCGCTCGACGATGGCCAACGGGATCGTGTTGAGATCTGTGGCGGATCCCACGCCCGACGCAGATGCCTCATTGACCCAGCGGATGCCGTCGACCAGCACCAGTACGCGCTTGGAACCGAGGTGGCGGAGGTCAACCTGCGACGAGCCGGCACCAACGCCGTCGCCGTTGGGCGAGAAACCGAAGTTGCCCGATGAATTGAACTTGGTGTTGAGCGCCGAGCCCGAGCCCGTCAGCTCCTGCACGATGTCGCCGACCGAGGTCAGGCCCGTGCGATCGATGTCCTCGCGGGTCAGCACCTGCACGGGCACCTGGTTTTCCAGTTCGGCCTTCTTGATGCGGGTGCCAGTTACCTCGATGCGCTCGAGCGTCGTGGTGTTTTCGTCCTGGGCCATCGCCCAGGGCGCGGACAGCGCCAGGACCAGCGCCAGGGTCAGTCGCCGACGCGGCGGCAGTACATACGACTTCGCGGAACCATTCATCGGAATCCCCCTTCGGCGAAAGTGAAACCAGCTCGACACCCACCGGATGCCGAGTGTGAGCTTTTTGTGAATAAATCGTGACACGGGCGAGACGATTTGAATAGAGGTGCCGGGAAACGGTGGTGGGCTCGATCGTGAAGCAGCGTGCAGATCGCGCAGTGGCGGGCTAATCTGGCTGCGAGACCAGGCCAGGGGGAAAGGCATGTCCGCGCGTACCGCCACCAACAATGAGCTGTCGGGCTTCTATCCGATGGACAGCCTGCGCCCCGAGCACCTGGAACAGCTCGCCGAATACACGGAGGTCCGGAAATTTCCCCTCGAACATGTCCTCTTCACCACCGGCGACGAGGACGCACTCACGTTCTACGTGCTGGATGGGAAAGTGCGGGGCGAGTATGCCGACGGGCGCCGGCGTGACTACGAAGGCGGCTCCCTGTCCTCCCGCTACGCGATCGGCGACCTCCAGCCGCGCAAGTTCACGGCGTTCGTCGACTCGCAGGAAGCCACCCTCGTCAGCGTGGATCGGCGATTTCTCGAGCGCGTGCTGGCGTGGGACCAGCTGACCCGCGACGAGAACTTCCGCAACGACGACGACAGCGTCGACAACAACCGCTGGGCGTTCCGGCTCCTGCAGAACAAGGCACTGCACAAGATGCCGACGGGCAACATCGAACGCATGTTCAAGCGGTTCGAGCCGGTCCGCGGGCACGCCGGGCAGGAACTCGTGCGGGAAGGCGAGGACGCGGATTACTTCTACGTGGTGACCGAAGGCGAGTGCCTGGTCAGCAAGCGCCAGCCCGAGGGCACTGAGCAGACGCTTGCGACGCTACGCGCCGGCGACATGTTCGGCGAGGACGCGATGCTGACCAACGCGCGACGCAACGCGAGCGTGACGATGGCCAGCGACGGCAGGCTGATGCGGCTGTCGGCGCGCGACTTCGCCGAAGTCTTGAAGCCGCCGTCGGTCGACTGGCTGACGCCCGGCAAGGCTTCGATCCTGGTGCGCCAGGGCGCGCAGGTGCTCGACGTGCGCCTGCCGAACGAATTCGAGGAGCGCGCCATCAAGGGCGCGGTCAACATTCCGCTGTTCGCGTTGCGGCAGGAAGCCGCCCAGCGGCTCGACACGGCGCGCAAGGTCATCGTGTACTGCAACACCGGCGAACGCAGCGGCGCCGCCGCTTTTCTACTGCGGCGCGTGGGGTTCGAGGTGTATGCGCTGCAGGGCGGCATTTCCGGCATGCTCAAGCAGATGGACAAGCAGAGCCCGGCCGCGCCGAGCTGAAGTCTTGAGCTGTAGAGCGGAGCTGCGCTCCGCTCGGGAGTTCCATGGAGGATGCCAGCCGAGCGCAGCTCGGCTCTACAGAGACCGTGCTCCTGTAGGTTTCAGCCGCGGTCGAGCGAGAACTTGATCGGGACACGCACACGAGCGGCGATGGGCTTGCCGTCGCGCAGCGCGGGTTGGAACGTCCAGGCGCGCAGGACGTGATCGCGCGCCGAGCGATCCAGCGCGCGATGCCCGCTGCCCCGGATCACCTTGACATCGGTGGCCGCGCCGCGGGCGTTGACCCACACCTCGAGCACCACGGTCCCCTCTTCGCGATTGCGGATCGATGCGATCGGGTAGGGCGGTGACGACGGATCAGGCAATGCGACGCCCGCATCCCGGTCTGCCACGATGCCGGTCGTCGGCAACCCGAAGTCCGTGGCCGGCACGTCTGCTGGCGTGGACGTCACCGCCTCAGGAACAAAAGCGTCTACGGGAAGCGCAATGGAGTCCGTGCGCTCGACGACGACGTTCTCGACAGGCGGTGTTTTCACCGGCTGCGGAATCGCCGCCGAGTTGCGCGTCGGCGCGAGGGGGATCTCCGGTATCTCCGGCAGGTTCTCCGGCCAGATCATCTCGATGACGTTTCGATCTTCGAGGCGCACCGCCATCGGTTGCCAGGTCGGCTGCATGACGGCCAGCGCGCCGAGCGCGGCGAGATTGATCGCGATCGCCGAGCCGAGGGCGAAGGAACGGTTCCAGTCGAGGGGCAGTTTCCGGGTTCCCACCATTGCAGCCGTCATCGCACGACTCCTTGGACGAGTGGGTCGCGCAACCCGGCGGGATGCCGCGTTGCGGCCAGCTCCATGTCGCGCCGAATCGAAGGTTTTCGCAACGGGTTGCGGACCAACGGCGCTCCGTTCAAGGGGAACGGCGCAGGACGTGTCGCGGGGTCAGGGTCTTACCCGCGGCCGACGATGACCTCGTCGGCGCCGCGTTGCGCAAAGAGCCCCACGCAGACCACGCCCGCCCACTGGTTGATTTCTGCTTCGAGCGCGACCGGGTCGGTGATGCGCCAGCCGTGGACGTCGAGGATGGCGTTGCCGTTGTCGGTGGTGAAGCCCTCGCGCCACACCGGCTGCCCGCCTTTACGGACGATCGCGCGTGCCACCAGGCTGCGCGCCATGGGAATCACTTCGATCGGCACGGGAAAGCGGCCCAGCACATCGACCTGTTTGGCCGCGTCGATGATGCAGATGAAGCGCCGGCTGGCAGCGGCCACGATCTTCTCGCGCGTCAACGCGCCGCCGCCGCCCTTGATCAGCCGCCGATGCGGATCGCATTCGTCCGCACCATCGACGTAGAGATCGAGCGTGTCGCAATGATTGAGGTCGCTGACATCGAAGCCGAGCTCGCGCAACTGGCGCGTGCTGCGCTCCGAACTGGATACGACACCGGCAATGTCGTCGCGCAGGCTTGCGAGTCCTTCGATGAAGAAGGCCATGGTCGATCCGGTGCCGATGCCGAGCCACATGCCCGGCTGCACCAATTCGAGCGCGCGCGTGGCCGCATCGCGCTTGGCTGCATCCGGGGAATTGAAGGCCGTCATGCCGATTTCTCCATGCCGAGAATGGTGCGCCAGAACGCGCTCGCCACGGGCTGCACCGACAAACGACTGCCGCGCGCGAGCAGCGGCATGCCTTCCAGTTCCGGTTTGGCCTTGAGTTCTGTCAACGAAATCAGCCGTCCGAGTTTGCGCTCGAACTCGACGTCGACCATCCACCAGCGCGGCGCGTCGGGCGCCGCCTTCGGATCGAAGTACTTGCTGGCGCGCTTGAACTGCGTGGGGTCCGGATACGCCTGGCCCGCCACGCGCGCGATACCCGCAATACCGGGTTCGGCGCAATTGGAGTGATAGATGAAGACCCTGTCGCCGTCGCGCATGCCGTCGCGCATGAAGTTGCGCGCCTGGTAGTTGCGCACGCCAGTCCATGGTTCGCGCTTGCGCCGCTTGAGGTGATCGATCGAGAAATCCTCCGGCTCGGTCTTCATCAGCCAATAGCTCAACGTGTCTCTCCGATCGTGCCCCGGCGCACGCACGCTACCGGACCGTGTCGCTCCACTAGTGTTCCCCCCGCACGCATTTGAATGCCTCGATCTCCGTCACGACCCAGTCCAGGTCGACGTCCCACGCAGCGGACTCGATGGATGCGACTTCCTGGCAGGCATAGGCGATTCCGATCAGGAGCGGCGGAGGCGGTCCACCTTGTCGAAATGCGAATGTCCGGTCGTAGTAACCGCCTCCGGTGCCCAGGCGGTGACCCATTCGATCAAAAGCGACGGTCGGGAGAAGCACCACATCCAGTGAGGTCGCCTCCACCACTGTGGCAACTATTGGTTCCGGAATTCCAAAACGGTTCGCTTCGACGTCGTCGCCCATCTGCCACGGCGCGAAGGCGAGCTTGCCGCGCTTGCGGGCGGGGACTTTCGGCAGCAGGAATGTCCGCGCATCATCCCGATCGAGCGCCGTGACGACGGAGGAGAGCGGCAGCTCTCCCGCGATCGCCCAGTAGCCCGCAACTCGCCGCGCCGCGACGTAGCCCGGGATGGTGTCGAGGTGCGCCACGACGGCCCGGGCAGCGGCAAACCTCGCGCTTCCATCGAGCGCCTCGCGTCGCTTGCGCAGCTCCGCGCGAAGCCGCACGCGCGATTCGCTCACGGCCGGGATCGGCCGTCACGCAGCGGCAAGCCGGCGTGGGAAAAAAAAGCGGCACTGCCGCCATGCCGATGTCCGTGAAACGACCTTGATCCGAACGGATCAGGTGGGAGGGCTCGCGAAGCTCTGGGCTTTCCGCTCGTGGCGGACTTGCACGCCTGCTTCGATATTGCCGACCCGGTACCACTATTTAGGGTCAAGGCAAATGCAACGCGGACTGTCGAACATGGCAGACGAGTGCCTGCGGTCATTGTATGAAGTGTGCGAGCGCGCCATCAAGCTTTCGTTGCAGGCTGGCGACGTTCTCGCTCAGGCTGCCGTCAGACACGCGCGCGTTCGCGGACAATTCCAGGAATTCGTGAGCAAGTGTCAACGCCGCCATGACCGCGACGCGTTCGGTGTTGGAACCGCGCGACTGCGCGCGCAGCGCACGCATCCGCCCGTCGAGCAGCGCGGCCGCTTCCAGCAGCGGTGCCTTCTCGTGCGGTTCGCACGCCACCAAATAATCGCGATCAAGGATGCTGACGTTGACCGGTGCCGGGTCGGGAGCCATGGTCTTCGCGCTCATCCGTTCTGCTCCAGCGACTTCAGGCGATTGATCATGGCTTCCACGCGCGAACGCGTCTGCTCGTTGCGGGCGATGAGCCCGGCGCGTTCGGTGATGAGCGATTCCTGGCTGGCGCGCAGGCTGCGGTTCTCGTCGAGCAGGCGCAGTGCCAACGCCGTGAGCTGGTCGACCTTGCGGCCGATTTCCTGGAGTTCGCGCGCTGTGGGTACCGCATCGGCCATGCGCGGCAAGGTAGGGGAAGGGTCCGCTGCGGTCAATGTCGTCAATGCGGCCCGCCTCCCGAGGCGCCATCGCGCTTGTGGAGCGGAGCTGCGCTCCGCTGGGCGTCCGTCGCAAGGTCGCAGCCGAGCAAGCTCGGCTCTACAGAAGCAGGAGCTACGCGATGTCCATGGTCATGCGACGACCGCGCAGGAATTCGAGGCAGTCATCAGCCTCGAGCGGATGGCTCACCAGGAAGCCCTGTGCTTCGTCGCAGCCCTTTTCGCGCAGATAGTCCATCTGCTCCTGGGTTTCGACCCCTTCCGCCACCACGGTGAGGCCGAGGGTGTGCGCCATGATGATGATGGTGTCCGTGATCACTCGATCATCCGCGTCGGTGACAATGTCGTCCACGAACGCCCTGTCGATCTTGACCGCGTCGATCGGCAGGCGCTTGAGGTAGGCGAGGGAGGAATAGCCGGTGCCGAAGTCGTCCACCGCGATGCGCACGCCCAGTGCCTTGATCTGCGTGAGCGCCTCGATCGCATGGTCGGGATTGGCCATGAGGATGCTCTCGGTCAGCTCGAGCTCGAGCCGGTGTCCCTTCACCTGGGCGCCCTGCAGCGCGGTCATGAGGCGCGTGATCAGGTCGCCGCGGAACAACTGCAGCATCGAGATGTTGACTGCCATGTTCGGCACGTTGACGCCCTGGTCCGACCACGTCTGCAGCTGGGCCACGGCTTCGCGGAGCACCCAGTCGCCGATAGCCACGATGAGGCCGGTTTCTTCCGCCAGGGGAATGAACACCGCGGGGCCGACTTCTCCCAGCGCGTCGCTGCGCCAGCGCAGCAACGCCTCGACGCCGGTGATGCGGCCGTCGTCGAGCGACATGCGCGGCTGGTAGACGAGGCGCAGCTCGTTGTTGTCGAGCGCCTTCTGCAGGCGCCCCGACAGCTCGCCACGCAGCTTGTTGCGCGCTTCCATCGCGTCGCTGTAGACCAGGTACGTGTTGCGACCGCGTTCCTTGGCCTGGTACATCGCGGCGTCGGCGAACTTGAGCAGGTCGGTAGGAACCAGGCCGTGCTCTGGCGAAATGCTGATGCCGATCGAGGGAGAGATCACGAACTCGGTGCGTCCGTCCACCACCAGCGCCCTCGAGAACGCGTCCAGCACCCGTTGCGCGCAGATCTCCGCCTCGCTGACGTCGTCCAGTGCCTCGAGGACTACCGTGAACTCGTCGCCACCGAGCCGCGCGACCGTAGCGGATTCCGGCACCGTGGCGCGAAGGCGCGCTCCCACCGCCTTGAGCAGGCGGTCGCCGGCATTGTGGCCGAGCGAATCGTTGATGTACTTGAATCGGTCGAGGTCCAGGAACAGCACGGCCACGCGCTGCCCGTTGCGACGGGCGCGGATGAGCGCATGCGCCAGGCGTTCGCCGAGCAGTGCGCGGTTGGGCAGGCCGGTGAGGCCGTCGTAGTTCGCCAGATAGCGCAGTTCCTGCTCCACGCGCTTGCGCTCGGTGATGTCGGTGATCACCCCGACGAAATGCGTGCGCTGCCCGAGGGCGTCCCGTACCTCGCTGACGTCGAGCGCGCACAGCAGTTCTTCCCCATTCTCGCAGCGTTGCCACAACTCGCCGCTCCACCGGCCGTGCTCCACGGCGGCGGCCCGGATGGTGTCGTAGAACTGCTCGTCGTGCTGTTCGGCGTTGAGTATCGATGCGTCCTGGCCGAGGATCGTTCCCTCGTCGTAGCCGAGCATGCGCGTGAAGGCCGGATTGATGGAGACGAAGCGGAAGGAGAGATCGGTGACGGTCACCGCCTCGCTCATGCTGCGGATCACCTGTTGCGCGATGAGTCGCTCGCGCTGCGCCTGGCGAATGGCGGTGACATCGCGCGCCGTCCCGGCGATCCGCGTCGCCCTGCCGTCCGCATCACGCTCGACGACCTTGCCGCGCGACAACACCCAGACCCAGTCGCCTTCCGCGTTGCGGATGCGGTGCTGCGACTCGTAGTGATCGGTGGCACCGCTCGCCAGCGCTTCGAATCGCGCCTCGACTCCGGGGAGGTCGTGCGGATGTACCGCGTCGCGACGCCATTCCTCCGCGCTCATCGCCTGCTCGGATGGCATGCCCAGCAGTGAATCGGCACCGATGCGATGCAGGCGCTGGTCGCGAAGATCGTAATCCCAGAACTCGTCGCCCGATCCCCAGATCGCGACCTGGAGCCGCCTGTCGCGTTGGCGCAAGGCCCGGTGGTACTCGCGCAGGCTCTGGCGACGTCGATGTATCGACCAGGCCAGCAGGCCCCCAATGGCGATGATTGCCGCGGCGTAAACCAGCTTCATCGGCAGCGAAGCCCACCATGGTGTGACACTCGCGGCGGCGGCGATGCCTGGCGTGACCAGCACGAACGCAGCCGCGAACAAGACCATCCCGACGCCGCGACCGAGCAGGCGCGCCCGTGCTAGTTGCCGATTGCGGCCCGATCTCTGCAGCATTGCCCAAGCATAGCGGTGTCCTGCGCGAAGCGGCCGTTGCGGGTCGCTTCGGGCCGCTAGAATTCCCTGCTCCCGGACGGTGGTGACAATGCCCAGGTCTCCGCTTCACCAACCCACCGATCGCACGCCAGTGCATGCAACGGGCGCGCGTCCGTGATCCCCGCAGCCGAGTTTGCGCGTCGACGTGCGCAGCTCATGCGTATCGCGGGCGATGACAGCATCCTCATCCTGCCGGCGGCGCCCGAGCGGATCCGCAGCAACGACTCGCACTACCCGTATCGGCAGGACAGCGATTTCCTTTACCTCAGCGGATTTCCGGAACCCCACGCGGTGATCGCCCTGATCCCGGGCCGGACCGCCGGTGCGGCGATCCTGTTCTGCCGCGAACGCGACCCGGAGCGAGAACGCTGGGACGGACCGCGCTCGGGACCGGAGGGCGCGACTCGCGAGTACGGTTTCGACGATGCGTTTCCGATCGACGACATCGACGACATCCTGCCGGGGCTGATCGAGGGCCGCCAGCGCGTGCATTACCCGCTGGGTCGAGATCCCGATTTCGACCAGCGGTTGCTGGGCTGGATCAACCGCGTACGCGCCGACATCAAGCAGGGCGCGCAGCCTCCGCACGAGCTGGCGGAACTCGGGCATCTCCTGCACGAAATGCGTCTCTTCAAGTCGCGCGCCGAACTGGCATTGATGCGCAAGGCCGCACGCATCAGCGCTGCCGCGCATATGCGTGCGGCGCGCATGGCGCGCAGCGGGGAGTCGGAGACCACCGTTGCCGCCGCAATCCTGCATGAGTTCCACCATGCAGGTGCCGTGGCGGCGTACGAGCCCATCGTCGGCAGCGGTGAGAACGCCTGCGTGCTGCACTACCGTGCGAACAGGGCGCCTTTGCGCGATGGCGACCTGCTGCTGGTCGACGCGGGGGCCGAACTGGAAGGCTATGCCAGCGACATCACGCGCACCTGGCCGATTGGAGGCCGGTACTCGCGCGAACAGCGTGCACTGTACGAAGTGGTGCTGGCCGCACAGGCCGCCGCCATCGAGCGCGTGGTGCCAGGCTCGGCCTGGGACGACCCGCACAACGCCGCGGTCAGCGTACTCACCCAGGGCCTGCTGGACCTGAAACTGCTGAGCGGCGACCTGGCCGGCAACATCGAGCGGGGCGATTACCGGGAGTTCTACATGCACAAGACCGGGCACTGGCTCGGTCTCGATGTGCACGACGTGGGCGACTACCGCATCGAAGGCCAGTTCCGGCAGCTGGAGCCCGGGATGGTGCTCACCATCGAGCCAGGCCTCTACATCGCCCCGGATGCACCGGGCGTCGATGTGCGCTGGCGGGGTCTCGGCATCCGCATCGAAGACGACGTCGTGGTAACCCGCAACGGCCCGGACATCCTCAGCCGCGACGCGCCCAAGGAGATCGCCGATATCGAGCGTCTTCTTGCTGCGTGAACGTCGCTACGCGGCCAGGGCGGCGAACGCGTCGCGCGTCAGGTTCTCGGGTTCGCCTTCGGTCACGACCACATCGTCTTCGATGCGGACGCCACCGAAGTGCGCGAAGCGTTGCACCCGTTCGAAATCCACGTCGCGCGCGCATGGCTTCGTGCGCAATTCGTCGAGCAGCATCGGAATGAAATAGATCCCGGGTTCGATCGTGGTGACCATGCCCGGGGCGAGCGTGCGCGTGAGGCGCAGGTAAGGGTGGCCCTCAGGGCGCGGGATCTCGACGCCCGATTCGTCGCGGGCAAGTCCCGCGACTTCGTGCACCTGCAAGCCGATGCCGTGGCCGAGGCCATGCGGAAAGAACACGGACGTGACGCCGCTGGCCAGCGCCGCCTCGGCACTGCAGCGGACGAACCCGTGGTCGATCAGCACCGCCGCCAGGGCGAGATGCGCTTCGACATGCAGTGCCGCGTAATCCTTGCCGGCCCGCACCCTCGAGCAGAGTTCGAGCTGGACGCGGTCGACCGATTCGATCAGCGCGTGGAACTCCGCGGCGTGCGCTCCCGCATGGGTGCGCGTGATGTCGCATGCGTAGCCGTGGAAACTGGCGCCCGCGTCGATCAGCAGGCTGTCGCTGTGCGCCGGCGCATTGCGATGCAACTCCATGTAATGCAGCACCGCACCGTGTTCGTTGAGCGCGATGATGTTGCCGTACGGAAGCTCGTTGTCGCCCTGGCCCGCGGCCGCGCAATAGGCGAGATGGATGCCGAACTCCGATTCGCCGCGCTCGAACGCCTGGCGTGCGGCCACGTGCGCGCGCACGCCAATCTTGCTCGCGACGCGCATCATCGCGATCTCGTAAGGGGTCTTGAACGCGCGGTGGTAGTGGAGATGGTCGATCACTACCCGTGGATTGTTCGGGACCATATCGCCGACGCCCGCGTGAGGCTCGCCGATGATCGCGCAGTTCGCCGGCTGGCCCGGCAGATGGGCACGCGCCTCATCCGCGGTGCGCACGACCACGATGTCGAAGTGCTCGACCCAGTACCCGGCGGGCGAATCCGGCACGACATGCCAGTAGTCGTGCGGCTGGTGGTAGACAAGCCGCGGACGCTTGCCCGGCGTAAAGACGAGCCAGCTCATGGGAACCCTGGTCAAGGGGACCCATGCCTTGAAATGCGGGTTGACCCGGAAGGGATAGTCCATGTCGTCGAGAAAGGCCGTGTGCGGCCGACCCGCTGCCACGACCAGATGATCGAAGCCGCCTGCCTCGAGCGCGCGCGTGGAGCGCGCGGCAATTTCCGTCAGATGCGCTGCGTAGAGCGCCGGCAGTTGATGTTCAGGCATGCGCGGATCCTCTCGACCGATGCGCGATTGTGCCGCAGCCGCCGACGATGCGCAGCGGAAAGCGCGTGGGGCGCCCTAGTCGCCGACAAACGCAACGAGGCGCTCGCGGTCCGCCGGTGCGATGTCGATGATGCGGAACCCTGCCCAGTACTCGCCGCCGCCGGGGCCGTGCTGCATGGGTTCGATCCACTGTTCGTGGATGCCGACCTCGATCGGCTCGGTGCCCCGTCCATCGGGGATCTGGAACTGCACCTGGTACAGCGTGTCCGACCGCACGGCGCGATTGAGGATGAGCAGCATGCCATCGGGCGAAAGATTGGCCACCACCCCCATGACGTCGCCCGTCATGGTGTCGGTAACCGCAAGTCGGTCGCCGACCGGCTTGCGCGTGGCTCTGCGCCGCTCGCTCATGGCGTTGCCATCGCGGCTTGCCCGGGCTTGCGACCGAAGCCCGTGGTCGACTTGAGGCTCGACACCAGTGCGCTCCAACGCCGTTCGAGGAGCGATTGGGAGTGGGCCTCGATCACGCTCACGTTGCCGCGCGTGAGTTCCCGCGCCAGCTGGTCGAGCGTGTGTTCCTCCGTACGGGCTCCACGTTGATTGACGAACAGGCAGTTGCCGCTGAGCGTCGAGTACCACGCCAGCTTGCGTCGCACGGTCTGGCCCTGCTGGTTGATCTTGAACTCGAACCAGGTTCCGAACGGAAGCGTCAGCAGGTTGTGCCTTGCCTTCTTCTCTTCCTCGGTCAGCGGCGCGATATGCACTGGGGGAGCGACTGTCGCGGGACTACTCGCGGCCGCCGCCGCCGGGACACCAGCACTTGATGCCACAGAATCGACTCCGAGGCGCGAACGCGCCTTGAGCCGGATCGTGAGCTCCGTGAGCGAGGTCGACTCCCTGTCCTCAGGCGGCGCGTCCTTGAAGAGGCGCGACGTGAGGGCTCCGGTGTCGCGATCGTGGTACCCGATCTGCTTGAGACCGCTCTCGACCTCTTCGCGCAAGGCCTGCGTTTCTGGCGTTGCCGGTAGTTCCTGCGCGCCCGCCTGGTCAACGACCTCGATCAGGCGGTCAACGACGCTGAGCCGGCGCCGGTAGATTTCGCTCGATTCCGTATGTCGCAGGATCGTCAGAGCGAGCACATCTGCCCACGCTTGTTCGAGGAGCGTGCGCAACAGCGCGGGCGGGCTGTAGCTGGACACCCGCTCGTCGATCGCAAGCGTCGCGGCGGCGCGTGCCGAGTCGAGCTTCTCGCGTCCCTTGGCGGCTTCGACGTGACGGCGCTCGGCCACCTCGGACTTGCGCGCGAGCGTGCCGATCTGCTTCGACAGGTCGCCGGTGAGGTCCTCGAATACGCGCAGGTCACCCTCGAATTCGGCGCTCGCCCGGTCGACTACGGATTGCATGCGCTCCGCCAGGTTGCGGTCGTTGCTCTCCTCATCGAGCCAGTAATGGCTGGCTTCGACGACGCTGTTGAGCAATTGACGTGCCGGATGTTCCGGGCGGGTGAAGAAACGCTTGTCGCGTAATGCGATGCGCAGCATCGGAACCTGCAGGCGAGTGAGCAGCTGCACCATCGCGCCGTCTGGCCGCTGGTCGCGGGCCAGCTGCTCGAACATGAGGCCAAGCAGATCGAGGGCGTCGCTGTCTTCACCGCTCAATTGCGGTGTCGACCCCTGCGGGCTGAACTGGCGCAGGTAGTTCATGAGGTCCTGGCGCAGGTGATTGAGCGTGCGCGGTACCACCCGGCCGTCGATCACGATCGGTGCAACGGGCTTGGCCTGGAGCTCGCGCAACACCACCTCGAGGTCCTGTGCGGACGCGGGCGCCGCCTCGGGACTTGTCTGGTCACTCCGCGCGGCGACAGGTCGACGCCAGGCCAGCAGGTTGCGCAGGTTGTCGAACGAATCCGTCGACGTCGAGGGCGAACTCGAGTCGTACGGAGACGCATGCGGAACTCCGGGCCAACCCGTCAGCGGATTGCGGAAGGCCGGCGGCAGGTCGCCGCCGGCGGCATATGGCGGCTCCGCAGCTGCATGCGTGGGGCCAGGCTCGGCGGACGCTTTGCTACCTGCAGCCTGATCGGGGGCGCCGGAAGCCGGCTCCGCAGGCGGCGCGGCGCTGCTCCCCGCACTGTCGTCCGCGCGTCTGATGCGCGGCAGCTGGAACGCGACGTGGGGCAGGATGCGATGCTGGATCAGCACCTCGTTGAACAACACGTAGAGGGGCTCGGCGTTGGAAAAGAAGATGCGGTCGCAGAGCCGGTAGAGCTGCAGCCGGTATTCCTGGTCGAGATCGAGGCACGCGATCGCGGTGCGCAGACACTCGCACAGGCGATGCGGGCCCAGCGGGAGTTCGTCGGGATCGAACGCGTGGCGTCCGGCCATGACGGCGAACCGCTGGCCGAGCAGATACAACAGCTGCGAGTAACGCAGTTCCGCGCGCGTCGCGATCTCCTGCAGGCTGAGCATCTCCTCGAAGACTGCCTGGTCGAGCAGCGAGAGCTCGCCCGGGAGTTGCGCGCGGGACGTCGCGCGCATGAAGACTGGCGTGGCGGAGGGCCTGTCGATGCTGGCAAGGGCGTGTTCGAGGCGCAGCAGGAACCGCGGCGCAACATCGGCACGCGCACGACGCACGTCGCGCATGGCGTCGAGGTGGCGCTGCTGGACTTCGTTCGATCGCGCCTGGTCGGCAAGCCGGAAAAGGTACTGCTCGAACTCGGTCAGGGCAGTCAGCAGATACCGCTCGAAGGTGCTGCTGGCGACGGCGAACAATGCCTCGAGCGCCGCGCGCGGGCGCGGCGCGAGCCCGTTGTTGCGCAGGCTGATTGCGCTGTCTGACTCCGCAATCGGTGGACCGAAATCGGACACTCACCACTCCCCGAACGGTCGACAATCGCCGATTGTAGGCTGCGCACTTCGCGATGCACCAGCGCCCGCGTGGCGCCGTTCTACGGAGAGTAGGCCAGCGTGGCGAGCCAGGTGCGCCCGGGCTGGCCGAACCCCGAGGCCAGCTGGTAGTCGCGATCCGCCAGATTGTCGCCGCGCAGCTGCAAGCGCCAGCGAGCGTTCAATGGCCAGTCGACCGTTGCATGCACGAGCGCGTAGCCGCCGAGCGTTCCGAACGGATCGCGTCGTTCGCCGGCTGCCTCGCCCGAGATGGCCACGTCCACGCCATTGTTGAAGCGATAGCCGATTTCGGCCGCCGCCTTCCGCTGCGGACGACGGGGCAACTGCAGACCGGTGGCCGCGTCGCGGGGATCCTGCCACGTCGCAGTGAAGCGGGTGCGCCACGCCGGCCCGCGCCAGTCGTGGGCGAACTCGACGCCCTCGATCCTGGCTTCACGGATGTTGACCGCGGAGAAGCCCGGACCGGCGAAGGCGACGAGCCCGTCAATGCGAGTGCGCCAGACATCGAATCGCAGGCTGTGGCCCGGCGCTGCGGCGAACACGACGCCCGCCTCGAGAGAACGCGAAGACTCCGGATCCAGGTCCGGATTGCCCGCGAACTCACCGCCGAAGCCAGGGAAGTACAGCTCGGTGAAGTTGGGCGCGCGGAAGCCCTCTCCCCACGATGCGTAAAGTCGCGTGCGACTGCCGATGCGCCAGCCCCAGGCCAGCTGCACCGTGGTGTGACCACCGAACTGGCTGTTGTCGTCGTGGCGTAGCGCTGCTTCGAGGCGCTGTGCATCAAAATCACTCGCCCACGTTGCGAACAGCGCGGCGTTGCGCCGTGAGCGCTCGTACGCGGCTTCGCCGGCAAATGTGTCGACGGACTCGCCGCGTTCGCGCTGCCACTGGGCACCGAGCACGAACTCGCCCAACACCGATCGGTCCGTCGACGCCTGCCAGTCGAGGCTGGTGCGACGCGATGCGAAGCGCGAGAAGAACGCGGGCGTATCGAGCCTGTCGCCCGCATAGCCCAGTGCCGCGTCGTAGCGCCAGTGAGCGCCGAGCGGGCCACCCAGCGACGCGCCACCCGACAGGGTGCGGACCGCGCTTTCGCCCTGGTCGAATTCCACGTCGCTGTCGGTGGCGAGCACCGCCCCACGCAGATTGTGCTGGCCGAGTGCAACCCTGCCGCGCATCGACACATGCCGGTTGCGGTAGCCATCCTCATCGGGATCGAAGCCGAAGGAACCCGGGAGCTGCGCAGAGATGCCATCAATATCGATGATGCCGGCGGTGGCTGCGAAGTCCGCATCCGCCGAGCCCGAACCATAGGCCGCATGCGCTTCGGCATGCCCGAGGGAGCCCCCGCGCAACGCCGCGCTCGCGCCATCGGCGCGCCGGCTGAAAATCTGGATCACGCCGCCGATCGCGTCGGAGCCCCACCAGGCGGCGCGCGGCCCCCGCACGATTTCGATGCGGTCGATCTGCGCGAGGGGCAGGTGCGCGAAGTCGAAACTTCCAAGGTTGCTCGAAGCGACGCGTACGCCGTCGATCAGCACCAGCACATGGTTGGAGTTGGTGCCCCGGACGAAAACGGACGTGGCCTGGCCGGGTCCTCCATTGCGCGCGAGATCGATGCCGGCCTGGCGTCGCAGCAGTTCGAGCAGGTCGCGCGCCTGGCTTGCCTCGATTTCGGCGCGGTCGATCACGGTCGCGTGCGCAAGAGTGTCGTCGGCGGTTTGCGCGCGGCGGGCGGCCGTCACGGTCACTGTCGGTTGCGTGGGGACGCGCGTTTCCTGCGCGTGCAGTTGTGTGGCAAAGATCGCGGCGATGACCGCGAGTATCGGGCAGGGCTTGTGCATGATGGTCTCCGTTGACGCTCACCCGCGAGGCACGGTGCGCAACGGAAGAGCGAGCGATCATCGGCGTGGACAACGCGGCCGAAGACCGCGTTGCCCGCCGCAACGCATCCGGCGATCGGCCGCGGGACGGCCGATCGATGCCAGGCCGGTCTCCGGGCTCATCGGCAACGCAAGTCGTGCTGCAAGACCTTGCGTCGATCGCTTCGCCTTCCCGCGCATTCGCGCAGTGGCTGTCGGTGCGTGTTGAGGAAATGGAGCCTCCGCGCGCGCACCTTGAAGCGATTTGACCGATTTACCGTTGCGGGGGCAGCGCCGGTATTGCACCGGCTTCCCGTTTCACCCGCGCGCGAAAGACGCGCGGACACCTGACGCGACGAATTGTAGGGATTCATTTCGATGGCGGCAACGCCGGGTTCAACGAGGTCTTGCAGGAGCGCCGCAAGGCGAGAAAGGCAATTTCTCGCGAAGGTCATCGCACCGCGCGGCGCTCCTGCCGGCTATTCGTTCTCGCTGCGCGTGCGCACGCTCATGTCGCCGTCGGCGTCGATCGTCACGCGCATGACGATGGGCCTGCAGCACACCGCGCAGTCTTCGATGAGCTCCGTATCGCCGGCCGATGCATCGAAAGCGGTTTCGAAACTCTCGCCGCAGTACGGGCAATCGATCCGCAACCAGTCGATCATGCGACGGACTCCCGAACGGACTCCGCAATGGTTGCCGGAATGCGGCGATCCGCAACCGGCGTGGCGACCAGGAACAACTCCAGCACGTCATTGAGGAAATTGCGCCCATGCAGCGTGGGGCTGACCGTGGTTGCGCTCACGTCGAGCCAACCCCGCGCACGGCCGTCGTGCAGCGCCCGCGCGATGGCCTCCCGCGGGAGGCCGGTGCGGGCTTCGAAGTCCGCCAGCGCGAATCCCCGGTGCAGGCGCAACGCATTGAGCGCGTAATCGAACGGAATTTCGCCCGCCGCCAGCCACTGCCTGCCGCCGATGCGACCCGGCGCGCCGCGATGCGCGAGATACGAGCGCGGCTGCTTGACCTTCCAGCGGCGCTCGATTCCCGCGCCGGCGTGCGTACGCTTGGCATGCGCGCCCGCGCCAATGCCGAGGTAATCGCCGTACTGCCAGTAGTTGAGGTTGTGGCGGCACTCGCGACCTGCGCGTGCATAAGCGGACACTTCGTAGTGCGCAAAGCGGGCGTTCGCCAGCCGCGCCTGGCAGGCTTCCTGCATTCCCCAGGCGAGGTCGTGATCCGGCAATGCCGGGGGGCGCGCGGCGAACACGGTGTTGGGCTCGATGGTCAGCTGGTAGTGCGAGAGATGCGTGGGGCCGAGCGCGAGCGCCTGGTCGATATCGTCGAGGGCGCTCCGCTCCGTCTGCCCCGGCAACGCGAACATGAGATCGAGGTTGAAATTGTCGAAGCCTGCGGCGCGCGCCGCAGCCGCTGCATGGACGGCTTGCGCCGCATCGTGGATGCGGCCGAGGCGATGCAGCGCTGTATCGTCGAAGGACTGGACCCCGAGGCTCAAGCGATTGACGCCGGCGGCCCGGTAGCTCTCGAACCGGTCGTGTTCGACAGTGCCGGGATTCGCTTCGAGCGTAATCTCGCAATCCGGCGCAAACGCGAGGCGTTGCCGCACGCCATCGAGGATGCGCGCGATCGCAGTGCCCGGCATCAGGCTGGGCGTGCCGCCTCCGAAGAAGACGCTGCAGACGTCGCGCGTTTCCGGCGCATCGGCGAGGTCGGCATCGAGGTCCGCCAGCAGCGCGTCGACGTAAGCGTCGACGGGCAGCGCTTCGGGCGCCGCATGTGAGTTGAAATCGCAGTAGGGACACTTGCGCACGCACCACGGGATGTGGATGTAGATGGCAAGCGGAGGAAGCACGTCCGGGGCGGGATGCGGTGCCTGTGTGCGCACATCAGTCGCGGCGCCCGTCACTGCACTCACTGGATGGGCTCGCGTTCAATCCACGTCGGAGCGCGCGCGCGGAGAATTTCCAGGGCCTGGCCACGATGCCCGACGCGCAGCTTCGTCGCGGCGTCGAGCTCCGCCGCGCTGGCATTGAGTCGAGGATCGAAAAACAGGGGGTCGTAGCCGAATCCTCCCGAGCCGCGCGGCTCATGCAGGATCATGCCCGACCAGCTGCCTTCGCAGATCAGTGGCTGCGGGTCGTCCGGTCCGCGCAGGAGCACCAGCACGCAGTAGAAGGTGGCCGAGCGATCGGGCGTCGCCACGTCGCGCAGCGCTTCCAGCAGGCGCGCGTTGTTGGCGTCCGCATTGCCATGCATGCCCGCATAGCGTGCCGAATGCAGGCCCGGCGCGCCGCCCAGCGCGTCGACCAGGAGCCCGGAATCATCGGCCAGCGCAGGCAAGCCAGTCGAGCGCGCCGCGTGCCTGGCCTTGAGCAGCGCGTTCTCGACAAACGTCGAAGCCGTTTCCTCGATGTCGCCGACGCCGAGAGCCTGCTGTGCGATGCATTCGATGGCCGCCGGTCTCAGCGCCTCAGCTATTTCCTGGAACTTGCCGGCGTTGCCGGTCGCGATGACCAGCGAACGTCCCTCAAGGCGCATGCAGCACGGCGCGTTGCAGCAGGATCAACTCGAGCACTCCCTGCGTGGCGAGGTCGAGGAGATTGTCGAGGTCCTGGCGGCGGAAGGCATGTCCTTCAGCGGTGCCCTGCAGTTCGATGAAGGCGCCGCCATCGTTCATGACGACGTTCATGTCGGTGTCGCAGTCGCTGTCCTCGGCGTAGTCCAGGTCGAGAACAGGCTGGCCTTGCCACAACCCCACCGAAATCGCCGCCACCGCGCCGTGGATCGGATCCTTGCGGATCGTCTTGCGCTTGATGAGCAGGCGGCACGCATCCACCAGCGCAACATAGGCGCCGGTGATGGCGGCGCAGCGCGTGCCGCCATCGGCCTGCAGCACATCGCAATCGAGCGTGATGGTGCGCTCGCCCAAAGCTGCGCGATCGACCACTGCGCGCAGACTGCGTCCGATCAGTCGCTGGATCTCGAGCGTGCGGCCGCCCTGCTTGCCCCGCGCAGCCTCGCGATCGCTGCGCGTGTGCGTTGCGCGCGGCAGCATGCCGTACTCCGCGGTCACCCAGCCCTCGCCCTTGCCGCGCATGAAAGGCGGGACCCTGTCCTCCACTGTCGCGGTGCACAGCACCTGGGTGTCGCCGAAGCAGACCAGGACCGATCCCTCCGCGTGGCGCGTGTAATGGCGCTGCAGGGTGACGGAGCGCATTTGCTGGCCGGTGCGGCCGCTGGGTCGGAGCTTTTCTGTCATGGATGCGCCGCGCGGGCACGGGCGGCTTGGGAAATCGGGCCGCGCAGCTTACCATCGCGATCCGCAGGCACCGGTCGGACGTGACCAATGCTCCACAGCATGACCGCTTTCGCCAGCTCCGAATCGGCGACGCCGCTTGGCACCTTGAGTTGCGAGCTGCGCTCGGTGAATCACCGCTACCTCGAGTTGCAGATGCGCCTGCCCGACGAGTTGCGCTCGCTGGAGTCGACCATCCGCGAGCGCGTCGCCGCCCGCGTCGCGCGCGGCAAGGTCGATTTGTCGATTCGGCTGCGCGCCGGCAGCGCGGGTCCGCCCACGCTCGATATCGACGAGGCGTTGCTCAGTCGCGTGCTGGAACGTGCCGGCGCCATCGCGGCGCGCGTGGAGCATGCGCGCATCGATCCCCTGGCGCTGCTCGCCTGGCCCGGTGTTGTACGTGAGCCCGAACGCGATGCGGGCGTCCTCAACGCCGCGGCCCTGGCGCTGGTGGCGCAGGCACTGGATGAGTTTTCAGCGGCACGCGGCCGGGAAGGCGAACGTCTGCAGGGATTCATGGTGGAGCGGCTGGACGCGATCGCGGCGCTGATTGCGCAGTTGCGCGAATGGCTCCCGGACATTCGCGCGGCGCTGCGCGTGAAACTCGAAACGCGCCTCGCCGACCTCAAGCTTCCGCTGGATCCTGGTCGCGTGGAGCAGGAACTGGTGCTGGGCCTGTCGAAACTGGACGTCGACGAGGAACTCGATCGGCTGACTTCGCATGTGGCGGAAGCACGCGCCACGCTGGCGCGCGGCGAGGCGGCCGGTCGTCGACTCGATTTCCTCCTGCAGGAATTCAACCGCGAGGCGAACACCCTGGGCTCGAAGTCGGTCGACGCGCGCACGTCGCAGGCGAGCGTCGAGCTCAAAGTGCTGATCGAGCAGGTCCGCGAGCAGGTGCAGAACATCGAATGAGCGCCGCCGATTTCAAATCCGGGAGGGCACCGATGCGGGGCACGCTGTTCATCGTCGCGGCGCCTTCGGGTGCCGGCAAATCGAGCATCGTCAATGCTTCGCTCGGGCTCGATTCCAATATCGCGCTGTCGATCTCTTTCACCTCGCGCGCGCCGCGGCCCGGCGAGCGACACGCGCAGCACTACCACTTCGTCAGCGCCGACGCGTTCAAGCGCATGATCGAGGCCGGCGAGTTCTTCGAACACGCGCTCGTGCACGGGGACTGGAAAGGTACCGCCAAGCAGTCGGTCGAGCCGCAGCTCGATGCCGGGCGGGATGTGTTGCTCGAAATCGATTGGCAGGGCGCGCGCCAGGTGCGTGCGCAGATGCCCGAAGCCGTCAGCATCTTCATCCTTCCGCCGTCGCGCGCGGCGCTCGAAGAGCGCATGCGCACGCGTGGACAGGACACCGAGGTGGTCATCGCGGCGCGGCTTGCGGCGGCACGCGAGGAGATGAGCCACCACGACGAGTTCGACTACCTCATCGTCAACGAGGACTTCCCCACCGCAGTCACCGAGATGTGCTCGATCCTGCGTGCCAGCCGCCTGCGCGGCCCCGTGCAGCGGCAGCGGCATGCGGGCCTGGTCCGCTCGCTGCTGGGGAATTAAGGGCCGCAGCGCTGGCGTAGGGGGCCTGGCCGCGATTTGCGACAGGGTGCAGCCCGCGTTGCGCCAAAGCCACTCAACACTTATTATGTGCGGTTCTCTTCAGCTGCGTGGTTGCTCATGGCCCGTATTACCGTCGAAGACTGCCTGCAGGTGGTCGATAATCGTTTCGAACTGGTGCTGATGGCGACACGCCGCGCCCGGCAGCTCGCCAACGGCGCCGATCCCCTCGTCGAAGCGGGCAATGACAAGCCCACCGTCATGGCGCTGCGGGAAATCGCCGCCAATCGCCTCGACAACAAGTACATCGACGAGATCGATCGCCTCGAGCGCGAACGCGCCGAGCGCGAGGCACTCGAGTGGGCCGCCGCGGCCGCGCTGGTCGACGACGACCTGTCCAAGGTCGGCGACGACTGAGTAGCCTCGGCGGGCGCACGGCCCGCCAGGTTGAGTTGCCCGGGAGCCCAGCGCTCCGCATTTCGCCCAAGCCCGGGCCCTCGGCGCGCCGGGTCGCGCCACGTTCATCGCGCGTGCCGGAACGCTGTCAAGGTTGCCGGTATGCTCGAGCGCGGAACCGCGCAACGCCGCGGTCGGAGCCGTGGCTGCAGCATGCGATGTCGAGTTTCCAGGGACACGTTGATCCTTTCCGGCGAGCGGCGGGCAGCCGCATGACCGGCGATCTCGCGCTTGCCCTGAAGGAGCCCGACGCGGCGGATCGCGCCGCCGTCGACGCGGCGCTCGCGACGTTGCACCGCAAGCTCGAAACCTATCTGCGCCCCGCGGAGATCGAGCGCGTCGTCGCAGCGTTCCGGCGCGCCGACCTGGCGCACACCGGGCAGTCGCGCCGCACCGGCGAGCCGTACATCACCCATCCATTGTCGGTGGCGGCGATCCTCGCCGACATGCGCCTCGACGCCGAGGCGGTGATGGCAGCCCTGCTGCACGACACGCTCGAAGACACCACGCTCACGCGCACCGAGCTTTCCGAGAGTTTCGGCGAGGAAGTGGCGGAACTGGTCGACGGCGTGACCAAACTCGACAAGCTCAACTTCGGCAGTCGCGCGGAAGCGAGCGCGGAGAGTTTCCGCAAGATGCTGCTCGCGATGTCGCGCGACCTGCGCGTCATCCTCATCAAGCTCGCCGACCGCCTGCACAACATGCGCACGCTCGACGCCATGACCCCCGAGTCGCGCCGTCGCGTGGCGCGCGAAACGCTCGAAATCTATGCGCCCATCGCCCAGCGCCTGGGAATGAATGCAGTGCGCGCCGAGCTGGCGGACATCGGTTTCGCCGCACTGCATCCGTGGCGACATCGCGTGCTGCGTGCGCGCCTGGGCACGCTGTACGGCAATCGGCGCCTGCACATGACCACCATCGAGGACGCACTCGCGGCCAGGCTCGCACAGGAAGGGATTCCCGCGCGCGTGACCGGGCGTATCAAGTCGCCGTACAGCACGTACCGGAAAATGCGTACCGAGCACAAGGCGCTCGAACAGCTCATGGACGTGTACGGCATGCGCGTCATCGTGGGCGAGGTCCCCCAGTGCTACATGGCGCTCGGCGCGCTGCACGGGCTGTACAAGCCGCTCGACCAGCGCTTCCGTGACTTCATCGCGATACCGAAGGCCAATGGTTACCAGTCGCTGCACACGACCCTGTTCGGGCCGGGCGGCTCGCCGCTCGAGGTGCAGATCCGCACCGAGGACATGCACATGCTGGCCGAGCGGGGCGTCGCCGCGCACTGGTCGTACAAGACCGGCGATGCTCCCGCCAATGCGTCGCAGGCTCGCGCCGTGCAGTGGCTCGCCGGGCTCCTCGATTCGCAGAGCACTTCGACCTCATCGCTCGAGTTCGTCGAGAACGTCAGGATCGACCTGTTTCCCGACGAGGTTTACCTGTTCACGCCCAGGGGCGACATCCTGGCCTTGCCGAAGAACGCCACGGCGCTCGACTTCGCGTACGCGGTGCATACGCAAATCGGCGATCACGCCGTCGCCGCGCGTGTCGACCGCAAGCTGGTACCCCTGCGTACGCGGCTGGCGAGCGGCCAGGCGGTGGAGATCATCACCGCCCCCAGCGTGGTGCCGAATCCCAACTGGCTCGAGTTCGTGGTGACCGCGAAGGCGCGTACCGCGATCCGGCATCACTTCAAGAAGCTGTTGCACGAAGACGCCGTGCAGCTGGGACACCGCATCCTGGATCGCGCGCTCGCACAGGCGGGGCACGCGCTGGAAAGCATCGGCCCGGACGTGCTCGACCGGTTTCTCGCAGACAACAAGCTGCGGCGTCTGGAAGAGCTGCTCGAAGACATCGCGCTGGGCCACCGCATGCCGCAGCAAGTAGCGCAGCAGCTGCTCAAGGATGCGGATGCGCCGGCTGCCGGCGACGTGCCGCGCGCCAGCGAACAGATCCTGATCTCGGGTCGCGAGCGAGGCGTGTTCAACTTTGCGAAGTGCTGCTATCCGGTGCCAGGCGATTCGATCATGGGGTACCTAAGCGCAGGCAAGGGCATCGTCGTTCACCGCGAGGAATGCCCGAATGTCCCCGAGTTCCGCAAGCAGCCCGAGCGCTGCGTCGAAATGGGCTGGGAACGGAAAGTGGATGGCGAATTCCGCACACTCCTGCGCGCCATCGTCGACAACAAGCCTGGGGTTCTCGCGCAGGTCGCGGCAGCCATCGCGGAAGCGGATTCGAACATCGAAAATGTGGAATACCAGGAGCGCGACGCATCGAGCGCAGCGTTGCTTTTTACGATCGAGGTGCGCGACGTCAAGCACCTGGCTGAAGTACGCAGGCGCGTGCAGCGCGCCCCGGTCGTGCACACTGTCAACCGATTCATGGGCTAGGGCCATTCCATGCACAAGCATTTCAAGGTGATCTCCACTGCCGCCGCGCCCGCGGCGATCGGCCCTTATTCGCAGGCTGTCGCGAGCGGTTCGTTCGTATTCCTGTCGGGGCAGATCCCGCTCGATCCCGCCAGCGGAGCGCTGATCGAGGGCGACATCACGCAGCAGGCGCGGCGGGTTTTCGAGAACCTCGAGGCGGTCTGCACTGCGGCCGGCGGCAGCCTTGCGCAACTCGTCAAGGTCGGCATCTTCCTCACCGACCTTGGCGACTTCGCCGCCGTCAACGCGGTGATGGCGGAATACATCAAGGAGCCGTATCCGGCGCGTGCCACGGTCGGCGTGTCGCAGTTGCCGCGTGGTGCCCGCGTGGAGATCGATGGAATCCTTGCGCTTGCCTGAAGCGTCGGCCGTCCAGCCGCTGCTTGCCGTCGCCGATTCGCTGGCGCAGGTCGCGGCCCAGCCGCTGATCTCCCTGCACGGCGTTGGACCGAGGCTCGCCGCACAACTGGCGAAACTCGGGCTGTCGACGATCGAGGATCTGTGGTTCCACTTGCCGCTGCGTTACGAGGATCGAACGAGGATCACGACGCTGCGTGCCTTGGCGCCTGATGCGCCTGCGCAGGTTGAGGGCGTGGTCACCGCGGTCGAGCGGAGTTTCCGCTTCCGGCCCCAGTTGCGCGTCGCCATCGAGGACGGGTCCGGCGCGGCACTGACGTTGCGTTTTTTCCATTTCAACCGGAGCCAGGCCGAGGCGCTGGCGATCGGTACCCGCCTGCGCTGTTTCGGCGACGTGCGGCCGGTCCGCGATGGTTTCGAAATGGTGCACCCGCGCTACCAGCGCGTGGATTCCGCGTCGCCGTTAGCCGACCGGCTGACGCCGGTGTATCCGCTGACCGAGGGCGTCGCGCCGGCCCGACTCGCGCGGCTTGTCGAACTCGCGTTGTCGCGGTTGCCGGACGATCCTGCGCTCGAGCTGCTTCCGGGCGAACTGTCGAGACGTCTCGGGAACCTGACCACCGCGCAGGCCCTGCGTCTGCTGCATCGACCTCCTGTCGATGTAGACATGCCCACGCTTTGCTCGGGCACGCATACTGCGCAACGAAGGCTCGCCTTCGAGGAACTGCTGGGCCATCAGCTCAGCCTGCGCCGGCAACGCAAGATTCTCCGGTCGCAGTCCGCGCCCACGATGAACACGCCGGGCGCGCGGCGTGCGCGCCTGCTGGCTTCGCTTCCCTATGCGTTGACGTCCGCGCAGCGGCGTGTGCTCGAAGAAATCGACCGCGATATTGCGAGTGGCATTCCGATGCTCCGCCTGCTGCAGGGCGACGTCGGATCCGGAAAGACGATTGTTGCCGCCTGCGCTGCGCTGGCGGTGATCGATGCCGGCTTCCAGGTGGCCCTGATGGCGCCGACCGAGTTGCTGGCCGAGCAGCACCTGCGCAACTTCGAGCAGTGGCTCGGGCCGCTCGGCGTCCGCGTGGTGTGGCTTGCCGGCAACGTCAAGGGCCGCGCGAGGCAGCAGGCACTGGCCGCGGCGGCAGGCGACGGGGACATGCTGATCGGCACGCAGGCGCTGATGCAGGAGGGCGTCAGTTACGCGCGGCTCGCGCTCGTGCTGATCGACGAACAGCATCGCTTCGGCGTACATCAGCGCATGGCGCTGCGCGACAAGCGTGATCGCTCGCAGGGCGCTCCGCACCAGCTCGTCATGACGGCGACGCCAATTCCCCGCACGCTTGCCATGCATGCCTACGCGGACCTCGATGTGTCGGTCATCGACGAACTGCCCCCTGGCCGCACGCCCATCACCACCGCGGTGATCGGCGACGCAAGGCGCGCAGAGGTGATCGAGCGGATCCGCGATGCCTGCGCCGGCGGTCGCCAGGCCTACTGGGTCTGCACCCTGGTCGAGGAATCCGCCATCCTCGAAGCGCAGGCCGCCTCGAGCGTGCATGCGGAGCTCGAAGCGGCACTGCCGGGTATTTCGGTTGGCTTGCTGCACGGGCGCATGAAGGCCGCGGAGAAACAGGCCGCGATGTCGGCGTTCCAGCAGAATCGCATCGGGCTGCTGGTTGCCACCACGGTGATAGAGGTCGGCGTCGACGTCGCGAATGCCAGCCTCATGGTGATCGACAATGCGGAGCGACTGGGGCTCGCGCAGTTGCACCAGCTCCGCGGCCGCATCGGGCGTGGCGCGACAGAGTCGAGCTGCGTGCTGATCTATCGTGCGCCACTCGGCGCCGTCGCCCGCGAGCGGCTGGCCATCCTTCGCGAGTCGACCGACGGCTTCCGCATCGCCGACAAGGACCTTGAGTTGCGTGGCCCGGGAGAACTCATGGGCGTTCGCCAGACGGGCATGGCGGTGTTCCGCGCCGCGGATCTGGTTCGCGACGCCGCGTTGCTGCCCGAGGTCCAGGCGTGGGCGCTGCGCTTCGAAAGCGAGTGTCCGGAACGCATCGAGCCGCTGGTGCGCCGCTGGGTCGGCGCCGCGTCGCGGTTCGCCGACTCGTGACGCGCGATCTCCGACGAGAGTTTCACAAGAGGGCATGAGATGAAGCGACCCTTCCTGATCGACACCGACCCTGGCGTCGACGATGCGCTGGCGCTGTTGATGGCGCTCGGCCATGCCGATGTCGATGTCGTTGCCTTGACCGTTGGCGCCGGCAATGTCGGACTCGAACACACGGCGGCCAACGCCTTGCGGCTCCTCGAGTGGGTGGGGCAGGACGTGCCCGTCCACCCGGGCAGTGAGCGTCCGCTGGTGCGCTCCGCTGCCGATGCCGCTTTCGTGCATGGCCGCGATGGGTTTGGCGATACGGGTCTTTCGCGCTCGCTCGAAGGACTGGCGGCGGGCCACGCGGCGGCCGCCATCTGCGACTTCGCAAACCTATACCGGCACGATCTCGAACTCGTCGCGCTGGGGCCCCTGACCAACATCGCCCTGGCGCTTCACCTCGACCCCCAGTTGCCGCAAAAGCTCAAGCGGCTCGTGGTGATGGGCGGCGCCGTCACGGGTCGGGGAAACACGGCGTGCCTGGCGGCGGAGTTCAACATCGGCTTCGACCCCGAAGCCGCGCACGTCGTGTTCGAGGCATTCCCGCAGATCGAACTGGTGGACTGGGAAGCGACGCTACGGCATGGCCTCGACGCCGCAGAGTTCGACGCATGGCTCGCGGAAGGCGGCGCGATCGCGGACCAGTACCGGTCGATTTCGGCAGCCACGCGGCGCTTCATACAGGAACGGCGCGGCGACCGCTGGCACGCGGCCGATGCGCTCGCGATGGCGGTCGCATTGGAGCCGGACGGCATCGTGGCAAGCGCCGACCGCGCCGTGCGCATCTGCCTCGACGGTGAGCTGGCGCGCGGCGCCACGCTCGTCGACTGGGACGCGCGCGGGGACAGGCCTCCACAATGCCGGATCCTCATCGAATACGACCAGGACCGATGGCGCGGCCTGCTTCGATCGGCACTGGGGCACGCTCGCATCGGCTCATGACCGGCTGCAGACCCTCGAGCCGTCGCTTGTCTTGTGGGGTTCCCCGCAACTTGCCCCACTGCAGGCGGGTTGCTATGCTTGCACGCTTTTCCGCACCGATTTGCGCTGGAGCTTTGCATGAAAACCGACACCCACCCGAACTACCGCAACGTCGTTTTCCAGGACGTATCCAGCGACTTCTCGTTCCTGACCCGTTCCACGATGGGCAGCAAGGAAACGATCAAGTGGGAGGACGGCAAGGAATACCCGCTGATCAAGGTCGAGGTTTCCAGCCAGTCGCATCCGTTCTACACGGGCAAGCACAAGATGGTCGACGCTGGCGGTCGTGTCGACAAGTTCCGTCGACGCTACGGCCAGAAGGCCGCACCCGAGGCATAGGACTGCGGCGTCGGGACGTCGTCTTCAGGACGCCGCCTTCGCCTCGTGCCGCACCCAAAACGCCACGGTCCGCCGTGGCGTTTCTGTTTGCGCACCGCGCCATCCCGGTGCCCACGTGTACGCGTCTCTGCCGTGTCTTCCCGCGCGGATCGTTGAAGTGCTATGGCATACTCGCGCCCGTCGCATGAAACGTCGACGCGACCGATGCGCCGCGACGATCAGAGTCGAACCCTGCCTGCCGAGGTGAGCTCGTGTCGATCAAACCCGTGACGCTCAACGATCCGAACACCAACAAGTCGCTCGAGTTGCCCGTGCTGGCCGGCAGTGTCGGTCCACAGGTCATCGACATCGCCAAGCTGTATCGCGATACAGGGAAGTTCACCTACGACCCGGGTTTCGGATCGACCGCGAGCTGCCGCAGCGCGATCACGTACATCGACGGCGATGCAGGCGTTCTCCTGTATCGCGGCTATCCGATCGAGCAGCTGGCCAAGCATTCCAACTTCCTCGAAGTCGCCTATCTGCTGATCAACGGCGAATTGCCGAACGCGGCGCAGTCGGACGCCTTCGAACACGAAGTCACGCATCACTCGATGATGCACGAGGCCCTCAAGAGCTTCCTGCAGGGTTTCCGCCACGACGCGCATCCGATGGCGATGCTGTGCGGCGTGATCGGCTCGCTTGCGAGCTTCTATCACGATGCGCTGGACCTCCGCGATGTCGCGCAACGCCGGCTTGCGGCGATCCGGTTGATCGCGAAGATGCCCACCATCGCAGCCGCCTGCTATCGCTATTCGATCGGCTGGCCAATGCGCTACCCGCGCAACAACCTCGAGTACTGCACGCGCTTCCTGCACATGATGTTCGAGGTTCCCAGCGAGCCCCTGGAATGTTCGCCAGTGGCGGCGCGGGCCCTCGATCTGTTGTTCATCCTGCATGCGGACCACGAACAGAACGCATCGACCTCGACGGTACGCCTGGTGGGTTCGACCGGTGCGAATCCCTATGCCTGCGTGTCTGCGGGCATCGCGGCGCTCTGGGGTCCCGCCCACGGCGGTGCCAACGAGGCGGTGCTGGACATGCTCCAGGAGATCGGCAGGCCCGAGCAGGTGGGTACCGCGATCGCCAAGGCCAAGGACAAGGACTCGGGTTTCCGCCTCATGGGTTTCGGGCATCGCGTTTACAAGAATTTCGATCCGCGCGCGACCATCATCCGCGAGATGACGCACAAGGTGCTCGGCGAGCTCAACATCGACGACCCGCTGCTCGAAGTGGCATTGCGACTGGAAGAGGCCGCGCTCAAGGACGATTACTTCGTGAGCCGCAAGCTCTACCCGAATGTCGACTTCTATTCCGGTCTCATCTACAATGCGCTCAAGATTCCGACCGAGATGTTCACGGTGATGTTCGCGATCGCACGCACTGCAGGCTGGGTTTCGCACTGGCTCGAACAGCACGAGGACGCCGAGACGCGCATCGGCCGGCCCCGCCAGATCTATACCGGGTCGCCGCCGCGGGACTACATCGCCGCGGGCAAGCGCACCTGAGTTCGGCAGCGTTGCTCTTGTAGAGCGGAGCTATGCTCCGCTGGGGTTCGTGCAAGAGTCGGAGCCGAGCGAAGCTCGGCTCTACAAGCGCCGTAGGACCTCGTCGCGCGGGGCGCGCTGCTGAGGGTGCCCGTGCACCGGATCGAGCGGCGCTTCGCGAAGACCATCGCGCTTGAAAAGAATGAGTTGGAATCCAACCCCGTCCGCACAGATTGTGAACGCCGGCAAGGTGCGTTCGGCGCCGTGCGCATAGCGCAGTCGCCTCTGGACCTGGTCGTAGCGGACACCACGTGTTTCCAGATGGTCGATAAGTGCGAGTTCGTCGTCGTGGAAGAGATGCAATGTGACGGGCGAGTGCTCATCCGCCGTGCCCTCGAGGACGGGCCCAACCAGCCGCGGCTCGAAGGCCCGCAGAAAATCCATGGCCTCGACCGCGGCTTCGAGACGCACGCGCTGAGCAGACTCGCGCGAGCCGGAACCGAACAGGGCCTGACGGGTGCGCAGGGCCTGGTCGATTTCGTCGTTCTGCGGCAGTAGTCGCACGTCGGTGACGCCGAAGCGGGCGCCAGCCTTGCGCCGCGCCAGCGCGTAGTCTCGATTTCCCTGGTGTTCGAGGACGCGCGCAGCTTCGTCGGCGACGGCTTGCCGGACTTCGGGGCCTGATCGCCCATGGCGAGAACGCGGAGTCATCGCCCTAGAACAGGTCGTAGCCCTGTTCCGACTCCCGCGCCGCCGAGTTGGCCGACTGCGCATTGGCGAGCCTGCCGAGGTCCTCATTGCGGAAGTACTCCACCACGCCGCCATCCTTGGTGGGCACTCCGGCGCCGCTGGTGACTTGCACCGCCGTCATGCCGGACGGCGGTTCAAAGGGCGATTCCGGAACCCCCTCGAGGGCGACCCGCATGAAGGCCACCCACATGGGCAGGGCCACGCGCGCGGCGTACTCGCCTTTCCCGAGCGGCGTGAAATCATCGAAGCCCATCCACGCGGTGCAGACGATCCGGTCGTTGAAGCCCGAGAACCAGCCATCCCGATGTTCGTTGGTCGTGCCGGTCTTGCCCGCCAGGTCTTCGCGCTTCAGTACGAGCGCTCCTCGGCCGGTTCCGCGGCGGATCACGTCGCGCATCATCGAGGTCAACATGAAGGCATTGCGTGCATCGATGGCCCGGGTCGCAAGTGCAGGGCCGCTCGCCCGCACCGCGCTCGATTCCTCGGGCTCTGCCGGCGGTGGGGGCGAGTCGCCGAGCAGCACGGACAGATCCTGGGCGTCGCCGGCGCCCGGGAGCTGGTCGCCTTGTGCGACCCGCTCAGGACAATCGCGGCAGGCGCGTGGCGGACGCGCGACATAGATTTCCTTGCCGTCGCGATCGAGGACGCGCGCCATCACGTAAGGCTCGACGCGATAGCCGCCATTGGCAAATACGGCGTATCCCCGCGCCATGGTGATCGGGGCCACGGACGCCGTACCGAGGGCGAGCGACATGTTTTCGGGCAGGGACTCGAGTGGAAACCCGAATCGCTTGATGTACTCACGCGCAAAGCCGACGCCGATCGTGTCGAGGAGCCGAACCGATACGAGGTTGCGGGACTGCGTCAACGCCTGGCGCAGCTTCATGGGTCCGTAAAACTTTCCGTCGTCGTTCTGGGGACGCCAGACGCCGGTCCGGCTCGACGGGTCGGGAAACTCCACCGGCGCATCGTTGACGACACTCGCGGGCGTAAAGCCGCGTTCCAGCGCCGCGGAGTAGATGAAGGGCTTGAAACTCGAACCTGGGTTGCGGTTGCTCTGCACCGCCCGGTTGAACTTGGAGAGGCGGAAGTGATAACCGCCGACGAGCGCCCGCATCGCGCCATCGTCAGGGTCGAGGGCGACCAGTGCCGCCTGGGCCGCGGGTATCTGCGCGAGCCTCCATGACTGGTCGGGGCCCCGCTGGATGCGCACGACGTCACCGCGCTTCAGAACCTGGGAGACGGCGCTCGGCGCCGCTCCCCGCGCGTTGGCCTTGAGATACGGACGCGCCCATGCCACGCCCGCAAACTCGAGGGAAGTCTCGGTGCCGTCGGCAAACGCGAGCCGTGCACTGCGTCGGTCCACCGCGATCACCACAGCAGGCAGTTGTCCCGCGACCGCGTGATGGCTGGCGAGCGCCTGGCGCCACTCGGCCGGGCCACTGTCCTCTGGCAATTCGACGTGCGCTTCGGGGCCGCGATATCCATGCCGACGGTCGTACTCCTCGAGCCCCGCACGCACCCCAAGTTCAGCGGCCTGCTGCAGCTGCGACGTCACCGTGGTGGTGATTGTGTAACCCGCTGTCAACGCCTCGGCGCCGAGCCTGGCGAGCGCCTCCTGCCGCACCATTTCCGCCAGATAAGGGGCGTGCATCTCGAGCTGCGGCTCGTGCGGGGCGGCGCGATCAGGGGTGCGCACGGCGGCGGCGTACTCCGCCGGGCTGATGAAGCCCTCATCGCGCATCCGCAACAGCACGTAGTCGCGCCGCTGCAGGGCGCGCGTCGGATTGTTCAGCGGATTGCCGCTCGAGGGAAACTTCGGCAGCGCCGCCAGCATTGCGGATTCGGCAAGCGACAGCTGGTCAAGGGTCTTGCCGTAATAGAAGTCCGCGGCCGCCACCACGCCGTAGGCGCGATAACCGAAGAAGATCTTGTTGAGATACAGCTCCAGGATCTCGTCCTTGCCGAGTTCACGCTCCATGCGGAGCGCCAGGAAGATCTCCGCCAGCTTGCGGTTGACCGAGTACTCGGAGCTCAGGAAGAAATTCCGCGCCACCTGCTGGGTGATGGTGCTGCCGCCGGGGACGCGCTTGTCCCTGGTGGTGGCGAGCAGCCATGCCGCCCTGGAGATGCCGACGAAATCCACGCCCGGATGCTGATAGAAGCGCGCATCCTCGATGGCCAGGAAGGCCTGGCGCAATCGCTTGGGAATCATCTCGAGGTCGACGGGCGTGCGCCGGGCTTCCCCGAAGATTCCCATCAGCTTGCCGTCCGCGCTGTACACCCGCAGCGGGACCTGCAGGCGGATCTCCCGGATCTGCTCCGACGTGGGAAGTTTCGGCGCGATCAGCCAATAGGCGACGCCTACCGCGGCCACCCCCAGCAGGGCGGCGAACAGGCCGAGCCCGACGATCCAGCGCAACAAACGAAGCAAACGAGACATCGGGGGGGGGGGGCAGACAATCGGAAGGCGCGAGAGTATAGGTGACGTTCGTAGCAGGGTTCGTGCGATAAGGGCCGAGGGGACGGTTTAGGCAGTTGTGGTCAAAATGTGACGGCCACCGTTGATATTCCGTTAAAGATCATATTTAATGCTTTTACGCATCTTTCGCTCGTAAGGGCGCGTGCCAAGGGGAAAAAGGGTGGGGCTATTCGCCAGCAAGACACCTCCTCTGATTGGGGTGGACATCAGCTCGACCGCTGTGAAGGTCTTGCAGCTGAGCCAGACCGGCGGCCGCTATCGGGTCGAACACTACGCTGTCGAGCCCCTGCCTCCGAACGCCGTTGTCGAGAAGAACCTCGTCGAGGTGGAAGCCGTGGGCGAAGCTATTCGCCGCGCAATCAACCGCTCCGGGACCAAGACGCGCTTCGCGGCGGCGGCTGTTTCCGGGTCCGCGGTCATTACCAAGCTCATTCCGATGCTGGCGTCGGACGCAAATGATGAAGGCCTCGAAGACCTGGTGCAGTCCGAGGCGGGGCAGTACATCCCGTATCCGCTCGAGGAAGTCAGCCTCGATTTCGAGGTGGTGGGCCCGGTGAAGGACAACCCGGAGATGGTCAACGTGCTGCTGGCAGCATCGCGCACGGAGAATGTCGAAGCCCGCGCCGCAGCGCTCGAAGTCGGCGGGCTCGAAGCCCGCGTCATCGACGTCGAGGCGTTTGCGATGGAAAACGCCTTCCAGCTGGTTTCCGAGCAACTCAGCGTTCCGCGCGACGGCCTCGTCGCGGTGGTGGACATTGGCGCCACCATGACCACGTTGATCGTCCTGAAGAACCAGCGCGCGGTGTACACGCGAGAGCAGGTGTTCGGCGGCAAGCAGCTGACTGATGAAGTCATGCGGCGTTACGGCCTCACCTACGAGGAAGCAGGCCTCGCCAAGCGCCAGGGCGGGCTGCCCGAGTCGTACGAGATCGAGGTGCTCGAGCCGTTCAAGGAAGCCATGGTGCAGCAGATCAGTCGCCTGCTGCAGTTCTTCTACGCCGGCAGCGAATACAGTCGCGTCGATCAGCTGGTGCTTGCGGGTGGGTGCGCCTCCATTCCCGGCGTGAGCGAGATGGTGCAGGAGCAGATGGGTGTGCCGGCGATCATTGCCAATCCGCTCGCCGGCATGTCGCTGTCGTCGCGCGTGCAGGCGCATTCGCTGGCGCAGGACGCCCCGGCCTTGATGATTGCCTGCGGCCTTGCGCTCAGGAGCTTCGACTGATGGCAAGAATCAACCTACTTCCGTGGCGCGAGCAGCGCCGCAAGGCGCGCGAGAAGGAATTCTTCGCGATGCTGGGCGCCGCAGCCGGCGCCGCAGTGCTTTCCTTCCTCGGGTTGATGCTTTATTTCGGCGGCCAGATCGACGGCCAGCTCGAGCGCAACGCCTATCTCGAGAGGGAAATCGCGCAGCTCGACGTCAAGATCAAGGAAATCGAGGAACTCGACCAGACTCGCGAGCGGCTGCTGTCGCGCAAGAAGGCGATCGAGGAACTCCAGGCGGATCGCGCGCGCATGGTGCACCTCTTCGATGAGCTGGTGCGGACCGTGCCCGACGGCGTCTATCTCCGGACCGTAAAGCAGGCGGGCGAGGTCCTGACCCTCGAAGGCAACGCCGAATCGAACACGCGCGTGGCGACTTACATGCGCAGCCTCGAAGCATCGGAGTGGCTCGAGAACCCCGATCTCGGCATCGTGCAGACTCAGGCTGACCCGTCGAAGGAAGCGGACCCGCGCAACCGCTACGCTTTCATCCTCCGCATCACGCTCTCCAAGCCCAAGGGCCAGGGCACCGATGACGGCCTGGATGCGGGCGCGGATCCCACCGCACCGGCCAGTGCCACCCCGATTCCGCCGCCCCCGAGCGGAGGCGCGACATGAAACTTTCGGACTTCCGCAACCTCGACTTCAACCGTGCGGGCAGCTGGCCGCAGGGCGTCAAGGTGACGTTCTGCATACTCCTTTTCGCATTCCTGCTGTTCGCGGGCTACTGGTTCAAGGTGCGCGGCCAGCGCGAGGAACTCAAGCAGCACGAGGCCACCGAAGCCCAGCTGATTGCGACTTTCACCGAAAAGCAGCGGCGGGTGGTCAACCTCGGTGCACTCCGGGTGCAGCTGGAAGAGATGCAGGAGATCATCAAGAAGATGATCGAGCAGCTTCCCAGCAAGACGGAAATGCCCGACCTGCTGGTCGACATCTCGCAGACGGCGCTGTCGAGCGGGCTCGACAACCAGAAGTTCGAACCCGGTGCGGACGTCCAGAAAGAGCTCTACGTGGAAAAGCCCATCTCGCTCAAGATGGTGGGTGGATTCCATCAGTTCGGGCATTTCGTGAGCGGCGTCGCCTCGCTGCCGCGAGTCGTGATCCTCACCATGCACGACATCGCGCTGAGACCTGAAGAAAAAGGCGGCACAGTCACCGCTGGCGGCGCTCTGGTGCTCGAAGGAACCGTGAAAACCTATCGATACCTCGATCCAGACGAAGCCGCCGCCGCCGCTGCCGCGACCGACACACCCGCAGGTGGCGCGCCTGCCGCGCCTCCCGCAGCCGGGGGGCTCTGAGCATGCGTATTCGCGTGATATCTCCCGGACCGCGCACACTCGTTATTGGATGCTCAATCGTCCTGTTGCTCTGCGGATGCACGCGCAGCAGCGACGATCTCGTCGCGAGGGTCGAAGCCATCAAGCAGGAACCCGGCGAGCCGCTCGACCCGATCCCCGTGATGCAGACCTTCGAAACCTTCGTCTACGCGGCCGACAACCTGCGCGATCCATTCACGCCGAGCGTGGACGAACAGGATGCCGGCACTGCCGGGCCACGCCCCGATCCCAATCGTGCGCGCGAAACACTCGAGTCGTTCCCGCTCGATACGCTGGACATGGTGGGAACGATCGGCACGGGCAATTCGCTGACGGCGTTGATCAAGGATCCGGACGGCGTCGTGCACCGGCTGCAGCGGGGCAAGTATCTCGGACAGAACTACGGCCAGATCATCCAGGTCTTCGAAGACCGGGTTGAACTGGTCGAACTCATATCGAACGGATCGGGCGGCTGGACCGAACGACCCGCGTCGATCGCGTTGGACCAAGAGTAGGCGTTGGGGACCACGACATGAGCATCTCAAGACTGCGCACAAAGGTGACCGGCATGATCAGTCGCGGAAAAACTCGACGCCAAAGCGCGCATGCGCTGCTTTGGCTTGCATTGACAGGCTCCGTTGCTCCGGCGATGGCGCAGAACGCGCTTGAAAGCGTGACGTCGGCACCCGGGCCGGGAGGACGGACCGAAATCACCCTGGACATGGCGCGGCCGCCGAGCGCGCCGAAACTCTTCACCATCGGGGCGCCACCCCGCATCGCGCTCGACCTGGCGGATACGCGCAATGCGCTGTCCGAGCGTCGGGTACCGGTTGGCCTGGGTGCCGCGGAGGCCGTGACTGCGGTGGAAGCCGGTGGTCGCACGCGGGTGATCGTCGAGCTGGACCGGATGGTCAGTTACACCACGCGCATCGAGGGGGACAAGCTGATCCTCAGCCTCGATGGCGGCAGCGGCATGGCCGCCGCGCAGACCGCGGTCATGGCCGCCAACGATCCCACGAAGATCGTCACCGTTGGCCAGAGCGCCGTGTCGAACCTCGATTTCCGCCGCGGCGGCGACGGCGAAGGCCGGGTCATCATCGGCTTCAACAACCAGAATGCATCCGCAAACGTTCGTCGCGAAGGCGACCGGCTGTTGATCGACCTCCCGGGTACCACCCTGGCCGGCGCCGTTCCCAAGCAGCTCGACGTGACGGATTTCGCAACGCCCGTGAATGGCCTGTCCGCACGGGGCACCACGGGAGGCAGCCGGGTCGAAGTGATGACCAACGGCAACTTCGAACATCTCGCGTACCAGACGGGCAACGAATACATCATCGAGGTCACCACGCCCAAGGTCGTTTCGGAAGCGCGCCGCGCCCTCGATCCGCCCGTGTACCGCGGACAGCGGGTGACGTTCAATTTCCAGGACATTCCGGTGCGCTCGGTGCTGCAGTTGATCGCCGATGTGTCCGACCTCAACATCGTCGTCGCGGACACCGTGCAGGGCAATGTCACATTGCGGCTCGACAATGTGCCCTGGGACCAGGCACTCGACATCGTGATGAACGCCAAGGGTCTCGACAAGCGACAGTCAGGCAACGTGATCTGGGTCGCGCCGCAGGCCGAGATCACCGCGCGGGAAACCCAGTTGGCCGAGGCGCGTGCCCGGCTCGACGACAACGCGCCACTGGTGTCCGAATACATCCAGGTGAACTACGGCAAGGCCAAGGACATCGCCGAATTGCTGACCTCCGAAGCGCTGAAGGGCGAGGGCAGCGGCGGCGGTGGCGCGGGTGGCGCCGGCGGGGCGGCGGCACAGTCCACCGGCTTCCTGTCGTCCCGCGGCAGCGTGACGTTCGACGAGCGCACCAACGTGCTGCTGGTCAACGACACGCCGGCCAAAATCAACGAGATCCGTGAACTGGTGGCTCGCCTCGATCGTCCGGTCGACCAGGTGCTGATCGAATCGCGCATCGTCATCGCGACGGAGACCTTCGGCCGCGAGATCGGAGCGCGCTTCGGCATTTCCGCGGGCTACGAGGATCGCGACGGCAACGTGGTGACAACCGGCGGCTCCGTTGAAAGCACGGATCGCATGAACAATCTGGCGCTCAACAACAGGTTTGCCGGCCGGACCTCCGGCTTGCCGGTCGCGCAGCCCGATCCGCTCCTGGGCGCCGGAACCCTGGTGCCCAACCTGGTCGACCGCCTCAACGTCAACCTGCCCGTCGCCAATCCGGCCGGCAGCTTGGCACTCGCGGTACTCGGAGCGGATTATCTTCTGGACCTCGAGCTGTCTGCGCTCGAAACCGAAGGGCGTGGCGAAGTCGTATCGAACCCGCGCGTGATCACGGCGAACCAGCGCGAAGCGGTGATCCGCCAGGGCGACGAAGTCGGTTACGTCACGATCGCGCCAACATCGGGCGGTAATGCGATTCCGATTCCCAATGTGCAGTTCAAGGAAGTGTTGCTCGAACTCAAGGTCACGCCGACCATCACGCAGGACCAGCGCGTGTTCCTCAACATGAACGTCAAGAAGGACGAAGTGTCCGGCTTCATCAGCACTTCGATCGGCGACGTGCCGCAGATCCAGAAGCGCGAACTCAACACCGCGGTGCTCGTCGACAACGGGCAGACTGTGGTGCTGGGCGGCGTTTACGAGTTCAGCAAACGCGAGGACCTGCGCAAGGTGCCGTTCCTGGGCGATATCCCCGGCCTCGGTGCTTTGTTCCGCAACAAGAACCGCACGTCGGAAAAGCCGAACTGCTGATCTTCGTCACACC
>JBBSLL010000023.1:0-52395 GCA_038255255.1 Lysobacterales bacterium
AGCGCGGCACCCACTCCCGCGGTCAGTACCTGCATGGCGCCGAGCAGTGCTTGCGTGCGCTGGGCACTGCGCCAGAGCTGGATCACATGGCGGTGCCGATAGTGGCCGAGTTCGTGTCCGATAACGTAGGCGATTTCGGCCTCGTCGCGCGCGCGCAGCAGCAGTCCCGCCCACACCTGCATCACCCCGTTCGGCGCCATCGATGCGTTGGCATACGGCAGGTCCACGAGATAGACGCGGATCTCCCCGCAGAAATCGCCTGCAAGACGACACGTCAGTTCGCCGACGTAGTTTTCGAGTTCGGGGTCGCGGATGCGCAGCGGCGACGTGCGCAGGCGCCGCTCGGCTTCGTCCATAGCGAGCCGCAAGCCTGCTTCGTCGCTGTCGGACTGGTACGTGGCTCCGGGCCTTGCCTCTTCCACCGGGGCGGTGCGGCAACCGGCCAGTGTGGTCACCGCAGCGAGGCACAGCGCGATCGCCAGCGCATTCACAGCGGAAAATCCTCGAGCAGCTTGCGTGCGGTGACTTCCGCGCCCGCGGCGTCGCGCAGATCCCCCCGCTGGTCCACCAGCGTGTTGAACCACACCACGCGGCCATCGCGCAGATCGACGAGCGATGCAAAACCGGTCTGCACGCCACCGCTCATTCCCACGCCAACCAGTGCACCGACGACCATGAGCGCGACGCGGCCACTGCTGGTGTAGCTGTCGCGGATGGTGACGAACAAGGCATAGTCCGCCTTGCTCGCCGCGCCGAGTACACGCACGCCTTCACCCAGCGTCCAATCGAACGCATCGCCCTTGCTGGGCAATTTGCCGACGCCGTAGCCATGCCGCAGGATGCTGTGGCCAACCGCACGATGCAGGTGCAACAGCTGCCGCACGCGATCGTCCGCAGGCAGTTCTTCTGGAACCTCGTAGGCAGCGAGTTGCACGGTGGAATCGCCCGACAGGCGCCTGCGCAAGGCGATGGGCAATTCACGGCGGGCCTGCGCTGTCCAGTCTGCCCGCGGCTGCTGGGCGCCTCCGGCCGTAACCTCCGAGAGCTCGATATCAGGTTCGATCAGGACCACGGTGCCCCGCACCTTCTCTCCGGAATCGCGCGCACTGTCCGCCACCCGGCTCTGCGTGCTCGCGCAACCCGCAACGAGCACCACGAGAACACACGCGAAAACCCTGCGGAAGCCTTCCATGGCGCATATCGTAGAACGGACGCGTGCGGGCGCTGTGATAATCTGCGCGGCTTGCGAACAAAACTTTCGGGGCGGTCGATGCCGAAGCTTGCTGCACGTGTCGGACGGGCGCGGCCGAGCACCATCATGCTGGTGGCGGAGCGCGCGAAGCGGCTGAAGGCCGAGGGCCGCGACATCATCAGCTTCTCGATCGGCGTACCCAATTTCCTGCCTGGCGAGCACGTTTACGAAGCCGCCCGGACTGCACTGGCCCACGACTCAGGTCAATACGGCAGCAATCGGGGCAGCGAGGCGTTGCTCGACGCGTTCCTTGCCCACATGGGCCGCATCGGGCTCGACGGCTACACCCGCCAGAACGTCGCCACGGGCATCGGCGCCAAGCACATCCTCTACACGCTCGCGGAGGTCCTGCTGGACGAGGGCGATGCCATCGCTTTCGCGACCCCGTACTGGACCAGTTACCTGGACATCGCGGAGATCGTCAATGCGCGCGTGCAGCTGCTGCCGTGCCCAGCGACGCAGAACTACAAAATCCTGCCGGAACAACTCGACGCCGCCCTGCGCGAGAAGCCGCGCGTGTTCCTGTTCAACAATCCGTCGAATCCGACCGGCATGGTGTACACGAAGTCCGAGGTCGAGGCGCTGGCGGACGTCCTGGTCCGCTATCCCGAAACGTGGATCATCACCGACGACATCTATAACCGGATGGTGTTCGACGGCCTCGGCTATCACAACTTCGTGATGTCGCAGCCCGACCTGCGCGAACGCGTGATCTTCGTCGACTCCCTCTCCAAGACCTATGGCATGCCGGGCTGGCGCGTCGGTTTCATGGCGGGACCGGAGTCGGTGGCCAATGAGGTTGCGATCATGAACTCGAATCACATCACCAGCCTGCCCGAAGTCGTGACCGCGGCTGCGCTCGCCGCCCTGAGTGGACCTCAGGATGTGCCGCGCGATCGATGCGCGGAATTCCAGGCGAAGCGCGACCAGGTGCTTGCAGTGATGGACAGCATCCCGGGCCTGGTCTGCCCGCGGCCACAGGGCGCGTTCTACGTGTTTCCCGACATCAGTTGTGCATTCGGCAAGACTCATCGCCCGACGGGCCTCCCCGTCGGCAATGACGTCGAGTTCTGCAACGTTCTCCTCGAAGCCAAGGGCGTCGCCTGCGTACCGGGTTCAGCGTTCGGCGAGCCGCGGGCGCTGCGCATCAGCTACACCTGCCCGACGGCGCAACTGGCCCCGGGTCTCGAGAGATTCCGGGAGTTTTTCGCAGAACTTTCGTAAGCCGCGCGACCGGCGTGGGAAAATCCCGCGCCTTCCCGCCGTGTAACCCGATCCCCACAAACGGAGCTGACTCATGAAACCTGTGGTTCGTGTGGCCGTCACCGGCGCAGCCGGTCAGATCGGGTACGCCTTGCTGTTCCGTATCGCTGCCGGAGAGATGCTGGGTCCGGACCAGCCGGTGATCCTCCAGATGCTCGAGCTGCCCGTCGACAAGGCGCAGGCCGCATTGCGCGGAGTGATGATGGAACTCGAGGATTGCGCATTCCTCCTGCTGGCGGGAATGGTCGGCACCGATGACCCGCTGGTCGCATTCAAGGACGCGGACATCGCCATGCTGGTGGGAGCGCGTCCACGCGGCCCGGGCATGGAGCGCAAGGACCTGCTGCTCGAGAACGCGAAGATCTTCACCGAGCAGGGGCGTGCGCTGAACCAGGTCGCGTCGCGTGATGTCAAGGTGCTGGTGGTGGGCAACCCCGCCAACACCAACGCCTACATCGCGATGAAGTCCGCCCCCGATCTGCCGTCGAAGAACTTCACCGCGATGCTGCGGCTGGATCACAATCGTGCACTTTCGCAGCTCGCGACGAAAACGGGAAAAGCCGTCGGCGACATCGAGCGGCTGATCGTGTGGGGCAACCACAGTCCAACCATGTATCCCGACTATCGCTATGCGACTGTTGGCGGCGAAAAACTGGCGCCTATGATCAAGGACGATGCATGGAACGCCGACACCTTCATACCCCAGGTCGGCAAGCGCGGTGCTGCGATCATCGAGGCCCGAGGGCTCTCCTCGGCGGCATCGGCGGCCAACGCTGCCATCGATCACGTGCGCGACTGGATCCGCGGAAGCGGCGGAAAGTGGGTGACCATGGGGGTGCCGTCGGACGGCAGTTATGGCGTGCCCGAGGGCGTGATCTACGGGGTGCCGGTCACCACGTCGAACGGCGAATGGACACTGGTTCGCGACCTCGAAATCGACGAGTTCTCGCGTGGTCGCATGGACAACACCCTGGCCGAGCTCGAGGAAGAGCGGTCCGGAGTCGCGCATCTCCTGACGTGATCGCCGCAAGCCGATGACTCCGAACGATTCGCCCGGCACCCGCCTGCGGGAGGCCGTCGCTGCGGAATCCCCATTGCAGGTCGTGGGCACGATCACCGCGTATGCCGCACGCATGGCGGAGCGGTCGGGATTCCGCGCGATCTATCTTTCCGGCGGGGGCGTTGCAGCCAATTCGCTGGGCACGCCGGACCTCGGCATCAGTTCGCTTGAAGACGTGCTCGTGGATGTCCGCCGCATCACGGATACGTGCAGCCTTCCGCTGCTGGTCGACGCCGATACCGGCTGGGGTGGCGCATTCAATATCGCGCGCACCGTGCGCTCGCTCGCGCGCGCCGGCGCCGCCGGCATGCATATCGAGGACCAGGTCGCGAGCAAGCGCTGCGGGCACCGGCCCGGCAAGGCGATCGTCCCGCTGTCCGAGATGGTGGATCGCATCAAGGCTGCGGTCGACGCGCGGGAAGGCGATTTCGTGATCATGGCGCGCACTGATGCGATCGCCGTGGAAGGCATCGAGCCCGCGATGGAGCGCGCTATCGCCTGCGTGGAAGCCGGCGCCGACATGATTTTCCCGGAGGCGATCTACACGCTGGACCAGTACCGGCAATTCAAGGACGCGGTAAAGGTTCCCATCCTCGCCAACATCACCGAGTTCGGCGAGACGCCGTTGTTCACCACGGATGAGCTTGGTTCCGCCGGAGTCGACATCGTGCTGTATTGCTGCGGCGCGTATCGCGCGATGAACAGGGCGGCGCAGACGTTCTACGAAACGGTGCGCCGCGAAGGCACGCAGAAGTCCGTGGTGCCGATCATGCAGACGCGCGCCGAGTTGTACGATTTCCTGGACTATCACCGCTACGAACAGAAGCTGGATGCGCTGTTCGCGAAAGACAACTGAGGACCGGCAACATGAGCGAGAGTACGGCCACGTTGCCGAAGCCGAAAAAATCCGTCGCCCTGTCAGGCACTGCGGCGGGCAATACCGCGCTGTGCACGGTGGGGCGCACCGGCAACGACCTGCATTACCGCGGTTACGACATCGCCGAGTTGGCAAACCAGTCGACTTTCGAGGAAGTGGCCTATCTGCTCATCCACGGCGCCCTGCCGAACGCGGCGCAGCTCGATGCGTACAAGACCAAGCTCAGGCGACTGAGAGGGCTGCCGGCACTCGTGCAGGACGCCCTCGAGCTCCTGCCGGCCAGCGCACATCCAATGGATGTGATGCGCACCGGCTGCTCGATGCTGGGCGCTGTCCTGCCGGAACGTGACGGTCACCCGGCTGCCGAGGCGCGTGATATCGCCGACCGATTGCTCGCGAGTTTCGGCTCCATGTTGCTTTACTGGTGGCAATTCACCCGCAGTGGCCGGCGCCTCGAGACCGGGACGGCGGACGATTCGATCGCTGCGCATTTCCTGCACCTGCTGCACGGCGAGCCCGCGAGCGACGCACACGTCCGTGCGCTCGACCGTTCGCTGATTCTCTACGCGGAACACGAATTCAACGCAAGCACGTTCGCTGCGCGCGTGATCGCGGGAACCGGCGCCGATATGTACTCCGCCATCACAGGTGCCATCGGCGCGCTTCGCGGCCCGAAGCACGGTGGCGCCAATGAAGTGGCGATGGACACCATCGCGCGCTACGCGAGCGCCGATGCGGCCGAAGCCGATATGCGCGAGCGACTTGCGCGGAAGGAGATCGTCATCGGTTTCGGCCATCCGGTCTACACAATCGGCGATCCGCGCAATCCGATCATCAAGGAAATCTCTCGCGAGTTGACGCACGCGGGCGGCAACCCGGTTCTCTTCGATGTTTCCGAGCGCATCGAGACCTTGCTGTGGACCGAGAAGCGGATGTTCCCCAACCTGGATTGGTACTCCGCGTCGACCTACCACATGCTTGGCGTGCCCACGCAGCTGTTCACTCCACTGTTCGTGGTGTCGCGAACGACGGGCTGGTGTGCTCACGTCATCGAGCAACGCGAAGACGGCAAGATCATTCGGCCGAGCGCCAACTACACCGGGCCGGAAGAACGCCGGTACGTGCCGATCACCGCCCGCACGTAAGCGTCGGGAAAGTCCAGCGACATCTGGTTTGGGCTCGTGTGCGCATTGCGAATGCGAAGCCGGCGAACCGGTTGTGTCGCTGCGCTATGTTGGCCGAAGCCTCAGTTGGCCAGGCGCAGGAACGAATGCCCGCCAATGCGCGCCACTTCGTGGCCATCGCTCCACGACGGACGCACGAGGTTGAACGCGTAGAAATGGTCGGCGCCCGGGGCAACCAGCGATCGCTCGCGCATGGGGCGCTGCCATTCTTCGCGCGTATCCTCGGCGATGCGCCAGGCGCGCTCCCATGCGCGGTCGTTGCGGACGCGGAAATTGGGAGACATGTATGCCGGCGCGAATTGCTTGCGCTGAGTGACCACCGCACAGACGTCGTCGCCCCATGTTCCCCGTTCCACCCTGCGCAATACGACTTCGGCCACCGCCTGCTGACCGCGCAAGGGCTGGTCGCGCGATTCGAGGTAGACGGTCGTGGCGAGGCACACCTGGTCGGCGTGCGGCTGGGGGAGGATGGACGACAGCCAGAGCAGCATGGACAGCTTCAATGCGGTGTACCAGGAAGATGGGCGTCGTCGTTGCTACGCAAGGGGCCGTGCCGGGGCACGACTGGGCTTGAACGCGGGCGCGGATCGCCTATCGGATTTCACGGGCGCGCCTTTCGACGCTCGGAGGACTGCATCCAGAGTTGATCGACCGGTCGGATTTCGATCCGGTGAGAACGTGACCAAGTCAAAGTTCGTAACGTCGCGGCGCGTGTGCTCAGCGTCCAGCGATTCTGGCCGCCCCTCGTTCTGCGACGAGGAGGCGAGCGGCGCGGACCATACCAGTGCGTGACTAGAGTCGCTATTCGAACATGAATGCAGGTTCAGATGCGGGCGGCAAGTTCAGTGCCCTGTCGGATCGCGCGTTTCGCATCTAGCTCGAGCGCGACGTCCGCCCCGCCAATGATGTGTGCCTGCGGTTTGCGCGAATCCGCCGACATGGCCAACTCATCGAAAAGGTCGCGACGCGGCTCCTGCCCCGCGCAGATAACCACATGATCGACGTCGAGCACGCGAGGCTCTGAACCCACGACGATGTGCAATCCCGCATCGTCGATGCGCACGTAGTCCACGCCTCCCAGCATCGCGACGCCCTTGTGTCGCAGCGTTGCGCGATGCACCCATCCGCTGGTCTTGCCGAGTCGCTTGCCCGGCGCTTCGGGCGAGCGTTGCAACAGGGTGATCATGCGCGCGGGCGGTTCCGGCACCGCACCTTCGACCGCCAGGCCACCGCGTGCGGAAAGCGTCGTGTCCACGCCCCACTCGCGCAGCCAACGCGGCGCATCGGTCGACGGCGATGGCGCGGCCTGCACCAGGTACTCGGCGACATCGAATCCGATCCCGCCGGCCCCGATGATTGCCGCCTTCGCGCCGACCTGCTTTTGGCCCGTGAGCACCTCGAGGTACCCAACGACCTTGGGATGCTCGATGCCCTCGATCGAGGGCCGCCTCGCGCGCACACCCGTGGCGATCACGACGTGCTCAAACCCCGCCTCGCACAGCGAATCTACCGACGCTGGCGTACCCAGGCGCACGTCCACTCCCGTGGCACGCAGGCGCTCGCCGAAATAGCGCAGCGTCTCCGCGAATTCCTCCTTGCCCGGCACCCGTTTGGCAAGATTGAACTGGCCACCGATTTCGGACGCCGCGTCGAAAAGTGTTACGGCATGGCCGCGCTCCGCGAGCGTCGTCGCGCACGCGAGTCCCGCGGGACCGGCGCCGACCACCGCGATACGTCGTGGGTGCTTCGACTTTTCGATGACAAGTTCGGTCTCGTAGCAGGCACGCGGATTGACCATGCACGTCGCGCGCTTCTTCGCGAACACGTGATCGAGGCACGCCTGGTTGCACGCGATGCAGGTATTGATCGTGTGTGCGGCGCCTCGATGCGCCTTCGCAACCCAGTCCGGATCGGCGAGGAACGGCCGCGCCATCGACACCATGTCCGCCTGGCCGGACGCAAGGATCGCCTCGGCAGTTTCCGGCATGTTGATCCGGTTGGTCGCGATGAGCGGAATCGTCACCTCGCGCCGCATGCGTTCGGTCACCCAGGCGAACGCCGCGCGCGGCACGCTGGTCACGATGGTGGGGACACGCGCCTCGTGCCAGCCGATGCCGGTATTGAGCAGGGTTGCGCCGGCCTTCTCGATTTCGCGCGCCAGCGCGACGACTTCGCTCCAGTCGGAGCCCTCGCTGACCAGGTCGAGCATCGACAGGCGGAAGATGATGATGAAGTCCGGGCCTACCGCTTCGCGCGTCCTGCGGACAATCTCGATGGCAAAGCGCGCGCGTCGCGTCGCGTCGCCGCCCCATTCGTCTTCGCGCTGGTTGGTGCGTGCGACCAGGAACTCGTTGATGAGGTAACCCTCCGAGCCCATCACCTCGACACCGTGGTAGCCGGCCTGTCGCGCAAGTCTGGCGCTGCGCACGAAGTCGGCGATCGTCCGCTCGATTCCGCGCGCCGACAGCGCGCTCGGCGAGAAGGGCGTGATAGGCGACTTGATGGCGCTCGGCGCCACGGAAAACGGGTGGTAACCGTAACGGCCGGCGTGCAGGATCTGAAGGCAGATGCGTCCGTTCTCGGCGCGGACCGCGTCAGTCACCAGTCGATGCCGGCGCACCTCGGTGCGCCACGACAGCTTGCCGCCGAATGGCGCCAGCCAGCCCCGTATGGACGGCGCGATGCCACCGGTGACCATGAGCCCGACACCGCCGCGCGCACGCTCGGCAAAATACGCCGCCAGTTTCGGGAAATCGCGCGCGCGGTCTTCGAGACCGGTGTGCATCGATCCCATCAGCACACGGTTCGGCAGCGTGTCGAACCCGAGGTCCAGGGGTTGGAACAGATGGGGGTAGGACATCGGTCGATCCCCGGAAGTTGAGCAGAGTGTAGGTCAGGTCGCTCCCCGACCTGACGGGTCTTGGCGATTAGGCGTCAGGTCGCAAGCGCGACCTGACCTACGATCGTCAGCGAGGTCTGGCAAAATGGCTGGCTGACAAACTCATCAAGGCCGTTTTGCATGAGCCACCACGACATCCGTTCCGCGCAGAGGCCTGATCCCGACGCACCGATGCTCGACATCGCGCGCTACACGCGCAACTTCCAAATCGAGTCGGAAGAGGCGTTCGACACCGCGCGCTACATGCTGCTCGACTCGCTTGGGTGCGCGCTGCTGGCCATGCCTTTCCCGGAATGCGTCAAGCATCTGGGGCCGGTGGTGCCGGGTGCCACCCTCGTGGGCGGCGCGCGGGTGCCCGGTACCTCGCACGAACTCGATCCGGTGCAGGCGGCGTTCGCGATTGGCACACAGGTGCGCTGGCTGGATTTCAATGACACCTGGCTCGCCGCCGAGTGGGGGCACCCATCCGACAATCTGGGAGCGATCCTCGCCCTGGGCGATTACCTGTCGCGCAAGGCCGTGGCCGAAGGCCGCGAGCCGCTGACGGTCAGGGACGCCCTGGGTTGGGCGATCAAGGCGCACGAGATCCAGGGGTGCTATGCGCTCAGGAACAGCTTCAACCGCGTGGGCCTCGACCATGTGATCCTGGTCCGGCTCGCCTCCACAGCGGTGGCCACGGCGATGCTCGGTGGCACCGAGGAGGAAATCGTGACCGCGGTATCGCACAGCTGGATCGATGGCGGCGCGCTGCGCACCTACCGCCACGCCCCCAACACCGGTCCGCGCAAGAGCTGGGCGGCCGGAGATGCCTGTCGCCGGGCCGTGACGCACGCGCTCAATGCCGTGGACCGGGGCGTGGTCGGCTATCCATCTGCGCTGTCCGCAAAGACCTGGGGCTTCTACGACGTGTTGTTCAAGGGCAAGCCATTCGAATTCGAACGCCCGTTCGGCAGCTACGTCATGGAGAACGTGCTGTTCAAGATCAGCTATCCGGCTGAGTTCCACGCCCAGACGGCCGTGGAATGCGCCATGGCCCTGCATCCGACCGTGCGGGACCGCGTGGACGAGATAGACAGGATCGTGATCGAGACACAGGAAGCGGGTGCGCGCATCATCGACAAGACCGGTCCGTTGGCCAACTACGCGGACCGCGACCACTGCCTGCAGTACATGGTCGCCATCCCGTTGCTGTTCGGACGCCTGACTGCCGGGGATTACAGCGACGATATCGCCAGCGACCCTCGCATCGACGCGCTGCGCGCGCGCATGGAAGTGCGCGAAAACCCTGATTTCACTCGCGACTACTTCGATCCGGCGAGGCGCTACATCGGCAACTCCGTTCAGGTGTTTTTCAAGGACGCAAGCAGCACCGACAAGGTGTCGATCGATTATCCGATCGGCCATCGAAAACGCCGGGCGGAAGGAATTCCAGTCCTGCTGCGCAAATTCGACCAGGCCGTGCGCGAACAGCTGCCGGCGCGAAAGGCCTCCCGGCTACTCGAGCTGAGTGGGGACGCGGCCCGCCTGGACGCGCTGCCACTCCACCAATTCATGGGAATGTTCGCAACGTGAACGGGAAGCACGGCCCCCCGTTAAAAAAATGCTAACCGGAGCTGAATGGATGGCTGACTGTCGTTAAAAAATAGCTATACTCGCCCCGTCGCGACGTCGGATCCCATTCTCCGGTTCGCGCAGATCACCTACACGAAGCTAAGGAGAACCCGATGAATCGCAAGAGCTTGTGTGTCCTGATCGCCCTCGGACTCGGTGCGGCGAGTGTCCAGGCGCAGGACTACGACGACCGCTTTTACTTCGCGCCCTACATGGGTGTGTCCTTCAATGATGAAGATCGCCTCACCGACCGGAGTTCGTTCCTGCTCGGTGTCGGCATCGGCAAGTTCATCAACCCCAACTCCGCGATCGACGTCTTCGTCGACCGCACGACGCGCGATAACCGCCCTGACGGCATCGGCGTTCCTTCGAGCGGCCAGTTCGCAAATACCGTGCTTGGTGTCGCATTGCGTCATCACTTCGGTTCGTGGGAAGCCTGGCGCCCGTACGTGATGGTCGGCGGCGGCATGTCGTTCCATGATCGCAATGGCTCCGAGGATGGATACGATCCGTTCGTGCAGGCGGGCCTCGGCATCGCCAACCATTTCACGGACCGCGTCAGCTTCCGCGGCGAGGTTGCCTATCGCCACGACTTCGATGATGAGTCCCTGAGCTTTGTCGGTGGCCGCGATAACGACAGCTTTGGCGACGTTCTCGTCACCCTCGGCCTCACCGTCGCCCTTGGCGGCGCGGTGGAAGAAGTAGTCGAAGTGGTTGAAGAAGTGGTTCCCGTGGCCGATTGCTCCACCCTCGACGACGATCGCGACGGTGTGAACAACTGCGACGACAAGTGCCCGGACAGCATCGCTGGCCAGGTGGTCGGTCCGGACGGTTGCCCGGTTCAGGCGCCTCCGGCAGAGGTCATGGAGCCGCAGGAATACAAGGGCTGACGCCCGCGGTGACATCGCGACACTCGAAGCCCGGCGCAAGCCGGGCTTCTTTTTGTGCGTATGCACCAGAAGTCCGGGCGACCGGAGCCGAAGACGCATGAGGGCGGTGAAGCCGCAGGACCGCATCGAGGTAGTGAAGCGCGTCCCATGACGCAGGCACCACGATGTGCTGATGGGCCGACTGGCGAAGCGGATCGCCGCCAATCGGTGCGTTACCAGTGCCCCCTATCCCGATTTGCGACCAGGATTTGCTAAGGGTGCGGGAGGCAGGATTCCAGAGCAGCGGTGCCCCGCGTCGCGCAGTTACTTGGCGGCTGCGTCGGGAACCGTCTGGCCGGCCGTACCGTCCAACGCGGCCGTGACCTGTTGCGGTCCGGCTGGCGCGGACGCCAGTGCCCCCACGACAGGCGTGAAACCGAACATCGCACTAGCCTGGCTCGTTTCCGGCAGGATGTAGACGATGCCGTGCGTTCCAGTGAAGGCGGGGCTGATGACCGTGTCGTAGAAAGGCACCGGAACGTTGATGCAGCCGAAAGAGATGCGATTGTCGTCCGCCTTGACGCTGGCGAGGCGCTCGGCGCGCCGCTCGTGCGGTTTTCCCTTGACCACCGGGTGCAGGGAAAACGCCTTCTTGTAGTCGAGTACGAGAAGCTCCTTGCCCTTGAAATCCTTGGCAAGCTTCGACACGAAGCGACCCGCTGGCGTGATGCGCGTGTGTGGCGGCATCTGCGACATCGTCGCGTTCGGCGCGAGCATGATGTCGCCAGGCCCCATGCCGAGCAATACGGGCGCGTCGCCCCGGAGCTGTCCCGAAGAGTCGAAGGCAAAAACCCGGGCACTGGGCTTGTCGATCACCAGGAACGGCAGGCGGGCGTTGTCGCGGGAACGGGCGATCCAACGCACGACCTCCTTGACCTCCGCCGGGGCGGCCTGGAGCGGATCGACCGGAGGACCCATGAGGGCTGCAGGCGTTGCTCCACCCGGAGGCAGCGTGAGGTCGAGCGGGGCCGTGGGCTTCGTCGCTGCCGATTGGACCCAGACATCGAGCGGCGTTGACGGCTGCCCCGTTGCAGCGCCAGTGGCCGGCGCGGCCGCAGCCGTGGGACTGGCATGAACGGCCATTACGTTGAACGCGAGCAACAAGCCCGGGACCATTGTTCGAATTGGAGTTTTCATGCGCTCGGCACTGCGTGGTCTTATGGGCGTGATGATACGACATCTGTGCGCAGGTCGGGGGGTAGGGGGATCCTCTTTCGCATCGAAGTCGCCGGCTATACCGATTCCGTCGCCATGCCGTTACCGAGGGCCGCAAAGTGTGGCCGTCGCCACTGGCTGAACGTTTGCCGCGCATTGCCTGCGCTCACTTGACTCGCCCTCAGCGTTCCGCCACATTTCACAAATGTGAAGAACGGGAACGCTCATGGTGCGGGAAGAAACTGCCGGGCTAATCCTCCTCGTCGAGGACAATCGGCAAATCGCCGAGATGATCGGCGAATACCTCGAGCGACGCGGCTATTCGCTCGATTTCGCCACCGACGGCACTACGGGTTATCGCCTGGCAAGCGGTAACAGTTATGACGTCATTGTGCTCGACCTCATGCTGCCCGGCATGGACGGCCTCGCGTTGTGCCGGCGCCTCCGGGAGGAGGCCAAGAAGGCGACTCCGGTGCTGATGCTGACCGCTCGCGACACGTTGAACGACAAACTGGTGGGCCTCGACGCCGGCGCGGACGACTATCTCGTCAAGCCGTTCGAGATCCGCGAACTCGAAGCGCGCATTCGTGCGCTCATCCGGCGCGACCGCAAACAGGTGAGCGCGCAGGTCCTCAAGGTGGGCGATCTGGTGCTCGACACCGCGACGCTGCAGGTCACCCGTGGCGGCCAATCGCTGGCGGTGTCGCCGATCGGCCTCAAGCTGCTCGCCATCCTGATGCGGGAATCGCCGCGGGTCATCTCCCGCCGCGACATCGAGCGCGAAGTCTGGGGCGACATGCTGCCCGACTCGGACACACTGCGCAGCCACCTCTACAACTTGCGAAAAGTGATCGACAAGCCATTCCAGCGGCCGCTGCTGCACACGATCCACAGCGCCGGGTACCGCCTGGCGGACCTGGATTCCGAGACCCCTTCCTCTCAGGAAGATCACTGACCGGGTGTTACCTATGACGCATTCCACCGGGTCCAAGTCGCCCGGTTGCGGAACTGGGTGATGGACTCGGACAGGAGAGGGCGATTGCGTGCGGAACCGTTGCCTGGCAATGCCGCTGGCGGCCTGCGCGGCAAGCTGTGGAGCACGTTCCTGCTCCAGATCGGCGCCATCAGCCTGGCCATGCTGCTTTCGGTACTTGGCGCGTGGGTGGTGCTTCGCGATGTGCTGATCCAGCGTGCGCTGGTCGAGGAAGCCCAGTACTTCAGCCAGCGACTCGCCAGCGACCCCTCGGCGCCCGTCCCCGATGTCTACAACATGCGCGGTTACATGGCGCGCGCCGGCGACGCGAGCCCTGACATGCCGGCTCACCTTCGGTCGCTTGAACCCGGGTACCACGTCGTCGACATGGGCGCCGACGCGGACGACCTCGTCTATGTCAGCGACAACGCTGCGGGTCGCCTGTATCTCGTGTTCGATCAGAAACAGGTGGACCGGCTCGCGCTGTGGTTCGGATTCGTGCCGCTGATCGTCGTTCTGGGAGTGATCTACAGCGTGTCCTGGTTGAGCTTCCGGACGTCCAAACGCATGGTGTCGCCCATCATCAGGCTTGCGGAGATGGTGCAGCGATGGGATCCGAGGCACCCGGATCTCGATGACATCGCGCCTGGGCGATTTTCCGGTGACGAGGAGCAGGAGGTCCACGCGCTCGCGACTGCGCTGCATCACCTCGGAACGCGGGTGGAAAAGCAGCTCGAACGCGAGCACAACTTCACGCGCGACGCGAGCCACGAGTTGCGCACGCCGCTGACCGTCATCAAGCTCGCTGCCGACACGATGCTCACGGAAGACAAGCTCGATCCTTTCGTGCTGAAGTCTGCGCAACGCATCCGGCGCGCAGCTCGGGACATCGAGGCGCTGATCGAATCCTTCCTGATCCTCGCGCGCGAATCGGATGTCGGGTTGCCCGAAGAGGATTTCGTCGTGAACGACGTAGTCGGCGACGAGGCCGAACGCGCCGAGATGCTGGTCGCGGGCAAGCCGGTGGAGATCCGCGTGGTGGAGAACGCGCGCTTCGCGTTGCATGCCCCGTCCCGCGTTTTTTCGGTGATGCTCACCAATCTCCTGCGCAACGCTTGCGCCTATACAGAAGAAGGCAGCGTCACCATCGTGGTCGACCGCGATCGCGTGAGCGTCATCGATACGGGCAAGGGCATGTCTCCCGAAGTCATCGCACGCGCCTGGGAGGCATTCGACCGTGGGGGGCGCATCGACAGCGATGGCTTCGGGCTCGGGCTCACCATCGTGCGGCGCCTGTCGGAGCGGTTCGGTTGGCCTGTGCATCTGGATAGCGAGCCCGGTCGCGGCACGCGCGCGGTCATCCAGTTCCCCGAACCGCACCCGGTCTAGCTTCCCGTTCCAAGCATCCTATTTGCGTTCCTGGCGAGTGCATTGGGCAGCGGCGCGATGCGCCGGGAAGCGGTACGTCACCACCTCCGGCGGAATGCGCCGAGAAGCGGTAGGCCACCACCTCCGGGTGAAGCCTTTTATCCTGCGGTGGTGGCCCACCGCTCCCCGGCGCTAGGGTCGCTGATCGCAGACCCATTCTTGGCGCGTGCGGGAACGAATCGGATTGCCGTGCTTGGCGGGAGGCGGTATCGCCTTGCCGCAGGATGAGGCTTCACCCGGAGGCAAGGCGATACTGCCTCTCGACAGGCAAGCTTGCGCCCCGATTCTGCGACGTGAAAGGCTAAGGAGGTGGATCGATATACTCGGGCAATCGTGGATGCGGAGCGGGACGATGAAGATTGCGTCGACGGTGTTCGCGCTGGCCATGCTGTGGAGCGGAGCGGTGATGAGCGAAGACGCGAAGTATCGGCTGGTGATTCACGGCGGAGCGGGCGCCATGCCCCGCGCCGACATGACCCCGGAGCGCGAAGCGGCAGTACGCGCAGCGCTTACCCGATCACTCGAGGCGGGCGCCGCGATCCTGCGCCGCGGCGGCAGCAGCCTCGATGCGGTGGCGGCCAGCGTCGTGGTCCTGGAGGACTCTCCGTACTTCAACGCGGGGAAAGGCGCCGTGTTCACGCACGAGGGCCGCAACGAACTCGACGCGTCGATCATGGACGGCTCGACACTGCGTGCGGGTTCGGTGGCGGGATTGCGCCGCGTGCGCAATCCGATCCAGCTCGCCCGTGCCGTGATGGAGCAATCCCCGCACGTGATGTTGATCGGATCGGGCGCCGAAGAGTTCGCGCGGTCAATTGGCATGCCATTCGTCGATCCTGCCTATTTCCGCACGGAAGAACGCTGGCAACAACTGCAGGACGCACTCGGCAAGTCGAAGTCCCGCGTTGCGGCGCATACCGCGGCAGAAGAAGCCACCATGTACCTCGGCACCGTCGGAGCCGTCGCGCTCGACAAACAGGGCCGGCTTGCCGCTGCAACGTCGACGGGCGGCATGACCAACAAGCGCTGGGGGAGGGTCGGCGACGCGCCGATCATCGGCGCGGGCACGTATGCGAACGAGCATTGCGCGGTTTCAGCCACTGGCTGGGGAGAGTTTTTCATTCGCGCTGCAGTGGCCCACGACATCTGCGCGCGCGTCGCGTACCGGGGCGACGGCATCCGCACCGCGAGCGAAGAAGTGGTACTGCGGGTGGTGCCGAAACTGGGCGGGGACGGCGGCGTCATCGCGCTTGCGCGCAATGGTGAGTTCGCCCTGCCGTTCAACACCCCCGGCATGTACCGCGGCTGGATCGACAGCGAAGACAAGGCGCACACGGATATCTATCCGGTCGAGTCCAATCCTTGACCAACGGACCCGCAAAGCCCGACGCGCCGCCGGGAAGTCCGGACCCCGTCACAGGTCCCGCCGTAGCCGCGACCGAATCACCGGGTGAGGAAATCCCCAACGAAGCTCCGTCGCTTCCCGCGGAAATGGAACCCGTTCCCGCGAGCCGCGATCAGGTACTTGAAACCTATCGCCTGCATCCCGCGGCGGCGCGCGTGTGGGCCTGGACGCTCGGGATCGTGATCGTCGCAATGCTGTTGCCGCTGTCGTTCGTGGCTACCGTGTTCGCGGGGCGGTGGGCCCTGCTGGCGGCGTTGCTCGCCGGCGTGCTTGTCTGGCGTATCGGAGCCCGGCACCTGCGCATGGCGGTCGAGCGATTCCGTTGCGAACGATTCGAGCGGGGCCTTCGCTATCGCCACGGCGTGTGGTGGCAGTCCGAAACCTTCGTCCCGGCCGCACGCGTGCAACACACCGAGGTCAACCAGGGTCCGATCGCGCGACGATTCGGACTGGGCACGCTCAAGGTGTACACGGCCGCCGTCCAGCTCGGCGCGCTGGAGATCGACGGACTCGCCTATGCAGATGCATTGTTGCTGCGCGATCGTCTTTTGCGCCGCGATGCGGAATCGCGTGACGCCCGTGCGCACGGCGAAAACGTGACGATGCCCGCGACACCCCGAGACGCCCAACAGGCGACGATGCACACAACACCGCAGGACGCCGAACAGGTTTCCGATCGGATCGCCCCGGCAATCGATGGCTGAGCCGCCTCCAGTACCCGGACAAGCTGCCCCGCCCGCCGGGGGCGACCTGCGATTGCACCCGTGGTCATGGCTGTTCGTGCTGCTGACGCAACTCCGCCAGGTCCTGATCCCGCTGGTCGTGCTGATCGTGTTTGGTCGCGGCGACCGCTGGGAATTTTTCGGCGTGCTCGCGGCGGTCGGCTTGTCGCTGTACTCGCTCATCTACAGCTTCGGATTTCGGTACCGGCTGCTGGGCGGAGAGCTCGTCGTTCGCGAAGGGATATTCAACCGCACTGAACGCCACATCCCCGTCTCGCGCATCCACAACGTGGTGCAGCGGCGAAACCCGCTGCATCGTGTATTCGGGGTCACGGAGCTGCGGCTCGAGTCCGCCGGTGGCGCGAAACCCGAAGCCGTGATGAACGTCATCTCCAGAGCCGAGGCCGACCGGCTCGAGCGCGTGTTGCGCGAAGGCGCGCTCGCGTCCGGCGAGGAGCCGACGGACGCTCAACCCGCCGAAATTCTTCATCAGCTCGGCATCGGTGAACTCGTGCGGCTCGGCATCTCCTCGAACCGCGGGTTGCTCGCGCTCGCAGCGCTGTGGGCGGCTTCCTGGCAGTTCGACGTCGAGTGGAGCGACATTCCTCTGCTGCGACGCGTGGGATCCAGCTTCCAGCGCGGCGTTGTGAGCTTCGTAGGCGATCACGGCTGGCTCTCGGTGGGTCTGGCTGCCGTAGGCACGTTGATACTGCTCTGGCTCGCGCTGCGGCTGCTTTCGATCGTGTTTGCCGTCGTGACGTTCTACGGGTTTCGCCTCGAGCGCCACGGACAGCGCATCGTCAGCGAGGGCGGTTTGCTCACGAGGACGCGCGCGGGCGCCACCCCACGGCGCATCCAGCGCGTCACCGTCCGGCAGAGCTTCCTGCTCGCACGCATGCGTCGCGTCAGCGTGCAGGTGACACTCGCGGGCGGCATTGCCCAGGAAGGCGACAAGGAATCCCGGCTGCGCTGGCTCGCGCCCATTGCGACCGTCGCAGCAGCCCGGCGCCTGGTCGCGGAGGTGCGACCCGAAGCCGACTGGATTCGTGATGACTGGCGGCCGCTGCATCCGCGCGCGGCGTGGCGGCTGTTCAAGTGGCCTGCACTGGGCGTTTCGCTCGTTGCCGGCCTGGTCGCCCTGGTCAATCCGTGGGCCCTGGCCGCCTGGGGTCTGGTGCCGTGGCTCTGGTTCGATGCGCGTGGACACGCGCGCTTCGGCGGGTATGCACTTGATTCGCAGACTTTCGCGGTGCGCGACGGATGGCTCGCGCGGAAATGGGACAGCGTGCGTCTCAACGACATCCAGAGCGTGCGCCTGCGACAAACGCCGGGCGACCGGCGGGCAGGGATGGCGCGCATCGCCGTGGCGAGTGCCGGCAGTTCCGACCTGATCGGATCGCCTGTCGAAGTGGCGTGCCTCGGGCTCGCCGAAGCGGAAGCCCTGTGCGATCTGCTGCGCGACGAGGTGTCGTTCCGGGCCGAGAGACTCGATGGCACCGCGCTTCTGTAGGCGGATCCGATAGCGGGCATAGAACCCCGATGTGGCATCATGCGGCGGTGTTTTGCCGACCCCCGATCAGGTCCATGCGTTCATGTTGATATTCGACGTTTCAACGCCGGGGCGAGTGTCCGGTGCGCAGTTGCCGGAGTCTGTCGCGTCGCCTGCCGACATTCCCAAGGCCCTGCTTCGCGATACGCCGAATGGCCTGCCCGAGGTCTCCGAACTCCAGGCCGTTCGGCACTACACCAACCTGTCGCGGCGCAACTTCTCCATCGACACGCATTTTTACCCGCTCGGTTCGTGCACGATGAAATACAACCCGCGCGCGTGCAACACGCTCGCGATGCAGGGAGGTTTCCTGGCGCGGCATCCGTATGCACCGGAAGCGCTGTCGCAGGGATTCCTGGCGTGCATGCACGACCTGCAGGACATCCTCGCCGACGTGACGGGAATGCGCGGCGGCGTGTCCCTGTCGCCGATGGCCGGTGCCCAGGGCGAATTCGCAGGCGTCGCCATGATCATGGCGTACCACCGCAGTCGGGGCGCGACGGAGCGGACCGAAATCATCGTGCCCGACGCCGCACATGGCACCAATCCCGCTACGGCGGTGATGTGCGGATGCACCGTGCGCGAAATCGCCACGGGCAAGGATGGCGACGTCGACATCGAGGCCTTGAAGAAAGTGCTCGGCCCGAAAACCGCGGGCATCATGCTGACCAACCCGTCCACGCTCGGCGTGTTCGAGCGTGGCATTCTCGAGATCGCCAAGCTGGTGCACGACGCCGGCGGCCTGCTCTACTACGACGGGGCGAATCTCAATGCGATCCTCGGCAAGGCCCGGCCCGGCGACATGGGCTTCGACGCGATCCACATGAACCTGCACAAGACGTTTTCGACGCCGCACGGCGGCGGCGGTCCCGGTGCCGGTGCGGTGGGGGTTTCGGAAAGACTGCGGCCCTTCCTGCCGGTGCCTATGGTGGAGAAAGTCGAAGCCGGCGGGAAAGAGGGCGGGTCAGTCTCGTATCGCCTGGTGCGCGCCGACGAGCGGCCGCAGTCCATTGGGCAGCTCTCGGCGTTCATGGGCAATGCCGGCGTGCTGCTGCGCGCCTATGTCTACGCGAGGATGCTCGGCCGCGAAGGCATGCGCCGCGTGGGCGAGTACGCAACCCTCAATGCCAATTACCTGGCGGCGCGCCTGCGCGAAGTCGGATACGACCTGGCGCTTCCTGCGCGTCGCGCGAGCCACGAGTTCATCGTCACCGCCGCGCGGCAGAAGAAGGCCAACGGCATCACCGCGCTGGATTTCTCCAAGTCGCTGCTCGATTACGGCATCCATGCGCCCACCAACTATTTCCCGTTGCTGGTACCCGAATGCCTGTTGATCGAGCCCACCGAAACCGAGGACCTGGCGACCCTCGACCGCTTCGTCGACGTGATGGCGGAACTGCTGGTGAAATCGGCCGAGGATCCCGACTGGATGAAGGGCGCGCCCTACACGACGCCGGTAAGGCGGCTGGACGACGTCAAGGCGGTCCGCGAACTCGATATCGCATTCGCGCCGAGGGCGCCGCATCCGCAGGCACCGGCCTCCGTGGCCAGCGTCGAGGTGGCGACGATCTGATGGCCGATGGCAAGGCTGGCCTCGCTCCGCGCGGGCCGCGGGGCGTCTGGAACGCCGCGCGCTGGTCCTTCAAAGGCCTGCGGGCCGCCTTCCTGACCGAGAGCTCGTTCCGGCTCGAGGTTTATCTGTTCGTCATCGCCGCTCCGCTAGCGTTGTGGCTCGGGGAGGACCCGCTCGAGCGAGCCATCCTCTTCGGCGTCCTGCTGCCGGTCCTCGCGATGGAGCTCATCAACTCGGGCCTCGAATGCGTCGTTGACAAGCTCATTCCCGAATTCAACGAACTCGCCGGCCGCGCCAAGGACATGGGCTCGGCTGCGGTCCTGGCCTGCATGCTCAATGTGATTTTCGTATGGACCCTGTTGTTGTGGCCCCACCCATGATGTCCCCGGAGTAGCAGGCGGTGTTCGACTGGATCTTCACGCCCGAAGGCTGGATCGCGCTGGTGACCCTCAGCACGCTCGAGATCGTCCTCGGCGTCGACAACCTGGTCTTCATCTCGATCGTGGTGTCGCGCCTGCCGGCGGACCAGCGTTCACGCGCGCGCCGCTTCGGCATCGCGCTGGCCTGCATTTCCCGCATCCTGTTGTTGCTGACGCTTGCCTGGCTTGCCGGGATGACCGAACCGCTGCTCGACGTGTTCGGGCTCGAACTGTCCGTGCGCGACCTCGTCCTGATCCTCGGCGGCCTGTTCCTGCTGGTGAAGTCCACGATGGAAATCCACGAGGCCGTGGAGGGCGGGGAGAACGATGGCACGCCAGGTGGCCGTGCCGCGGCCACCTTCGGCATGGCGATCACGCAGATCGCGATCATCGACATCGTGTTCTCGCTCGACTCCGTCATCACGGCGGTGGGGATGGTCGACGAGAAGTCGATCATGGTCATCGCGATCCTGCTGGCCGTGGCCGTGATGCTGCTCGCCGCGGACTTCATCGGGAACTTCATCGACAAGCATCCGACCATCAAGATGCTCGCCCTGACGTTCCTCATCCTGGTGGGCGGCGCGCTGGTTGCGGAGGGCATGCATTTCCACGTACCGCGCGCCTATCTCTACTTCGCCATGGCGTTCTCGGGCGGCGTCGAGGGGCTCAATATGGTGATGCGTGCGCGCCAGCGGCGCAGCGATATCGCCAACCATGTCATCCGCGGCGGTCCCGGCGTGGATCGGCCGCCGGCGCGCGTCGGGACGCCAACTGCGGCTGAATGACCCGGCGCAGCGAACCTGACGATGCGGCACACTACGCGTCTCGACGATCCTCCGGAAATCCCATGAATTTCCTGCGCCCGCTGTTAGCCAGCCTGCTGGTGATCTCGCTTGCCGGTTGCGGCTACAACGATTTCCAGCGCCGCGATGAGACGGTCAAGGCCGCGTGGTCGGAAGTCATCAACCAGTACCAGCGCCGTGCGGACCTCATTCCTAACCTGGTCGCGACGGTTAAGGGCTACGCGCAGCAGGAGCAGGATGTACTGGTCCGCGTGACCGAAGCACGCGCCAAGGTCGGGCAGGTGAACGTCAATGCGGACGACGCGCAGTCCCTCGCAAACTTCCAGGCGGCGCAGGGCGAACTGTCCTCGGCGCTTTCGCGTCTGCTGGTGGTTACGGAGAACTATCCGAACCTCAAGTCCGACCAGGGTTTCCGCGACCTTCAGGCGCAGCTCGAGGGTACGGAAAACCGCATTACCGTCGCCCGCAACCGATACGTGCAGACCGTGCAGGAATACAACACGCTGGTCCGTACCTTCCCGCAGAACCTGACCGCGAAGATTTTCGGATACGACATCAAGCCCAACTTCACCGTCGCGAACGAGGCGGCGATCTCGACCGCGCCGACCGTCGACTTCTCGCGCCCCGATTCGCCGCAGGCGTTGCCGCCGCCGCAGCCATTGCCCTCGCCGGCGCCGCAGGACCAGTTGCCCGCTCCCGCGCCGGTGCCCACTCCAGCCGGTTGACGCGGATGGGGCGAGCGAGGGCGATGCGCGGCCTGCGCAAGATGCGCGGCGTCGCGCTCGCGTGGCTGATCCTGGCCGGCGCGGTGGCTTCGGCACAGGTGCTGGCGCCTTCGAAGTCGCTGCCGAACGCGCCTGCTACTTCGCCGGGTAAACCTGGGCCGCCTCCTCGCGAGCCAGTCGCAGCGCCTTCGCGGGCTGAGCCAGTGGCCTCCGACCCGGTGCGGCGCGAACCGTCAAGGGATGCCGGAGGACTCGTTGGGATTCCGCCGCTCTCCGATCGGGTGGTCGATATCGCGAACATGCTCGGAGCGTCGGAGCGGGCCGACTTCATTGCGAGGTTCGCCGCGCTCGAACAGCGCAAGGGCAGCCAGCTCGTGTTGCTGACCGTACCCACCACGGAACCCGAAACCATCGAACAGTTCGCGATCCGCGTCTTCGACGAGTGGCGCCTCGGGCGCGCAAATATCGACGACGGCGTGCTGCTCCTGATCGCGCGCGATGATCGCCGGGCGCGCATCGAAGTGGGACGAGGCCTCGAGGGCATGATTCCCGACGCGGTGGCCAACCGGTTGATCGATGCCTACCTGGTGCCGAGGTTCAAGGCTGACGACTACCGCGGCGGCATCGACGACACCACCACTGCGCTGGTACGCCTGATCGATGGCGAGCCCTTGCCAAAGCCCGCGGAATCGCGCGAATCCCGGGCCACCGGATTCGCCGGAGTGATGCCCGCGGTGATCGTGGCATTCATCCTTTCAACGTTGCTTGCAGCGCTGCGCGGTATCTGGCGGCCGCTGCTCGTGGGCGCTGGCAACGGCGGGCTCGGCCTGCTCCTGGCCGGTAGCGGCGCGGTCCTGACGTGGGGCATCGTCGGTGCTGTGGTGGCGATGCTGCTCGGCATTTTTGGCAGCGGCGGTGGCGGGGGGCGCGCCGCACGCAGCAGCGGATGGGGAAGTTACGGCGGCTTCCCGAGTATTGGCGGGGGTGGTGGCTTCGGCGCCGGCGGCGGATTCGGCGGCGGCGGATTTTCCGGCGGTGGTGGCATGAGCGCCGGTGGCGGTGCATCGGGGAGTTGGTGATGCGCTGGATTCGACACCTCTTCGCGCCGCTGGTGCGCACCCGCTTCGAGGCGGCGTGCATGGAGCGCATCCAGGCGGCCATCGCGGCGAGCGAACTGACGCACCGGGCCGAAATCTGCTTCGCAGTTGAACGTGCACTGTCGCTTGCGGACCTCGTCGCCGGGGTCGACTCTCGCACACGCGCGGCCACGGTGTTCTCGCAATTGCGGGTGTGGGACACCGCCGCGAACAACGGCGTGCTGATCTACGTATTGCTTGCCGAGCACGCCATCGAAATCCTTCCCGACCGCGACGCGAAAACGCGCATTCCGGCCGACGAGTGGCAGCGCGTGTGCTCGCTCATTGCGCAGGGATTCGCCGGAGGCCGCCACGCGGACGGCATCGTCGCGGGCGTGGACGCGCTCACCCCGTTGCTTGCCACGGGCTATCCGCTCGACGGAGGCGCGGGCGACGATGACGCTCCGGACCAGGACGAACTTTCGAACATGCCACGCATCCTCTGATGCCGGCGTGGTGCCCGCCTAGGGCATAATCGCGCGTCGCCCGGGGCTATATAGCGCAACGCAACATGTCGTTACTGCATACGCTCGACCCGGTGGCGCTCGACCTCGGGCCGCTCAAGGTGCACTGGTACGGGATCACCTACCTGCTCGCCTTCGCCTCCGCGTGGTGGCTCGGCCGGCGACGGGTGCGCGAGGGCCGCCTCGGCATCACGCAGGATCAGTTTTCCGACCTGCTGTTCTACGGAATGCTCGGCGTCATCTTCGGCGGGCGCCTCGGCTACATGCTGTTCTACGGCTGGGCGGAATGGACGCAGGACCCGCTGGCGCTGCTGCGCGTCTGGGAAGGCGGCATGAGTTTCCACGGCGGGCTGCTCGGCGTGATGATCGCGATGTGGATGTGGTCGCGGAAGAACCGCATCCATTTCTTCGACAACATGGATTTCGTCGCCCCGCTCATTCCGATCGGGCTCGGCTTCGGACGGTTGGGCAATTTCATCGGCGGCGAGCTCTGGGGGCGCGTGACGTCCGTGCCCTGGGCCTACGTGTTTCCGAAGTCACTCGACATCGAGCCGCGCAGCATGGAGGAACTCGTCCAGCTGCACGCGACAGGTGCGCTCGAGCCCTTCGCGCGCCATCCCTCGCAGCTCTACCAGGCCGGGCTCGAAGGCATCCTGTTGTTCGCGCTGGTGTGGATGTTCTCTGCCGGGCCGAGGCGACGTTACGCCGTGTCCGGGATGTTCGCGCTCCTCTATGGCGCGTTCCGGATCGCCGTCGAATTCGTGCGCGAACCGGACGATCATCTCGGGTTCCTGGCGTTCGACTGGCTGACGATGGGGATGCTGCTGTCGGTGCCTCTCGTCGTGACGGGGCTGGTGTTGCTCGCGATGTCGCGCAACGCGCCGTACCCGCCGCGGCGGGCAATCGGCGACGACGCGCTACCCGAGCCTGCGCCGTCCACTAAGCCTGTCACGCAAAGCACCCGCTGACATGCGGGCCTATCTCGACCTTCTGAAGCACGTGCTGCATCACGGCGCGGTCAAGTCCGACCGCACCGGCACCGGCACGCGCAGTGTCTTCGGCTATCAGATGCGCTTCGACCTGGGCGAGGGTTTCCCGCTGCTTACGACCAAGCGCGTGCACTGGAAGTCCGTGGTGCACGAGTTGCTGTGGTTCCTGCGCGGCGACACCAATATCGCCTACCTGCGCGAGCACGGCGTCGGCATCTGGAACGAGTGGGCGGATCCCGCAGGCGAGCTCGGCCCGGTGTACGGGCGGCAATGGCGTGCGTGGGGCGCCGCGGATGGAACCGTGGTGGACCAGATGCGATGGCTGGTGGAAGAGATCGCGCGCAACCCCGACTCACGACGTCTCGTCGTCAGTGCGTGGAACGTAGCCGAACTCCCGGCCATGGCACTGCAGCCATGCCATGCGCTGTTCCAGTTCTATGTGGCTCCGCCTGCCGGCAACGGCGCGCGTCGCAAGCTCAGCTGCCAGCTGTACCAGCGCTCGGCGGACGTGTTCCTCGGCGTGCCGTTCAACATCGCGAGTTACGCGCTGCTGACGCACCTGGTCGCGCAGGCGTGCGATCTCGACGTCGGCGATTTCGTGCACACGTTCGGCGACGTGCATCTTTATTCCAATCACGTGGAGCAGGCGGAACTGCAGCTGACGCGGGCAGAGCGGGCACTGCCGCGCCTGCGCCTGAATGCGGAGGTTCGCGACCTGTTCGCGTTCGGCTTCGATGACATCACGCTCGATGGCTACGATCCGCATCCGGCGATCAAGGCGCCGGTGGCGGTTTGACGCACACTGCCGGCTCTGGCGATCCACGCATCGTGCTCATCGCCGCGATGGATCGACGGCGCGCGATTGGCCGCGATGGCGCACTGCCCTGGCACCTGCCGGACGACCTCAGGCGCTTCAAGCAGTTGACTCTGGGCAAGCCCGTGCTCATGGGCCGCAAGACAGCGCAGTCCATCGGTCGCGCGTTGCCGGGCCGCACCAACCTCGTGATGACGCGCGGCGCCGGCGTGACCCTCAAGGGAATGCACATCGTCGCGACGCTGCGCGTGGCGCTCGCTCACCCGGATGCGACCGATGCCCGCGAGTTGTGCGTGATCGGCGGCGGTGAGATCTACGCGCTGGCTTTGCCCTGCGCGGACCGGCTGCACCTCACGCACGTCCACACCGACGTGCAGAATGCCGATGCGTTCTTTCCGGACTTCGCCGCGGACGCGTGGCGGGAGATTTCCCGGAAGCACCATCCTGCAGACGCCCGGCATGCATTCGACTTCGACTTCGTCGACTACGAACGGGTCTAGATCAGAATCACTCCGCACGTGCCCCGTCGACCTTGCCGGGAACCTGCACGATGCGCGTCTCTGGCCCCAGTGCCAATGCCGTGAGCGTGCCGCCCCACACGCAACCCGTGTCGAGCGCACGAACCCCGAGGCCAATGAGCAGCCCGAGCGTTGACCAATGGCCACACACGACCGGCAGGTCGCGCACGGCATGACCCGGAACCTCGAACCAGGGATAGAGTCCGGCCTCTTGCGTGCCGGGCCTGTCCTTCTGGTCGAAGGCAATGCGGCCGCGCGGGTCGCAGAAGCGCATTCGCGTCATGACGTTGATGATGGCGCGCAGGCGATCGTTGCCGAGCAGGCGTGGCGACCAGGCAGCGGGCCGGTTTCCGTAGAGCTGTTGCAGGATCCGGCGATAGCGCTTGCCGCGCAGCGCCACCTCGACTTCGCGCGCGCGCTTTGCGGCGATGTCGAGCGTCCAGCGCGGCGCGAGCCCGGCGTGCACCATGGCGAAACCGATTTCGCGATCGAGGTGGAACAGGGGCTGCGCACGCAACCAGTCGAGCAGTTCGACGCGATCGTCCGCGAACAGGACACGCTGCAGGTCTGCGTTGACCTTGCGCTGGTCTTCCTCGCGCCGCTCCGAGATCGCAAGCAGCGACAGGTCGTGGTTGCCGAGGACGACCACGCTGTTGGCGGCAAGCGACTTGACCAGCCGCAATGTTTCCAGCGACTGCCCGCCGCGATTGACGAGGTCGCCGCAGAACCAGAGGCGATCGCAGGCAGGATCGAACCCGATCCGCTCGAGCAGTGCCTGCAGCGCGTCGTGGCAACCCTGCAGGTCGCCGATCGCCCAGGTCGTCATGCGTGGGTTCCGAAGGGTCGGCGCAGCGGTGTCTTTCGGATGCGCTGCTCGCTCAATGCAGTGTGCGCGGAACCGAGAGCGTGAACTCGGGAATGTCAGCGACGAAACGCGTGCCGTCATCGGCAACCATCTCGTAGCTGCCACGCATCGTGCCTACTGCGGTTTCGAGGACTGCGCCGCTGGTGTACTCGAAGCCGTCGCCCGGACGCATCCAGGGTTGTTCGCCCACCACGCCGTCGCCACGCACTTCCTCGACCCGGCCGTTGCCGTGGGTGATGATCCAGTGCCGCGTGAGCAGGCGTGCGGCCATGTCGCCTTGGTTCTGCAGCGTGATGGTGTAGGCGAACACGAAACGATTCTCCGCCGGTGCGGACTGGTCGTCGAGAAATCGCGTGACCACGCGAATTTCTATGTGATAGGGATCGAATTGCGTCATGCGTCGATTGTCGGCATAGCGGCCCCGCGACTCAAGCGCGCGAAGGGGATCGGTTCATGTCCGGGCCAACGGAGCGGGCGAGGGCCAGCCATGTCGGGACAGACAGCGTCTCCGCCCGGGCGACGGGTTCGATGCCGAGCGCGCGCAATCCTGTGTCGTCCACGATTCCCGACAGCGCGTTGTGCAAGGTCTTGCGGCGCTGTGCGAATCCGGCACGCACCACGCGGTCGAGTGCGCTGAAATCGATGTCGGCGATGTCAGCCGCCGACTTTGGCACCAGCCGCACGACCATCGACTCGACCTTGGGCGCGGGCCGAAAAGCGCCCGGCGGCACATGCAGCAGGGGCTCCACCGAGCAGCGGGCCTGCAGCATCACGCTCAGGCGGCCGAAAGTCTTGCTCCCTGGTGCGGCGGCCATGCGCTCGACCACCTCGCGCTGCAGCATGAAGGTCATGTCGGTGATCGCGTCCGCGTGGGCCAGCGCGTGGAACAGCATCGGCGTGGAAATGTTGTAGGGGAGGTTCCCGACCAGACGCAGCGGTTGCGGATGCATGCGGCTGAAGTCGACCTTGAGCGCGTCGGACTCGATGAGCGTGAGGTCGCCATGGCGCGGCGCCTCGGCGCGCAGCCAAGCCGCGAGATCACGGTCCAGTTCGATGGCGGTGAGCGAGCCGACGCGATCGAGCAGCGGAAAGGTCAGCGCGCCCTGGCCGGGTCCGATTTCAACCAGCGTCTGGCCGGGGCGCGGGGCGATGGCTGCGACGATCCTCGACACCACATCGGGATCGCACAGGAAGTTCTGGCCGAAGCGCTTGCGCGCCTTGTGTTCGAACGGATCGGTCACGCCTGCGTCCGGTTGCGCGTCGCGAGATCGACCGCGAGGTCCACCGCTGCGAAAAGACTCGACGGATCCCCGCGCCCCGCCGCCGCGCTGTCGAGCGCAACACCGTGGTCGACCGACGTGCGCACGAAGGGCAGCCCGAGGGTCACGTTTACCGCGTGTCCGAATCCCGCGTGCTTGAGCACCGGCAGCGCCTGGTCGTGATACATCGCGAGGACCGCATCGAACGCCCCAAGGCGCGCGGGAACGAATGCCGTGTCGGCCGCCAGCGGCCCGCTCGCGTCGACGCCCCGCGCGCGCAACAGCGCGATGGCCGGCGCGACGGCATCGATTTCCTCCCGCCCCAGATGGCCGTTCTCGCCGGCGTGCGGGTTGAGCCCGAGTACCGCGATGCGCGGGGTAGCGAGCCCGAAGCGTTGGCGCAGTCCTTCGTGCAACAGCAGGCCGGCCTGGAAAACGCTTGCGACAGTGATGGCGTGGGGTACTTTCGCCAGCGGCAGGTGCGTTGTGACCAGTGCAACCCTCAGCGAACCCGCCACCAGCAGCATCAATGGCAATGCGTGGCTGCGATCGCCGAAAAATTCCGTGTGTCCGGTGAACGCCACGCCCGCGTCGTTGATCACCCCCTTGTGTACCGGTGCGGTGACGACGCCCTCGAAAGTTCCGTCGAGGCACCCGTCGCAGGCGCGTGCCAGCGTATCGATGACGAAGGCGACATTGCCTGGATCGAGCGACCCGGGTTGCACCGGGTTGCGGAGAGCCACCGGCTGCACGGCGAGGCTGCCGGCGACATGCGCGAATGCCATCGTCCCGGGCGCCAGCTCGATGATGCGCAACGGCAGGCTCGCCCTTGCTGCCGTCGAGCGCAGCAATTCCGGATCGCAAAAAACCGTCAACGACGCGGCAACGGGCCGCTGCGCGAGACGAACCAGCAACTCGGGGCCCACGCCCGCCGGCTCGCCGGCTGTCAGCGCCAGGCGAACCATGTTCAGGGGTTCGAGTGCCTCACTGACGCGGCGTGTCGGCGCGCGTCGGCAGGTTGTCGCCGATCGTATCCTTTTCGTCATCCGTTTCCACAGCCGCCGCGTCCGCGTCCGACGTGATGGACGTGTCGGTGAGGATCGACGCGGACTTCTTCGGCTGACCAGGCAGGTCGCCCTCCAGCCGGTTCTCGACGTAGGCCTCTCCGCGCAGCTGTCGCAGGAAAGAGGCGTACTCCTCTTCGGACTTGCGTGCGCGCACCGCATCGCGCGCGCGGGTCCGCGACATTTCTTCGGAGCGATCGCGTTGCCGTTCGCCGATCCGCTGCATCACGTGCCAGCCTGCGTCGGTCTTGAAGGGCTCGCTGAGTTCCTGATCCTTGAGCGCGACGATCTTCTCGCCCACCAGAGTTCCGTACGCTTCGGCCGGGAACCAGTCCATGTCGCCGCCCAGCCCCCCGGTGGCCTTGTCGTCGGAAAAGTCGCGCGCGAGCTTGGCAAAGTCTTCGCCCGTCTTGAGGCGCTCGTGGAGGTCGCGGATGGTTCGCTCCGCCTCCTCCTCGGTAACCAGCTCGGTTGGCCGGATCAGGATGTGCCGCGCGTGATACTCCTGCGCCAGCTCCTGCTGGCTGTCGCGTTGATCGACCAGCTTGAGCAGGTGGAAGCCACTAGGCCCGCGCATCGGTCGCGACACTTCGCCCTTGGAAAGTGTCCCCACCGCGTCGGTGAACAACTCGGGCACTTCATCGTAACTGCGCCAGCCGAGGTCGCCGCCTTCCAGCGCCTGTGGGCCATCCGAGTACTTGATCGCGGTGGCTGCGAAGTCCGCGCCTGCAGCGATCTCGCGGGCGGCGGACTCCATCTTCGCCGCCGCGGCTGTCACCTGCTGCTCATCCGCGTTCTCGGGCAGCGTCACTACGATGTGCGCCAGCCGGACTTCACCGCTCTTGAGCGTGCCCGAGGCAAGCAGGTTTTCGATTTCCGTATCGGTGACGTTGACCTGGGATTGCGTATAACGCTGGCGCAGCCGCTGCGCGAGGAGCTCCTCACGGAACGCGCGACGGAACTCGTCCGGGCTCAGCCCCTGCTGCTGCAGCGAAGCCGCCATCTGTTCGACCGTGATGCCGTTCTGTTCCGCCAGCCGTCCTAGCGACTGCTGGAATTCGGCGTCGCTGATGCGGATGCCCGTGTCGTTCGCGCGCTGCACCTGCAGTTGCATGATGATCAGGCGCTGCAGGACCTGCTTGGCCAGCACGTCGCGCGGCGGCAGCTGCCCTCCTGCACCGTACTGCGCCTCGATGTTCGTGATGGCGCGGTCCAGCTCGCTCTTGAGAATGACGTCGTCGTTCACCACCGCGACGATGCGGTCGAGGCTGTCGTCGGCCTCAGGCAACAACGCCTGTGCGTGCAAGCCGGGCGCGGACAACGCACCCGTTCCCAACATCAGCAGCGAAGCGAGGAGCGATCGATTCATGGCTACGGTGTTCTCTTGCAGGGCGCGGGGGTCCGGTGTCGGACAACGGGGGATGCTGCGCAGTTCCGGGTGACGGGCCGGCTTCGCATGGTGGCGGAAGGCGGGATCGCCTTGCCTCCGGTTGAAGCCTTTAATCCTGCGGCAAGGCGATCCCGCCTTCCGCCACAGGCAATGGCAGTTCTCCACCCGCCAGGCTGCGCCGTCAACGACAGGCGTCAGCGATAGCCCAGAATAGCACGCGACAAAAAGTCCTCGGCGTCGCGGCCGATGGATCCGAGCCCCTTGAGCTCCAGTTCGACGAAGATCGAATTGTTGCTGTCCCCTTCGAAAGTGCGCACGTAGTGACGGCCCAATACCCTCACCGCGAAGCAGCAGGACTGGTACTCGATGCCGCCGAAGGCCTCCAGCGTGCGCTGCTCGGGCAGGGAATAGAGCCACCGGGCCACCAGATGCCAGCGTTCTCCCAGCGGGACGGCAATCGAGCCATCGAGTTGCTCGAGCAGGTCGCGACGATACCGGTAGCTCAGGTTCGCGACGCTGCGCGCGCCGAAGCGCCGTTGCACCCGAAAGGAAGAGAGGTCGGTGCGGTCCGTTTCGGGGTCCCACTGCTGGGAGACCGCGACGCGCCAGCGGTCGTCGAGGCGGACATCGATCTCGCCCACGTAGGCCGACTGCGAGAAATCGCGGGGCGCGACGCCCGGCAGCTGCACGCGCTGTTCGTCGAAATAACGGATTTGCCCGATGGACGCGCGCGCGATCTCGTCGCCGCTGGAAGCATCGAACAATGACGTGGTCAACGCCGCCGTCAGCTGGTTCGCATCGGCCTGGCGGTCTGCGCCCGCGAACCGGTTGGTGCGGAACAGTTGTCCGAAGCCGAAAGTGAGTTCCTGGGTGTCGAACAGCGGAAGGTGGTCCTGTTCCCGGAAGGGCACGTACAGGTAATAGAGGCGCGGTTCCAGCGTCTGCCGGAAGTTGCGGTCGAACCAGGTCACGTTGCGTTCGAAGATCAGTCCCGCATCGAGGCTCGCGATCGGGGTGCTGCGCGTTGGTGTGTCCCGCAACTGGTCTTCGAGCTCGTAATTGGTCTGGCGCACCGCGAATTCCGGACGCACGTACCAGCCGCTGCGCTCGATCGGAAACCGCACGTAGGGCATGACATCGATGCGCGTTCCTTCGATCGCGTCCTGCTTGCTGAAGACCGTGGCTTCGCTGCGCACGCCGGCCACCAGCCACGGCTGGAAGGCCTTTTCGGCATCGAAGGTCACTCGGGGCAGGCGGCGATACGGCTCCGAATCGCGCGTGAGGCGCGGATCCGTGACCTGGTAGTCGTCGCCACCGAACGCGAAATTCCACCAGTCGCCGCGACCGCGGAAATAGGCATACGAGGGCAGGAGCGTGGTGGACGCGCCGTGCAGGCTGTCGCCCAGGTCTTCGAAGTAGCGATCGTCGGAAACGCGGTTGAGGTTGGCCGTAAGCTGGTAGTTCGGGCCGAACGAGCCGAAATGCTCCACGTGGTAGCTGTAGCGGTCGCGGCCCGCCTCGTCGTCATCCGGAAGGTACGTTCCCGTGACCAGACCGCGTTGCTGCGGATAGAGGTACCGGAACTCGCCGCCGAGCTGGAACCCGCGGTCCGTGATGATTCGCGGATAGAGCGTGGCGTCGTAGTTGGGCGCGATGTTGAAGTAGTACGGCAGGGTCAGGTCGAAGCCGCCGTTGCTGCCGCTGCCGATCTGGGGATAGAGCAGCCCGCTCTTGCGCTCCTCGCGCAGCGGAAACGTGGCGTACGGCAGATAGAGCAGCGGGACGCCCTTGAAGCGCAGCGTGAGGTCCCGGCCAACGCCGACGTTGCGCGCGTCGTCGGTGTCGATGCGCGACGCTTCGATTGCCCAGTCGCGCGACTGCGGAGGGCAGGTCGAGTAGTTGACGTCGAAGAAGCGCCGGCGGTTCTCGTCCAGTACTTCAGCACGGGAGGCCGAACCGTTCGCACCCGAATCGATGATGCGGTAACGGACTTCGTCGAGTTGCGTGGTGCCCGCTTCGAGCTGGCTGCGCACGCGCGCGCCGCGCACGAACAGGCGCTCGTCGTGGTAACGCACGTTGCCCTGCGCGTCGACCAGATCCCTGCCGCGGTCGTAGTCGACCACGTCGGCCTCGATGCGCTGGTCCGCGCGCTCGATCTCGACGTTGCCCTCGAGCCGCAACTTCTCGCGCGACTCGCCGGTGACCGTTGTCGCATGCAGGTCGGTCGTCGCGGTATCCCGCTCGCTGGTCTTGCCTGCGCCGGGCCGGTACTGGTCCAGCGCCGGATCCTTGAGGCACAGACGCGCAGCGCGAGCGGCTTCGAAATCGTCAGAAGGTCCTTGCGCGAACGCCGTCGTGGCATAACCGAGCGAGAGGGCGAGGGCAAGCACCAGGGGACGCTGACGCAAAGGTCGAAGCACAGGCGTTCCAGCGGCGAGTCAGCGCGTAAGCTTGCCGAAAACCTGCGGCCCGGGCAATGTAAACCGCGTGCGGACCGGGGCGCCGCGTGAAAATCTTCGCGCCGTCGCGGTCAGGCAGCGAAAAGCGCGGTGACGTGCGCGTGGGTGCACTCGCGCAAGGCAGTGAGGCTGTAGCCGCCTTCGAGCGCGGAAACGATCCTGCCTTCGCTGTGCCGTTCCGCCAGCGTCACCAGCTCCCGGGTCAGCCACGCATAGTCGTCCGATTCGAGGTTGAGGTTCGCGAGCGGATCGAGCCTGTGCGCGTCGAAACCGGCTGAAACCAGGACGAGGTCAGGCGCGAAGGCATCGATCGCCGGCAAGCCGACCTGCGTCCATGCCTGCGCGAACTCGCGGCTGCCGCTTCCCGGAGGCAACGGCAGGTTGACGAGGTTGCCGACGCCGAGCTCTGACGCGGCCCCGGTGCCAGGGTAAAGCGGCGACTGGTGGCTCGACACATACAGCACGCGCGCGTCGCTCGCGAAAATGTCCTGCGTGCCGTTGCCATGGTGCACATCGAAATCGATGACAGCGACGCGGTTCACGTCCGCGCGGGCGAGGGCGTGGGCCGCGCCCACTGCAATGCTGTTGAACAGGCAGAACCCCATCGGCAGCTTCCCCGTCGCATGGTGTCCGGGGGGGCGGACCGCGCAAAACGCGCGGCGCGGGTCAGCCACATCGGCGAACACCGCATCGATGGCGGCGACCACGGCGCCCGCGGCGCGAAGCGCGGCTTCGAGCGAACCCGGCGACATCGCGGTGTCCGGATCGAGCCGCAGGGTGCCGCTCTCCGGAGCGGCGTCGAAGATCGTCGCAACCATGGCCACGTCGTGGACCCGTTCGAGCTGCTCGCGCGTGGCGACCGGCGCCTGGTGGTGGCGCAGGTTCGAAAACCCGGGCGAGAGCAACGCTTCCATGACCGCGGCGAGTCGCGCGGGCGACTCGGGATGGCCGGGGCCCGGTTCGTGGGCGAGGCAAGCGGCGTGCGTGAAAATCACGAGGCGCCAGGCGCCATCGAAGTGTTCAACCGCGCGGCCGACGTTCGTGCCGCCACAGTACCTCGCTGGCGCCCGCTTCACGGGCGAGCACGCGCGCGATCACGAACAGGAGATCCGAAAGCCGGTTGAGATAGCGGATCGCCTGCGGCCTCACGGCATCCACGCGCGCGAGCCGCAGCGTCTCGCGCTCGGCGCGGCGGCATACCGTGCGCGCGACGTGGCACGCCGCAGCGGCGGCGCTGCCGCCAGGCAGGATGAATTCCTTGAGCGCGGGCAGCGGCTCGTTGAATGCATCGAGGCGCCGCTCTATCCGCGAAATATCATCATCGTCGATGGCACTGGCGCCGGGAATGCACAGCTCCCCGCCGAGGTCGAAAAGTTCGTGCTGCACTTCGACTAGGCACTCGCGAACCGCTTCGGGCAGGGTATCTGCCAGCACCATGCCGATGGCGCTGTTGAGCTCATCGACGGTGCCATAAGCCTCGACGCGCGGATGTTCCTTGTCTACGCGGGTGCCGTCGCCGAGCCCGGTCGTGCCGTCGTCGCCGGTGCGCGTGTAGATCTTCGAAAGGCGCTTGCCCATGTGCCAGTGTCAGTTGGCGAGGGCCGGCGCGCGCAGTGCGGGCACCCTGCGTTGCAGCAACTCGTAGCCGCCGAACATCAAGGCCGCGTAGAAAAGTGTGCCGAGTACTGTCCACTTCAGGAATGGCAGGCCTGCCACGTAGCAGGCGCCGAGACTTGCGGAGCAGGCGGGATGTGCCGCTACATCGGTCGCCGTCAGCCATACCGCAAAGTTGGTGACCAGGAAGAAGAGCAGCGACCCGGCGAGCGAGTAACCGAGCACGCGCAGGGACTTGACGCGGCCGCGCAGTCCGAAGCCGAGCACGGCCGACAGGGCGATGCACGCGTAGATGGCGAGGAAATGCGCGCTCGCGAAGTATTCGAAGTAGATCCCGCCCTGCACCAGTCCCAGCACCAGGTCGGACACGAACATCGCAAGCAGCGGTGCCATCACCGCCCAGCCGCGATTGAGGAAGTACGCGCCTCCGAACAGGGCCATCGCCTCGATCGGCGAAAAATTGGGGGGATGCGGAACCAGGCGCGAGACCGCGGCCGCGACGATCAGCGCGAACAGCAGGAGCGCCCGCGCACGCGGCGAAAACGCCGAGGCCGGCGCGGCGGCATTGGGCAAGTGGGGAGAAGAGTTCTGCATGAGTGATCCGGAGCACGGCGATGGGCGAAGTTTAGCCCAATGCCCGTGCAACGCCGCCCGGGGTCGCGGATGAGCGTCCAGCGCGGTGCCCTATCATTCCGGAATGGAGCAAGCGATGGCCTGCGATGTGGCGATTGTCGGCAGCGGACTGGTCGGCAGCGCGCTCGCGTGCGCGCTGGACGGTTCCGGGCTGAATGTCGCGCTGATCGAGGCGCAAGCCGCACCCTCGCGCGCCCCGGGTGGCGACGCAGCGCTCGATCGGCGCAACCTCGCCCTCGCAAAGCGCAGTGTCGAGACCCTGACCCGCCTCGGCGTCTGGTCCGGGGCAGAGTCCCAGGCCACAGCGATCCGGGACGTGCACGTGTCGCGGCGCGGTGATTTCGGCAAACTCCGGCTCGATGCCGCGGATCTTGGCCTCGACGCCTTCGGGTGGACCGTGCCGGCTCCGGTGCTCGGCGATGCACTCGAACGGCGGCTCGGTGCGTGCACGCAACTGCAGCGCGTGCAACCGGCGGCGCTGGTCGATTGGCATGAGGTCGAAGCGCATCTGCAGCTCGATCTCGATGCAGCTGCAGGCGCGCGTACGCTGACCGCGCGAGTGCTCGTGGCTGCCGACGGCACGGACTCCAGGACTCGCGAACGCGCCGGCATCGGCGCGGCGCGGCATGACTATGCGCAGACTGCCATCGTCGGGAACGTGATGCTCGACCGGGAGCACCACGGGCGCGCGTTCGAGCGGTTCCTCGATGCGGGGCTTGTCGCCATGTTGCCGCTGGCGGGCAGGACGTGCGGCTTCGTCTGGGCGATGCCATTGGACGACGCGGTGCTGGCCATGGAAAGCGACGACGAACGGTTCCTGGCTGACCTGCAGGCGGTATTCGGCCAACGCCTCGGCGCGTTCCGGCGGCTGGGCAGGCGACAGGCGTGGCCGCTGCGCGCGGTGACTGCCGATACATTGACTGCGACGCGACTGGTGCTGGTAGGCAACGCGGCGCAGACCGTGCATCCCGTCGGCGCGCAGGGATTCAATCTCGGCTTGCGCGACGCGGTCACTCTCGCGGAAGAACTCATCGCTGCGCACCGCGACGGCCGCGACATCGGATGCGAAGACACGCTCGGGCGCCACGCGCGACGCAGGCAGCCGGATCGCCAAGCCACCATCGCATCGAGTGACGCGCTGGTGTCCCTGTTTGGCTCGACGAGCGGCGTGCTGCGCTTCGCGCGCAGTGCGGCGCTGGCGGCAGTGGATCGCATCCCCGTGATCAAACGCGGACTCGCGCGGCGCGGCATGGGCTATCGACCGGAAGGCTCGCCGTGAGCCGCAGCGGAATCGAAGCGGTCATCGTCGGCGCGGGCGTGGTGGGGTGCGCAGCGGCGCTGGCACTCGCCGACGCCGGTTGCGAAGTGCTGCTCGCGGATGCGCGGCTGCCCGAGGCCTCGTTGCCGAGCGGGTCCGACGACTACGACCTGCGCGTGTTTGCGCTCGCGCACGGGTCTCGCAAGCTGCTGGAGAAACTCGGTGTCTGGTCGCGGCTGCCCTCGGAACGCATCGCGCCGTACCGGAGCATGTGCGTCTGGGATGAGCACGGCAGCGGGGAACTCGAATTCGATGCAAGCCTCGTCGGGGAGGAATCCTTGGGGTTCATCGTCGAGCAGAGCGCGTTGCTCGCGGGCCTGATGGCGCGGCTGCGCGCCTTGCCGGGCGTCGAGCTGCGGGTCGCGGCAGTGGGGTCCATGCAGCCCGGCGCGCGGGACGTCGAGGTGCGATTCGTCGACGGCGACCCGGTGCGCGCCCGCCTCGTGGTTGCTGCAGACGGTGCGCAATCCGCCCTGCGCGCAGCGGCTGGCATCGCGGTCGCCAACGAAGACTACGCCATGCATGCAGTAGTCGCGCACGTGCGCACCGGACGCGCCCACGGCGGCGTCGCGCACCAGCGCTTCGCCACAGGCGGGCCTCTTGCGCTTCTGCCGCTCGCCGATGGGCGGGTGAGCGTCGTCTGGTCGCAACCTTCCGACGAAGCGACGCGCATTCTCGCGCTCGACGACGTAGCGTTTCTCGCCGAGCTCACCGCGGCGAGCGGCGGCGTGCTCGGTCGCTGTCTCGAGACGTCGGCGCGCGCATCGTTTCCGTTGCGCCGCTGGCAGGCGCAGTCGTTTGTCGGTGATCGACTGGTCCTGGCGGGCGATGCCGCGCATGGCGTGCATCCGCTGGCGGGGCAGGGCCTCAATCTCGGCTTGCAGGATGTCGCAGCATTGCAGTCGCTCGTCGGTGGAGCGCAGTCGCGTGGCGACGACATCGGCGACGCCGGGCTGCTGTTGCGTTACGCCCGCGCGCGACAGGCAGACAACGCGATCGCCGGCCACGCTTTCGGCGCACTGCAGCGCCTGTTCGCGTCGCGATCGCCGCTGCTCTCGTTTGCGCGCGGCTTCGGCATGAACCTCGTCGACCGCGCCACGCCCCTCAAGCGCCTGCTCGCCGAACACGCCAGCGCCATTTCCTGACTCTTGCCAGGTTCAGGTCGAGACCCGCGTCGCTCCTGCAGCGTTGGCCAATGGAACGGGGCAGTGCCGCTCAGCGCTCGCGTCGGTAGTTGACGCCCGCACGCACCTCGGTGCCCACCACGGTCTCGAGCTCAAGCCATTCGCGAATCAGGTATCGCAGGCTGAAGACGGGCTCGCCCTTGATGCCTCCGATGCCGTAACTCAGGTACAGGCGTGGCGACAGCCAGCGGCCCAACGTGAAAGCCGCCGTCGAGCCGCCCAGATCGCCCAGGCCCAGTCGCGCGTCCAGCGACCTCGCCAGCAAATCTCCACTGGCTCCGCCCAAAGCACCGGCGGCGTTGGCGATCTGTCCTGCGTCGGCTGTGCTTGCACTGCTTAGCGGCCTGCCCACGATCAGATAGGCCAGCGCATCGGATTGATCCATCGCGGGCGATGAGTACACCTGCGAATCGGGAGCCTGCGCCGTGCCAGCCACCTTGATGCCGACCGTGACCGCACCGACGCGCTTGGTCGCGCGGATGTCGAGGCGGGGATTGCCGAGCGGGGTGCGATTGAAGATCACCCGCCCACGGTCAATGTCGAGCCGCTGTCCATAGGCGTCGTACTTGCCGAGGACGGAGAGCGTGCCCTGTCCGGTCGCTTCGCGGCCCGGGCGATTGCGCACTCGAACCTGTCCGGTCACAAGCCCGTCGAGCCCGAAGCCGGTGAGGGCCACCTTGTCGCCGGCCACGATGGTGATATCGCTCCAGATCGGCAGATCGGTTCGTTCCACCACCGGATCATCGATGACCACCACGTCTGCCGACGCGCTGCGACCGGTCTCGATGCGCGACAGGTCGACGCGCGCCCGCGGTACCCGCACTGTGCCCGTGATATCGACCCGCTCCGATGTTGCGGTGATGGTCACGTCGGGCGTGACGCGGAGCATGAGGTCGGGGCGGTTCGCCGCCAGGAAATTGTCGCCGTCGACCTTGAGCCGGAGTTGTTCGCCCTCCGCGCCCGGTGCCCAGCGGCCTTCGAAGCGAGCGCTGCCGTCGCGGCCCGAGAGCACAGTGCCTTTGATGGCGAGGCTTCGATCTGCATTCGCGGTCAGGCGCACGTCGCCTTCGCGCAGGCGCAGGTTGTACTGCGGTATCTCAACGAAGAACTTGCGCAGGTGGCCTTCACCAGAGTAACTCGGCGAGCCGAGCGTGCCGCCCAACAGGAAGCGTCCCTCGAAGGAGCCTCTCGGATTCGCGATCTCGGGGTTGAGCGCCTCGAGCCAGCTCAACTCGTCGAACTCGAGCGAGATCTCGCCGGCGAGTGCGCTGTTCGCGTTGGGTGCGACGCCGGTCGACACATTCCCCGTGATCCGTCCGGACTCGTTGATGCCCCCGCTGACGCGCGCACGCAATCCGCTGTCGTCTGCGTCGAAATCGAGGCGCACATCGCGCACCGCGATCTCGATCGGCTCGAGGTCGCGACGCACGACGATGCGCCCGTCCGACAGGCTGGCGCTGCCCGCGCCGCTGAGCGATCCACCCGCCGTGCGCGCCAGCGTTCCCTGGCTGGACAAGTCGGCTTCGATCTCGAACGCCGCAACGCCCGCCAACTCGAGGGCCCGCGCGATGATCGCGCTCGGCAGCCGGTCGATGCGCCAACGGGCCGCGACGGCGCCGCCTTTTGCGACCTCGAGGTCGACGCAGGCGTCGCGCCCGCCCGCGCTGAGGCACACGCCCGGGTCGACCATGCTCAACGATTCGCTGCTCGCCGTCATCGCCACCGGTTGCCCGAGCGTCCAGCGCTCGAGGTCGCGTGGCGCGAGTTCGAGCGACATGAGGCGACCCTTCCACAGTTCACCCGCGAAACCTCCATCGGCGCGCGCCGCCACGTCGAGTTCGCTGCTGTCCATCGACAGCGCGATGGTGTGGCTTGCAGCGGTGCCGCTGGCCTCGATGCCGAGGCGATCGATACGCATCCTGTCGAACGCGATCGACGTGGCCTCCAGCGACACGCCGCCGGCGGCGGAGCCGCGAAGCGCGCGTGCATCGATCTCCAAAGCGCCGACGGCCAGCTTCCCGACCAGAAGATCCGCGGCCGTCACCTGTCCCTCAATCGAGGGGGGTGAACCCTTGATGTCGACAACGAGCTCGCCGGCGACGCGTCCGCGCGCGTTGGGCAGCAGGTCGGCCAGCGACTGCACGTCCAGCGTCAGCCCGATGCGCGTATCGTCGAGGCGCGCCTTGTCGAACTCGATCCGGCTCTGGCCACTGCGCAGCGAGCCATTGCCCGCGAAGCGCGCGTTCTCCCCGAACTCGATGTTCGCCTCGCCACTGATTGCGCGGTCGCGCAGCGTGCCACCGAGCTTGCTGACGACCAGCGTGCCGACCGGTTGCGTCGTGCCGCGCTTACCGTCGAACGCAAACACGGCATCGACGGCACCGGGCCACGCAGGCGCGAGGATCGCGGGATCGAAGCGGGTCGCCGAGCCGCGCAATTGCCACGGCGTGTCCACGGCCAATCCGACTTCGCCACTCAGCGCGAGCGCGCCCTGCTTGCTGTCGACGCGCACGGAGTCCACCCGCACGCGCCGTGGATTGCCGATCAACTTCGCAGTGATTGCCGCGCTCAGTGCTTCGCGCGTCGCCGTCAGGTTGGTTTCCACCGTCCATCCATCGAGCCAGCCGCGCAGCGCAGCGCGCCCGTCTAGGATTGTTGGGGGGGCCTCTGCGTTCTCACCCTGTGGCAGCGGCAAGCGTTCGATGGCGAGCGCCAGGTCCGCATCGGGCCGCTCGCCACCACGCGCCACCTTCCCGCTCAGGCGCACGCGTGCATCTCGTTCGGGAAGCGCGAGTTCGAGGGCATCGATGAAGATGTTGGCGGGCGTGCTGCGCAGGCGACCCTGGCTCAACGAGAACGGCTCGCCGGCGTACTGGCCGTCGCCCGAGACGCGCGCGTCGAAACCACGTCCGCCACCGCGCAGGTCGAGCGCGACTTTTGTAGGCGCTGCGCCCGTCAATGCGGAGCCCAGCACCTGCTCGGGCACGCGCACCCTGGCCTGCCAGCGCGGATCCTGGTGCGTTCCGGAAAGCAGCGCGGTGACCTCGGCGCGCAGGGGCGCCGTGACCGCCACGCCGAGCCCGGTGCCGGCAGCGTGCTTGCGCGTGGCGAGCGCTGCACGCCATCCGATGCCGTCCGATTCCCAGCGCATCGTGCCGTGGCCTTCGATCGCCAGCAGGTTTGCGAGATTGATTTCGCCCTTGAACGCGATGCGACCTTGCGGCGCGGTGACCACGAGCCGTTCCAGGCGCACGTGCGTGCCTATCCACGTGCCTGCGAATGCCAGCGTATCGAGTTTGATCGGGGCATCGCCGAGGCCCACGATAGTGAAGTCGTTGGCGAGCACCTCGTCGAGCTTGAGGCGCAAGGGCAATTCAAGGGTCGCGGGTTCCTTGTCCGGATTGCGCGCGGGCCAGAGCTTGAGTGTTCCGTCGTCGACGAAGATCCGGTCGACGTAGAGTCGTCTGGCGAGCAGCGGCAACACACGCAGCTGCACTTCGAGCCGCGTCGCGTCGAGGCTCACCCCATCGTCCTCGAACCGGAATCCGCCCATGCGCAGGCCGCTCAGCACGCTGCCGTCGAGTTGCTGCACGCTGAGCTGGGCGGGCATCGCCGCATCCGCGCGCGCGAGCAGGAAGCGTGCTCCGCTCGAAGTGGCCAGGGCCCAGGCCGCGAGCAGCAACAGCAACAGCCCCAGTGCGCCGAAGCCCAGGAGCAGACGGCGCCGCCGCATCGCGCTGCTCACAGATCTGGACCCACGACCAGATGGAACTGCACGCCACCATCAAGGTCTCCGCGCCGCAGCGGGTAGGCGACGTCGAGACGGACCAGCCCGATCGGCGAGCGCCAGCGCGCGCCCACCCCAACCGCAACCTTGGCGTCGAAGCTGTCATTGAATGCATCGCCCGCGTCCACGAACACGGCGGCACCCCATTCGCGGAAGACGTCGAACTCGTATTCGGCGCTCACCGCAATCAGGTGGCGACCGCCGATCACCGCGCCGCTTTCGTCGACTTCGCCGATGCTCTGGAAATCGAATCCGCGGATGTTGCGATCGCCTCCTCCGAAGAACCGCAGCTCGGGCGGCAGGCTGTTGAAGTCGCGCACCTGCGTCGTTCCGCCAGCACCGCGAAACAAGCCGCGCGATTTGTCTCCCAACGGCACGATCCAGCGCGCATCCGCATAGAACTGCAGGAAGCGCGTGCCCCCGCCGAATTCGAGAGGAGAACCCCGCAGCGCGAAATCGAGCGACCAGCCCTTGCGGGGGAACAGGATGTCGTCGGTTTCCTTGCGCTGCAGGCGCAGCTCGGGGTAGAGCAGGTTGCTTTGCCCCTCGGTGCTGCCGATGGTGAAGTCGCTGCGCAAGTATTTGAGCGAGGCAATGCGTGTCCAGTCTCGCCACAGCCGTGCATCGCTCACCGCCGCCGAGAAGACGTCCGAGCGGACGTCCTCGTATTCGCTCTGCGCGTAACCCGCACCGAACGCCAGCTGCCGCTGGCTGCGGCCGGGCTTGGGTATGCGGTACTCCGCGAGGATTCCCTGCAGGCGCTGGCTGACCTGGGCCTCTGCATGCAGCTTGTGCCCGTACGCGTTGACGTAGCGCCGGTCCAGCGCGCCGCGGACGCCGGCGCCCGAGTCCGTGCCGATCGAAACGCCGGCCGTATAGAGCGTGCGCTTGTTGGGCGTGACCTTGACGATGATCGGCACGACGTGGTCGACCGACGCCTCGATGTCGGGGCTGACGTCGACGATGTCGAAATACTCCGAGCCTGTCATGCGCTGCTGCATCTCGATGACTTTCTTGGCCGAGTAGGGTTCGCCCGGGTCGAAGCTCACGAAACGCTGCATGACTCCGGCGTGCAGGTGCGCGCCTTCGAACATCGCTTCGCCGAACCGGTAACGCACACCCGAATCCCATTGCAACACGATGCGCGCGGTGCGCTCGGCCCGGCTGACCTCGACGGTGTGCTTCTGGAGTTCCGCGTCGAAGTAGCCGCGTTCGCGCAACGCCGCGAGCACCGAATTCTTGCCGCTCTCGTAGAGCTGGTGATCGAACGTGTCGCCCTCGAGGGTCGCGAGTTGCTCCAGCAGCTGGACGACCCCGGAGTCCGTTTCGCCGGGGCCGGCCACCCTTGCGTCGACTGCCGTGATCTTCACGGGCGGACCCGCGGCCACCGTCAGGTCGGCAATCCACAACTTGCCCTCGCGCCGCCACTCGAGCTCCGTCGTCGAACCGTAGAAGCCGAATGTCTCGAGCGCCTGGCCAACCTGCTTGGGGGTGCGCTCGACCAGTGACTTGAACTGCGCTTCGGTGACAGTCTTGCGGTTCGCGTACTGCGTGAGGTCGATGCTGCGTCGCACGGCAGTCGTCTGCGCCTCATCGAGCCCGCTGATGTTGACGCGGATGGCCTCCGCGCAGGCGAGGCTCGCAGCGAGCAGAAGCGCTGTCGCGCAGAGGGCTCGCTTCCAGGCGCTCGTGGGATGGGGGTCGCTGGCAGCGGGAGTCATCCCGGCATGGTAACGAGCGCAAGTGAACGAGATTTCACTCGGCGGGCGCGACAGGCTCAGTTCCGGGTCCTGCCGCGAAGCGATCCCAGGAGGGCGGCGAGGAGCGCGAGCACGCCGAGTGCAGCCAACGGCGCCCACACCTGCGGTTGCCGCAACGCCCCCGCGTCGATCGGCGCTCCGCTCGCCAGCAGCAGCGACAGTGCCGAACCCAGCGCGGCGTACACGAAGACAGCCGGCAGTATCCCGATCGCGCTGGTGACGACGAAGAGTGGAGAACGGCAGCCTAGCCAGGCCAGCGCGATGCTCGCAGCGCCGTAGGGAAATACGGGCGCCAGGCGCAGGAACAACGCGAATGACGCAGGCGCCCGGTCGAATGTCGCGCGCAATCTGTCGACCCATGGCGGGGCAGGTCCGGCACCGCCGAGGAGCAGCCGCCGGGTGGTCGCGTACAGGATGGTGCCGCCCACGGTGTTGGCGAATACTCCGATGAGCGCACCGGGCACCGTGCCGAACAGCGCTCCCCCGGCGATCAGCAGCACAACGCCACCGGGCAAACCGCTCGACACCAGGAGGGTGAGCGCAATCGTCAACGCCGCCCCCGTGAGCCACGGCCGTTGGCCAGCCCACGCCAGCAGCTGCACGTACTCGCGTTGCAACACTTCCAAACGCAACCAGTCGAAGATGCCGCCGAGCACGAGCGCAAGCGCCAACACAAGCACCAGCAGGGCCGGCCACGCGCGTCGCTGCCACGACATTCCCGGTACCAGCGGCGCCACGACCAACGCAGGCAACGGCCCGGCCTGGAACATGTGTGTCTCGACTTCGGGCCAGGGATCCTTCATGCACGAAGTGTCGCGCTAATGTTCCACGTTGTGAACGTGCTCGCGCAGGAGGTCCCGTCCAAAATCTCCGCTGAACTCGCGCCACACGGTATGGATGTGATTGGCGTCGTTCTGGGTGTTGTCATATTCGATGAGGAACGTCGGTCCCTGGACACGATAGTAGTGAGGCTTACCACGCTCGGTGGCACCTGCCCAGGCGAAAGTGATCTTGTCGAATCCAGCCCGGCGAAGCCGGTTCCACCGCTCCGCCGCAATGTCATCGGCCATCACTGACGCATGTGCGTTCAAGAGCGTCTGCAACAAGTTCTGTTGGTCGGTAGACAGCGCCGACGCCTGGATTCCAGCCGGCGAAAGAGGTTCGATCGACGAGCTGTTCCCGGTAACGATGTCTTCGGGTGCAAACTCGCCAATGAGCGCTTGCGCTCTTTGCGCCGGGGTCAAGGACAAGACAAGCAACCTTCCAGCATCTTCCTGTTGCGCGAGGGCTCTACGGCCCTTGAAAGCACCTGTGTGCACCTCGGCCGGACTGGCCCCAAGGAAAGAAGGCGAGCTCACAGAGGTGCGACCTTCAACTGCGGTGAAGTGCAGCGACAGATGATGCCCCTCAAGGCGCCAACCCCATGTGCCTTCAGCCTCAGGAACGCCGAATATCGAGATGAAGTACTCCTCGGGATCGCGTGCGAGCCGGTTGTCCTTCCTGAGATCTCGTAGAACACGCTCCAGCTCCATGATGGCCGTCGCAGCTGCGTATCCTCGCGCACTGAGTCCGCTTTGCATCAGCATGCGCGCCAGGGACTTCTGCCGGGCATTGAGCTCCTTCAGCGATATTCCGCGACGTGGAAAACTTTCACTGGGGAGGTAGTGCCACTTCAAGCGTTCTTCGGAATCAAAGGCGAAGGTAGCCTGCCGTTGTTGTTCGACAGAGAGTCCGGCCACGAACTCGGTGGCCGAATTCGCCATGTCGCGCTTTGCCATCGTTTCGGCAAACGCGGTTTCCCCCGCGCGTAGCGATTCGCCGGAGCTGTCGTAAGTCGCAGTCGATCCTGGGCTGGCGATCGTGCAAAGAAAAATGGGCAGCAGAAGGCGAAATCTCATGAAGCACTCCCCGTGTTGAAGTTGCCGCTCAGAGGTGTTGATCGACGAGGATCGGATTGCCGTCGGGATCGATCGCCGTGAAGCTTGCCGGCCCAGTGGTCGACTCGTCGGCTTCGGTCGTGAGCACGATGCCCTTGGCTTTCACCCGGCGCTGCAACTCGCGGATGTCGGTGAAGCCATCGACTGGTTGCGCATTGCTGTCCCAGCCCGGATTGAAGGTCAACATGTTTTTTTCGAACATACCCTTGAACAATCCGATGACGTGCTCGCCGTTCTTGAGGATGAGCCAGTTCTGCGCGGCGTTGCCGCAGAAAACAGTGAAGCCGAACGCTTCGTAGAACGTCCTCGATGCCTCGATGTCCCTGACCGCCAGGCTGAGGGAAAACACGCCGAGTTTCATGGTGGCTCCTTGTAGGGCAGGGCGGACTCGCACCGCATGATGCGCCGCCTTGCGGCGTTCTGCGAGGCGCGCCTGCGGCGTTCCGATTGCTGGCGCCCGGTACCGTTGGCGCCGGACTAGATTGCGATCATTGCGGCTGAGCCTGGAATGCCTGCGCCTCCTCCAGCGCGGGCTGTCGCGTCCCGCCGTCGGCCAGTTCCAGCAACTCCGCGTACAACGTGCGCGCCTGCTGATCGTCGCCGAGCGCGCGCGCTGCCCTTGCGGCTCCCAGCACGCTGTTGAATCGCTTCGGGTAGAACGCCATCGAACGCCGATAGGCCGCGAGGGCCTCGGTGTGCCGCTTCAGTTCCATCAGCAGGTCGCCGAACTGTTCGAATGCCGGCAACGTGGGTCCCGGCGTCACTGCATGCTTCGGAGTCGAGGCCTCGAGCTGCGCCGCTTCACGCATCCGCGCGACGCTGGAATCTTCGTGCCCTTCCCGGTGCGCGATCCATGCACCCAGTTCGAGGCGCAACACCTGGATGTTGCGCGCGAACAGATCTTCACCCGACTTGCGGGTCACGGCTTCGAGTGCCTCGAGACGCGCCTCCGCTGTCCGCGCCTCGCCGTGCTGGTCCAGATGCGCAGCCCCGAGCCCTTGCGCAAAACGGCTGATGGCTTCCGCCCAGGTGAAGCGATCCCAATCGAGCGCTGCGGGCTCGCGCGGGACGATCGCTGCCGCCTGCTTCCAGTCGCGCCTCTCGAGCGCGAAGCGGGCTTGCGTCGACGCCAGGTGGAATGCCGTCTTGAAGCTGGGCTGCAGGCGCGCGGTGCTGCGCAGCCGCTCGATCTGCGCGGCGGCCTTGTCGTCGGCGCCCTGCTGCAGATGCGCATACACGAGATATTCGATCGCGTGCGGGAACTCGTCCCATACGAACTGGCCACGGTCGCCCGCTGGATGTTCGAGCGCTGCTTCCGCCGATTTCAGGTTGCCGCGCACCACAGCGTCCCAGTCGCCGAGGCGCGTGTGGATGTGGGTCGGCATGTGCAGCGCATGCGGATTGCGCGGCGCAACGCCTTCGTACTTGCGCGTGATCTCGAGGGATTCGCGCTCGCGACCCGGCACGTCGTTGGCGTGCACGAGGTAATGCATCGATCCCGGGTGATCCGGGTTGCGCGCGTACACGCGCAGCAGGATTTCAGCGGCGCGATCGGCGTGCGTTCGCGAGATGGTGTTGGTGGGCGCGGTGGCGAGGTGTGCCACCGCGTACAACGCTGCCGCGTCGGAGTCGTCGGGAAACGCGGCATACGCCCTTTCCTGTGCCTGCTCCCAGCGCCGGATGCGCAGCCAGTAGTCCGGCGACGCCGGCTCGAGGAAGAAGGCTTCCGCCGCCGCCACCAAAAGCTGCTCGCGCTTCGTCGGAGGTTCGAGCGCTTTCGCCTTCTGCACCGCGTCCCATCCCTGTTGCAGCTCCGCCGGGCTTGGCCGCGTGGGCCAGAGCGGCTGGAACAGCGTCATCGCCACGCCCCAGTGCGCCATCGCACACCTCGGATCGGTTTCGGCAACCCGCTCGAATGCCTCGCGCGCCTGCGGATACGTCATGTGATGCAGCAACGCGGCCGCCCGATTGAACCCGGCCTGCGCGGCGTCGGAACAACTGACCGGAAAGTCCACGGTTCCCAAGGCATGGCCCGCGTGCTGCTGCCCTTGCGCCATGGATGGCGATGCAAGTGTGCCGAGCAGAAGGACAGTCGCCGATCCAACTGCGAGGCGGTGAAAGAAGCCAGCGGGGACCCGTCTCTCCACGCCGAAGGAAACGGTTCCGCCATACGGTCTGCTCGTCATCTCCACTCCCCCGGCGACGATCTCCGACGGATTATGCCTCCTCGGCGTTAGGCGGGCCGAGCTGCATGAAGGAACGCGGGCTTTTGTGCGGCTGAGAGGCCTTCGCCAGTGACCCATTGGCTCACGCCTCGATGGAGGGCGGCCCGGGCTTGTGGCTGGTGTCGTTCGTGTGCCCGGTTTCGGCCTTCGGCTTTCGCGGCCATAGGCAAAACGCAAACAGAAAGCCTGCGAGAAGACCGAGGACCAGTGCGCTCGGCGCCCAGAAGATGCTGGTCAGGAAATAGGCGTAACCCTCCGACCCCGTTAACTCATCCAGGAGGGTCCACGGGTAGTAGGTGATCGCTCCCGCAATGACGATGGCGGAGAGCACCAGGAGGAATTTGCGCAAGGCAGGGGGCATGGTCGGATCCTGGTGCCGTATCAAACGTCGTGCCGCGGGTGCGGCCTGAAAAAGCCGTCTCATTATTTAGCGGCCGCCACCCCGGTTCAGGGCAAGGGCATCACGTGCGAAGAGGCAAGGGACCCCTTGCGAAGTGTCAGGACTCCACCGTGCCGACACGCGTGCTGCGGCTGGCCGCCCCGAGCTTTGACGCGACATAGAGCAATCCACATCCAACCAGCACGAGCAACAGGTTGAAGTAGTTGAGCATGAGGATGCCAACGAAGTTGAGGACAGCGATGGCGGTCGAATCATCGGTCCAGAAATGTCTGTGCACCACCAGGTCGTAACAGAACTTCAGAGAGCCGGCGAGCGCCGCCAACGCATACACGCCGATAGCGACCGAGGTCAACCTGGATCGATGCCTCCGGATGAAGGCATATCGGACCAGGGCGCCGGAAGCGAGAAGCGCCCCGACGCCAGCTGTAGTCACGAGCGCGTAGATGAGCACGAGTTTGTCTCCGTGGGGTTCAGCGCCTGGATCTGGCCGCGCCGCCAAATTCTGCCTGGGGAATCAACGCGCTACCAGGGAAGCGTGAAGGCCTGCCAATTCCTGATCGGTAAGCTGGTGGAACCGCTCGCGAGCCATGCGGCTCATCAACCCGCTGGCGGTGTCGATACCGGCCGGAGTCTTGCCCGTCTTCATGAGATTCGCAAACTGTTCGGGCGTATACGCCTTGGCGACGATCAGCGGCGGAACAGCGCCTGCAGCGTGACCGTTCAAGTCGGCGCCGTGACACTCGGCGCACGCGATTTGCGCGAGATGAAATCCCAGGTCTTTGCTGTTCCGCTCCTGCAGAACAGCCGCACTCTCTGGTGGGTCGCCTGACGGAATGGGAAATTTGCCGAGCGCACCGGCGATCCGGCCTACCGGGTAGATGGCGGTCTCGCCGTCGACGGATTCGGCGGCCTTCGGCGCACTGCGGAGATACGCGATCAGGTCGGCAACTTCGCGGTCGGTCAAACGCTGTTGCGCCCTGTGCGGCATGCCGAGCGCAATGTATCCGTCCGCTTTGGCACCCGTCCGGAACAAGCGGACCAGTGCTGCATCGTCATACCGCTCACGAGCCCGCGTGAGATCGGGCGCAACGAGTCTGTAAACGTAGGGCATGCGCATGAAGGGCTTGCCGCCCAAATCGGTGCCATGGCACCCGTTGCAACCCACGACGCTGGCGATCCGCGCTCCCTCCACCGGGTCGCCTGGCCCGGGAGCCGCGAAGCGAACGTCGGACGAAACCTTGAGCAACGACTGTGTTCGCACATGTGCCGCGACATAGGCGGCCAGACCAAGCGCCACCACCGCGACGAAAATTTTCGGGAGAAGGCGCATGGTTTTTCTCCGATATCTGTGTCTAACGAGACAACTGGCCGGCAAAGCACGCCGCTCCCGTTCGACGAGGGACCAGCGCCTTCCATTCAACGCAATTTTTACTCGACAGGGGACAGGCGGCAACGGCGGGCGTGTTCCCCTGGCGATGGTGAAGGCAGGGGGAGCCTGACGCTAGACCAGGTGCCACTATTGCTGATGATCCGTGGCGATCACCGCATCGCTCAAGCGCAGAAATCGTGCCGCGTTGTTGTAGAGAATGTCGCGCTTCTGCCCGTCACTCAGAAATGGCGCGGTCTCGATTGACTTGATCGCCTCGCCGATCGCGCCCGGCCAGTACATCTGGTCGGAGCCGAACATGATCCGCTTCTCGAAACCGGCATCGACCATCCGCTTGAGTGCGTCGTGGAACTGCGCGCGCGGGAAGCTCCAGTTGTTGCAGGCCACGTCCACGTACAGGTTCGGGTGGGTGAACATCATCGCGATCATCTCGTCCACAAGCGGCGATGCGTAATGCATCACGTAGATGCGCAGCTTCGGGTGCTTGAGCAGCACATTTTCCAACTGGAACGGCGAAGTCAGGCTGGCGCGGTAGGTTTCGTAGCCGGGGAAACGCGCTGCAGCAGGCGGTCCTTCTCCGAGGTGAAGGCCGACGGGGATATCCAGTTCCTCGGCCAAGGCGAAGTACGGCTCCCAGCGCGGGTCGTCTGCGCGCACGCCGCGGTACTGCATGGCGACCTCGGCGAAGACTGCCAACTGGCCGTTGGCGTGCAACCGGCGCAGTTCGTCGATGGACTTGTCCCGGCGTTTGGCAAAACCCACCGCCGGCACGATCCTTACCGAAGAAGGTGCAGCCTTGCGCCAGGCTGCTACGTCGGCAACCGCGCCATCGGTGACCGCGTGGCGTACGTTGTGGCGACGCAGTTCGGCGATCGACTTGTGCATCAGATCCTCATCGCTGTCCGCCGCGAGCATGGGCCTGTCGCAGCTGACGAACTTGGAGAAGTCGAGTTCGTCCTTTGGGTCGATGGTCGGGATCAGCACGCGCTGGTCGCCCGGGCAAGCCGGCGCGCCGGGCGGCACCTCGTCCATGCGGAACGCATGCAGATGCATGTCGATGATCGGGAGCCGCTGCTGCGCATAAGCCAGCGGGCTCAGCAGTAGAGCGAATATGAAAGCGTATGTTTTCAAATGTCGCCTCGGAAAAATCCTCAGAAGGGGCCTTCCAGCGTTATCACGCCTGAGTTGACGCGATGCGCGTCCGCTCGAACGAATGGTCAGGCGCGGTCACCGACGACGCCCGACTGGAACTCTTTGACGCCTGCGGCCGCCAGCTGAGCCCTTGCCTCTGGATCCTCGGCGACGAGCCTGTGCAAGGTGTGGAATACGTATATGCGACACAATCCGGGCCACGCGACAAGCAAATAGAGGGCGCCGGCAGCCAGCCAGTCAACACGTTGCGTCGGGAGCCAGCCTGAAAAATGTGCGACTGCGGTGTAAACCAGGATTGCGACGAGGATCCAACGAAACCAGCGCCAGAAGCCGGTACCCCACAACACATTCTTGAAGTGCTGAATTTCAGATACGGTGAGTTGCATATGTGAAACTCCTGGATGCACGCAAGCGCGCCTGGCGCCTCAGTCAAGCCGTGCCGCGAAGTGGCATCGGGTTGAATGAATTGTTAGCCCGCCTCGTCATCAGCGGCTTGAGCAACAGCCCGGGCTGACCAAAGAAGGGTTGGCTCAATCCATGCGGGTAGTGGGCTGTAGAGGAAGCCATGACTGAGTCCTGTGCTTAAGCGATGCTCCTTGAATGAGCTCACACCAGGCTTGTTTGCGGTCAACGGCTCGCAGCTCGCACCATATGGATCACCATCTTCATAGATTGAAAGGATATGCCCATAGAGGTCGGGATTGATGTCATTCCTCACCCAATCATTGCACGCGCCCATAAGCACGAACTTTAGTGCTGGGTTCTTAAGGGATTCTGAAACCAGCATTGCAATGATGGAACCTTGTGAAGCGCCCACAACGGTGATGTGCGTCGGCGAGACCCCTGAGTTCAACAACTTTTCGACGAAGGTTACGACTTGTTGGGCAGATGCTTCATTGGATGGGTTTCCCGTCCGGACTGGCGCGTGGACGTTGGCACCGCTCCTGCCTAGTGCGACCACGATCTCGTCAAACTTGTAGGGGCCGTACTCAGGGCTAACCGCATTCTTCCCATGGCGCTGCACGATATTTCCATGCAGATACAGAACGTGAAGCGATGATCCATCTCGTTCGGGACGATCAGCGATGGACGAAGCTGGTTGGATTGCTTCCGACCGTGAGCTGCAAGCGGCGAGTACAAAAGCGAAGGACGCGGAGAAAAAGGCAATCTTCACCAGGATCTCCAAACGCAAGCTGGTGTTCACGGGGCTAACGCCTGAATCAACCCGTGCCGCGAAGGGGCATCGGGTTGAATGAATTGTCAGGCACGTGCCGACGGGCGACGAATGGCTAGCCAAGTCCAGAGAGCACCGGCTGCGTCCACTGCGCCGAAAAAAATGAGAATCGGCGGGGCGAGTTCAAGGGCTGCTAACGCACAGAAAAACACGAGCACGGAGAGACGGACAGGAACGGTCCATGCGAAGAACTCGCTGAAGCCAGTTGCTGACGCGCGCAAGTAGTAGTAGCCAATAATTCCGGCAAGCATGCCCGCGACACGTATCCAAACCTCGTTTGTCGCTGCGACGCCAAACAAGCCGAGAAGCAGGTTAGGAACAATGATCAAGGCGGCGCTCAGCGCGAGTAAATACCAGCCAAAGATGCGAATGGTTTTTGCCGGGGTGGTCATACGATGATCTCCGTCACGTGCCTAGCGCCGTGTTGAGCCTCCGCCGCGCGAGCAGCGACAGGAAACAAATGAGGAGAGTTCGGCGGTGGGCTTGATCGCATAGCTATGCTGCTACGTCGACTACCTCCACGGTGGAGCGTGGTGCCGGCGGGGACTGACCCTGCTCTTGCAGCGCTTCCAAGTGCATCTCGATTGCTTCGCGGATGAGAGTGACAACTTCGTCCCGGGACTCTCCCGCTGCGATGCATCCTGGAAGGTCGGGCACGTAGGCTCCGAAGCTCGTAGGACCTTGCTCGACGACGACCATGTACTGCATAGGATTATTTCCGCTTTAGGCCAGCTTGCTTGAGCATACTATTGAGAGTGCACGCGGGGATATCAACACTCGGCTTGCCCGCGGCGGTCACCGTCCCCGGCTTGTTCGGATGTTGGAACTGGCGATGACTGTGACCTGCGTCGGAATTTTGTTGCCACTCAGGCCGTGAGTCTCCGGTCGATGTTACGGGTTTCGAGCCAGGTTCGGCGAACCTGGGCTGGGGGTTGGTAGCGGTGGGCGCTGTGCGGACGTTGTTCGTTGTAGAACTGTC
>JBBSLL010000024.1:0-52292 GCA_038255255.1 Lysobacterales bacterium
CCCGCGATCGGCGACGAACGCGCGCTGGTGGTGCTGCTGCACGGCTGGGAAGGCAGCAGCGATTCGAGCTACCAGCTGAGCCTGGGCGCGCGCCTGCGCGAGGCGGGCCTCGCCGTGTTCCGGCTCAATTTCCGCGACCACGGTGAAACGCACCACTTGAACGAGGAGATGTTCCACTCCGCGCGCATCGACGAAGTCGTTGCCGCAGTGCGGGACATCCACGCGCGGTATGCCCCGGAGCGGATGCTGGTCGGAGGATTTTCCCTGGGTGGCAATTTCGCATTGCGCGTTGCGGTCCGTGCACCGGCCGCGCGCATTCCCCTCGAAGGTGTGTTCGCGGTGTGCCCGGCCGTGCACCCTCCGTCCGTGCTCGACGCACTGGAGTCGGCGCCTGCGTTCTACCGCGACTATTTCATGCGCAAATGGCGCGCGTCGCTGTCGCGCAAGCAGGCGCTGTATCCCGGCACCTACCGCTTCGACCGCGACGACATGCGTGCGCCGATGCGGCGCCTTACCGAATTGCTGGTCGAGCGCCACACCGAGTTCGCTTCGCTTGACGAATACCTGCATGCCTACAGCATCGCGGGCGACCGCCTGAGCGGCATCGAGGTGCCCACCGCGATTCTGGCTGCCGCCGACGATCCGGTGACGCCGGTGCAGGATTTCACCGAACTCAAGCTGCCTCCACAGGCGCGCCTGGAGATCACGCGGTACGGCGGGCACTGCGGCTTTCTGACCGGCTGGCGCATGGACAGCTGGGCCGAAGAGTGGGTGCTCGAGTGGCTCGAGCGCACGCTCGCGCCCACCGTTGAGGCGCAGCCACTGCGCCCGTGAACTGCGGGATCACTCCGTGAGGTCGAGCTCCGCGATATCCGCAATCGAGAGGAAGGCACGGCGCAGCTGCGCCAGCAGCGCAAGGCGGTTGGCCCGCAGCGCGGGGTCGTCCGCCATCACCAGCACCTCGTCGAAATAAGTGTCCACCGGCCGCTGCAACGGCGCGAGACCTTTCAGCGCTCCGAGGTAATCGTGTGCCGCGACCTGCGCGCCCAGCTGCTCGATGGCCGGTCGCAGGGCAGCCCAGAGCGAGGACTCGCTGCCCAGTTCCAGCAGCGAAACCTCGACGCGATCGCGCACCGGTTCGGTCGACTTGCGCAGCAGGTTGCCGATGCGTTTGTTCGCGGCTGCCAGGTTCACGGCCTCGGGCATGCGCGCGAACGCGTCCAGTGCACGCAGCCGCCGGTCGAAATCCACCAGTGTCGAAGGATTCACTGCCGCTACCGCGCTGAAGCGATCCTGTGCGATGCCCTGCTCCGCGTAGTATCCGCGCAGGCGCTCGGATATGAACTCGCGCAATGCGATTGCAGTGGCAGGCACGTCGATCCCGTTTCCGGGAATCTGCTCGAGCGCTTCGCGGAGCAGGCCGTCCAGGTTGAGCGGCAGGCCGCTCTCCACCAACGTGCGCGCAAGGCCCAGCGCCGTGCGCCGCAGCGAATACGGATCCTTGCTGCCGGTCGGTTTCTGCCCGATCGCGAAGAAGCCGGCAAGGGTGTCGACGCGATCGGCGATCGCGAGAACCTGGCCGAGGCGGGTCAACGCGATCGGGTCGCCACTCGCGCGTGGCGCGTAGAAATCCTCCAGCGCCTGCACGACCTCGCCCGGCGCGCCCTGATCGGCTGCGTAGCGCCCGCCCATCGTGCCCTGCAGCTCGGGAAATTCGCCGACCATGCGGGTAACCAGGTCGCAGCGCGACAGGCTTGCGGCGTATGTGGCGAGCGCGCCGTCGACGCCGGACCGACCCGCAATCGTGCGCGCGAGTTCTGCAACGCGCAGTGTCTTGTCCCACATGGAGCCGAGGCGCTGCTGGAAGGTGACGCGCGCGAGCGCCTCGCGATGATCCGCGAGCGGCGTCTTGCGATCCTCCTCGAAGAAGAAGCGCGCATCCGCGAAGCGCGGCCTGATCACGCGCTCGTAACCGCGCCTGATTTCCGAGGGATCGCGACTCTCGATGTTCGCCACGCCGATGAAATGCTCAGTGAGCTTCCCGCTTGCATCGTAGACCGGAAAGAAACGCTGGTTGGCTTCCATCGTGGTGACCAGCGCTTCGGAAGGCACGCCGAGGAAGCCGCGATCGAAGCTGCAGGCGATCGCGGTCGGCCACTCGGTGAGGTTCGCCACCTCGTCGAGCAGGGCGTCGCTGATCCGGGCGATGCCGCCCGCTCGGCGGGCCGCCAGCCCGACGTCCTTGCGGATGCGTTCGCGCCGCTCGCGCACGTCGACGAGCACGCGCGCGTTGCGCAGCAGGTCGACATAGGCCGCCGAGGAGGCGACACGGACCGGCTCGGGGTGATGGAACCGGTGGCCGCGCGTGAGCACGCCGGTCGGAACGCCCAGGATCTCGCCTGGCACGTGTTCGTCGCCGTACAGCAGCACCACCCAGTGCACCGGCCGCACGAAGCCGACGTCGCGTGCCCCCCACCGCATCGGCCGCGTGATCGGCAACGCCGCGATCGCCGCATTGATCGCGCCCGGGAGCAGATCCCGCGTCGGTGCGCCCACGCGCCGCGCGCGGTGCACGAACCACTCGCCCTTGTCGGTGCGCAGGCGCTCGAGCATCGAGACCGGCACATTGTTCGACTGCGCGAATCCGGTTAAAGCGCGGGTTGGATTGCCCTCCGCATCGAGTCCTGCCGAAACGGCCGGGCCGCGTTTCTCGATGTCCTGGTCGTCCTGCGTCGGGGCCACCGCGCCGAACTGCAGGGTCAGCCGTCGCGGCGTCCACAACGCCATCGATTGCTCGATGTCGTTGGCGATGCCGAGCACCGCGAGCTCCGCGCAGAGGTTGGCGCGCAGGGATTCGGCCAGCGCACCGACGGTGCCGGGGGGTAGTTCCTCGGTGCCGATTTCGAGCAGCAGCGGTTGCGGCCGACTCACGACGATACCTCCGCGTGGGCAGCGAGACCGGGGAAGCCGAGCCTTTCGCGCTGGGCGTAGTAGGCCTCTGCCACAGCCTTGGACAACGCGCGAACACGCAGGATGAAGCGCTGGCGTTCCGTGACGCCGATGGCGCGCCGCGCGTCGAGCAGGTTGAACGCGTGCGATGCCTGGCAGACCTGGTCGTAAGCCGGGAGGGGCAGGCCCAGCGACACGAGCTTCATCGCCTCGACCTCGCAGGCGTCGAAGCGGCGCAACTGCTCCGCCGTGTCCGCATGCTCGAAGTTGTACGCGCTCTGCTCCACCTCGTTCTGGTGGAAAACGTCGCCGTACGTGACGACGCCCTGTGGGCCACGCGCCCACACCAGGTCGTAGACGCTGTCCACGTTCTGCAGATACATCGCGAGCCGCTCGAGGCCATAGGTGATCTCACCGGTCACCGGCCGGCATTCGAGCCCGCCTGCCTGCTGGAAATAGGTGAACTGCGTGACTTCCATGCCGTTGAGCCAGACCTCCCAGCCAAGTCCCCATGCTCCGAGCGTCGGGGATTCCCAGTTGTCCTCGACGAAACGCAGGTCGTGCACCAGCGGATCGACGCCGAGCGATTTCAATGATCCGAGATACAGATCCTGGATGTTGTCCGGGCTGGGTTTGAGCACGACCTGGAACTGGTAGTAGTGCTGCAGGCGGTTCGGATTCTCGCCGTAGCGACCATCGGACGGACGCCGCGACGGCTGCACGTAGGCCGCGCGCCATGGCTCGGGGCCGAGCGCGCGCAGGAACGTGGCGGGATGGAACGTGCCCGCGCCGACCTCGCTGTCGAACGGTTGCAGCAGGACGCAACCCTGCTCCGCCCAATAGGCGTTCAGGCGTCGGATCAATTCCTGGAAAGTCGGGCCTTGCATCATGCGCGGTCGTGGAATCGGGAAGGCGCACTTTAGCCGCTCGGGCGCATTTCTTCCCTCTCACCGTGAGGCGGGCACAGGCTATTGCGGGCCGCCGGAGAGTTCAGTAGCACTTGCGCCAGGGAGAGCCTGACATGGCGCGGAGTAGCATCTCCGAATCGCTCCAGCAAACTCCGCAGCAGCCCATGGTCGCCATCTACCCGCCTCCGCCCTCGGAACCCGAGCGTTTCGAGCCCGCATCGCACGACTTCACGCCGAACCGGCGCCTCGATCTCGAGGAGACCCTGCACCGGCTGGGCCACGACGGCTGGTTGCTCCCGGAGGATGCGCAACATGTGCGCACGGCCGCGCGCGGCAGTGCGCGCGCCGAGATCCACCCGCTGGTGCTGATCGCCAATGCCAAGGTGCCGGACGCGCGCCATCCTGGCACCGTGCTGCAACTCGAGGCGCTGACGGAATGGCTCGCCGGCCACGCGCGGCTCCCGCACCTGCGCATCGATCCGACCCGCATCGATGTCGCGGCGGTCGGCCAGGTGGTGACGCCCGAATACGCATCGCGTTACCGGATCCTGCCGATCGCGCTCGACGCGCGCGAGATCTGCATTGCCACCAGCGAGCCGTTCGACACGCGCTGGCTTGCGGACCTGACCAAACTCCTGCGCCGCAACATCAAGCGCGTAGTCGCCAATCCGCTCGACGTCAACCGTTACCTCATGGAGTTCTACGGGGTCACGCGGTCGGTGGCGCGGGCGCGTGACGAGAAGGCGCGGCGCGATCCCTCGAAGATCCTCAACCTCGAGCAGCTCATCGAGATCGGCGCCAGCGGCGACCTCACCGCAGACGACCAGCATGTGGTGCGCATCGTCGACTGGCTGCTCTCGTATGCGCACGAGCAGCGCGCCTCGGACATCCATCTGGAGCCGCGACGCGACGTGTCGCGCGTCCGCTTCCGCATCGACGGCGTGCTGCACAAGGTGTTCGAGCTGCCCACGCAGGTCATGGGCGCGGTCGTCGCGCGCATCAAGACGCTGGGGCGCATGGACATCGCCGAGCGCCGCCGCCCGCAGGATGGTCGCCTCAAGATGCGCTCGCCGGGCGGTCGCGAAGTGGAGATGCGACTCTCGACCATGCCGACCGCGTTCGGCGAAAAGTGCGTGATGCGCCTGTTCGACCCGGACATCGTGCTCAAGGACTACGCGCAGCTCGGCTTCTCCGCGAGCGAGCAGGCGATGTGGCGGCATCTCGTCGAGCGCCCGAACGGCATCGTGCTGGTGACCGGCCCGACCGGCTCGGGCAAGACCACGACGCTCTACACGACGCTGCTCAATCTCGCCCAGCCGCAGGTCAACGTCTGCACCATCGAGGATCCGATCGAGATGGTCGCGCCCGAGATCAACCAGATGCAGGTGCAGCCGGGCATCGAGCTCACGTTTGCGTCGGGCGTGCGCACGCTGCTGCGCCAGGATCCCGACATCATCATGATCGGCGAGATCCGCGACCTCGACACCGCGCAGATGGCGATCCAGGCGTCCCTCACGGGACACCTGGTGCTGTCGACGCTGCACACCAACGACGCGCCCAGCGCGGTGACGCGGCTCATCGATCTCGGCACGCCGCACTACCTCATCTCATCGACGCTGGCAGGCGTCATCGCGCAGCGGCTGGTGCGGCGGCTGTGCGCGCACTGCGCAAAGCCGGGCCAGGTCGATGTCGAACGCTGGGCCTACCTGACGCGTGGCTTCGAGCGCGGCATGCCCGAACATGCGCGCGTCGCGGTCGGGTGCGCGGAATGCCGCAATACGGGTTACCTGGGGCGCGTGGCGATCTATGAAATGCTGGCCATCGACGGCGGCCTGCGGGCTTCGATCACTGCGCATGCCGATCTCGCCGCGTTCCGCGCTGCAGCCATTGCACATGGCTTCCTGCCGCTGCGCGTCGCCGCCGCCGACAAGGTCGCCGAGGGCATCACCACCCTCGCAGAAGTCTTGACGGTACTGCCTCCGGAAGCGTGACCGCGTCCGCTCCTGTAGTAGAGCCGAGCTATGCTCGGCTGCACAGTCGAGCATCAATGGCATGAGGCGCAGCGGAGCACAGCTCCGCTCTACAAAAGCTGGTGGGCGCGCACTGGGGCAGCCGGTGCAATGCCAGAATATGCGCATGCAACCCGAACGATTCCTGATCGTCCAGACCGGCCGCGCGATCGCATCGGTGCGCGCGCGCCTCGGCGATTTCCCGCACTGGTTCCGCGTGGCCATGGGCCTGCCGTCGAGTGCGATCGACATCATCGATGTGCAGGGCGGCGGGACGCTGCCCCGGCACGGCGCACACCGCGCGGTGCTCGTGACCGGGTCGGGCGCGATGGTTTCCGAGCGCGAGCCGTGGAGCGAGTCGACGGCTGCGTGGCTGAGGCAGGCGCATGACGCAGGCACGCCGCTGCTTGGCGTCTGCTATGGCCACCAGCTCATCGCGCACGCCTTCGGTGGCCGCGTCGACTATCACCCGGACGGCCGCGAGATGGGCACGCACGCCATCGAACGAATGGATGCGGGGCGTGACGATGTGCTGTTTGGAAATGCGCCTGCGACATTCGCCGCGCAGTTGACGCATCGCCAGAGCGTGCTCGAAGCGCCGCAGGAAGCCGTGGTGCTCGCGCGCTCCGCGCACGACCCGGTGCAGGCGTTCCGTATCGGTGCGCGCACCTGGGGCGTGCAGTTCCACCCGGAGTTTTCGACCGCCGCCATGCGCGCATACATCGCCGCGCGAGCCGAAGACCTGCGCGGGGAGGGCAAATGCCCGCGCGAACTGGATTCGAGCGTTCGCGCAGCGCCGCACGCCCGGGCGATCCTCCGGCGCTTTGCGCGCCTCGCGTCGGATCCGCTGATCGGCTAGGCGCCGGGTGGTGTGCTACAACGATTGCCACGTCCCTGGGGGAGTACGTCCATGAGCAGCGCGCGCAGCGTTCCCGTCGGCAATGGCATGACCTGGCTGGTTCGTGGATTCGGCACGGTCCGCAAACATCCGGGCACGTTGTCGGTCGCGATGTTCCTGCTCGTGCTGGCGATCCTCGTGCCGGTCGGCATCCAGCTGGCTGCGCAATTCCTGCTGGCAGGCACCAGCGCATCGATTGCAATACAGCTTCTCGCCACGCTGGCGATGGTGTTCATCGCTTCGCTCATGATGATCGGACTGTTGCGCCTCATCGACACGCTCGAGCGCACCGGCAGCGGACAGGCGAGTTCGATCTTCGCCGCCTTCAGCGACACCGACCTCATGGTGCGCGCGGTGACCTTTGCGCTGATCGTGTTCGTGGCCTCGATGGCATTTGTCGTTGCGTTGTTGCTGACGCTCGGACCCGACATGCTCGGCTGGTACAGGAACGTGCTCACCGAGCCCCTGGGCGCTGCCGCAGCCGCAGCGCCCCCGATCACGGGTTCACCCTGGCTTTCCGCCGCGGTCGGACTGGTCGGCGCGCTGGCGCTGTTCGGCATCAACACCTTTGGTTACGCGCAGGTGGCGCTGACGCGCGCCCGGGGCGGCGAGGCATTCATGGACGGGCTCCACGGTACCGCGCGCAACGTGCTTCCGATCCTGCTCAACATCGTGGTCGTGGTCATCGCGATATTCGCGATGGTCATTCCGCTGGTGCTTCTGATGATGCTGTTCGGTTTCATCGGCGGGCTGGTGCATCCGCTCGCGGGCATGGTGCTGATCATGCCGCTGTATGTCGCCTTCATGATCGCGCTGTACGCACTCATCTTCGCGACCATGTACCACGCCTGGCGCGACGTGTTCGGGGATGCCGCGATGACTGCCGTTGAGGCCGTTCCGTCACCCTCGCTGCAGGCCTGACTGCGCAACGCGCGGCTCAGCAGCCGGCACTTCGAGTAGATCGCTCGCTGGCGAAAGGTGGTGTCGCCTTGCCGCAGGATAAAAGGCGTCACCCGGAGGCAAGGCGACACCGCCTTGCGCCACCGGCACCGGACGGGGCCATCCTTGCCCCGCCGGAGGGGCGGCTCTTGTGCGATTCCGCAAAGGCAGGGCGATTTGGCGCGGCGACACCCATGCGACAATGCGCGCCTTGCGTTGGAGGTCGCACCAAGACGGTGGCGCCCGCACTGACGTCGAAGCACCAGGGGAGAACGCCATGACCGACGCTGCCACTGCGCAGAGCACCTCGAAGCAACCGGTCGCGCCGCAGAAGGCGCCGCCGCTGTCGCCGCCTCCGGGCGGACAGCGGATCACCAACGATCGCGGTCGGCTGACCGTACCGGATCGCCCGATCATTCCCTTCATCGAAGGCGACGGCACCGGTCCCGACATCTGGCGCGCCGCGGTGCGCGTGCTCGATGCTGCGGTCGCGAAGGCCTACGGCGACCAGAAGAAACTGATGTGGATGGAAGTGCTCGCGGGAGAAAAAGCCTTCAACAGCGTCGGCGACTGGTTGCCCGAAACGACGGTGGATGCGTGTCGCGATTACCTGGTGTCGATCAAGGGCCCGCTCACGACGCCGGTCGGCGGCGGCATCCGTTCGCTCAACGTCGCGCTGCGGCAAATGCTCGATCTCTACGTCTGCCTCCGCCCGGTGCGCTGGTTCAAGGGCGTGCCAACGCCGGTGAACGCGCCCGGCAAGGTCAACATGACGATCTTCCGCGAGAACACCGAGGACATCTACGCGGGCATCGAGTTCGCGCCGGGCACGCCGGAGGCGGCGAAGTTCCTGTCGTTCCTGCAGGCGGAGTTCCCCAAGCAGTTCGACAAGATCCGCTTCGGCACGCAGAAGAAGTCCGACGACTGGCAGCAGATCCTCGAGGGCGTCGGCGCGCCCGCGCGTACGGTCGACGTGCAGGTCGGCATCGGCATCAAGCCGGTCAGCTACCTCGGCACCGAGCGCCTCGTGCACTCGGCGATGGGTTATGCGATCAAGAACAAGTCCAAGTCGCTTACGCTGGTGCACAAGGGCAACATCATGAAGTTCACCGAAGGCGCGTTCCGCGACTTCGGTTACCAGGTCGCGCGCGAGTTCTATGGCGCGGTCGAGCTCGATGGCGGGCCGTGGCACGTCATCCCGGAAGGCAAGCCGGGCGCGGGCCTCATCATCAAGGACTCGATCGCCGACGCGTTTCTGCAGCAGATCCTGCTGCGCCCCGCGGAGTACGACGTGGTCGCCACGCTCAACCTCAACGGCGATTACCTTTCCGACGCACTGGCGGCGCAGGTTGGCGGCATCGGCATCGCGCCGGGCGCCAACATCAACTACCTGACCGGCCACGCGGTGTTCGAGGCGACGCACGGCACCGCGCCGAAGTACGCCGACATGGACAAGGTCAATCCGGGCTCGGTGATCCTGTCGGGCGAGATGATGCTGCGCTACCTCGGCTGGAACGAGGCGGCGGATGCGATCATCCACGCGATGGACAAGGCGATCGGCAACAAGCGCGTCACCTACGACTTCGCACGTCTCATGGAAGGCGCCACCGAGGTCAAGTGCAGCGAGTTCGCCGACGAGGTCATCAAGGCGCTGTAACTCAACGCCTGATGACTGCGGTGCGCAAACTCTGTTGCGCGCCGTCGCCCGGTTGCGTCAGGCTTGTGGACCGCCCGTTCTGTAGCAGCGCGGGCCTGGAGACCCGATGACCGCCGTGCATGAGGAAACCGCGCGCCAGCGTGCGCTCGATGTGTACCACGTCGTCGACAGTCTGCCGGACACGGCGTTCGACGATATCGGCCGGATTGCGTCCATTCTCTGCGCTGCACCGATCGCGCTCGTGTCCCTGATCGACCGCGACCGCCAATGGTTGAAGGCCAGGACCGGATTCGAATTGTCCGAGACGCGTCGCGAAGATGCATTCTGCGACCATGCGATCCGTACGCCCGGTGCGCTGATGGAAGTGCCAGACGCGGTCGACGACGCACGCTTCGCGACGAACCCGCTGGTGACGGGTAGCACCGGCATCCGTTTCTACGCAGGCATGCCGCTGATTACGCCGTCAGGAGCCGCCATCGGCACGGTCTGCGTGCTGGACCGGGAACCCAGAACGCTCAGCGACGCGCAGCGCGAGGGACTCGCCTCGCTGGCGCGGTTGACGATGAACCTGCTAGAAGCCCGGCATCGCGAACGCGCGCTGGAGCGATCAATCTGGCTCGCCAGTCCTGCTGATCCCGATGAGCCCGAGACGGCGCCAACTGTCCGCTCCCGTGGACGCACCATCGTGATCTTCGAGGTACAGGGCCTCGCCGACGCTGTCGCGAGGCTGGGCGAGCGTCACGTCGAACGCGCGTTCCTGGGGCTTGAAAAAACGCTGGAATCCTCGCTGCGGTCCGGCACGGGGGACAACCTCAGCAGGGCCACCGGAAGTCCGGAGTTCATTGTCGTGCTGCAGGGCGACGCGCGGGAGGACACACTGCGATCTCTCCGAGAGGTCGTGCACGCATTTGCCGCGGAATCCGCCTTGGCGCTCGCGTCCGGTTCGGCGACTTCCGAGTCAGGCGAGGAGAGCGTCGAAGAGTTGTTCCTGCGCGCCGATGCGGATCTGTCGCTGGACAAGGACGCGTACCGGAGGACCGTGCAGTCGGGCTGAGCGGCGTCCGAGAGGCTTCGGGATTTCTCTATTGCACGGGCCGGGAGACCGTCTCCTGGTACGCACTCTGCGAGCGTACGCAACGTCGGTGCCGCTCATCGGGCCTCGCGACACGCCTGCCCGCAAAGCGCCGACGGGTCGCATCTGCGGAGATGCCGCGCGGGACAATGCGCGAATGTCCTCGTCGCAGCAACCACCGCGCATCCCGGCCTCGTCGCGTCCCGACGCCGCCATCAAGGGCCGTGGCGCGGCGCGCGACCTGCCGAATCGTTTCGCCAAGGCGCATACCGAATCGACCGATGACGGATGGTTCGTCGACGGCGAGCCGGCGTCGCCGCCGCGCACGCAGGTGACGGAAGAACGCGCGCGTTCGATCGTGTCGCGCAACGAATCACCGGACATTCCCTTCGATACGTCTATCAACCCGTATCGCGGTTGCGAGCACGGTTGTGTCTATTGCTACGCGCGGCCTTCGCACGCCTTTCTCGATCTATCGCCGGGCCTCGACTTCGAGACCAAGCTGTTCGCCAAGACCAACACCGCGGAGGTGTTGCGGGCGACTCTCGCCAAGCCCGGCTACAAGGTCAGCCCGATCAACCTCGGCGCCAACACCGATCCCTACCAGCCGATCGAGCGCAAATACGCGCTGTCGCGCGGGGTGCTCGAGGTGATGCTGGAGACCAAACATCCGTGCACGATCATCACCAAGAACGCGTTGATCGAGCGGGACCTGGATCTGCTGGTGCCGTTGGCGCGGGCGAACCTCGTGCAGTGTTTCATTTCGATCACCACGCTCGACAACCGCGTGGCCGCGAAGATGGAGCCGCGCGCCTCCGCGCCGCATCGACGCCTCGCCGCCGTGCGCGCGCTTCACGCTGCGGGTGTTCCGGTATCCGTGATGATGGCGCCGATCATTCCCGCCATTACGGACCACGAGATCGAGGCGCTGCTCGAAGCAGCGCGCGATGCCGGGGCGCACGATTGCAGTTACGTGTTGCTGCGACTGCCGCACGAGGTGAAGGAACTGTTCCGCGACTGGCTGCAGCTGCACTTCCCGGAACGCGCAGCGCACGTCATGAGCCTGGTGAACCAGATGCGCGGCGGTCGCGACAACGATCCGAACTTCGGCTCGCGCATGCGCGGCGAGGGCGTGTTCGCCGACCTCATCGCCACGCGTTTTCGCAAGGCTCGTGCAAAGCTCGCATTCCCGGGTGGCCGCATCGAACTCGACCGCACGCAGTTCGTCCCGCCGCGCCCGCTGCGCGCCTCGTCGCCCCAGGCAGACCTCTTTTGATCTGGTAGAGCCGGGCTGTGCCCGGCTGGGTGGGTTGCAACGCGTGCGGATGCAGCGGAGCGCAGCTCCGCTCTACAACCGCTTCAAGTTGCCGATGTAGAGCCGGGCTGTGCCCGGCTGGGTGGGTGGCACCGCGCGCGGAAGCAGCGGAGCGCAGCTCCGCTCTACAACCACTTCAAGTTGCCGATGTAGAGCCGGGCTGTGCCCGGCTGGGTGGGTGGCAACGCGCGCGGATGCAGCGGAGCGCAGCTCCGCTCTACAACCGCTTCAAGTTGCCGATGTAGAGCCGGGCTGTGCCCGGCTGGGTGGGTTGCAACGCATGCGGATGCAGCGGAGCGCAGCTCCGCTCTACAACCGCTTCAAGTTGCCGATGTAGAGCCGAGCTGCGCTCGGCTGCGCGCGGACCGAAGGGCAGTCAGGTGTCTGCGTCGGTGGACCAGCCCTCGCCGGTGCCGCGCGCGATCACGGTATCGGTGGCGAGGATTTCGCCGGCGGGAATCGCGGGCAGCGATGCGAGCTCGGCGTAGATCGGCGTGAAGTCCGGCTCGGTCGCACGCATCAGCTGCTCGAAGCTGTCGATCACGAAGTAGGTCTTCTGGTACGTATCGATGCGATAGCGCGTGCGCATGACGCGCTTGAGGTCGAACCCGATGCGATTGGGCGCAGCCGAATCGAGGCAGTGGATCGATTCGCCCTTGGAGCTCACGATGCCCGAACCGTAGATGCGCAGCCCCCCGGCTTCGCGGATGAGTCCGAATTCCACGGTGTACCAATAGAGGCGCGTCAGGTTGACCAGCGCTTCGGCGCCGAGCGAATGGGCTTTTACGCCACCGCGCCCGTAGGCGGCCATGTAGTCGGCGAACATCGGGTTCATGAGCAGCGGCACGTGCCCGAACAGATCGTGGAAGAGATCGGGCTCGCTCAGGTAATCCATCTGCTCGGGCTTGCGGATCCACCACGTCACCGGGAAGCGCCGGTTGGCGAGGTGATCGAAGAATGCCAGTTCGGGCAGCAGCCCCTCGACGCCAACAACCTGCCAGCCTGTGGCCGGCTGCAACGAGCGATTGAGCTCCTCGAACTTCGGAATCCGCGAGGGCGTCATGCCCATGCGCGCCTGGTTGTCTGTGAACTCGGCGCATGCGCGGCCGATCAGCACGTCGCGCTGGCGCGCGTACAGCTCCGACCAGACCCGGTGATCCGTGTCGGAATAGTCCGACCACGGCTGGTCGACCACGCCCGTGGCGTACACCGGCACGTACCCCTTGTCCGTCAGCTGGTGCTCAAGCTTTTGCGGTCCCGCGGTGCCGGCCATCCAGGAGCTCCTCTGCGCCCGCGTCATTCTAGTCCCGCCCTGTGCATCGGGCTCGCGAGCCGTTCAGCAACGGTCCGCCAACGGCAATCCCGCCAACCTCGCATGCCCCTAAACTGTCGCCTGATTTCGAACAGCGGAGCGGCGCGATGCGCAATACCCTGATGACGTTGTCGGTTGCAGTGTTTCTGGCCGCCTGTGCCATGCAAGGCGAGGACAGGGCGACGGCAAAGTCCGGGAACGACGCCCTGATGTCGGATACCGAGAGCAGTAAGGCCCTGATTGCGCCGCGCCCCGGCACCAGCATCGGGGTGGGCGAGATCCTCGGGATGCCGCATCGCAGCGACGCGAATCGCGCACGCGACGCTTATCGGCACCCGCAGGAAACCCTCGCCTTCTTCGAAGTACTCCCCCACCACAGCGTGATCGAGGTCACTCCGGGTGGCGGCTGGTACACCGAGATCCTCGCGCCCTATCTGCGCAACAACGGCGAGTTGATCGCGCAGGTCTTCGACCCGGCAGCGCAGGAGTCGCAGGGCTCCCGCGACTATTACGCCAAGAGCAACGGCGAGTTGCGTGCCAAGCTCGCGGCCGCGCCCGGCCTGTATGACCGCGTGCGCGTGGTCGAGACGCCTGCGGCCGCGCCGGTGCTGGGTCCGCCCGCGTCCGCAGATCGCGTACTGACCTTCCGCAACGTCCACAACTGGACGGGCGCGAAGAACGACGGGGCCATGTTCAAGGCATTCTTCGACGTACTCAAACCCAACGGCATACTCGGCGTCGTCGAGCACCGCGCCGCACCGGGCACGGATCCCGCAGTCAGCGCGAAATCCGGCTACATCACCGAGGAATACGTGATCGCGCTCGCGACCGCCGCGGGCTTCGAACTCGCCGCACGCAGCGAGGTCAATGCCAACCCGAAGGACAGGCGCAACTACACGAATGGCGTCTGGACCCTGCCGCCGGGATTGCGCGTGCCGGAGGGCGAAGACCCTGCAAAGTACAAGGCCATTGGCGAATCCGACCGCATGACGCTCAAATTCGTGAAGTCGACCCGCTGACGCTCGAGGACCGCTCGCAGGGGTACGCGATGCGTGGCCGCAGCTCGCTGGGCATACGCGCGGGGGCGACATGCTGATCGCGTTCAACAAGCCTTTCGGGGTGCTTTGCCAGTTCACCGATCCGGAAGGACGGCCGACGCTGGGCGATTACATCGACGTGCCCGGGGTCTATCCCGCGGGCCGGCTCGATACCGACAGCGAGGGACTGCTGCTGCTCACCGATGATGGTGCTCTGGCGCATCGCCTGACGGACCCGAAGCACAAGCAACCCAAGACATACTGGGTGCAGGTCGAGGGCACGCCTGTCGAAGAACATTGCGCGGCCCTGCGTCGTGGCGTCGGACTCAACGATGGCATGACGCTGCCAGCCGACGCGCGCATCCTGGAGGCGCCTCCCAAACTCTGGCCACGGAACCCGCCCGTGCGCATGCGCAAGACCGTCCCCGATGCGTGGATCGAACTCACGATCCGCGAAGGGCGCAATCGCCAGGTGCGCCGCATGACCGCGGCGATCGGATTGCCGACCTTGCGGCTCGTACGCGTCGGCATCGGGACGCATCGTCTCGGCGCCTTGGCGCCCGGTCAGTGGCGGGAAGCGACTCCCTGAGCCGGACGCGACGTCTGGTCCTCTTCCAGCCGACTCACGCAGACAGCTCGCGCAGCCGCGCGACGCCCGCGTCCGCGACGCACAGCAGCGCGCGGACGTGACGCGAGTCGAAATGGTCCGGCTCGGGGTGTTCGCAATCGATCACGCCCAACACCTGGTCGCCTGACAGCATCGGCACGGCGAGCTCGCTCAATCGCATCGAGTCGTCCACCACGTAGCGCTGGTCGAGCCGGGTGTCGGGAATGACCTGCGGCGCGCCGATGAGCGCGCAGGTTCCGACCACACCCTGGCCGATCACGAGGCGGATCGAGCCCTCGAACATGCGCTCGGAGACACGCTTGGCGCCCCACGCCGCGCGCTGCACAACGGCACGCCCGCCGCGCTCGGAGAGATAGACGACGCAGTCGTCGAGCCCGAGTTCGCGGCCTGCGAACTCGCAGAGTACCCATGCCACTTGCGCCTCATCGGGGCACAACGCGAGCCGTTGCTCGAGGCTGGCGCGTTTCGATGGCACATCGCGCAGGAAGTCATCGATGGGGGAAGGCATGGTGCAACTTACGTTGCACGGACCCGCGCTGGCAACTGGCAACTGCAAACGAACAACGGTTCGAGAGAAATGGGTCCGGTGCCGTATCCACGACACGTCGCACGTGGGAAATGGTTCTGATCGCTGGCGAGAAGGCCGCGCGCGCCTGTCAACCCTTTCGCAGAAGCCGGCACGCTCACGTGTCCAGTTTGTGACGAGCCAATACCTGGAACGCCGACTGCATCGCGAAAGGTCCGTCTTCAAGTGCCCACATCGTGAAGCGCGCGTCACGGCTGCGCACATTTTCCGCGCCGCCGCATTCAGGCAACCGCCAGTGCGGTGAACCGTGCATTTATCGCACCGCTATCGCAGCTGAATTGCGGTCGCTTCGAGCCGGTTTGTACAGGCTTGGTTTGGCGCCGGACACGCAACCTGCGTCCACTGCAAATCGTTTGGCAACAACAGCCCCCCAAACGGGGTTCCGAACAAACAGACGACAGGATTGCACCGGACATGAGCGCCGCGCCTCTCACCAACAGCCCCAACACCAGTCGCGCTTTCCGCGCCCTCTCGGCGGCCGCGCTGCTATTTGTCGCCCAGGCGCACGCTGCGCCAGAACTGCTGAGCCAAATCCAGGCGGGAGCGGGCAGTGCGGCCAAGGCCGGCACGCTCGCGCAGTTCGATGTCACGATCAATGCCGAGGCGCTTGCCTCGAAGCCGGCTGCGTTGTCGATCACGCTGCCCGGGCGCGAACCAGTGCAGGCGACACGCACCGCGATGTCGGAGGAATCGGCCGCTACCTGGGTCGGGCGAACGGCAGAGGGCCATGACGTGGTGCTGACGTCCAGAAGTGGAATGGTCCGTGGCCGGATCTACACCTCTGAAGGGCCGTACTCGATCACCCCGGGCAGCGAGGGCGGCCACGTCCTTGCGCGCGTTGATCCTTCCGCGCTGCCCAACGACACGACAGTCGCGCCGGAAATTCCGTACGCCATGGTTCCGGAGGCGCCCAGCCAGTCGAAGTCTTCCGGACAGGCGATGGTGGACGTGCTCGTGGTGTTCTCGAGCCAGGCGGGGCCGCTCGTCGGTGGCCAGGCGGAGATGGACCTCTTCGCGCAGGCCGCGATCGACCAGACCAACAGCGTGCTGGCCAACAGCCAGGTCGACAGTTTCAGGGTTCGACTCGTGCGTGCGGCCGTCACGACACGCGCCGCGAGCGGCGATCCCAATACCGACCTTCCGATGGTGCGCACTGATTCCGAGATCGCCGTCCTGCGTGCATCGGTCGGGGCGGACGTCGTGTTGTTCGTGGGCGATTACACGGCCGGGTTCAATGGCGCGGCCTACAAGAACACGCGGCCCCTGCAGTACGGCGCTGCGTTTGCCGGGTATGCCTTCGGCGTCGTCGATCGCGCAAGCGTCGAGAACTCGATGGTCTTCGTGCACGAACTCGGCCACATCCTCGGCATGGATCACGACGTCGGGAGCCCGCATGACCCGCCGTCCAGCAACTCTTTCCCGCACGCGTACGGTCACGTTGCGCCCCGCACCGAGCCGTATGCCCAGGGTGTGCTGACGGTGATGGCCTACCAGGCGTCGTGCGGCGGCACGCTTGCCTGCCAGCAGGTCCCGTACTTCTCCAATTCAAACATCGCGCCGACGCAGGCGCCGTACGAAGGGCGTCCCATCGGCGTGCTCGACCAGGCTGAAAACTATCGCGTCGCCGCGGTCACCGGGCCGATCACGGCGGACTTCATGGCGGCGGACACGATTCTCGCCAGCGACTTCGAAGACTGATCCCGCGTTCGGACCGGGGCCTCGAACGGCCCCGCTTGAGCAGGAAAGCCTGGATCATTCGGCAATGTGGGCTGCGCCCGTTTCAAGGCGAATCGCTTTCCCAATGGCGGGCACGATCACGCACCTTCTGCATCCGCCGTTTCCGCCGTTACCTGGCTCGGGTCGAATCGCCGACGCTGGCGCGTCGGATCGAAAGGCCCGATGCCTTCCCGCCCGTCGAAGCGGCACTTGGCGAACGGACCGTCGGCGTGGACATAGTGCAGGAACACCTGCACCCAGTGCGTGCCCTCGAAGCGATCGCGCCAGTGGGGCAGATCCACACCCCGATAGAGCAGCATGTCCCCAGGCGCAAGATTTACCGCCACCGAATTGCCGTTGGACTCGAGGCACAGCGGCCAAGGTCGCGGAGAATCCATGCCCAGGGTCAGTGACGTGCTGATTTCGCACGAGGGACGATCGACATGCCGGCGCAGCTCGGCGCCCGCCTGGTAGATGCGCAGGTAGGAATAGCAGGGAAAAAGTGCGCTCCCAGCGACCCGCTCCATGATCGGGAGCATCCTGAGCAGGAGGCACTCGGTGAGTGCGTCGGCGTAGCGACCTTGCGAGCCGAACCCCTCCTCGAACTTGAAATAGTCCGGCGTGGCGGTCTGGATCAGCGCGTAATTCGCACAGAGTTCGGCCTCGGACGCACTCAGGACCCCACGCAGCACGGCAAATCCGTGCTCGCGGAAATAGTGCCCGCACTGGTCGAGCACCGCGCCTTCGTTTGCAACTGGTGAGGTGTTCATCGCAGCCCCTCGACTTTCCGTCAGGAGCTTATCGTGATTGGAATCAGCGCGGGCGGGCGCGCCGACTGGCGTCACGGTGGCGCGCGGGTGAGAAGGCGAAGCCCGAACGCGTCAGTCGGGTCGTTCCACGCCCGTGCGGTCCGGAGTCCGGCGCTGCGGGCGAGTGCATCGAAGCTGTCATCCGTGTACTTGTGGCTAAGTTCCACCAGCACTTCTTCACCCTCGGCGAAGGCAACCTCCTGCGCGCCGATGCGCACGGCCTGGTCCGCCAGGCTTACCAGGTGGGTCTCGATGCGGCTGCGCGCGACCACGTAGTCGGCGCGGTGCTCGAAGGCGTTCAACTGGAAGTCGCTGCCGATTTCGCGATTGAGCCGCGCCAGCAAGTTGAGCGTGAACTCCGCCGTGATGCCGGAAGCATCGTTGTATGCGGCATCGAGGATCGGCTTGGGCTTGACGAGGTCGATGCCGATGATGGCGGCGCCGTCATCGCCCATGGTCGCGCGCATGGCATGCAGCAGCGCGACTGCGTCGCTCGATTCGAAATTCCCCAGGGTGGAGCCGGGAAAGAACACCAGCGTCCGCGCGGCCGGCCGCGTCGACCGCGGCAGAGTTACCGCGTGCGTGAAGTCCGCGCATACCGGCAGCATTTCGACAGCCGCATGTCGAGCGCCCAGCACGGCCACGCTTTCCAGCAGTGCGCTGCGTGAAATCTCGATAGGCGTGTAGGCGACCACATCGTCGAGCGCATCCAGCAACACATCGGTCTTGCGGCCCGATCCGCTTCCGTACTCGACCACGTGCGTGCGCGGACCCACTGCCTGCGCGATCTCCGGCGCGCACGCCTCGAGCAGCCCAATCTCGACCCGCGTCAGGTAGTACTCCGGTTGGCGCGTAATCGCTTCGAACAGTTCCGAGCCGCGACCGTCGTAGAAGTACTTCGATGGCAACCGCTTGGGATCGCGAGCGAGGCCGGCGAGTACCTCGCGTTCGATCGCCGCAGGCGTGGGACGAAGATCCGTGAGCGCAGTGCCGGCGATCACAGATCGCGCGCCAGGCGAATGCCGCTGAACTGCCATCGCGCTTCCGGCGCAAAGAAATTCCGGTAGGTCGCGCGCAGTTGCGAGGCCGGGCTCGCGCAACTGCCACCGCGCAGCACGAACTGCCCACTCATGAATTTGCCGTTGTATTCGCCCAGCGCACCCGCAAGCGGCCGGTAACCGGGATAGGGCAGATACGCGCTCCGGGTCCATTCCCAGACGTCGCCGAAGAGCTGGGCCGGCGTAGCGTTCGCGGCCGCCGCTTCGGGGTGCAAGGCATCGTGCTCGAGGAAGTTTCCGTGAACGGGGAGGCGGCTGGCGGCGTGTTCCCACTCCGCCTCCGTCGGCAAGCGCGCGGAGGCCCAGCACGCATAGGCGTCGGCTTCGAAGTAGTTCACGTGCACCACGGGTGCCCCGGCATCGAGCGCTCGCATGCCGGCCAGCGTGTACTCCGCCTGGAGATCCTCGTCCCAGTACAGCGGTCGCTCGACCGCGTGCTCGCGTACCCAGTCCCAGCCGGCGCTGAGCCAGAGACCCGGTGTGCGGTAACCACCGGCCCGCACAAACTCCCGGTATTCCGCGTTGCTCACGGGCCGGGACGCCAGGGCGTGCGGCGCTAGCCACGTGCGATGTCGCGGCGATTCATGGTCAAAGGCAAATTGCGCCGCTTGCGGCCATGCATCCGCACCGACGTCGACAGCGCCCGTCGCGCCTGCGTGCCAACTGATCGTGGTCGCGATGCTGGAGCCTTGCACCAGATCGGTTCGATACGCCGGTCGCATGGGATTGATCGAGAGCGCATGCTTGATGTCGGTCAGGATCAACTCCTGATGTTGCTGCTCGTGCTCGAGGCCGAGTTCGATACGCGCGATCGTTGAGGAATCAGGGTCTCCGCGCCGGATCAGGGCGTCCATGCGCTCGTCGATGGTGTCCCGATACGCCAACACGTCCGCCAGCGTGGGGCGGGAAAGCAACCCGCGTTGCGGGCGGGCGTGGCGCGGCCCCACGCTCTCGTAGTAGCTGTTGAAAAGGTGCGCGAACCGCTCATCGAAAGGCGAGTACTTTGGATCCGCGGCCAGCACGAATTGTTCGAAGAACCAGGTCGGGTGGGCCAGATGCCACTTGGCCGGGCTCGCATCGGGCATGCTCTGCAGCATCGCGTCCTCCGCCGACAACGGCGCTGCCAGTGCGCGCGACTGCTCGCGAACCGCGTGGAATCTCTGCACCAGCGTACGCGCCGCTTCCCGTGTGGTCATGCGAACTCCGATGCGAAGGCCGGCGAGCGGAAAACCGGACTATAGAGGCGCATTTCTGACGGGCGCGTCAACCGGGCCGACTAGACCTTGGGTAGACGCGCGATTTTCGACGACTCGAGTTCCGCGTGCATGCGAGCCGTGTCCAGTTCGCCCTCCCACTTGGCGACTACGACAGTCGCCACGCCGTTGCCGACGAGGTTGGTCAATGCGCGCGCCTCGCTCATGAAGCGATCGATGCCGAGGATGAGCGCGAGCCCGGCGACAGGCACTGAAGGCACCACCGCGAGAGTCGCGGCCAGGGTGATGAAACCGGCTCCCGTGACGCCGGAGGCGCCTTTTGAAGTCAGCATGGCCACTGCGAGCAAAGTGATCTGCTGCGTCATTGTCAGCTCGACGTCGAGTGCCTGCGCGATGAAGATCGCCGCCATCGTGAGGTAGATATTGGTGCCGTCGAGATTGAAGGAGTAGCCGCTCGGGATCACCAGCCCCACCACCGATCGCGAACAGCCGAGGCGTTCGAGCTTTTGCATCATCGGCACGAGAGCCGACTCGGATGACGAGGTGCCGAGCACCAGCAACAGCTCTTCGCGGATGTAGCGCATGAAGCGGAAGATGCTGAATCCCGTAACGCGGGCGATAAGGCCGAGGACGACCACCACGAACAGGATGCACGTGAGGTAGAACGCACCCATGAGGTTGAGGAGCGGCCCCAGGCTGTCAACGCCGTAGCGCCCAAGGGTGAAGGCCATGGCGGCACCCGCGCCGATCGGCGCGAGTTGCATGATCATGCCCATCATCCGGAAGAACACCCTGCTCACGTCATCGAGCACCGACAGCAGGGGGCGCGCACGCTCGCCGAATCCGCTCAACGCGAAACCGAACAGCACCGCCACCAGCAACACCTGGAGCAGGTGGCCCTCGCCCGTGAAGGCGCCGACGAAGGTCTTCGGGATGATGTCGAGCAGGAACGCGGTGGTGCTCTGTTCCTTCGCCTGCGACGAATAGCTCGACACGGCTTCGGCGTCGAGCGTTGCCGGGTCGACGTTGAACCCGGCGCCCGGCTCGAGCGTGTTGACCACCAGCAGCCCGAGCGCGAGCGCCAGCGTCGACACGACCTCGAAGTACACGATGGCCTTGATCCCGACGCGCCCAACTTTCCTGACGTCGGCGACGCCAGCAATGCCGAGCACGACCGTGAGGAAGATGATGGGGCCGATCAACATCTTGATCAGCGCAATGAAGCCGTCGCCCAAAGGCTTCAGCGCGACGCCCACTGTTGGCGCGAAGAGCCCGATCAGTCCTCCGACGACGATGCCGACCAGTACCCAGAGGTAGAGACGCGATGCGCGCGCGGGTGCGATGCCGTCTTCAGTCGTCATGTGCGCCTTCTAGCACGCGCCAGGCGCGCTGCGCTGTTCTGGAGCACGCAGTCTTGACAGAGTCTGGTCGTGCCGAGGAGGCCACCCGTCGCCGCGCTCAGCAGTCCCTGATTGACGGTATGGTTCTGCCAACCACCGGTTGAGGACGCACTCATGGATCGTCGCGAGTTCCTGGCCATGGGTGGTTTGGCCGCGGCAAAGCCGGCCCTGGGCCTTCCGGGCGCAGCCACCACGACGGGCAATGCGGCGCCGATGTTCCAGCGCGTGGATTTCGGTTCCGACGGAATCGCGTACAGCACGGTCGAGTACGCCACCCTGCTCCACACCGCCGCGACGAATCGCGGCCTCGAGGCCGACTACTACTCGTTGGGCGGCGCCATCACCGAACTCGAGCAGAAGTTTGCGGGCCTGATCGGCAAGGAAGCCGCGATGTTCGTACCGACGGGTACGCTCGCCAACCACCTCGCCATCCGTAAACTTGCGGGCAGCGACAGGCGCGTTCTCGTGCAGGCCGAGAGCCACCTCTACAACGACAGCGGCGATTGCGCCGAGACCCTGAGCGGCTTGAATCTCGTACCGATTGCCGTAGGGCGCAGCACGATCGAGCTCGCGGAAGTGAGGCACTGGGTCGAACGATCGGCAGCCGGCCGGGTAGGGATGAAGGTCGGCGCGATCTCCATCGAAAGTCCCGTGCGGCGCAGGGATCACGAGCGCGTGGACTTCGATGAGCTGGCGCGCGTGTGCGGCTTCGCGCGCGAACAGGGCATTCGCCTGCACCTGGACGGCGCGCGCATGTTCAGCCTGCCCCTGCATTCGGGTAAGAGCGTGCGTGAATACGCTGCGCTGTTCGACACCGTGTACGTGTCGCTATGGAAGCATTTCAGTGGCACGTCTGGCGCAATCCTGGCTGGCGATGCCGCGTTCATCGACGGGCTGTTCAATATGCGCCGGATGTTCGGCGGTTCGTTGCCGCATGCATGGCCGCAGATCGCGCTGGTTGCCGAGTATGCGGATCGCTACGAGGCCGACTATGCAAAATCCTGGCAAGCCGCGGAAAAGCTCATCGCGCTGCTCGAAGCGCACGGACGCTTCAGGATTCGAAAGGTACCGAGCGGCACCAGCCGATTCTTTCTGTCGGCACCCGGCGTTGACTCGGCCGCGCTCATCGAACGGGCGGCGCGACGCGGCGTGGATCTTCCGAAGGGGCCACCAGGAACAGAGGCGCTGCCGATGCAGGTGAATCCCTCCATCCTGCGCATGCAGCCTGCGGCGCTCGCGCGAATTTTCATAGACTCGCTACAGGAGTGAGCAATCGCGAGCGCCCCGCCTCTGAGTGAGGGCATCCAGAAAAAGCCCAAGGGTGGCGCGCCCGGAGGGATTCGAACCCCCGACCAATGGCTTCGGAAGCCACTACTCTATCCAGCTGAGCTACGGGCGCATTCTGAGCTGCCAATTCAGCGCAGCCGCGCAATGTAACGGCTGGCACCCCCGCAACGCCAGCGCCGGTTCGTCAGCGGCGGCCGTCCCTGGCCGCCTGCGAAAGCCCTGTAAATCAGAACTCCCAGCGCAACCCGCCGCGCAGCACCCACTGTTCCAGGTCGTCGTACGCGAAGGTGCGGAACACCGAGAAGTAGAACTGCGTGCCGCCGGGCCGCACCCATGACACGCCGCCCGACAGGCTGCCGAAGTTGCGGTCGGGATCGTCGATGACGATGGTCGCGAACGGCTGGGTCGGATCGCTGCGCAGGCGCGGGATCAGCGCAAAGCCGTCGTTGTCGCTCTCGTAGTACCAGTCGAGCCGCACGAAAGGCTGCATGACGCCGCTGGCCGTGCTGATGGCGCGGGCAACCTGCAGTGCGCCCGAGTACTGCAGCGACTGGAAATCCTGCTCCGGGAACGACAGCAGGAATCCGCTGCTGTCGTCGCCGCGCTCCGTGAAGGCATCGATGTCGGTGCCCGCGTACTCGACGCGGAACTCCGGCGTCACCACCCAGCCGTTGCGCGAGAACTCGTAGCCGATGCCGAGCGTCGCGATGAACTGGCTGGCGTCGGTCTCTGACAGGGCCACGTCGCGCGAGAGCCCGATGGCGGTCAGGTCGATGACGCGCGACTGGTCGTACTGGTTGCGGAAGTAGCCGAGCGAACCGTCCGCGTACCAGCCGTTGGTGCCGTACCAGGAGTAGTACCCCGTGAGACCGAATCCATCGGTGTCGAGATCGCCCGCGCCCCGGTCGAGGTCGACCGATGAGGCGCTGTAACCGAGCGCGAGACCGACGAACGCCTGATCGTTGAGCCGGTAGTCGACGCCGGCGGTCAGGCCGTAGTTGTCGAAGTCGAAACCCGATTCCGCAGCCATGGCGTCGCGGCTGCCGCCGCCGATGCTGCCGTTGACGAAGACGCCCCATGGACTCGGCCGCAGGTCGCTGATGCCGCCTTCGGCATTGTCGTCCTGCGCGGCAGTGAGGTTTTGCCCGAACATCCCGGCCGACAGTACGCCGCTGCCGGTGAAGATCGACAGTCCTGCCACGTCCAGGCCCCGCGAGCCGCCCCGCATTGCCGTCATGCGCGAAGCGACGTTGGTCTTCTGCTGGGTCATGAGGGCGCCGGCGATGTTGCTCATCGCGGAGACTTCTTCGGCGGCGAGGTTCTCGAGCGCCGTCTCGACCGCTCCGCCGTTGTTGTCTTCGGCCGCGTCGATCAGCGCCCGACAGGTGGCAAGCGCAGCACTACCCGAACCAGCATTGCTGCAGGCATCGGCCACCGCACCCACCGCGCCCTGGGCGACTTCGCTGCCGCCACCGGGCAGGGTGTCGAGCGCGTCCTCGATCACGCCGGCGGTTTCCTCGGGATCGAGGTTGGCATCCACGCTGACCGTGACGACGCTGGTTGCGGAAAGCCCGGACGGATCCGTGGCGCGAAGCACGAACTGAACCTGCCCTTCGAAGTTCGCGGGGGGCGCGTAAAACACCGTCTGGCCCACGATGCGCACGGTTCCCTGCGCCGGCGGCGTGGCAATGGTGAAAACGAGCGCATCGCCATCCGGATCGGTGAAGAGGGTGGCGAGGCTGACGGCCACTTCCGCGCCACCGCTCGACTGCGCGGATCCGTTCGTGCCGACCGGTGCGCGATTGGACGGGTTGTTCGTGATCGTCACCGTGACCGAGAACGGCACCGGCGCGTTGGTCGGGTCGCGTACCGTCAGCCCGATCACCGCATTGCCCTGGAAGCCGCGCGCGGGCGTGAAAACCAGCGTGCTGCCGGTCAACGTTGCGGTGCCCTGCGACGCGGGCGGCGGCGTCGCAATGGCAAAGGTGAGCGCATCGTTTTCGGGATCGGTGGCGAGCGTCGCGAGGTTTATCGTGACCGGCGTGACGCCGGTGGTGGACGCCGTGCCGTTGTTGGCGACCGGCGGACGGTTGGCCGCGCTGCCCGTCACGGTGACCGTGGCCACGAGATTGGTGACGTTGTTGGCGTCGTCGCGGACTTCGATGGGAAGCTGCACGGTACCCACGAAACCCTGTGCGGGCGTGAATGTCGCGAAATTGCCCGACACGGTGAAGCTGCCTTGCGAAGGGGGCGGCTGCGCGCCTGCGGTGAACGTCAGTGGCCCGCCCTCCGGGTCGCTTGCGCAGGGCCGCAGGTCGAAGGTGACGGGCTGGCCGTTCGCGGTGGTGGCAGTGCAGCTCGACACGACCGGCGGCTGATTGCCCACCGCGGTGCCGATCGTCGCGGTCGTCGAGTTGTCCGATGGATTGGGATCGGTGGGCGTCGATGCGGTGATGGTGGCGGTGTTCGACACTTCGCCTGCGGAGACGACCCTCAGCGTCAATGCACAGGTGCTCGACGCACCATTGGCGAGCGCATCGATGCGGTACGTCACGAACTGCCCGTTGGCCGCGGCGCCGCAGGTGCTGCCGACGAATGCCAGTTGCGGCGGCAGCGTGTCGCTCACGTCGATCGCCGATGCGGCGCCAGGACCGTTGTTGACGACCGTCAGGGATTTCTCGAACGTGCTGCCCACCGTCAGCGGGTTCGGCGCGTTGTGGGTCTGCGAAATGGCGAGATCCGCATCGGCCGGAGCGCCGTCGTTGTCGGTGATCGAAAGGACGATTTCCGGCGGCAACGAGGTGAAGCTGAAGACCTGGTTGGTGTCGGGGCCGGATGCGTTGGAAAAGATGTAGCGGACTTCGAAATAGCCGATGTCCACGGTTTCCGTGGGCTCGATCAGGTTGTCGTCGATGATGGTGAGCGGAAACTGCGCGACATTGGAATCAACGTTGGACGCAAACTGCGTCACGCTGGCCTGCGTCGTCGTCGGACCGGTTGGCCCCTGGTAATCGGACCCTGCCGTCGCAGTGCCGCCTGTGGTCGTGAAGATGATCCGCACTCGCGGATTGAGCCGGTTCTCGCAGTAGGTGAGCACGCGGAACTGCACCGGAAGGTTCAACGCGCCGGCGCTTTCGGGGACAGTCGGTGCCTGGTCCGTCACGATCGCCTCGAAGGCGAAGATCGTGCCGGGATTGGCTGAACAAAACGCGGAACCGCTTGAAGTGGGCGTCGGAATCGGAGCCAGTGTTCCGTCGGTAGTCGCTGCATACGCCTGGTTGGCCTGGGCGGCACCGCACAGCAGCAAACCGGCGACGAGCGCCACGATTCTCGTGTACATGGATTTTCCCCTGGATCAGCGACGCGTGCGGATCAAAACAGTTTTCACTCTTCCTTCGCACTTGGCAACCGGAGATTGCACCCGCCGCCGAGACCCGCGGTGCACTGCAGCCGCGCTCTCGGCTTTGGCCCTGCCAGGTAATACGACTTTTCCGGGCAGATCAGGCCATGCAGTGTTCGTACCCGCATCCGACACACCGCGCGATACCTCACCAACGCTGGATGCAGGGATGCGCGCGCAACGTGTCGCGTCACTCAAGAACCCTGCGAGTCGCCGATCCCGGCGTGATCTTCGGCAGCGGGTTCGGGGGGCCGTAGACGACGCCCTGTGACTGCAAGAAGGCGTGGCAGAGAGTCCGACCCGCGCTGTGAGGAGCCGCGCGGATCAATTGATACGGGCAGGTGATACGGAATTGTGTCGCGCCCACCCCTTTCCCCCGTGGAGCGACCCAGGCATGTGACTTCGCGTGGGCTGCGCTCGATGCGTTGTTGTCAAACCGGCGTTCCTTTCTCTGGCACCTTTTCAGGCGATGATGCGTTAGTAGATTGGAAGATTCCGGTCGCAGGCGGCTGTCGACGGCTTTCTCGCGATTTCAACGCCATGCTGGCCACTGAGTCCTCAGTTGGCACTGCCGTAGGCGCCGCGTCGATCGCTGCATGTGGTCAACGCAAACAGTCACGAGGCGCAGGTGGGTAGTCCAAAAACAAAAGAGGGTGGGGCATGAGTCGAATGTCGTTCAAAGCGCTCGCGACAATGTGGCTGCTGCCGTTGCTCGGAACGGGGTTCTCGTCTGCTGCATGGTCTCAGGCGGCAATCACCGACGCCGTGCAAGTCCAGACGGGAAACAGCCACACCTGCGCGCTCACCAGCGCAGGGGGGGTCAAGTGCTGGGGGGCCAACCACTTGGGCCAGCTCGGCGACAACAGTACGACCATGCGCCTGACCGCCGTGGATGTCAGTGGGCTAGGCAGCGGCGCGGCGGCGATCGCGACGGGAAACAATTTCACCTGCGCAGTGACCAGCGCCGGCGGGGCCAAGTGTTGGGGGGACAACGGCCAGGGCCAGCTTGGCGACAACAGCCAGACACCGCGACTGACCGCGGTGGATGTGATCGGGCTCACCAGCGGCGTCGCGAAAATCGCGGCGGGAAGCAACCACACCTGCGCGCTCACCAGCGCCGGCGGGGTCAAGTGCTGGGGTTCCAACAGCGGTGGCCAGCTCGGCGACAACAGCACGACGCGCCGCTTTACCGCGGCGGATGTCGTTGGGCTCACCGGCGGCGTGGCAGCGATAGCGGCGGGAAGCGCCCACACCTGCGCACTCACCAGCGCTGGCGGGGTCAAGTGCTGGGGGTCCAACAGCCTTGGTCAGCTTGGCGACAACAGCACCACGAATCGCTTGACCGCAGTGGATGTCAATGGGCTCACCAGCGGCGTGGCGGCGATCACGGTGGGGCTAAACCACACCTGCGCACTGACCAGCACAGCCGGGATGAAATGCTGGGGAAACAACAACCAGGGCCAGCTCGGCGACAACAGCGTCACTCAGCGCCTCACCCCGGTGGACGTCAGTTGGCTCAGCAGCGGCGTGGCGGCGATCGCCGGAGGAGGCATCCACACGTGCGCACTGACCAGTGCCGGTGGAGTCAAGTGCTGGGGTTTCAACACCAGTGGCCAGCTGGGCGACAGCAGCCTCACGCAGCGCCTCACCGCGGTGGACGTCATCGGACTCGGCAGCGGCGTGGCGGCAATCGCGACGGGAGCCTTCCAGACGTGTGCTGTGACCAGCACAGGCGGGGTCCAGTGTTGGGGGGGCAACGGCAGCGGCCAGCTTGGGGACAACAGCTTCACGCGACGCCTGACCGCAGTGGATGTCAGTGGGCTCAGCAGCGGCGTGGGGGCGATCGCGACGGGAGGCCTACAAACCTGCGCGCTGAGCAGCGCAGGCGGGGTCAAGTGCTGGGGCCGCAACTCCAACGGCGAACTCGGCGACAACAGCACGATGCCGCGCCTCACCGCGGTGGATGTCAGTGACCTCGGCAGCGGCGTGGTAGCGATCGCGACCGGAAACAACCACACCTGCGCGCTGAACAGCGTCGGCGGGGTCAAGTGCTGGGGTTCCAACGTCAATGGCCAGCTCGGCGACGGCACCACCACGCAACGGCTGACCGCGGTGGACGTCGATGGGCTCAGCAGCGGCGTGGCGGCTATTGAGGCAGGAAACTCCCACACCTGCGCGCTGAGCAGCGCCGGCGGGGTCAAGTGCTGGGGTTTGAATTCCAATGGGCAGCTCGGCGACGGCACCAGCACGCGGCGGCTGACCGCGGTAGACGTCAGTGGGCTCAGCAGCGGCGTGGCGGCGATCGCGGCTGGCGGCACCCACACCTGCGCGGTAACCAGCGTCGGCGGTCTCAAATGCTGGGGGGCCAATTTTGCTGGTCAGCTCGGCGACGGCACTACCACGCAGCGGCTGACTGCGGTGGATGTCACTGGACTCACCAGCGGCGTGGCGGGGAGCGCGACGGGAGACGACCACAGCTGCGCGCTGACCAGCGCCGGCGGGGTCAAGTGCTGGGGTCGCAACGTCGATGGCCAGATCGGCGACAACAGCACGACGCTGCGCATGACCGCGGTAGACGTCAGTGGACTCACCAGCGGCGTAGCGTCGATCGCGACGGGAGGCGACCACAGCTGCGCGCTCACCAGCGCCAGCGGAGTCAAGTGTTGGGGTCGCAACGTCGATGGCCAGATCGGCGACAGCAGCACGACGATGCGCCGGACCGCGGTGGATGTCAGCGGGCTCAGCAGCGGCGTGGCGGCGGTCGCGGCGGGACTTGCCCACACCTGCGCGCTGACGATCCCCGGCGGGGTCAGGTGCTGGGGGAACAACAGCGGCCAACTCGGCGATGGAACGGCCGGGGTACGTCCCTTTCCGGCCGATGCATTACAAGCCACCGAGCCGGGCGCTCCCGTCATCGGTACGGCCACGGCAGGCAACGCGACAGCCAGCGTGGCGTTCACCGCGCCTGCATTGGATGGCGGTTTGCCGATCACCGGCTATACCGCGACGTGCAATGCGGGCGGCTTCACCGCGAGTGGCGCGTCGTCCCCGCTCACCGTCACCGGCCTGACCAATGGCACGACATATTCGTGCTCGGTCACGGCGACCAACTCGATCGGCACCAGCGCGCCTTCGTCCAGCGTCAACGTGACGCCTTCAGGTCCGCCGCCTACCGGGCCGTTCGCTTACATCACCAGCCTGGGCAACAACAACGTGTCGGTGATCGACACCGCGACCAACACCGTGGTCAGTACCGTGCCGGTCGGCAGCGCCCCATTCGGTGTCGGCGTCAACTTCGCGGGTACCCGCGCCTACATCGCGAACAACGGATCGAACAACGTTTCGGTGATCGACACCGCCACCCAGGCCGTGATCGCGACGGTCGGTGTGGGCAGTCAGCCCAATGGCGTTGCAGTGGTACCCGACGGCAGCCGCGCCTACGTCACCAATTTCGGCAGTGACAACGTATCGGTGATCGACACCGCCACCAATACGGTGGTCGCAACCGTGCCCGTCGGCGGCGACCCGTATGGCGTTGCGGCGGGCCCGTCTGGCACCCGTGTGTATGTGTCGAACCAGGGCAGCAGCAGTGTCTCGGTGATCAACACCGCGACGAATGGCGTCGTCGCCACGGTCACGGTCGGTGGCCAGCCAAGCGGCATCGCCACGAATCCGGCGGGAACGCGTGTGTTCGTGGCCAACAACCTCGACAACACCATCTCGGTGATCGACACGTCGAACAACCTCGTCGTCGCCACGGTGCTGGTCGGGACAGGTCCGACCGGCGTCGCTTTCAATGCCGCAGGCACATTGGCGTACGTGAACAACTCGGGCGTCGGCAGCATGTCGGTGATCGACACCGCGAACAACACGGTTGTAACAACCGTCACGGTGGGCAGCAGCCCGACCGGTGTCAGCGTCAATCCCGCCGGCACACGTGTTTACGTCGCCAACTACAGCAGTGGCAACGTGTCGGTGATCGACACCGCGAACAACACTGTGGTCGCAACCGTCACGGTCGGCTCGCTTTCCGGGGCGTTCGGCGCCTTCATTCGGGGCACGGGCCCAGGCGGGGCCACCGCGCCAGGTGCGCCGACCGGCGTGAGCGCGGCGCCCGGCAATGGCCAGGCGACGATCAGCTTCACGCCGCCGGCATCGGATGGCGGCTCGCCGATCACCAGCTACACGGCGACCTGCAATGCGGGTGGCTTCACTGCAAACGGCGCCGGTTCGCCGCTCACCGTCACCGGCCTGACCAATGGCACGACCTACGCCTGCTCGGTGGCGGCGACCAACGTGGCGGGCAACAGCGCCGCGTCGCAGGTCGCTCTGGTCACGCCGGGGGCGGCATCGCCCGCCGGTCCGCTGGCCTTCATCACCAATGACCAAAGCGCGAACGTCTCGGTGATCGATACCGCAACCGGCGCGGTGATCGCCACAGTTGCGGTCGGTGGGACCATCTCTGCGCCGTTTGGAGTAGCCGTCCATGCGGCGGGAATGCGCGCCTACGTCTCCGACACCTTCAACAACACCGTGGAAGTGATTGACACGGCCACGTATGCAGTAATCGCCACGGTGCCGGTGGGCGTGGCCGCGAGTGGCATAGCGGTCAATCCCGCTGGATCGCGCGTCTACGTCGCCAATCGCAACGACGACACTGTCTCGGTGATCGATACCGCGACCAGCGCCGTCATCGCCACGGTGCCAGTGCAATTCTCGCCCTACGGCATGGCCATCAATCCCGCGGGCACACGCGTTTACGTTGGGAACTCGGACAGCGAAAGCGTCTCCGTGATCGACACCGCCTCCAACACGGTAGTCGCCACTATCGCGAGTGCGGGACAGCTTCCCGAAGGGCTCGCCGTCAATCCGGATGGCACCCGCCTGTACGTCAGCGATTTCATCAACTCAATGCTGAAGGTGATCGACACGGCCAGCAACACCGTGATCGCCACCGTGCCGGCAGGCTCGCTTCCGCGTGGCGTCGCGGTCAACCCCGCCGGCACGCGTGTGTACGTCGCGAACGAAATCGGCGACAACCTTTTGGTGTTCGACACGGCCAGCAACATGTTAGTCGCCACCGTGCCGACGGGAGACTTCCCGTTTGGCGTGTCGGTACATCCCGACGGATCCCGCGTGTACGTTGCGAATTATCGGAGCGATAGCGTATCGGTCGTCGACACGGTTACCAATACGCTGATTGCCACTGTGGCAGTCGGCACGAATCCAGTCGCCTTCGGCGCATTCATAGGCGCCACCGCCGGCGCCACCGTCCCCAGCGCGCCGGTGATTGGCGGCGCGACACCTGGTAATGGGTTCGCAACCGTCAGCTTCACAGCACCTGCTTCGGACGGCGGATCGCCGATCACGGGTTACACCGCGACGTGCAATCCCGGTGGCGTGAGCGGAACAGGCGCGGGCTCACCGATCAATGTCAGTGGCCTCACCAACGGCACCACCTACTCGTGCTCCGTCACCGCGACCAATGCGGTTGGAACCAGTGCTCCATCTGCGAGCGTCAGCGTGACGCCCACTGGGCCGGTCGGACCCTTCGCTTACATTACCAACCAGGGCAGCAACAACGTATCGGTGATCGACACGTCGACCAACGGCGTGGTCGCCACCATTGGGGTGGGCACCAGCCCGTTCGGCGTCGCCGTCAACCTCGCGGGTACACGGGCGTACGTGGGCAATGTCAATTCCGACAATGTCTCGGTGATTGATACGGCCACCAACTCGGTCGTCGCCACCATACCCGTGGGGGACGGCCCCTCTGGAGTTGCGGTCAATCCGGCCGGTACGCGCGCCTACGTTGGCAATTTCAACAGTGCCAGTGTTTCAGTCATCGATACGGCAAACGATTCCGTGATTGCGACCGTCGGGGTGGGTGTGGCGCCGGAGGGAGTCGCCGTCGATGCTGCCGGTTCCCGCATCTACGTGACGAACTTCAGCACCGGCAGCACTTCGGTGATCGACACCGCAACCAACACAGTGGTCGCCACTATTCCCGTGGGATTCGGGCCAGAGGGCGTCGTCGTCAACCCGGCCGGGGGGCGAGCCTATGTGGCAAACAACATAAACAACACCATGCTGGTCATCGATACGCAGTCGAATGCTGTCGTAGCCACCATTCCGGTGGGAGCAGCGCCGATCGGCGTTGCCATGAACGCGACGGGCACGCGCCTCTACTCCGCGAACGAGAGTGGCAACTCGGTTTCGGTGATCGACACGTCGACCAACGCCGTCATTGCAACTGTGCCGGTGGGCGCGAGTCCTTATGGCGTTTCCGTCACTCCGTCGGGTACGCGCCTCTACGTCGCCAATCGCGGCAGTGGCAATGTCTCGGTCATCGACACCGCCAGCAACACCGTGGTCGACACGGTAACAACGGGCTTGTCGGCCAGTGCATTCGGGGTGTTCATTCGCGGGGGTGCAGGCCCCACCGTCCCGAGCGCGCCCACGATCGGCAGCGCGACTGCCGGCAATGGCTTTGCAACCATTAGCTTCACAGCCTCGGCGTCGAATGGTGGATCGCCGATCACGGGATACACCGCGACGTGCAATCCGGGTGGCGTGACCGGAACAGGCGCGGGCTCGCCCATCAATGTCAGCGGCCTCACCAACGGCACCACGTATTCCTGTTCCGTCACCGCCACCAACGCGATCGGCACCAGTGCTCCTTCCGCGAGCGTCAGTGTCACGCCGAGTGCTCCAACCGCAGGGCCCTTCGCCTACATCAGCAACCAGCTCAACAACAACGTCTCGGTGATCGACACCGCGAGCAATACCGTAGTTGGCACGGTTGCCGTGGGAGATGATCCATCCGGCGTCGCCGTCAATCTCGCGGGGACTCGGGCCTACGTTGCAAATGTCAATTCCCACGATCTTTCAGTGATTGACACTGCCACAAATACCGTGATCGCAACCGTGGCCTTACCGAATAGCCCATCAGGAGTTGCAGTCAACCCAGCGGGGACGCGTGCCTATGTGACGAATCTTCCGAGCAACAACGTATCTGTCATCGATACGGCGAACAACACCGTGATTGCCAACGTCGCGGTGGGTACCGCCCCCTACGGTGCAGCCGTCGATCCCTCGGGCACGCGCCTTTACGTGACGAACTTCAGCAGCAACAGCGTCTCAGTGATCGACACCGTGAAAAACGCCTTGGTGGGCACCATCCCCGTGGGATTTCAGCCTGAGAGCGTCGCCGTCAACCCGGCCGGCGCGCGCGCCTATGTGGTGAACAATGGCGACAACAGCGTTTCCGTGATCGACACTGCAACCAACTCGGTAGTGGGCAGCGTGACGGTCGGAGCGAGTCCGGAAGGCGTTGCGATGAACGCAACTGGCACGCGCCTGTACGTGACGAATGATGCGGATAGCAGCGTTTCGGTGATCGATGCCTCGACCAACTCTGTGATCGCCACGGTGGCGGTAGGTATCAGTCCTTACGGTGCGGCGCTCAACCCCTCCGGCACTCGCCTCTACGTCGCGAATCGTGCCAGTGACAGCGTCTCGGTCATCGACACGGCGAACAACACCGTGGTCGGCAGCGTGGCGGTCGGGTCCCGCCCCCACGCGTTCGGTGTTTTCATCCGCGGTGGCGCGGGTCCCACCGTTCCAAGCGCCCCCACCGTCGGCAGCGCGACTCCCGGCAACGGTTTTGCGAGCATCAACTTCACTGCCTCCGCGTCGAGCGGCGGTTCGCCGATCACGGGATATACGGCGACGTGCAGTCCCGGTGGCGCGAGTGGAGCTGGCGCAGGTTCGCCCATCAATGTCAGCGGACTCACCAACGGCACCACGTACTCGTGCTCGGTCACGGCCACGAATGCCATCGGCACCAGCGCTCCATCGGCTAGCGTCAACGTGACGCCGGCGGCTCCGGCTTCGGTTCCCGGCGCGCCGACCGGCGTCAGCGCAACACCCGGCAACGGGCAGGTGACGATCAGCTTCTCGCCGCCTGCGTCGGATGGTGGTTCGCCGATCACGAGCTACACGGCGACCTGCAATCCAGGCGGCTTCAACGCCAGCGGTGCGACGTCGCCATTGACCGTCTCCGGCCTGACCAACGACACGACGTACTCCTGTTCGGTCACTGCCACCAACGCCATCGGCACCAGCGCGCCGTCGGCCAGCGTCAGCGTGACGCCCGCCGGTCCGCCGCCTTCCGGTCCCTACGCGTACATCACCAACCAGAACAGCAACAACGTCGCGGTGATCGACACGGCGAACAACACCGTGGTCGCCAACGTGATCGTGGGCATCAATCCTTTCGGAGTCGCGGTCAACGCCACCGGCACGCGCGCCTACGTGGCCAACTTCACCAGCAACAACGTGTCGGTGATCAATGCCACGAGCAACACCGTGATCGGCACCGTAGCCGTGGGCCTGTTCCCGCTCGGCATCGGGCTCCATCCGGCGGGCACGCGTGCCTACGTCGCCAATGGCAACAGCAACACGGTGTCGGTGATCGATACCGCGCTGCAGACCGTCGTCGCGACGATCCCGGTGGGCAACGCGCCTTTCGGCGTGGCGGTGCACCCGAACGGCGGGCGGGTCTATGTCACCAACCAGGACGGCAACACCGTGTCGGTGATCAATACGGCGACCAATGCCGTCTCGGCCACCGTGCCGGTCGGCACGTTCCCGCGCGGCATTGCGATGCACCCCGAGGGCACGCGCGTCTACGTCGGCAATGCCAACACCGACAACGTCTCGGTGATCGACACCGCGACCCATGCAGTGGTCGGCACCGTACCGGCGGGCAGTTTCCCCCAAGGCATGGCGATCAACCCCACCGGCACGCGCGTCTACGTCACCAACCAGAGCAGCGACAACGTCTCGGTGATCGACACCGCGACCAATACGCGTATCGCGACCATTCCGGTCGGCGTCGCGCCGCAGGGCGTGAGCGTCAACCCGTTGGGCACCCGCGCGTATGTCGCGAACTTCAGCACCAACAATGTCTCGGTGATCGACACCGGCAGCAACACCGTGATCGGGACGGTGGCGGTCGGCACCAGCCCCGGCGCCTTCGGGGTGTTCATCGAGCGACCCGTCGCGGGTGATCCCGACGTGATCTTCGGGAGCGGGTTCGAGGGGCCGTGAGCGCGGCCCAGGCCGAAATCGCGGCGCGATAGCTGCCCGGTCCGTCAAGCGCTGCTCGCGCCCGGCGCGCGAACGCTTGGTATCGCGGCCGCGGGGGCGCCGCTATAATTCCGCCGCTTGCGGGTGCCCGATGCACTCCGCGCGTTTCATCCGCAGGGGTCGCCACCGTGAAAACCACCGATTCGGTGTTCCTCAAGAATTTCGCCATCGTGATCGGCGCACTGCACCTGGTGACCGGCTTCCTGATCCTTGTCGCGTACCTCATCCACACGGGCCGTACAGTCGAGGAAAGTACGACGGCGAAAATGGCACTCGAGCAGCGCATCGCGCCGGCCGGCGCCGTCTATGCAGGTGAAACCGGGCGCGCAGCCATCCAGGCGGCCCAGGAAGCGGCCAAGTTCGCCGCCGCTTCGCAAGTGGCGTATGGCGGCACGCTGGACGGCAGCGTGATTTACAGCAACCTCTGCGGCGCCTGCCACACGACGGGCGCGGGCGGTGCACCGAAACTCGATAAGGGGCTTTGGGCGACGCGCATGGCGCAAGGAACCGATCAACTGGTGAAGCACGCGATCGAGGGTTACACCGGCGAAGACGGCATCATGCCTGCCAAGGGCGGCAACCTCGCCTTGACCGACGAACAGGTGAAGGCCGCGGTCGAGTTCATGATCGCGGGCATGTAGATCGCGATGTAGAGCCGAGCTGCGCTCGGCTGAAGCGCCTCCGAGTAGGCAGGTTCTGGCGGAGCACAGCTCCGCACTACAAAGGCGGTACGCGCACCCGGCGCAGGTCGGCGAGCAGCGGCGGCAGGGCTTCTTCCAGCAAGGGCAACAGAGGTTCCAGCGCGTCCCACGCGCCTGCGACGGGATTTTCGCGTGCGAGCCGTTGCGACAGCGAGCGCAACGCGCGCTGGATCGTTGCCACTTCCCCGTAACTCGCCAACAGGTCCACTTCCGCCGCGCGCCGCGCGAAGCTGGCGAATTCCGCAGGCACGTAAGGTGCGTTCGCGGTGGCAAGCAGTGCAGCGTTGACGGTGTCGACGTGTTGGCGCAACGGAACTGCCGAGTGCAGCGGCCATTGTCGCGCGAGCACGAAGTCGAACGCCACGTCGAGCACGATGCCCGCGTAGCGTCGTAGCGAATTCGGCAGTTCACCGCGCACCGCGGCGAACGCCGGGTGATGATCGGTCGCGGAGTCGATACGCCGATGCAGCAGCACGCCCCGGGTGAGATCAGGCGGCCACGCTGGGTGCGGCGCCCCGCGCCAGAAATCGCCGAGCAGGCTGCCCGCATAGCCATGCGGCGTGGGCTCCGCCAACAGCGTGTGCGCCAAATAGTTCAAGGCCGGCGCGAGGGCTGGCTGAAACGCGGGAGTGGTGGGGCCATCCGTTATTATCCGTTCGATCCCTAGACGCGCACGCACCGTGACCACTTCGTCGTATCCGGACTTCCCGGTCGCCACCGGACCCCTGACGCTGCAAGGCGCGGCAGGCCTGATCGAGGCCGTGATCGACGTCCCCGACGCCGCGGATGCCCGGCTTGGCACGGCCATCGTCTGCCACCCGCATCCCCTGCACGGCGGCACTCTGCACAACAAGGTCGTCACGATCGCGGCGCGCAGCCTGCGCGAGTGTGGACTCAATACGCTGCGTTTCAACTTCCGCGGCGTGGGAGCGAGCGGGGGAACGCACGCGGACGGGGATGGGGAACAGCAGGACCTCGAGCAGATCGCGGCGTGGGTGGCGCGCGTACGTCCCGACCACGCGCTGTGGCTCGCCGGATTTTCCTTCGGCGCCGCAGTGGCGGCGCGCGCGGCCAGCAGGCTGCCGTGCGCGCAGCTCGTCAGCATCGCGCCGCCGGTGGACAAGTACGGATTCGACACGGCCGCGCCCCCCACATGCCCCTGGCTCGTGATCCAGGGCGACGACGATGATGTGGTGGATCCCGCGACCGTGTGGGCGTACGTGGAGAGCCTTGCAAGCCCGCCCACCCTGGTGAAGATGCCGGGCGCGGGGCATTTTTTCCATCGCAAGCTCATGGATCTGCGCGGCGCGCTCAAGAATGGCGTCAAGGCCAATCTGCCTCCGCCGGACCCGACCGCGTCGAGCGGGTGAGCGAATCCGGGGCGTCGCCTTCCGCGCGATATCGCGCAGGCGTCCTGGCCGGCCAGTGGCAGCGCGATGCCGCGCAGGAAGCGGTCTTGCCGATGCTGGACCGCGTCGCTGCGGCGGTTACCGGGATCCCGGACGACGGACCGCTCGCCCGCTGGTTCGGCGCGGCCCCGCGGGCCCCGCACGGCCTGTACCTGTGGGGCGGAGTCGGGAGAGGCAAGACGTTCCTGATGGATCAGCTGTGCGCGGCGCTGCCGACGGAGCTGGTGTTGCGCCGGCACTTTCACCGTTTCATGGGCGAGGTGCACGCCGAACTCGCCCGGCGCCCCGGCGTCCGCGATCCTCTGTCCGACATCGCGGCCGAAATCGCGCGCGGCCGGCGCCTGCTCGCGCTCGACGAGTTCGTGGTGAGCGACATTGGCGACGCGATGATCCTCGCGGAATTGCTCAAGCAGCTGTTCGCGAACGGCGTCGGCCTGGTGACGACATCCAATGCGGCGCCGCGCGACCTTTACCGCGACGGGTTGCAGCGCGCGCGCTTCGTGCCCGCGATCGCGATGATCGAGCGCCAATGCGATGTGCACGAGCTCGCCGGAAACCAGGATTACCGATTGCGGGCGCTGACGCGCTCGCCGGTCTATCTGGTTCCCTCGGGTGTGGACGCCGATGCGGCACTGGCCGGGATGTTCGAGGAAATCGCGAGTGGCGAAGTGGAGCGGGACGGCGTCGAGGAGGTGAACGGTCGGGCAGTCGCATTCCGCCTGCGCAGCGGCGGGGAGATCTGGTTCGCTTTTGCGGCGTTGTGCGAAGGACCGCGTGCGGTTGCCGACTACATCGAGATCGCACGCGATTTCCACACGGTGATGATTTCGCAGGTGCCGCGATTCGACGGCAGCAACGACGATCCGGCGCGCCGGTTCGTGCACCTGGTCGACGAGTTCTACGACCGCAACGTGAATCTGGTGATGAGCGCAATGGCGGATCCGCTCACGCTCTACAGCGGCGAGCGGCTGCAACGCGAGTTCGAGCGCACTGCGAGCCGCCTCATCGAGATGCAGTCCACCGCGTATCTCGCGCGCGAGCACCGCCCCTGATTTTAAAAAAGCTGTCTGCGTTGCGCGCACGCGCAACTATCACTCCCCCTCGCCCCGCGTGCGGGGAGAGGGTAAGGGGTGAGGGGCAAGGGCCTTGCGAAAGTTCCGGGTTGCGCGTCAGCGCAACGATGAGCGCCATCGGCCTGCGGGCCGATGGCCGGAGAGGGGCAAGCTGCTGGCAAAGTCGCAAGTCCCTTGCCCCTCATCCGGTCCTTCGGACCACCTTCTCCCCGCTTGCGGGGAGAAGGAAAGGAGTAGGGCCACTGCTAGCATCGCCGCTTCGCAATAGAGGTGTCGAACATGAGTGTCGCGAGTATTCGCAGTGTTTCAGCAATCGCCGCTTGCTCTTTGGCTTTGCTTGCGTGGTGCGGCGCCGCGCGTGCGCAGGCGCCCGCGGCGATCGATTCGGGGGTCGATGCCTCGGCAAAGTCCCTGCAGTCCAAGGTGCGCGACTGGCGCCGCGACATCCACGAGCATCCGGAACTCGGCAACCGCGAGACGCGAACCGCGGCAAAGGTCGCAGCGCACCTCAAGGCGCTCGGACTCGAAGACATCCGGACCGGCGTTGCGCATACCGGCGTCACGGCGGTGCTGCGCGGCGGCAAACCGGGTCCGCGCCTCGCCCTGCGCGCCGACATGGATGCCCTGCCGGTCACCGAAACCGCCGACGTTTCCTTCGCCTCGAAGGTCGTCACCGAGTTCCGCGGCGAAAAAACCGGCGTGATGCACGCCTGTGGCCACGACTCGCACACCGCGATCCTGATGGGCGTCGCCGAAGCGCTGGCGGCCAGACGCGCGGAATTGCCGGGGCAAGTGCTGTTTATCTTCCAGCCTGCGGAAGAAGGTCCGCCGGAAGGCGAGGAAGGCGGCGCGAGCATGATGCTCAAGGAAGGCGTGTTCCGCGATTTCAAACCCGACGCCGTGTTCGGGCTTCACGTGATGTCGACCGTGCAGGCCGGCAAGATCGGTTACCGCAGCGGCCCGATGATGGCGGCCTCCGATCGATTCGAATTCTCCGTGCTGGGACGCCAGACGCACGGTGCGCGTCCCTGGGGCGGCGTCGACCCCATCGTGGCCGCGGCCGACATCATCGGCAGCGCACAGCACATCGTCAGTCGCCGCACCGACATCAGCCGACTGCCTGCGGTCGTGTCGTTCGGCGCCATCAAGGGCGGCATCCGCTACAACATCATTCCCGATCGCGTGGAACTGGCCGGCACCATCCGCACTTTCGACGAAAACGTGCGCAAGGCGATCATCGCCGACCTCGGCAACGTCGCAACGCACGTGGCCGCGGCGCACGGCGCCACCATCGAAGCGCGCATTCCCGCCGACGATGGCAATCCCGTCACCGCCAATGACCCGGCACTCGTTGCGCGCATGTTGCCAAGCCTTCGGCGCGCCGCAGGCGACGCCAACGTGATCGAGATTCCCTTTGCCATGGTCGCGGAAGACTTCGCGCTCTATGCGAAAGAGGTTCCCGGACTCTTCTTCTTCGTGGGCGCGACGCCCGTCGGCCAGGATCCCGCACGCGCACCGAGCAACCACTCACCCTCGTTTTTCCTGGACGAGACTGCGCTCGACGTCGGCCTGCGAGCCATGCTGACGGCGAGCCTGGATTTCCTTCACGGCAGCCCCTGAACTCCGCCCGACGCGCGCGCTGCGCAATTTGAAGTCGATTCCCGGGCGCGCCCGGGATGGCGCGAGCGGGGGCACCGCATCGATTCGCAGGGTGGCGATGAATTGGCAATAAACCCGACATCGCGTCCGGCGCTGCCGCGCTTGCCGTTGCCGCGCGCGCTGGACTAACGTGCGGATTCCGCGAAACGAACTGTCATCGCTTGCGATGCATTCGCGCCGCGCTCCGCCGAACGAGGAACGTCATGATCGGAACGCCACGCAAACCCGGCACGCCCACCCTCAAGCCGAGCAAGTCGCTGGGCACCACATCGACCTCGCGAACCACGTCCGCCGCCAAGCCCGCCGCCGCCGCGAAGGCCTCGCTCGGCAAGACGTCGTCCGGCATCGTGGATCGCGCCGCCTCTGCGGCCAAGAGCGCACGCATCTTCGGTGGCGCTGCCGGTTCGACGCCAACCCGCACAACCACCGCCCGCACCACGTCACCGGGCAAGCCGGGTCCGAGTTTCGGCAACGTCCGTTCGGGTGCGAGCACGACCGCGCCGGCCCGCAAGTCCGTATTCGGCAACGTCGTAGGCGGCGCCGTATCGAGCGCCGCATCGGCACCGCGCGCGCTGCCGTCGACTTACACGGTGCTTCAGGGCGACAGCCTTTCGAAGATCGCCAAGCGGCTGTACGGCAAGTCGTCGGCATGGCGCAAGCTGTTCGAAGCCAACCGCGACCAGATCGACGATGCCGACCTTATCCATCCGGGCCAGGTGCTCAGGGTTCCCGAACTCTGAGCCGCGCCGTTCGCCCTTTCATTCCACCGATTCCAAGGAGTACACGATGCACACCACTCGACTGTTGATCACGGCCCTCGTGGCCGGACTGGCCATGGCCGGTTGCAAGAAGAATGAAGAAGCCACGCCTGTCGTGACGCCGGAACCCGCGCCGAGCGCCGTGCCGCAGACGATGCCGACCGATCCGGCCTATACGCCCATGCCCGACCCGACGATGGCGTCGACCTTCGTGGTGCGCTCGATTGATCTCGGCTCCGCCATCGGCGGCGACAACCGCGTGACCATGCCCACGACCACGTTCCGGCCCAGCGACACCATCTACGCCGCGGTCGCGAGCGACGGCAGCGCCGCCAGCGTCAACGTCGGTGCGCGTTGGTCGTTCCAGGACGGGCAGCTGGTCAACGAGGCCAGTCAGGCGATCGCGCCCGCCGGCCCGGCGGTCACCACGTTCAACATCAGCAAGCCCGACGGTTTCCCGGTCGGTCGCTACAAGGTCGAAGTGCTGGTCGACGGCCAGCCGGCCGGCCAGAGCGAGTTCGAAGTTCGCTGAGCCTTCGCGCTTGGTAGAATTTTGCGCGACGCGCCCGCTCCGGGCGCGTCGTCGTTTGGGGGGTTGAAACAGAAGACATGCAGGACGAACTCGCGCGTTCCGCGCTCGGCAGGCAAAGTCCGCAGCCGGCGGCTTACGATCCGGATCTGTTGTTCGCGATACCGCGGGCGCCCGCACGCGCAGCACTGGGCCTTGATGCCGAGGCTCCGTTGCCGTTTGCGGGACAGGACGTGTGGACGGCCTACGAACTCTCGTGGCTCGATGCGCGTGGCAAGCCGATGGCGGCCATGGCAGAGCTGCGCGTGCCGGCCGCTTCGCCCCGACTGGTCGAATCCAAGTCGGTCAAGCTCTACCTCCAGAGCTTCCATGGCGAGCGACTCGACAGTGCGGACGCCCTGCGCGCACGTGTCGTCGAAGACGTGTCGCGGGCAACCGGTGCGCAGGCCAGTCTGGAGATGATCGGGCGCAATACGCCGTTCACGCCTTCCGTCGTCCGGGCTGGCGAATCGCTGGACGCGCTGGACCTGTCCTTCGAACACTACGGTCCACCGCTGCCCGAGTTGCTCACCAGCGACCCCGAGCGCCACGTCGAGGAAACGCTCGCCACCGAGGCGTTCAAGTCGAACTGTCCGGTTACCGGGCAGCCGGATTTCGCGAGCATCTGGATCCGTTACCGCGGTGCGCGCATCGATCGCGCCGCACTATTGCGCTACCTGGTGTCCTATCGCGAGCACGCCGCGTTGCACGAGCAATGCGTCGAACGCATCTTCTGCGACCTGCAGTCGCGATGCGGGCCCGAGGCGCTGGCGGTGTCCGCGCGTTTCACCCGGCGCGGCGGGATCGACATCAATCCGCAGCGCGCGAGTCGCGCCTATGCGGTCGACTGGCCAGGCCGCACGCTAAGGCAATGACTCGCCGGCCGGCGCGGAGGCGGGACTGGCGCGAACGGTTCGTGCGAACAGGATGCCGATCTCATAGAGGATCCAGATCGGCACTGCGAGCAGGATCTGCGACACCACATCCGGCGGCGTCAGGATCGCACCCGCGACGAACGCGCCGACGATGACGTAGGGCCGTGCGCGTTTGAGCATGGGAACGTCCACCACGCCCAGCGCCGCCAGTATCACGACGGCCACCGGTATCTCGAAACACATGCCGAATGCGAAGAACAGGACCAGCACGAAGTCGAGGTAATGGTTGATGTCCGGCATCACGGCGACGCCCTGCGGCGCGACGGCGGTGAGGAAGGCGAACACCGCGGGCAGCACCAGGAAATATGCGAACGCGCAGCCGCTGTAGAAGAGCAGCACCGAGGAAGCCAGCAGCGGCGTCGCCAGTTTCTGTTCGTGTCGGTAGAGGCCCGGCGCGACGAAGGCCCATGCCTGGTACAGCAGCCACGGCATGGTCACGAGCAGCGCAACGAAGAAAGTCAGCTTGAGCGGCGTGATGAAGGGCGTCGCGATGTCGACCGCGATCATGGTCGTCCCGGCGGGCAGCTGCGCGAGCACCGGCTCGGCGAGGAGGTGGTAAAGCCGGTTGGCGAATGGCACCAGTGCCAGGAAGACGATCAGCAGCACCAGGATGCCGCGCAGCAGGCGCGTGCGCAGCTCGACCAGGTGGGCGACCAGCGACTGTTCCGGAGCGGCTTCAGCGCTGGACATCGTCATTGCCTGCCGCCGGGTTCGCATCGGACGCCGTCTGATCGTGCGGCGTGATCCCCTCGGAACCCGGGTCCTCCATGGACCCGCCCGAAGCGTCCGGCGCCGCGGCTTTGTCCAGGTGTGCCGCGCCCATGGCCGCGACTGCGGCACTGGTGGACGGCGCGTCGCTCAACAGGCCGACCTTGCGCGTCAGCCGACCGGGGTCCAGCGACTGCGACACTTCGCGAAGCGAGCTGCCCAGAAGGTCGAACGGCTGCTCCACCTCGCGTTTGACGTCGCCGAACGGACGTCGCAGCGCTTCCGCGTCGAGCTCGCGCTCGAGTTCGTTCCGGAGGTTGAACCAGCTCGTGCGCGCACGCCTGAGCAAAGCGCCCATTGTGCGCGCGGCCCCGGGCAGCCGCTCGGGGCCGAGCGCCAGCAGCGCGATCAGCCCGATGACCGCCAGCTCGAAGAAGCTGACGTCGAACATGCCCTGCGCTTAGCGATCGACGCGATCGTGCGTCGCGTCTGGGGTGGCCGTGGCCTGCGGCGGCGGGTCTGAACGCAGCTGCGGCTCCTTGTCGTCCTCGTGCATGCCCTTCTTGAATCCGCGCAGTGCGCGTCCCAGATCGCCGCCGAGGTTCGCGAGTTTGCTGGACCCGAAGACCAGCACGACCACCAGCAGCACGACGAGCCAGTGCCCGATGCTCCAACTGCCCATTGCGGGCTCCTGATTTTCCGAGAGTTACCGAGAATAACGCAGCGCGTGTCACGACGCCGACGAGACGGCTCGTTCCGGGTGCCGGCGCCGCCGGCGGGCGATCCGCGCTAGCGCGACGTGGACTCTTCCAGCAGGTCGCGGAATGCAACCACGGGTTCCGGCGTGCCCTGCGTACCGCCCTCGAGGATGCGCCGGGGTGTGATGCCGCGCCCATAAACCCGCGCATTGCTGCGCTCGCGCACCCGCAGCACCGAGCCGTCGAGCGCCACGCCTGCGAACAATCCGCGCGACCGCGAGTAGGAATAGATTTCGGCCTCGAGCCGCTGATCCGTCGACATGGCCGCGCTGCGACCAACCGGACCCGCCGCGACCGACGCATCGGCGCCAAGGGTGAACTTGCCGTTGACGATCGAATCGACGCCGCGCCGGGTGCGGAAAACCAGGATCACGTCGGTCGACTCGACGCCGGCCTGGAAGCCCACGGATCCGCCGGTCAATGAAATGAAGATCGGGTTGGACCACACGCCGTTGCGCATGCGCACCGACAGGAGCCCACGGCCGTGCCGTCCGCCGAAAATGAGCCCGGCCTTGACGACGTGCGGGATCACCGCGATCGCTTCGGCATCGCGCAGCAATGCATCGGGAATGCGGTGGTCCGGGGTGTCCATGCTCTTGCGCAAGGCCTCGACCGCCTCTCCGGCAAGGTCGGTCTCCCGGTCTGCATCCGCGACGGCGGAACCGAACATCAGCATGAGGGAAAGGCCCAGCACCACGAGGCGGGCCAACCGGCGAGGCGTTTTTGTCTGCATGACTCGATCCGAAAGCAAGGGCGGGCGAAGCGTATTGGAGTGCGGGCCGCGCGCGAAGTTTCAGGCGCCGCGCAATCCTGGATAGCTGTCGCCGAAAGGCGATCTGCCGCGTTCTAGCTTCGGCGCTGCCATTGCAGCGCCAGGCCGCCGAGCGCCAAGAGCAACGCCGCAAGCAGAATCTGGCCGGCGGTTGACCCGGTCGGCACGCTGGTTGCGACTGCACCGGAGGGTGCGTCGCAGACGGGAGGCGCAATGGCAAGCCCTTCGCCATCGTCGGCGATCGAACGTCCCGTCAACGTGGCGATACCCGTCGTCGCGTCGATGCGGGCGAGGTCGCTGGCACGGTTGGGATCAGTCGGTCGGTAGTCGAAGACCGCCCACAGGTTGCCGTCCGCATCGAAGTCGAGCCCGCCGTCGTCGTATCGGAGATTGGGGCCCAGCGTGGTTCCCACGACCGTGGAAGCACCCGTTGCCGTATCGATGCGATACAGCCGCTCGTCACCGCTGGCACCGATTCCATACAGCTGCATGCCCCGCGCGGCGAGCCCGGTGATCTTCGCGCCCAGGGAGCCGACCGTGCGGGTCGCACCCGTGGTGACGTTGACTTCCCACAGCTTCTGCGCGGTTTCCGCCGACAACCAGAGGCGGCCGTCGCAGGTAAAACCGAGCCCCAAATCGAGGTTGTTGCCGGAGCCTGTGCCTTGTCCGGCCAGGCCGAGATTGCCGATCACCGTTGCGACACCGGTGGCGGCGTCGATCCTGAGCAGGATTTCGCTGGCATCCGATACCGCGAACAGCGTGCCATCGGGCGCGAAGGCGAGGCCTTCCACGTCTCGCACGCGTTCATTGCTCGCAAGGCGGACATCGCCGACAAGCGTTTGCTGGCCAGTGCCGAGGTCCACGCGATAGAGTCGGTCGAACGAGCTGACATAGCCGATCGGCGCCGCCTGGAGTCCCGCACAAAACAGTGCGGGAAACAGGATTGCGCAGGCCTGGGCAAGCCTCCGGTCAGCGAAACGCATCGTCGTCCAGTCCGTTTGCGCGGATCCCTGCGTCGTCTTTCCCCTGATTCCTTCGGGGGTTTCTTGTGATAATCACCCTGCGGGCAATCGCAGGAGCGCCCGATCCTAGCAGGATTTTCCACGGCCTCAAGGGCTTACGTCGGCAGCGCGCGGTCGCGCGGGCCGGATTGTGGGCCATCATTTGAACACCGAAGCGCACTGGAGCAAACTCGAGGATGAGCGAGGAAATGCGCAATCCCGCGCCGACTGGCGAACCCTTGGGTGACACCGGGGTGCTCCTGGTGAACCTCGGTACGCCGGAGGATCCTTCGCCGCGCGCCGTACGGCGCTTCCTGGCGGAGTTCCTGCACGATCACCGCGTGGTCGAATTGACGCGCTGGCTGTGGTGTCCACTGCTGCATTTCGTGATCCTGCCGCTGCGCGGCACGCGCTCGGCGCACGCTTACGCAAGCATCTGGACGCCCGAAGGCTCGCCGCTGAAAGTCTTCACGGAAAAACTCACTGCCGGGGTAGCCGACCAACTGCGGTCGAGCCAGGGTGGGCCGATCCCCGTTCGCATGGCGATGCGCTACGGCGAGCCCTCGGTTGGCGCCGGGCTACGCGCATTGCGTGACGCAGGCTGTTCCCGGCTCCTGGTGCTGCCGCTTTATCCGCAATACTCGGCGACGACCACGGCCTCCGTTTTCGATGCGGTCGCCGACGAGCTCGTGCGGTGGCGCGATGTTCCGGCGTTGTACTTCGTGCGTGACTACGCCGAGGACCCGCGCTGGGTTGAGGCGATTGCGACTTCCATTGAAGCGCACTGGCAGGCCCATGGTCGCGGCGAGCGGCTGCTCCTCAGTTTCCACGGAATCCCGGAGGCGTTCGACCGCGCGGGCGATCCCTACCAGCGTCGCTGCCAGGCGAGTGCCGTAGCGATCCGCGCGCGACTCGGGATCGACGCTGCGTTCGCACCGCTGACCTTCCAGTCGCGACTCGGCCGCGCGAAATGGCTGGAGCCCTACACCGAACCGACCTTGAGGCAACTGGCGACTGACGGCGTGCGCACCGTGGACGTGGTGTGTCCCGGGTTCGCGGTCGACTGCCTGGAAACGCTTGAGGAGATCGCGATCGTCAACCGTGAAATGTTCATCGGCGCGGGCGGGCAGGAACTCCGGTGCATACCGTGCCTCAATGCCAGTGCGGATCACGCCGCGGTGTTGACCGCGCTCATCCGCTCCGAACTCGGCGAGCGAGGCCCTGACGGGATCCGACATGACGGCTGACGCCACGCCGCGGGAATTCGTCTTGAGGGTCCACGGCCGCGAGGTTGCCGCGCAATCCTGGGGTCGCCCCGGCGGCACGCGGGTGCTCGCCCTGCATGGCTGGCTCGACAACGCGGCGTCGTTCGCGCGGCTCGCGCCATCGTTGCCCGATGTGGAGCTGGTAGCGATCGACCTTCCAGGGCACGGCAGGTCGGCGCATCTTCCTGATGGGTGCTGGTACCACTACATCGATTCGATCGACGTAGTGCTCGGTGTCCTCGATGCGCTCGACTGGTCGCGCGCGGCCCTGCTCGGACATTCGATGGGCGCAGCCACCGCGTCGCTCGTTGCCGCCACGCGGCCGGACCGGATCGAAGCGCTGTGGCTCATCGAAGCGTTGGGCCCGCTCAGCACCGAGCCCGATCAGGCCCTGCCGCAGCTGCGCCGGGCGCACACGCAACGGGCCGAACGCGGTTCGCGCGGCCTGCGGACTTTTGCGACGCTGGCCGAGGCCGTGGCGGCCCGACAGCAGGGCGTGAGTGGCCTGTCCAGTGCCGCCGCGATGCTGCTCGTGGAACGCGGCACGCGCGCGGTCGACGGCGGCTGGCAATGGTCGAGCGATCCGCGGCTGACACTCGCCTCGCCGCAACGCATGACGCAGGCGCAGGTCGTGGCGTGCCTGCGCGGCATCGAATGCCCGACCCTGGTCGTACTGGCCGAACCAGCGGCCACGTTCCTTCCGCCGGCCATGATCGCCGAGCGCGCAGCGACTGTCCCCGACATGACGGTCGTGCATCTGCCGGGCTCGCACCATGTGCACCTCGAGGATCCCGAGCCGGTCGCCGCGGCCATCGCCGCCTTCCGCGCGCGCCGATAGATCAGGGCTTTTCGAGCCGATCCTTCGACAGGGAGGGACAGTACTTGGGCCGGCTGCTGGATCTAGCGCATGCCCAGGTAACGCGCGAGTTCGGCCTTGAGCCCCGGGCCGTGTTCGCGCAGCCAGCGGCGGTAGTCGCGATAGTCCGGATGCGCGCGTGCGACGTGCGCCCAGAAGCGTGGCCCATGGTTGCGCTCGTGACGGTGGCAGGCCTCGTGCACCACGACATAGTCGAGGATCGCCGGGGGCGCCAGCACCAGTGCCAGGTCGATGCGCATGCTGCCGTCGTGGCTGATCGAACCCCACAACGACCTGAGCGGCCGCACACTCACCCGCGTCGCGCGCGCCTGGACGCGCAGCAGCGCAGCCTCATTGCATCGGGCGATGTCGCGGGTGGCTTCGGCAACCAGCCAGGCCCGCAGGGCGCGGGCCGCGAGCGCAGGCGCGCGCGGAGACGAGAGCGGGATGCCGATCAGGACAGCTCCCTCGTCGCCGCGGACCACCTGCGGAACGCTGCGATCGGTCCAGCGAACCGGAGTTGCCAAGCCGCGGAGCGCGATGGAATCGTCGACGCCCGGTTTCGGCGGCGCCGTCGTCGCAACGGCGTGGGAGGCCAGTTGACGCACGATCCACGTCTGGTGCTGCAGGACGAACCGCGTGATGCCGGACCGGCTGGCCCGCATCGGGGCCACGACGCGGGCGCCGGCATCGTCGACGATGAGCCGCAGGCGTCGTGACTGCGGGTGGCGGCGAATCGACACCTCGACGGGCTGGGCATCGCCATCCCCGACAACTACGCACGCTTCCGCGACTGCGGGCGGCGAACGCCGATTCGCGACCAATCGCTGCAGGCTTTCGAGCATGCGCGATGCTATCGCGTGCGCGCGTCCGGTGCCGCGAGTTTGAACACCGCGTGCAGCGCTTCGAGCAGCGGCGCGAGCGTCAAGGTCATCACCGCGAGGCGCGCGTCGAGTTCGGCTGCCGCGGAGTCGCGGTCCGAGTCCTCGAGTTCCGCGGTCGCAGCGTCGAGGAAGCGCAACCTGCGCAACACCAGCAGCTCGTCGAGCACGAACGCAACGTGCTCCTCGAAACCGATTTCGAGCATGGTGGCCTGCTTGCCGCTCTTGAGGTGTTCGCGAACCTCGTCCGCCGACAGGTCCTGGCGGCGGCACTTGACCACCGCGCCGCGGTCGGCCGGATCCTTGAGTTCGCACTCCTCGCCGAGTTCCCAGGACTTCGGCAGCCCGCCATCGCGCAGCCAGCCGGTCATGACAGCGCGCGGCGACTCGCCGGCGTCGAGCGGCACAGCGGCGAAACTGCCGAGTGTCTCGCGCAGGGAGGCAACGAAACCCTCGGCGTTCTTGCGCGACGCGGTGTCGATCGCGAGCCAGCCGCGTTCCAGGTCGAGATAGCCAGCAAGGCGTGTAGGCCTCACGAACGCGCGCGGCATGAGGTCGTGCAGCACGTCTTCGCGCAAGCGCTTGCGGTCGCGCGCGCCGGGCGGACGGCCCCGCTGCGCCGCCAGCGCTGCGACCTTGATGGCCACTGCTTCATTGACGACGGCGGGTGGCAACAGGCGCTCTTCGCCGCCCAGCACGAGCAGACGGTACGGCCCCTGCGCGTGAAACAGCGTCTCCGCATCACGTCCGAACGGAGACACCCAGCCGCGGCTCGCCATCGTGAGGGGCGCCACGGGTTTCAAAACATGTTCGGGCAAGGCCGATTCGAGTGCAGCTGACAGTGCGGGATCGGGCACGAACCGGAACAGACTGAGATTGCGAAACAGCATGTGTTTCCTTGGGCCGGGGAGGGGTTGGCAGGCTGGCTTCGACCCTGTCGCAGGGCATCGGGCTAGCGTCGTGAGGCAAAGTCGCGCGAAGTGCGACCCGCCCATGAACCTTGCCGACACCTGCCTCGCGCAAGACGCGCGGCGGTCGCCATTGGGATTGTAGCCGCGCGCTACACTCGCGCAGTCGCAACGAAAGAAACCTGGCTTCCCCATCGACGACCGCGCCGCCATCGCCCGCCGTCTGCTCGAGCTTCGCATCGAGCACCGCGATCTCGACGAGGTGATCGCACGCCTGGACGCGACCGGAGACAGCGACGATCTGCAGATGCGGCGCCTCAAGAAGCGCAAGCTGCGGATCAAGGACCAGATGAACCAGCTCGAACATTCGCTGATCCCCGATCAACCCGCTTGAGACACTGGTCTCGGCCAACCTGGCATTGAAGAGGATATGAAGTGCTGCATCACGTGAGCCTCGTCGTTGGTGATTACGAACGTTGCAAGGCCTTCTACGCGGCCGCGCTCGCGCCCTTGGGCTACGCATTGCGCGAGGAGTCCGACGGCTGGGCGGGCTTCGGCGAGGGCGCGCATCCCGGTTTGTGGCTGCATTCGGGTATCGCGGTAACGCGCTCGCTGCACCTTGCGTTCCAGGCGCGTACGCGCGAAACCGTCGACGCTTTCCACGCCGCCGCGCTCGCCGCCGGCGGGCAGGACAACGGCCCGCCCGCGCTCCGTCCCGAATACGGCGACGGTTACTACGCGGCGTACGTGCTGGACCCGGACGAGCGCAACGTGGAGGTCGTCGCGGTCAGCGGGTAGACATGCGTCAGGACTCGTCCGCTGGCGCCGCAGGCGCGACGACGGGCACCAGCTCGCGTTCCTGCGCGGTGAGCTTGAGAATCGAGTGCCGCAGTTCGCGCGACAGCACGAAGCGCGCGTCCTTCGCGATGCCCTCGAGCTCGTTCGCGAAATCGATCTTGCCCGCGTCGTCCAGCCAGATCACGCGCCGCTCCTTGAGCAATGCGATGAAATTCCGGAACAGCGTCTTGTCGAAGAACTCGGGGGCGGCGTTGGCGTAGAGCAGCGACAACCGCTGCGCGATGAGGTGACCGAGGTTCTCGAGCTCAGCGGTACTGAGCGCGCCGCGTCCGTTTTTGACCAGCACCGCAACTGCGATGTAATAGCGCTCGAATGCCTGCGTGACGGTCTGCGCGATGACGCGCAGCTGGAAGGCGGTGTCGGTCTGTCCGACCGGGCGACGCAACAGCCCGCCCGAGCCCACCTTGCCCAACAGGCCTTCCTCGACCAGCACGTCGAGTGTCTTCTGGATCTGTTCGCCGAACTGTTCGGCCGTCCAGGGCAGGAACAACTCGTTCTGGATGAAGGGGTAGATGAACTGCCCGAGGCGCACCACGGTCGAGCGCCGCAATTGCCGGTTGTTGAGGAATGGCGCCGCGCACCACGCGGCGGTGGTGAGCAGGTGCAGCACGTTGTTGCGGAAATACGAGAGCAGGGCCGACTGCTCGGGCGCGCTGGACAGTACGTCGCCCAGTGGGTGCCGCGTCCGCACGAGAATGCCCATGCGTTCGCCGTAGGCGATGATCGCCGCCGGTTCGAGGTCGGTGACGGTCACGCGATCCGAGTAGGGAACCCGTGCGAGCAGCGCCTGGAAGAGCGCGAGCTGGCGCAGCAGGTCCGCCTCGGCCATGGCATTGCGCGGCGTCGACAGCAGCGCCGCCGCGAGCAGGTTCACCGGATTGACATCCGCGCTGCGATTGATGTTGACGAGGATGCGATCGCCTAGTGCGTCGACGGTGGTCGCGAACCACGCAGGCCGCTCGACTTCCGTATCGCCTTGCCACTCCGGCGCGTGCTCGTCGAGATGGCGGTCGAGGAAGATCGGTTCGCCGAAACTCACCGCGACGCGGCCATAGTTGTGGCGCAGCGCACGCAGGCCGCGCAGCGCGCCGAACAGTGTTTCCTGCTGTTTCTTCGCCCCCGACAGCTCGCCGATGTAGGTGCGCCCTTCGAGCAGCTTCTCGTAGCCGATGTACACCGGCTGGAAGACGACCGGCCGCGAGCGATCGCGCAGGTATCCCCGGACGGTCATTGCCAGCATGCCGACGTGCGCCGGCAGCAGGCGGCCGGTGCGGCTCCGGCCGCCCTCGATGAAGTACTCGATCGACGTGCCGCGACGGATCAGCTGGTGCAGGTACTCGGTGAACACCGACGAATAGAGCGCGTTCGACCGGAAACTTCGACGGATGAAAAATGCGCCGCCACGCCGCAGGATGGGTCCGACCAGCGGCAGGTTCAGATTGATGCCGGCGGCAATGTGCGGCGGCACGACGTGGTGCTCGAACAGCAGGTAACTCAGCAGCAGGTAATCCATGTGGCTGCGATGGCACGGCACGTAGATCACCTCGTGCCCCGGCGCGATCTGCTTGACCGTGTCGAGGTGCCGCATCTGCACGCCGTCGTAAAGGCGGTTCCAGACGGGCTTGAGCAGGATGGACAGCGACCGCACGACCGGATGCGAATAGTCGGCGGCGATTTCCCACGCCAGTTCGCGCGCGCGTGTCTGCATCTTCTCGACCGGCACGCGTTCGCGCTGGGCGCCCGACGCGATGGCGTCGCGGACCGCCGCGGATTTCACCACCGCGTCGACGACGTTGCGGCGATGCGAGAGGTCGGGACCGATGATCGCGGAGCGG
>JBBSLL010000025.1:0-50378 GCA_038255255.1 Lysobacterales bacterium
ATGGCCGCGGCCGCCGGTTTGTCGATCACCTTGATCCCGGTGCTGATGGGATACCTCATCCGCGGGCGCATCCGCGCGGAGGCGCAGAACCCGCTCAACCGGCTGATGATCGCCGCGTACCGGCCGGCGCTCGATGCGGTGTTGCGATTCCCGCGATTGACGCTAGCGCTCGCAGGCGGCGTGCTCCTGCTCACCGCGGTGCCGCTGACGCGCCTGGGCAGCGAGTTCATGCCGCCGCTCGATGAGGGAACGCTGCTGTACATGCCGACTGCGCTGCCGGGGCTCTCGGCCGGCAAGGCGGCGCAACTGCTGCAGCTCACCGACCGCATGATCAAGACGGTGCCGGAAGTGAAGCACGTATTCGGCAAGGCCGGTCGCGCGGAGACCGCTACCGACCCCGCGCCGCTGGAGATGTTCGAGACGACGGTGACCTTCAAGCCGCGCAGCGAATGGCGCGCGGGCATGACGCCCGAAAAACTGCGCGACGAACTCGATCGCGCGGTCAGGGTTCCAGGCTTGACCAACCTCTGGGTCCCGCCCATCCGCAACCGCATCGACATGCTGGCCACAGGCATCAAGAGCCCGATCGGTATCAAGGTTTCGGGGCCTGACACGAACGTGCTCGCGCGTCTCGGCGACGAGATCGAGCAGGTGGCCAAGACCGTACCCGGAGTCAGCTCTGCGCTCAGCGAGCGCATCGCGGGAGGTCGCTATCTCGATGTCACCACGCGACCGGAAGCTGCCGCGCGTTACGGGCTGAGCCAAGCCGAAGTACAGCGCCTCATCGCCACGGTGGTGGGCGGCGAACCCGTTGCCGAGACCATCGAGGGCCGCGAACGCTATCCGGTGGTGGTCCGCTACCCACGGGCGTTGCGCGATTCACCCGCGGCATTGGCGGAATTGCCGTTGATCGCGCCGGGCGGCGTGCAACTTACTCTGGGCCAGGTCGCAGACATCTCGTACACGACGGGACCGCCGATGCTGCGCAGCGACAATGCCCGGCTCACCAACTACGTCTACGTCGACGTGGCAGGACGCGATCTCGGCTCGGTGGTGGCGGGCCTGCAGCATGCCGTTGGCGAGAAGGTGCGATTGCCAGCCGGCTACGCGGTCGGCTGGTCAGGACAATACGAGTATCTCGAGCGCGCGAGCGAGCGGCTGCGCGTAGTGGTGCCCGCGACGCTCGTCATTATTTTTGGTCTCATCTACTTCGTGTTCCGAAGCGCATCGGAGGCGGCGATCATCATGCTCAGCCTGCCGTTCGCACTGGTCGGCGGCCTCTGGCTGATCTGGCTGCTCGGACACGACGTGTCGGTAGCGAGCCTGATCGGTTTCATCGCGCTGGCTGGCGTGGCTGCCGAGTTCGGCATCATCATGCTGCTGTACCTGCGCCACGCGTGGGAAGCGCAGCTGGCGTTGAATCCGCAGTCAGGCGAAATCGAACTCGATGCCGCGATCCGCGAAGGCGCGGTGCAACGAGTACGCCCCAAGGCCATGACCGTGGCGGTGATCCTGGCGGGCCTCATCCCGATCATGATTGGCGGCGGTGCGGGTGCCGAGGTCATGCAGCGCATCGCAGCGCCCATGGTCGGGGGAATGTTGAGCGCACCGGTGCTGTCGATGCTGGTCGTGCCCGCGGCGTATCGACTGCTGCAGCGGCGGCGGCTGCGCCAGCGCATATCAAGTAGATAACATTGCGTTGGAAAAGTTGTATTTGGCGCGCGTTCAGACGTCTGCGCCAGCTTGGAAGGCGTCGACGATTTGAGTCGCTCTTGGGCGCACCGAGCGTGCTGATATGTCGACGAGGAGCTTCATGTTCCTAGAAGGATTGGGTACCGCGCATCCGCCGCGGAGCTACACCAAACGTGATTGCTGGGAGGCGTTCCTGGCATCGGAGTGGTTCGGGAAACTCGACCGCCGCTCGCGCGCGATCGCGCAGACGGTGCTGACGCGCGACAACGGCATCGAGTCCCGTCATCTGGCGCTCGACACCCTCGCGGACAGTTTCCGGATCGACCCCGACACGCTGCACGCGCGCTTCGCCACGCACGCGCCGGCACTCGCGACCGCCGCATCCGTGCGTGCACTCGCCGATGCCGGTGTCGACGCTGCCCGGATCGATGCGGTGATCGTCAGTACCTGCACCGGCTATCTCTGCCCGGGGCTGACCAGCTACGTCATCGAGGCGCTGGGCCTGAGACCCGACGTGCAGGCCTTCGATCTCGTCGGGCAGGGATGCGGCGCGGCGCTGCCGAACTGGCGCATGGCCGAGGCGCTGCTCGGTGCAGGCGCGACCGGACACGTGCTCTCGGTGTGCGTCGAGGTCAGCAGCGCGGCCATGTATCTCGACAACGATCCCGGCGTGCTGATCAGCGCGTGCCTGTTCGGCGACGGCGCGGGTGCCGCGGTCCTGTCGTCACAGCCGCCGGCGCACCAGCGGCGAGTGGAATGGAAGAGCGCCACGTCGCTGACCAACCCTGCTGAGCGCGAGGCGCTGCGCTTCGAGCAGCGCGGCGGCATGTTGCGCAACGTGCTCACGCGCCCGGTGCCGCACCTCGCCGCTGAACACGCAGCGCAGGTGTTGCACTCGACCCTCGACCGCGCGGGACTGGGCGTGGCGGACATCGACGTGTGGATCTGGCACGCCGGCGGTCGCGACGTGTTGCAGGCGCTCAAGTTACGGCTCGACCTGCGCGAGGAAGACCTGCGATACAGCGCGGCGATGCTGCGCCAGTACGGCAACCTCAGCAGTGCCTTCGTGTACTTCGTGCTCGAGGCGGCACTGGCGGACCGCGCACCGGCAGGGCGCTGGTGGATGTCCGCGTTCGGTGCCGGCTTCAACTGCCACGGTGCGCTGCTGGAGGTCGCATGAGCGTGGCGTCATCCACCGCCCCATCGCGTGCCGGGATGCCGCGCCGCGTCGAGCCCGAATGGCTCGACGAGTTGCCTGCGGACGATCCACGCGCAGTCCGATCGCGTCGGGACCTGCGTCGCGTCAATCGCCTGATGGGCAACGCCTCGATCCTGCTGCCCGAGATCGACCGCGTCATGGGCACCACGGCCAACCCGCATCTCGTGGAGCTCGGCGCGGGCGATGGCAGCCTGATGCTGCAGTTGGCGCGGCGTCGAAGCCAACGATGGGCCGGCACGCGCGTGACCCTGATCGACCGGCAGCCGGTCGTGGCTGCCGCGACACTCGACGCGTTCCGCGACCTGGGAATGACTGCACAGGTCAAGGCCTGCGACGTTTTCGACTGGCTCGCGGATCCCCGCGCCGCACGCGTCGACCTCGTGATCGCGAACCTTTTCGTGCATCACTTCGACGGACAGGCCCTGAAGCAACTCCTGCACGCCATCGCGCGCAGCGCCCGCGCGTTCGTTTGCATGGAACCTCGGCGATCGCGCCTGGCGCTGGCCGGTAGCCACCTGCTCGGCGCGGTCGGTTGCAATGCGACCACGCGACACGATGCCGTACTGAGCGTGCATGCCGGATTCCGCGATCGCGAAATCACCGAAATCTGGCCGCAGCTCGCGGACTCGGGGCACGACTGGGCCGTGCGCGAAACTTCCGCGGGTCTCTTCGGGCACTTGTTCGTGGCGGTGCGGGCGCGATGAAACCACAGGAGTTCGACGCGCTGATCATCGGTGCCGGCGTGGCCGGCGCCACGGCCGCGATCCTGCTCGCGCGCGCGGGGTGGTCGGTGGCGCTGGTCGAGAAGCGCGCGTTTCCGCGCCGCAAGGTGTGCGGCGAATGCATTGCCGCCAGCAATCTGCCGCTGCTCGACGCCATGGGTGTCGGCGTCGCGATCGACGGGCGCGCCGGACCGCCGCTGCGTCGCGTGGGACTCTTCGCGGGCGAGCACCAGCTCATCGCCGAGCTGCCGCGTTACGCGCACGCGACGCATGGCTGGGGTCGGGCGCTCGGCCGCGAGCATCTCGACACTTTGCTGCGCGATCGTGCTGCAGCGTTGGGTGTGAGTCTCTGGCAGCCTTGGACGGTGCGCGAATTGACGCGCGACGGACCGCGTCACATCGTCCACGTCACCGGATCCCAGCCGGGCGAGACGGCAGAGCTCAGCGCATCGGTCCTGCTCGACGCGCATGGATCGTGGGAAACCGGTCCGCAGCGCGCGGTCGATCGCGGCCACCCGCGGCATGCCACGTCGCGCAGCTCCGACCTGTTCGCATTCAAGGGCAATTTCTCCAACGCGGACCTCGCGCCCGAACTGCTGCCAGTGCTCGCATTTCCCGGGGGCTACGGCGGCATGGTGGTCGCGGAAGACGAACGGCTCACGCTGGCCTGCTGCATTCGCCGCGATACCCTTCAGGCACTCCGCGCGCGCATGCCGGGAGCCAGTGCCGCGGTGGCGGTCCAGGCACATCTCGAAGCCTCATGCCTCGGCGTGAAGCGGGCCTTGAGTGGCTCGATTCCGCAAGACGCGTGGCTGGGCGTCGGCCCGATCCGTCCGGGCATCCGCTCGCCCGCGCGTTCGGCGAGCGAGTTCGCGATCGGCAACGCGGCCGGCGAAGCGCATCCGATCCTCGGCGAAGGCATCAGCATGGCGATCCAGTCGGCGTGGCTGCTGTGCGGGCACCTCGTCGCGCAGCGCGCGGAGTTGCTCGCCGGCAGCCCGCGCGGGCGTACGGAGCGCGCGTATTCGGCGGCGTGGCGGCGAAGCTTCTCGTCGCGCATCCGGATGGCGGCGGTGTTGTCGCACCTGGCCATGCGGCCGGCGGCTGCGGGCGTCCTGATGCCGCTGTTGCGCCGCTGGCCCGCTATCCTCACCGCCAGTGCGCGCCTCGGCGGCAAGGTCAGATGCGTCGTCGACCCGGCAGCGATGGCAGGCTGACGATCACCGCGCGCCCGTTGCGACGGGCGAAGTCCTTCCAGAACAGTCCGGCAAACAGGTATCGAGATGACGAGCTTCGAAGGATTGTGCGAGATCCTCGCCAGGGACTATCAGCAGGCGCCGGAGACCCTGACGCCGCAAACCCCGCTGGAGGAACTTGCCATCGATTCGCTCGGTGTCATCGAGCTGATCTTCGCGATCGAGGAGAAGTTCAACGTGACCGCGTCCGATGCCGACACCGGCACAGCGCAACAATTCAAGACCTTGCAGGACGTTTCCGACTACATCGACCGCCTGGTCGCGCAACGCGATGCGCCGGTGCCGCCTGCCGACGCGACGATGCCCATCGGCAGTGGAACTGCGCCGAACTCGCAATGAGGCGCGTCGCGATCACGGGCGTGGGGATCGTGTCCCCTAGCGGCAACGAACCGCGCGCGTTCTTCCGCAATCTGGTGGCCGGACGATCGGCGGTGAGCCGCCTGCCCGAGTCGTTCTCGCCGCGCCTCAATGTCCGCGTCGCAGCGCAGGTCGAGTTCGATCCGGACCTGCATTTCGCGCCGCCGAGGCAGCGCATGCTCGACCGCGTCAGCCAGTTCGCGCTGGTTGCCGCGGCGCAGGCAGTGGCCGACGCGAAACTCGACTTTAGCGAAGCGGAGCGTCGCGAGGCCGGGGTCTTCATTGGCACCGGGATGGGCGGCGCTGGTACGGTCGAAGAGGGCTATGCCACGCTGTACCGCGACAACTCCGACCGCGTGAAACCCTTCAGCGTGTTGCTCGCAATGAACAATGCGGCGGCTGCGTGGATCGGCATCGAGCATCGCCTTCGCGGTCCAAACCTGACGTATTCGACTGCGTGCTCGTCGTCGTCGGTCGCGATCGGTGAAGCGTGGCGACGCATTCGTAGTGGCGACGCCGAAGTCATGCTCGCGGGCGGCGCCGAAGCGCCGCTGACGATCGGCACGCTCAAGGCCTGGGATGCCTTGCGCACGCTCGCCATGGAGGATCCGGACGATCCCGGCGCCAGTTGCAAACCCTTTGCGGGGAATCGCAGCGGGCTGGTGCTCGGCGAGGGTGCCGCTGTGCTCGTGCTCGAGGAATGGGAGCGTGCGCGCCGCCGCGGCGCGCACATCCTCGGCGAGCTTGCCGGGTACGGCCTGTGCACGGACATCGAACACCTCACGCGTCCGAGCGTCGCGGGCCAGGCCGAGTGCATGCGACTCGCGCTCGAATCCGCGCAGATGATTCCCGCGAAGATCGGCTACATCAACGCACACGGAACGGGCACGGCCGCCAACGACGCGGTCGAAACTGCGGCGATCCGCGCGGTGTTCGGAGCGCACGCCGATCACCTGCCGGTGAGTTCGACGAAATCCATGCACGGTCACCTGCTCGGCGCTGCCGGCGCGGTCGAGCTGGTCGCGACGCTGTGCTCTGTCGCCGCCGGAATCGCTCCGCCGACGATCAATCTGCACGTGCCCGATCCCGCGTGCGATCTCGACTACGTTCCGAATGCGGCGAGATCCGGATTGCGGATCGCCGCGGCAATGAGCAATTCGTTCGCGTTCGGCGGCACCAACGCGGCACTCATCGTGCGCGCGACCGATGACGCAGGCGCCGGTCGATGAGGCCACTTCGGGCCGGACTCGAACACCAGCGCATCGCCGCGCCGATGGTGGGCGGCATGCTCAGCGCGCCTCTGTTGTCGATGCTGGTCGTGCCCGCGGCGTATCGAATGCTGCAGCGGTGGCGGCTACGCCGAGCGCGCCCGGACTCCGTCGGCCGTCGTGGCTTCAGGGTCGTTTGAGGCATCCATTCAGGAAGGCAGTTGAGCTGCTGCGGATACTGCGCCATCCTTACACGGTGACTCTGCGCCGTCTCCGAGCTGCACTGTTGTTCCGGATCCGTCACCCGATTGGGCGACTGGCGGGCACGCTGTTGCTCGTCGCGCTTGTTCTCGCGGGAACGCCGATTACCACCTTGCACGCGCACGAACGTGGCGGCCACGACCACGACCACGCACATGACGCAGTCGCATCAGCGTTGACGCATGCCGACCAGGATCACGACGGCCCGGATCAGCAAGAAGGGGGTGCCGATCCCACAGCTGATCGATCGCTCGACGCAGTCCTTCACCTGCATGAAATCGGTACGCTGGTTTCGACCTTGCCGACCATTTCGGCGCTGGCTCTGCCCGAGTTGATGCACGCTCCACTCGACGCGGGAGTTCCCGCGACGTCTCCGCCCACCGCGGTCCGCACTCCACCGCACCGACCTCCCATCGCCTGACGCCTCGCGGCTGCATCACGCAGTCGTTGTTTCCTGTGTCTGTCGATCTCCCGGAGGTTGTCCGTGAATTTGCGTCTTGTCATGACTCTGGCCTTGGCCGGAGCCTGTGGTGTTTGTCCGCAAGGACACGCCGCAGAACCCCTGCGTCTCGAAGAGGCGGTTGCCCGCAGCCTGGCGGCCAATCCACTGCTCGCCGCAGAAGCCGCGGAACTGCGCGCCGTCGAGGCTCGCTCCGCCCGCGAAGGTCTCTCCACCCCTTACGTGATCGGCGCTGACCTCGAAAACGTGGCGGGCACCGGCTCGCTGAGCGGCACCCATTCGGCAGAGGCGACGCTGCGTCTCGGGCGCGTCATCGAGCTCGGCGGCAAGCGGGCGGCACGACTTGCACTCGGCGACGCCGAAGTGGCGCGCCAACGCAGTACCGCCGATGCGACCCGCATTGATATCGCGAGCCGCACGACCACACGTTTCATCGAGGTCCTCGCCGATCAGCAGCGCCTGGCCTTTGCGCGCGAGCGCGTGGAACTCGCCGACCGTAGTCGCCGGGATGTGGCGGCGTGGGTGAATGCCGCGCGCAATCCCGAATCCGACCTGCGCGCTGCCGAAATTGCGGTGACGGAAGCGGAGCTAGAGCGCGAGCATTCGGAGCACGAGCTGCTGAGCGCGCGTTCGACGCTGGCGGCGAGTTGGGGAGCGCTCGAGCCCGACTTTGCCGAAGTAGCGGGCGATCTGGACGAACTCCCAGCCGCAGCCCCGTTCGATGAACTGGCGGCCCGCTTGCCGCAAACACCCGCGCAACGCGACGTGCGTCTCGAGGCAGCGACCATCGCAGCGCGGCGACGCGTGGCTGAGGCGAGCGCGAGACCGGATGTCACCGTCAGCCTGGGCGTACGGCGACTTGAAGCGCTGGACGATCAGGCACTGGTGGCCTCGGTGTCCGTTCCACTGGGCAACCGGCCGCGCGCGGAGCTTGCGATTGCCGAGGTGGACGCGCAGTTGAGTGCGCTCGAGCTGCGTCGCGAAGCGCAGCGCTTTGAAAGTCACCAGGCATTGTTCGAGAAGTACCAGGAACTCAGGCACGCGCGCACCGAATACGACTCTGTGCGAACGCGCATGTTGCCCAAGGCCGAACAGGCCTACGCTTTCACGCGCCGCGGCTTCGAGGCCGGACGCTTCTCGTTTGCCTCGCTCGCGCTGGCGCAGCGCACGCTGTTCGAACTGCGTGTGCGCAGCGTCGAAGCGGCCGCCCGCTATCACACCCGGCTCGTCGAAATCGATCGCCTCACCGCCGTCGCCACGGAAACCACGCCATGATCGTTCGCATCGTTGCTGTCGCAGCTCTCTCCCTGATACTCGGCGCGTGCGGTGGTTCAAACCCGGACGGTGCTTCGGCGCCGGCGCATGGAGAGACCGCCACGGCCGGGGAATACGAACGCGGCCCGCACCGCGGCAGGATGCTGCGCGATGGCGATTTCGCCATAGAGGTCACGATCTTCGAGACCGGCGTGCCGCCGCAGTATCGGCTGTACGCGTACCAGGCCGACAAACCGCTGGCACCGACCTCGGTCGACGCCACCATCGATCTCAAGCGTCTCGACGGCGAGGTCAACCACTTCACGTTCAAGGCCGAGAACGACTATCTGGTCGGCAGCGGGACGGTGACCGAGCCGCATTCCTTCGACGTCAAGGTCAACGCGAAGCACGCTGGCAAGTCCCACGCGTGGGCGTACGAGTCCTACGAGGGTCGAACCACAATTCCGAAAGCGGTTGCTACGGAAGCTGGAGTCGAAATCGACATCGCGGGACCCGCGGTGATCAAGGACACGGTGAGCGTCATGGGTCGGGTGGCTCTCGATACCAATCGCCGCGCCGAGGTCCGGGCACGCTTTCCCGGCATCGTTCGTGCAGTGCATGTGCAGCAGGGGGAGCAGGTCCGCCGCGGCCAGGCGCTGGTCGTGGTGGAAGGCAACGACAGCATGCGCAGCTACACCGTCACCGCGCCGATCGCGGGTGTGGTGCTGGCGCGTTCGACCAATGTCGGCGATGTGGCGGGCGACAACGCGCTGATCGAGATCGCCGACCTCTCGAAGGTGTGGATCGAGCTCAACGCCATCGGCAAGGACGCGGGCCGCCTCGCTGCCGGGCAGTCGGTGCGGATCAAATCCACCACCGGCGAGACGCAGACCGACGCCGTGATCGACTCGCTGTTGCCCCTCGCCACGCAAGGTCAGAGCGTGGTTGCGCGCACCAGCGTCGACAACCCCGAGGGTCAATGGCGTCCCGGCATGATCGTGTCGGCCGACGTGGTGGTGGCAGAGCGAAGCGCGCCCATCACGGTCAGGGAATCGGGATTGCAGCGCTTTCGCGATTTCACCGTCGTGTTCGCGCAGGTCGGCGACACCTACGAGGTTCGCATGCTCGAGCTTGGCGCACGCGATGGGGAGCGGGTCGAGGTGCTGGAGGGACTCAAGCCCGGCACTCCATACGTGGCCGAGCAGAGTTTCCTGATCAAGGCCGACATCGAGAAATCCGGCGCCAGCCACGACCACTGACCAAGGCGGGTTGTTCGCGAGCCACCGGCTCGCAAACCGACTAACGCCGTCGCGCTTCGCACGATGGCCGGACGAAAGGGAATGAGTATGTTGGAACGCATTATTCGCACCGCCATTGCGCACCGCTGGCTGGTACTGATCCTCGTCCTTGCCGCTTCGGCGCTGGGTGTCTGGAATTACGGTCGGCTGCCGATCGACGCCGTGCCCGACATCACCAACGTGCAGGTGCAGATCAACACCGAGGCGCCGGGCTATTCACCACTCGAGGCCGAGCAGCGCGTGACGTTTCCGGTCGAGACCGCGCTCGCGGGTCTGTCGCGTCTCGAATACACGCGCTCCATCTCGCGCTACGGACTGTCGCAGGTCACCGTGGTGTTCGAGGACGGCACCGACATCTATTTCGCGCGGCAGCAGGTGGCTGAGCGACTGCAGCAGGCCGCGGCTCAACTACCCGATGGCATCGAACCGAGTCTCGGCCCCGTGGCAACGGGACTGGGCGAGATCTTCATGTACACGGTCGAGGCCGCACCGGGCGCCGTGGATGCAGAAGGCAAGCCCTGGACTCCCACCGCGCTCCGCACGTTGCAGGACTGGGTGGTGCGGCCGCAGTTGCGGCACTTGAAGGGCGTCACCGACGTCAACACCGTCGGTGGCTTCGTACGCCAGTTCCACATCACGCCTGAGCCCTCGAAACTGCTTGCGTACGGACTCACGTTGCGCGACGTACTCGACGCGGTGGGACGCAACAACGCCAGTGTCGGCGCGGGGTACATCGAGCGCTCGGGCGAGCAGTACCTCATCCGCGTACCGGGCCAGGTGGCGGACGCGCAGGCTATTCGCGAGATCGTCGTCGCGACTCGCGACGGACTGCCGTTGCGCATGTCCGATGTCGCCGAGGTTGTCGAAGGCAGCGAGCTTCGCACCGGTGCCGCGACCAAGGACGGCCACGAGGTGGTGCTCGGCACGGTGTTCATGCTGGTCGGCGAAAACAGCCGCGCTGTGGCGCAGCGCGCCGGCGCGAAACTCGAGACGATCGCGGCGGGCCTGCCTGATGGCGTCAGTGCAACGGCGGTGTACGACCGCACCGACCTCGTCGATCGCACGATCGCGACGGTGCGCAAGAATCTGCTCGAGGGCGCCCTGCTCGTCGTGGTGGTGCTGTTCGTGCTGCTCGGCAACATCCGTGCGGCGCTCATCACTGCCGCGGTCATTCCGGTCGCCATGCTGCTGACCATCACCGGCATGGTCGAGAACCGGGTTTCGGCAAATCTGATGAGCCTTGGCGCGCTCGACTTCGGGCTCATCGTCGATGGCGCAGTCATCATCGTGGAGAACTGCCTGCGGCGATTTGGCGAGAGCCAGCAAAGACTGGGACGGCTCCTGTCGCGCGAAGAACGGTTCGAACTTGCTGCCGTCGCCAGTGCCGAGGTGATCAAGCCGAGCCTGTTCGGGCTCTTCATCATCGCCGCGGTGTACCTGCCGATCTTCGCGCTCACCGGCGTCGAAGGAAAAATGTTCCATCCGATGGCGTTCACGGTGGTCATTGCGCTCACTGCGGCCATGGCGTTGTCGCTGACCTTCGTGCCTGCTGCCGTCGCACAGTTCGTAACCGGGAAAGTCGCGGAACACGAAACGCGTGTCATGCGCGGCCTCACGCGGGTTTATGCACCCTTACTGCGCAGCGCGTTGTCCATGCGCGTTGCCGTTGTCGCCGCAGCGGCGGTATTGACCGTGCTGGCCGGTCTGCTCGCGACGCGTCTCGGCACCGAGTTCATCCCGAACCTCGATGAGGGCGACATCGCGCTGCATGCACTACGCATTCCGGGCACCAGTCTGTCGCAGGCTGTCGGCATGCAGGAACAGCTCGAGGCGCGGATAAAGAAGTTTCCCGAAGTCGACATCGTGGTGGCCAAGCTCGGCACCGCGGAGATCGCCACGGACCCGATGCCGCCCTCGGTCGCCGACACCTTCATCATGCTGAGGGAGCGCGCCGACTGGCCGGACCCGCGCAAGACCAAGGATCAGCTCGTCGCTGAAATGGACGCGGCGGTTCGCACCATCCCCGGCAACAATTACGAGTTCACCCAGCCGGTGCAGATGCGCATGAACGAGCTCATCGCCGGCGTTCGCGCCGAAGTCGCCGTCAAGCTTTACGGGGACGATCTCGAGGAGCTGCTCGCGGTCGGCGAGCAGATCGAAACTGCGGCGTCCGCGGTCGAGGGCGCCGCCGACGTCAAGCTCGAGCAGATCACGGGATTGCCGCTGATGACGATCACGCCGGACCGTGCCGCGCTCGCGCGATACGGCCTGAGCGTAGGAGATCTCCAGGACACCGTCTCGATTGCGATGGGCGGCGCCACTGCCGGTCAGGTCTTCGAGGGCGACCGCCGCTTCGATATCGTCGTCCGTCTGCCCGAAGAGCAACGCCAGAATCCGGCAGCCCTCGCGATGTTGCCGATCCCGCTGCCATTGAGTTCTCTCACCCGCGCCGCAACCGACGGCGCGTCCACGGCGCCGACGCACGTACCACTTGGCGAAGTGGCGACCGTGGAAGTCGCCCTCGGCCCCAATCAGATCAGCCGGGAGAACGGCAAGCGGCGCGTGGTCATCACCGCCAACGTGCGCGGTCGCGATCTTGGATCCTTCGTGCAGGACCTGCGCTCGCGCGTCGAGGCAGACATCGAACTGCCCGCTGGAACGTGGATCGAATACGGGGGCACCTTCGAGCAACTGATCTCGGCGGGTCGACGCCTGTCCATCGTCGTGCCCGTCGTGCTCGTGATGATCTTCGGGCTGCTCTTCATGGCGTTCGGGTCGGGCAAGGACGCGGCCGTCGTATTCAGCGGGGTGCCGCTCGCACTGACCGGAGGCGTGCTCGCCCTGTGGCTCCGCGGCATTCCGTTCTCGATCTCCGCGGGCGTTGGCTTCATCGCGCTGTCGGGCGTTGCGGTGTTGAACGGGCTGGTGATGATCAGCTTCATCCGCACCTTGAGGGCCGAAGGGGCGCCGCTGGACAAGGCCGTGATCGAAGGTGCCCTCACTCGCTTGCGTCCGGTGCTCATGACGGCACTGGTGGCGAGCCTCGGCTTCCTGCCGATGGCGCTCAATGTCGGCACCGGCGCGGAGGTTCAGCGACCGCTCGCCACCGTAGTCATCGGCGGCATCGTCTCCTCGACCCTGCTGACTCTGCTGGTGCTGCCTGCGCTGTACCGACTTCTGCACCGCAGAGTCGCAGCATGACCACGGATCTGAGGGTCAAGAACTGCTGCGATTTCCAGGTCAGAGCAGTGCCTACTGAACAGTTTTCTCCAAGGCGATCCCGCTGCTTTGTTGCAACCACATCGCAGGGCAAGAACCCATGAGCCAGCTTCCTTCTTCTCCCACGCCGGCCCACGGAACATCGCCGTGGTACAGCAGCCCGCTGTTCTCGTCGATCCTCGTGTTGCTGTTGCTCGCAATGGCTGGAGAAGCGCTCGCGCACGCGGTCGCCGAGGGCGACAAGGGTTATATCCAGGAACTTTCTGGCGTTCACCTCATGTCGTTTTTGTACCTGGGTGCCAAGCACATGGCGACGGGCTACGACCATCTCCTGTTCCTGTTCGGCGTGATCTTCTTCCTCTACCGGATAAAGGACATCGCGCTGTACGTGACCCTTTTTGCGGTCGGTCATTCGACGACGATGCTGCTCGGCGTGTACTTCGACTTCGGCATCAACAGTCATCTGATCGACGCGATCATCGGACTATCGGTCGTCTACAAGGCGATGGACAACGTGGGTGCCTTCCAGCGCTGGTTCGGCTTCCAGCCGAACACCAAAGTCGCCACGCTGATATTCGGGCTCTTTCATGGCTTCGGTCTGGCGACCAAGATCATCGAGTACGAGATCTCGCCCGACGGCCTGTTGCCGAACCTGCTGGCGTTCAACGTGGGAGTGGAGATCGGACAGCTTCTGGCACTCGGTGCCATCCTGATCGCCATGGGGTACTGGCGGCGAACCACCAGCTTTCGCAAACACGCTTACGTGGCCAATGTGGCGATGATGTCCGCCGGCTTCGTCCTGATCGGTTATCAGCTGACCGGCTATTACGTTTCCTAGATTTCGACTGGAGCATTCCCGCCATGTACAACAACAACATGCCCGCGGCATCCGATCTGCCGACTTCGCGTCAGCTGCTGCGCTCCACCCTTCTCGCGTTGGCGGCGGCTGCCGCGATCCTCATCGCCGTGGTGCTTCCAGCGGAGTATGCGATCGATCCCACCGGCATCGGCCGCCTGCTGGGTCTGACCGAGATGGGTGAGATCAAGGCGCAACTCGCGGAAGAAGCCTCGGCGGATGCGGAGATGGACGCAGCGGCGGCAGGTCCCGCGAAAGCAGTGGATCCGGTTCCCGTTGCCGACGCGACGACAGCGACGCAACCAGCGGGTGTCGATCTGGCACAAGGCTGGCGGGACGAAATGAGCGTGGTCCTGCAACCCGGAGAAGGAGCGGAGATAAAACTGGTCATGCGGGCGAACGACGAGGCGGAGTTCAGCTGGACCGTGGCCGGTGGCAGCGTGAATTTCGACACGCATGGCGACGGCGGAGGCGGCAAGGCCATCAGCTACGAGAAGGGCCGCAGCGTCCCGGCCGATGAGGGCACGCTGCGAGCCGCGTTCGACGGCAACCATGGCTGGTACTGGCGCAACCGCGGCAGTGACCCCGTCACCGTAGTGGTGCGCGTTCGAGGCGAGTACTCGGAGATGAAACGGGTCATCTGATCCAAACGGGCGGACAGGCGCCCCCTCAACCAATTCACCCTCCAGCGGCGCGGATTTCGCACGCCGGAATGACCGGCGCGACCCTGTTCACCGCCGTCAGCATCGGCCAACCGGCCAACACACACCACCGGAGATATCCCCATGAATACCCGCACCGCATTGTTTCCGCTGCTGCTCGGCGCCGCACTCGTGTCGACCTCCGCGCACTCGCACCCGGAAGGTCATGGCGAGGAAGACAAACCGTTCGCATCGACCTGCCTGCAACTCGCCAATCCCCAGCGTTATGAGGTCGACACGGCGTATCCGGAGATCAAGGCACTCAAAGCGCGATGCGACGCTGAAAAGAACGCCACACCGACGAAGCGGAAAAAAGCCGCATCGGCCAAAACCAAGAGCGACCACTGACGGGCGCGGCGCCGCAGACATGCTGCGGCGCTTTCCGCATGTGGCAGAGCCCGTTCTGCCTGCGATTCCCGAGCACCCGCGATGGCCGGCTTGATTGCGGTGAACTGAGACATTGAGTGGCGACGAGCGAAACTCGCGCACCGTGGCAGCATCTACGGACACCAGGATCGGCTATAACGCTTTGCGCGGCCCGTGCGGTGAATTCTGCGCCCAACCAGAGGCCACGGATCCATGAAGCGAGTGCTGTTCGTCTGTGTCGAGAATTCAAACCGCAGCCAGATGGCCGAAGCCTTCGCGCGCATCCACGGAGGCACCGACGTCGAAGCGCACAGCGCCGGATCGAAACCCTCGGGCATCATCAACCCGAAGGCGATCCGCAGCATGGCGGAACTCGGTTACGACCTGGCCGGCCACCAATCGAAGTCACTCGACGACATCGCGGGCATGCCATTCGACGCCGTCATCACCATGGGATGCGGCGACAGCTGCCCGTGGGTGCCGGCGGAGCGACGCGAGGACTGGCAGTTGCAGGATCCGAAGAACCTGGAGGGGGACGATTACCGCGCAGTGCGCGACGACATCTCGCGTCGCGTTGCGGCGTTGATCGAGTCGCTGCGGTGACTTACTCCTTGCCGCAAAGACTGCTCGCCGAGTTCCTGGGCACTGCACTGCTGCTCGCCGCGGTCGTGGGGTCGGGAATCATGGGCGTGGCGCTGTCGGACGGCAACGACGGCGTGGCGCTGCTCGCCAACGCGGGCGCCACGGCCGGCGCGCTGTACGTCCTGATAGTGCTGTTCGGGCCGATCTCGGGCGCGCACCTCAATCCCGTCGTCACACTGGCGATGCGCATGCGTGGCGAGATCGGCACGCTCGATGCGCTGGCCTACGTGGCGGTGCAGGTGCTGGCGGCGGTCGCCGGCGTGCTGCTCGCGCACGCGATGTTCGAGCTTGCGCTCATCCAGCCGGGCACTCACGCGCGCACCGGCGCCGCGCAATGGCTCAGCGAGGGAGTCGCGTCGTTCGGCCTGCTGCTCACCATTCTGCTCGGCTTGCGGCATCGTCCGAACGCGGTGCCGGCGCTCGTCGCGAGTTACATCTTCGCGGCGTACTGGTTTACGTCGAGCACGTCGTTTGCCAATCCCGCGGTAACCGTCGCGCGGTCGCTGACGCAGACATTCGCCGGCATACGCCCGGACGACGTGGCCGGTTTCGTCGCCGCGCAAGTCATTGGTGCGCTGGCAGCGTGCGTGGTGGTGAAGGCGTTTCCGCAGCGAGCAGCGCCGTGCCCGCCGTGACGCACGGCCTGTCAGTGCGCGGGGTGCCGAGGCGCCGCGCTTCCCGCTTGCGGCACTCGAACGAAACGGGCCCGGTTACCCGGGCCCGTGCCGATGTTGCGGGTGTTGCCTGGAGTGCCGCGCGTCATGTCACTCCGCGCTGACTTCGGGCAACCTCACGGCGATCAGCGTTGGCTGACCTGATTGGTGTTGGTTTCGAGTTTCAGCCCACTGGCATCCACGCGCTGCACGCCACGGACACCTTGCGCGACTTCAATCGCCAGATCCTTTTCGAAACGGGTCTCGACAGTTCCCGTCAAGGTCACTACACCGTTCCGTGTCTTCACGTCGATATCGGTGCCCTGGACACCCGAAGTCCAGAGGAGCGACGAGTTGGTTTTCGCCGTGATCCAGGTATCGCTCAGATGATCGTCCCCGTCGGGGGCCGCTGCGGTCACCACCTGGCCGTGCTGGTCAGGATCCAGAGTGAGCTGGTTGTTCACGAGTCGCGCGCCCGGCGTTGAAGCTGCCAGCCGCCCGGCCAGGTCACGCGAGTTCGGCGTGTCGGCGATGCCCGTCAGGGTAATCACGCCGCGGTTGGCCGTGACATCGATATCGAGGGCATCGGTGTACTGGTTCCAGAGCAGCTTGGAATCCACCATGGCTTCCAGCGTGGCATCAGCCACATAGGTTGCGAATGTTGGGACGGGTTCCACCACGGTGACCACCATCAACCTGGGGTCGACCTTGATGCGGTTCTCCACCCTGTCGATGCCGTCGGTACGGTCCGCGATGCGCTCGGCCAGCCGCTTCTGGATGGCGGTCTCAACGTTGCCGCTGATCGTGGCCTTGTCGCCCTGCACATCGACCTTCAGGTCCATGGCGTCCAGACTGGGATTCGTGACGTAGGTCGCCCAGATCTGTCCTTCGCGGTACGCATCCTTCGCGTCTGCGGACATGCCCCCATTTTTGCCGCCGCCAGCCAGGGCAATGCCCGGCGCGATCAGCACCGCCAGCGCGGTGGCCAGCAGCGTGTGTCTGGGATGAGTTGTCATGGTCTTCATATTTCCTCCGTGTTTCGTTCTCAGGATCCCCCCAGTGTCGAGTGGCTCTTGCTGGTTGGACGCGAGCGAACAGACTCAGTGCCGCGCCTCCATGGCCCACTTGCGCGCACGCATGTCGTCATGGTGCTGCTGGACCTTGGGCAGGAAACTCAGCAGCGACTCCTTCACGGCCTTGGGCGCGTCGTCGCGCTTAATGACGTCGTGAAAGGCTTCGAGCAGGCGATCTTCGCTCTTCTCGAGTTCCTTCACATAGGCGTAGTCGCCGTGGTCTTTTGCCATTTCGGCGCGCAGTGTGGAATAGACCTGGTGCAGGCTGCCGCGCAGGGTGCCGGTCGTTGCGGGTTCCCCCGCTTCGGCGCGCACGTCGCGCGCCATGCTGCCCACGAGGCCCTGCTTGGATGCGGCGATGTCGCCGAACAGAGTGCGCAGTGCAGGATTCTGCACGGACTTTGCGGCATCGGCGTAGAACGCGGCGCTATCGCGCGTCGCCTGGATGAGTTCGTTGAGGGTTTCCACCTTCTCCTTGCGGAGTTCGGGATTATTGGTCGTCATTGGATTGCTCCTTTGATGCGGCCTTTGATCACGCTGAAGAATGACCTCTTGTTGCAGCGAATTTTACTTCAGCAATCAATAGCTTAGCAGAGCACCCCTGAAAATATGGTTAAGACGCCGACTCGGCATGCGCAACTCCTGCGCAACAGCCAGGAATTTTCCCTCCTCGACCAAAGCGCTGCGAACTCGGGTGCCGAACGAAGAGAGTGGTCGCAAAGCCGCTGCACATCGCGCGCCCGCGCTCGACACATCGCGTGAAGCAGCATAATCTCGGTTTCACCGTTCCATCACGCGTGCTTGATACGCGCGGCTGCGTGGTTCGTTCCTCGCTCCCTCATCCCTTGCCCGTCAAAAGGTTCCTCCATGATGCGCCGCATTGCCCGCTCGAAATCCGTCGTCCTTTCGGCACTCGCCATCGCGGTTGCGACCGCACTGGGACCCGTCGCCGCGGAGGGCTCGAAGTCGCTGTCCTTCGGCCAGCTGTCGTTCGATCCATTGACAATGACCGAACGCTCGAGCGGGCGCTATCGCCCCAACGACAAGGGCGAAGGCCTTCGATTCGTGCAGTTCGAGACGGAAGTGCGCGGTGAGTATCTCGAGCAGCTGCGCAGCGCGGGAGCGGTGCCGCTGCAGTACTACCCGAATGACACCTATCTCGTATGGTCATCGGCCGCATCGCTGCAGGCGCTCGAGAGCGCATCCCATGTTCGCTGGACGGGCAGCTTTGATCCCGCGTGGAAGATCGACCGTTCGCTGGGCAAGCGCGGTGACTTCATCCGCAATGTCGATGTGCATTTTTACAATGATGGCAACGTGCCCGCGCTGCTTGCGGCGCTTCATGCGGCGGGCGCCACCGTGTTGACCCACGGGCCCGCACAGGCGGACCAGAAATTGTTCGACGCGTGGATCGAAGTGCCGGCCTCCGCGCTCGCCGCGATTGCGGAGCTGCCCCAGGTGGTGTGGCTCGAATACGCGAGCCCCGATCCCAAGCTCGACGACGAGATGTCCTCCCAGGTGCTGGCCCGCAACTACGACGCGTCCAACGTACCGCAGACGGGCTACCTCAGCTGGCTCGGAACGATCGGACTCAACGGCAACGGCGTGATCTGGACCGTGATCGATACCGGTGTCGATCTCACGCACCCGGATCTCTCGTCGCGCATCGCCGGTGGATTCACCTATCCCGGGTGCCCGGCGGGAAATGGTCCGGGCGACGACAATCCGCAGGGCGGACACGGTACGCACGTCGCCGGCATCATCGCGGGAACGGCTGCCGCCGGCACGACAGATGCGGCGGGCTTTTTCTACGGACAGGGCGTCGCGTCCTCGGCCCGGATCTACGCGCAGAATCCCATCTGTGTCGGCGGAACTCCCTGGCCACCGGCCGGAGGCTGGCAGGTGCTGTCAAAGAACGCGCTTGCCGGCGGCGCAGTCGGCGGCAACGGTAGCTGGACATCGGGCGAGGGCACCAACGCGGGATACACCGCAGGTGCGCGCGCGTGGGATCAGATCGTGCGCGACGGCAATTTCGACACGCTGACCAACGAGCCTTTCGTGATGGTGTTCTCCGCCGGCAACTCGGGCCCGAACGCCAACACATTGACCGCGCCCAAGGAAGCGAAGAACCCGATCATCACCGCATCCAGCCGGAACCACCGCGCGGGGTCGATCGACACGATTTCCAGTTTTTCCAGCCGGGGACCGACGGTGGATGGCCGCTTCGGCATCACCATCACGACGCCGGGCGAACAGATCGCCTCCGCACGGCGGGTCGCGGGTGCATCGCAGTGCGGGACGGCCATTGCGGGAAGCAACAACAACTATGCATTTTGCAGTGGCACGAGCATGGCCGCGCCGCACACGTCGGGCGTCGCGGTGCTGCTCACCGAGTGGTGGCGCAACAACAATGCACAGGCCACGCCGAGCCCCGCCATGATCAAGGCGTTGCTGGTCAACGGCGCGCGTGACACGACGACCGCGCCGACGATTCCCAACACCACCGAAGGTTGGGGGCGGGTCGATATTCCTGGCAGTCTCGGCAGCGATTTCGACAACTCGGAATACATCGACCAGACGCAAGTCCTCGACAGCGTCGGCGAGATCTGGACGGCAACCTATGGCGTGACCGAGCCCGGTCGACCCGTGCGCATCAGTCTCGCGTGGACCGACGCGGCCGCGGCATTGGCGGCCAATCCCACGCTGGTGAACAATCTCGACCTCGAAGTCGTGAGCGGCGGTCAGACCTACCTCGGCAACGTATTCACCAATGGCGCGTCGAGCACGGGCGGCACGGCGGACAGCCGCAACAACGTCGAGAACGTCTTCATCGCGAATCCTGGCGGTGATGTCGTCGTACGCGTCGTGGCGCGCAATCTTCCCGGCGACGGCATTCCAAACCAGGGCTCGGCCACCGACCAGGACTTCGCGCTGGTCTGCCGCAACTGCGCGGAAGAGCCGGGCTATTCCCTGACGGCGACTCCGACCTCGCGCGCCGTCTGTGCACCCGCCGTCGCGACCTACTCCGTCGCGCTGGGCTCGATTCTGGGCTTCGCCGAACCCGTTGCGCTGTCCGCATCCGGGCAACCATCGGGCACCACCGCCGCGCTCGCGCCGAATCCCTCGCCGGTTCCCGGTGCCTCCGTGCTCACCATCGCCAACACGGCCGCGGCGACGCCGGGCACGTACCCGATCTCGATCAACGGCCAATCGACGCCCGGCAACCTTGCGCGCAGTACGGGCGTGTCGCTCACCATCGCGAACGCGACGCCCGCAGCGCCCGCGCCCACTGCACCGGTGAATGGAGCGACCAACCAGACGGCGACGCCGACCTTGAGCTGGTCGGCCACCGCACAGGCGGCGTCGTACCGCGTGGTCGTCGCCACCGAGGCGACATTCGCGGCCCCGGTCTTCGACCGGACGCTCGACGGCACCAGCACGCCGGTCGCGCCCGCACTCAGCAGCAACACGCTTTATCACTGGCGCGTGACCGCGATCAATGCCTGCGGCACGAGCACCACCTCCCAGGTATTCACGTTCCGCACCGCCGCGGCGCCGGGCGACTGCGCAACGGGTTCGACCGCCACGACCGTGTACAGCGAAGATTTCTCGGGCGGCCTAGGTGCCTATACGACCACGGGCAGCACGGGCGCATCGACGTGGGCCATCTCGACCGCGCAACCGGGTTCTCCGTCAGGCGGCAACAAGATGCAGGCGCAGGACATCGCAACGACATCCGACCAGCGCCTCATCTCGCCGTCGATCGCATTGCCGGCGAACCAGCTTCCCTTGACCTTGCAGTTCTGGAACGACCAGTCGCTCGAGAGCCGCGGCACCACTGGCTGCTGGGATGGCGGCTTGCTTGAGGTTTCCACGAATGCCGGGGCCACGTGGACCCAGGTCGGTAATACCGAAATGCTGACCCAGCCTTACACCGGGCCGCTCGGAGCGGGCCCGGCCAACGGCTTGCAGGCGTGGTGCGGCGACCCCGCGCCGTGGCGGCGCTCCATCGTCGACATGTCCGCGTTCGCCGGGCAGACGGTGCAATTCCGTTGGCGCCTGAGCACGGACGGCTCGGTCGGCCGCGCGACCGGTTGGCACATCGACGACATCAAGGTGCAGTCGTGTGCGATCGCCGACCCTGCGGTGATCTTCGGCAACGGCTTCGAGTAAGCACACCCGAATCACCCGCGCGCCTCGAGTGCGAGCGCCTGCGCCCGATCGGCGCAGGCGCAGGCGCTAGGGCGTTGCGAAGCGTTCGCCGAAGAAGTTGCCTTTGTTCCAGGCGGGCGCCTGGGTCTGCGTCCTATCGCGAAACATGTGAGTGGCTAACTCACGATTCCTTCGTCGTCTGTCGAGCAGAAGATACGAATCCCAAGGAGAGGGACATCTCGCTGAGCATCATGGGGTACTCCCCCGAAGAGCACGCATACACGTATGCCAATTTCAACGGCTCCGGTGGCTCCCGCACCCTTCGGGCCTGGGTTCACGGCGAGAAGTGGGTGTTCACCGGCGGCCGCGAACGCGTGGGCAAGTTCGCACGCTGGCAAGTGACCATAACTCCTAACGCCAAAGGTTTTTACTTCCGCCAGGAAGTTTCGGAGAATGGTGCCGCGTGGAAGACCGACTACGAGACACAGCACCTAAGGCTCAAGTGAGCGCCCGTTTTCCGCATGCTTAGCCGAGCGATTCAGTCAAGCCAAACCCGCTTTTCGAGTCAGCCTGATTCAGGCGTTAGACCTTTCAAGCGATGTGCACCACCACTACTCAACAAAGGATCGCACAATGACAATGACACGTTCGTATCGCGCGCTGATGCTGGCGCTGCTCTGTTCCTTGATCTCCTTCGCTACCGCAGCGGCAGCGGCAGCGCCCGTACCCAATGGCGCGCAGGTCGTGGATGAGGCTTGGCGAAAGGCGATCACCACGAACGATCTCGATGGCATCATGGCGGTGTACTCCGAGAACGCCGTGATGTGGCTTCCCGATGCCCCTGAGGCAAAGGGCCGCGAGGCGATCCGCAAATCTTACGTAGACCTGCTGGCGGCAAACACGGTGACTGCCGCGACGTTCGCCAATACTCACTACGAGACCTCTGGGGACCATTCGGTGGGTTGGGGCGACTTCACCCTTACCCTGGCTCCAAAGAGCGGAGGCAATCCGGTTACGCTGTCAGGACGTTTCTCGGTGATCGCCAGAAAAGAGGCGGGCACCTGGGTGTACGTCGTTGACCACGCCTCGGCCCATCCCGCTCCTCCGAAACCTCGCTAATGCAATGGGTTATTCGACAGTGACGGACTTGGCGAGGTTGCGCGGCTGGTCGACGTCGGTGCCGCGCGCGACGGCGACGTGGTACGCGAGGAGTTGCAACGGCACGCAATAGACGATCGGCGCGATCAGCTCGCCGCAGGGCGGCAGTTCGATCAGCACGTCGTCGCCGCGCGCGGTGCCGTGCGCGACGTTGGCGTCGGCGAACACGTATAACCGGCCGCCACGCGCGCGTACTTCCTCGATGTTGGAGCGCAGCTTCTCGAGCAGGTGGTCGTTGGGTGCCACCGCGATCACGGGCATCTGGTCGTCGACCAGCGCCAGTGGACCATGCTTGAGTTCGCCCGCCGCGTACGCTTCGGCGTGGATGTAGGAAATTTCCTTGAGCTTGAGCGCGCCTTCCATCGCGATGGGGTACTGCGTGCCGCGTCCCAGGAACAGCGCGTGGTGCTTGGGCACGATGTGCGCGGCCATGGCCTCGATCTGCGGATCGAGCAGGAGCACGTCGGCGATGAGTCCCGGCACTTGTTCGAGCTGGTGCACGGCGTCGGCGTAACGCTCCGCGGACACGCCATGCGTGCGCGCAAGCTCGATGGCAAGCAGTGCGAGCGCCGCGAGCTGCGTGGTGAAAGCCTTGGTCGAGGCCACGCCAATCTCGGGGCCGGCGCGCGTCATGAGCACCAACCCAGCCTCGCGCACCACCGACGACTCGGGCACGTTGCACACCGCGAGATGTGCGAGGTAAGGGCGTGACTTGGCGAGCTTGAGCGCGGCGAGCGTGTCGGTGGTCTCGCCCGATTGCGTGATCGTGACGTACAGCGTGCCCGGCCGCACGACAGGATCGCGATATCGGTACTCGCTGGCGATTTCGGCGGTGCAGGGGATGCCGGCGAGCGCCTCGATCCAGTAGCGCGCGACCAGGCCGGCATGGAAGCTGGTGCCGCAGGCGACGATATGCACCGAGTCGGTGCCCTTGAGCAGCGCTTCGCCGTCGACGCCGAAGATGCCCGACAGCACGCGCCCGCCCGCGATGCGGCCTTCGAGCGTGTCGGCGACGGCCTGCACCTGCTCGTGGATTTCCTTGAGCATGTAGTGCCGGTACTCGCCGCGCTCCACCGCGTCCGCAGCGAGTTGCACCTGCTTGACCGTGCGCTCGGCGATCTTGCCGTCGCGGTCGTACACGATGACGAAGTCCCGTGTCAGGTCGACGGTGTCGCCCTCGTCGAGATACATGAAGTCGCGGGTCAGCGGCAGCAACGCGTAGATGTCCGAGGCCAGGTACTGCTCGCCGACGCCGAGCCCGACCACGAGCGGCGAACCGCAGCGCGCGCCGATCACGCGCCCCGGTTCACGCGCCGAGACCACTGCCAGCGCATACGCCCCGTCGAGCCGCGCGACCACGGTCTGCACGGCGCGCAGCAACTCGTCGCCCTCGCGCTGCCGTTGTTCGATGAGGTGCGCGATGACTTCGGTGTCGGTCTCGGACGTGAACTCGTAGCCTGCGGCCTGGAGCTCGCGGCGCAGGTCCGCATGGTTCTCGATGATGCCGTTGTGCACGACCGACACCTGACCCGACACGTGCGGATGCGCGTTGATCTGGTTCGGCGCGCCGTGCGTGGCCCATCGCGTATGCGCAATGCCCGAGGTGCCGACCAGCGGGGTCGCCTCCTGCAGCAGCTCGAGGTCGCGCACCTTACCCTTGGCCCGCAGGCGCTCGATGCCTTTCGACGTGAGCACCGAGATTCCGGCGGAATCGTAGCCGCGGTATTCGAGTGCCTTGAGCCCGGCGATGAGGTCGCGCGTGATGTCGCGATCGGCGCTGATACCGACGATTCCGCACATTTTGGCGTACCGCGTGAGGCTGAGGGCGCGGAGTCTATCAACCCGATGCTGTACGCCTCGGGGAAGCCATCGGGCAGCACGCGGGCAACAACACTGCTTTCTCTTCTCCCCGCAAGCGGGGAGAAGGTAAACACCTGTCCGGGGCCGGTGTCCGCCCGGACGGCCGGACACGCCGAACGGGACGATAAGTTTTCTAAATTCAATAGGTTGCGGGTGGCACGGATGGTGCTCAGTGTTGAGGGATACGGCGCTACGCGAACGACCTCCGAATGATCCGCGATACCTCCGCCACCGACCGCATGATCGCGCCCCCCGCCGGCGCCGCCAACAAGCGCCGTCTCTGGATCGCCGGTGGCGTCACGCTCGCGGTGGTCACGATCGCATTGAGCTGGCCGGTGCTGTCGCGCTGGCTCGGTGCGGACCAGTCGATCAGTGGAGATCGCCTGCGCATCGCCGAGGTCAGACGCGGCACGCTGGTGCGCGACGTCGCGGTGCAGGGGCGCGTGGTGGCCGCGGTCAGCCCAACCTTGTACGCGCCGGTCGCTGGCACCGTGACCCTCGTGGCGCGCGCAGGCGATACCGTCAGGAAGGACCAAGTGCTGGCGCGCATCGACTCGCCGGAGCTCGCCAACGAACTCGAGCGCGAGCGATCCACACTGGCGCAGTCGGCAAGCGAGCTTGGCAGCGCACGCATCGCCGGCGACCAGCTGCGCCTCGTTGCCAAGCGCGAGGCCGACGAAGCGGCTATCGCGCTGACCGCCGCGCAGCGCGAACTGCAGCGCACGTCGCGCGCCTGGGAAAAGAAGGTGGTCGCCGAAGTCGAGTACCTGCGTGCGCAGGATGCGCTACGCACTGCCGAGATCCGCAACAGCAATGCCGCCGCCAACGCCAAATTGTCGAGCCAGAGCGCGGGATTCGATCGCACCACGCGACAACAGCAGCTGGAACGCCAGCGCCTGCTCGTGGAGAACCTCGAGCGACGCGTTGCCGAGCTTGAAATGCGCGCGCCAGTCGATGGTGTGATCGGCACCATCGCGGTCACCGACCGCACCGTGGTCGCGATCAACCAGCCCATCATCACCGTCGTCGACCTGCGCCAGCTTGAAGTCGAACTGCCGGTGCCGGAAAGCTACGCCGACGATCTCGGCATCGGCATGGGCGCAGAAGTGCGTTACGCCAATCGCGTGTATCCCGCAACCTTGCGCGCGGTGTCTCCCGAAGTCGTCAACGGGCAGGTGCTGGCACGCGTGCGCATCGATGGCGAGCTGCCGGAAGGGCTGCGGCAGAACCAGCGCGTGTCGACGCGCGTCCTCATCGAGGAAAAGCCCGACGTGCTGATGGTGAGCCGCGGACCGTTCCTGGACACCGGCGGAGGGCGCACCGCCTACGTCGTGGTCGGCGACGAAGCCGTCAAGCGCAGCATCGAGATCGGCAGCAACAGCCTGTCGGACATCGAGATCCTGTCGGGGCTCAAGGCCGGCGAGCGCATCGTCATCTCCGATATCGAAACCTTCAACGGCGCCGAGCGCGTCGTCATCAACAACTGAACTGGAGCCGCCGCAATGTTGAAGATGAAGAACCTGAGCAAGGTCTACCGCACCCACATGATCGAGACGCATGCGCTGCGCGGCCTCGATATCCACGTGCGCGAAGGCGAGTTCGTGGCGGTCACCGGCCCGTCGGGGTCCGGCAAGACCACGTTCCTCAACATCGCCGGCCTGCTCGAGGATTTCACCGCTGGCGAGTTCCATCTCGACGGCATCGACGTGCGCGGCATGAACGACGCGTCACGCTCGAAGCTGCGCAACGAAAAGATCGGCTTCATCTTCCAGGGCTTCAACCTGATGCCCGATCTCAACCTCTTCGACAACGTGGACGTCCCGCTGCGCTACCGCGGCTTCGACGCAGCGGAGCGCAAGCGGCGTATCGACGGCGCGCTGGGTCGCGTGGGTCTTTCGTCACGGATGAAGCACTATCCCTCGGAGCTGTCGGGTGGCCAGCAGCAACGCGTTGCCATTGCGCGCGCGCTGGCGGGTTCGCCGCGACTGCTGCTCGCCGACGAGCCGACCGGCAACCTCGATTCGCTGATGGCACGTGGCGTCATGGAGCTGCTCGAGGAGATCCACGGCCAAGGCACGACGATCGTCATGGTGAGCCACGACCCGGAACTGGCGGCGCGCGCACAGCGCAACGTGCACATCGTCGACGGGCAAGTCACCGATTTCGACGAGGAGCCGCGCTTCGAGCCGCCGCCGCGGCATGAACAGCCTTCCGCAGCTCCCGCGAACGTCACCTGAGGAGGGCTGCCATGTTTCGCTACAACTTATGGCTCGCCGCGATTTCGCTCAAGCGCAATCCGGTGCTCACTGCGCTCATGATTGCTGCCATTGGGCTCGGCATCGGCATGGCGATGACGTCGTACACGGTGCTGTCGACCATGAGCGGCAACCCGCTCGCGTACAAGAACGACCTGGTGCGGCGCGTGCAGCTCGACAACTGGGGTGCGGAGCAACCCTACAACGAGCCCAATGAGCCGCCTGAGCTCATGAGTTATCGCGACGTAACCAACCTGCTCGAGAAGAGCGACGTCCAGTATCGCGCTGCGTCGTACCCGAACTTCCTGCCGATCGAGCCCGCTCAGCGCGAACTGCAGCCTTACATGCTCAACGTGTTGTTTGCGACTGGCGACTTCTTTCCGGTCTTCGAGCCGCCGTTCCGATTCGGCAACGGCTGGGGCAAGGCCGAGGACGCCAACGCCACGCGAGTCGTCGTGCTCGGGCACGAGACCAACGAGAAAGTATTCGGCGGCGCCAACAGCGTCGGCAAGAAGGTGCGCCTCGGCGGCGAGGACTACACCGTCGTAGGCGTACTGCACGAGTGGGATCCGAAGCCCAAGCCCTACCACGTGTCGAACGGCGCTTTCGGCGGCGTCGAGCATGTGTTCGTGCCCTTCAAGATCGGCATCGAGAAGGAGCTGACCAGCTCTTCCAACAACAGCTGCTGGGAGTCGCCCGCAGACGACGACGATTCCTCCGGTTACGCCGCATGGCTCGCTTCCGATTGCGTCTGGCTCGACTTCACCGTGCAGGTGAAAAACGCGGACCAGGTCGCCGAGTACCGTCGTTTTCTCGACAACTATGTAACCGAGGAAAAGAAGGCCGGCCGGTTTCCGCGCAAGCTCAATAACCGCCTGTACTCGATTTCGGAATGGTTCGAGGCCCAGAATGTGGTGTCGCGCGATGCCCGCACGCAGGTGTGGCTCGCGTTCGCCTTCCTGCTCGTGTGCCTCATCAACACCGTGGGTCTGCTGCTCGCCAAGTTCATGGGCAAGTCCCCCGAAATCGGATTGCGGCGTGCGGTCGGTGCAAGCAAACCCCAGGTGTTCGCGCAGTTCCTGACCGAATCGGCCGTCGTCGGCGTCGCGGGCGGCATGCTTGGACTCGGTCTGTCGCTACTGGGGCTGCTCGCACTGCGCACGCTCTACGCGGGCACTTCCAACGAGCGTCTGGCCAACATGGACTGGAGCCTGGTCGCGGTGACCATGGCCGTGGCGCTCGTGGCGAGTTTGCTCGCCGGTTTGTATCCGACATGGCGCGCCTGCCAGGTGCAGCCCGCCACGCAGCTGAAAACGCAGTAACAGACTCCGCCGGAGACAGACATGGAAATCCGCCCCATCGCAAGCGCGCTCATGCGCAACAAGTCGGCCATGGTACTGATCGCATTGCAGGTCGCGATCACCCTCGCCATCGTGTGCAATAGCGTGTTCATCATTCTGCAGCGCATCGAGAAGGTGAACCGGCCGAGCGGCCTGGATGATTCTTCGATCTTCTCGATCGCGTCCAGCGGCTTTGCCGCGAACTTCGATCTCGACGGCACGATTCGGAGCGACCTCGACGCGATCCGCGCAATGCCTGGCATCGTGGATGCGACGCCGATCAACTCCGTCCCGTTGTCGAACGGAGGATGGAGCGAGGGCTTGTCAGACAAGCCGGAAGGCACAACGCTAAAGGACCGCAAGCAGGAACAGACGTCGATCTACATGGTCGACGAGCACGCCGTGAAGGCAATGGGCGTCGAGCTCGTGGCAGGCCGCAACTTCAACGCCTCCGACGTCACGGTGCGGACGCAGGACGATCTCGGCAAGGTGGAGTCGATCATCATCACCCAGGAGCTCGCCGACAAGCTCTTCCCGGAGGGCGCCGTCGGCAAATCGCTCTATGCCGGCGGCATCGTCGACGACAAGCGGCCCGTGACCGTCGTTGGCGTGATTCGCCGGCTGCAGGCCCCGTGGGTGGGCTGGGACAAGGTGGAACATGCGACCCTGGTGCCCGCGATCCTGCAGGGCGAAGGCGGTTCGCGCTACCTGATCCGCGCGGAGCCTGGCCAGCGAGACAAGCTGATGCCGCTGGTCGAGAAGAAGCTCACGGAAATCAACACCGGACGCATCGTGCGTGACGTCGAGTCACTGCAACAAACCCGCGCCGACAGCTACCGGCAGGATCGCGCAATGAGCGTCATCCTCGGCACGGTGATTGTCGCGTTGCTCATCGTCACCGGCCTCGGAATCGTGGGCATGGCGAGCTTCTGGGTCACCCGCCGCACCAAGCAGATCGGCACGAGGCGCGCACTGGGCGCACGCCGTTTCGATATCCGCCGCTACTTCATGCTCGAGAACGCGATCGTGATCGGCATCGGGCTCGTACTTGGCGCGCTGCTTACCTACGGCTTCAATCTGTGGCTCATGCAGCACTACGAGCTGCCCCGACTTGCCTGGTATTACCTGCCGATCGGTGCGGTGACGATGTTGCTGTTGGGGCAGCTTGCGGTCTCCGGTCCCGCATCGCGCGCATCGCGCGTGTCGCCTGCGGTCGCCACGCGATCCGTGTGACCGATTACCCTCTCCCCGTTTGCGGGGAGAGGGTGGCGCGCAGCGCCGGGTGAGGGGCTCTCGCCGCGTGCCAAGAATCCCCTCGTCCGCTCGAATTGCCCGCTCGCTTCACAGCCCGAGTAGATTCACATCATGCGCACCGTGCTGGTCATCGACGACAACCCGGCCGTCCACACGGCGCTCGACGTGCTGCTGTCGCTTGCGGACATCCGCACGATCCCGGCGCGGTCGCCGGAGGAGGGGATGCGCGTGCTGGCCCGCATGCCTGTCGACCTGGTCGTGCAAGACATGAACTTCTCGGAGGAAACGACCAGCGGCGAAGAGGGTGTCGCACTATTCCGCGACCTGCGACAGACACACCCCGATCTTCCGATCATCCTGCTCACGGCGTGGACGCACCTCGAGGCAGCCGTGGCCCTGGTGAAGGCAGGAGCCGCCGATTACCTGTCGAAGCCCTGGGACGACCGGATCCTGCTGGCCACCATCGAGAATCTGCTGGAGCTCGGCGAGAGTGCGCGCGTGGCGCGTGCGCAGACCCTCGCGCAGCGCCGCGCCAATCGCGAGCTGCGCGAGTCGTTTGACCTGCGCGGCCTGGTGTTCGCCGCGCCCGCGACCGAACGCGCGGTCAGGCTCGCGTGCCAGGTGGCGCGCGCGGATGTTCCTGTGCTGATCACGGGACCGAACGGCGCGGGCAAGGAGCGCTTCGCCGAGATCATCCAGGCCAACTCGTCGGTGCGAAACGGGCCGTTCGTGGTGCTCAACTGCGGCGCGTTGCCGACCGAGCTCATCGAAGCAGAGCTGTTCGGCGCCGAGGCAGGCGCCTACACCGGTGCCACCCGCGCGCGCGAAGGAAAGTTCGCCGCGGCCGACGGCGGCACGCTGTTCCTCGACGAGATCGCCAACCTCCCGGCGGCGGGCCAGATGAAACTGTTGCGCGTCCTCGAGACCGGGCGTTTCGAACGGCTCGGCGGCAATCGCGAACGACAGGTGCACGTGCGCGTGATCAGCGCGACGAACGCCGACATTCCCGCGCTGATTCGCGCGGGACAGTTTCGCGAGGACCTGTATTACCGGTTGAACCTGATCGAGATCCAGGTGCCGCCGCTGAGCGAGCGACGGGACGATGTGTTGCCGCTGGCCGAACATTTTCTGGGGGACGGTCGCAGCTTGACCGATGCCGCCCGTGCGCGCCTGGTCGCACACACGTGGCCAGGCAACGTGCGCGAACTCAAGAACGTCATCCAGCGCGCGACCCTGTTGCACCAGGGCACATCGATCGACGTGGACGCACTCGGTCTCGGCGAGCCGGTGCGCGCTGTGGGCCCCGTCACGGAAGACGAACCGGATGCAGAGGCCATCGAGTCGGCGCTGCGCCGGCATGGGGGCATCATCGCGCAGGCCGCAGCCGAACTCGGCCTCAGTCGACAGGCGCTGTACCGTCGCATGCACAAGCTCGGCATCGCGCGGTGAAGGGCATGCGCGGCTCAACTGGTGCTTGAGATGAAGCGCCCGGCATGGAAGCGGTGGTCGCTTGCGGGAAAGTTCGCAGGGGCGGCGAGCGTGTTCGTGGCGGCTGCGGTATTGCTCGCAGTGTGGCTTGCGCAACTGCTCGAGTCCCGCGTGCTGGGCGCGGCGCTGGCACTGGCCCTCACGTTGCCGCTGCTCTGGGCTGCAACGCGACACGCGGTCGGAACCCAGGTGTCGGTGTTTCGTGCGCTGTCGGCGAGTGTCGCCAGCTTCCGCGACGGCGACTTCAGCTTTTCCCTGGCTCGCAAGCGCTTCGACGAGCTGGACGAACTGATCCAGGCACACAACGATCTCGGCGACGTGCTACGCGGCGAGCGGCAGGCCCTGTTCCAGCGCGAGCTGCTCCTCGACACCGTGGTGCAGAACACGCCCGTGGCGCTACTGCTCGCCGAACCGCGCGGGGCGATCGTCTACGCCAATGTCGCGGCACGCCAGTTGTTCAACGAGGGTCGCAAACTCGAAGGGCATGCCCTGTCGGAAGTGCTGGCCCGAGGCCCCGCCAGCCTGCGCGAAGCGCTTGGCGAGCATCGCGACCGGCTGTTCTCTTTCGAGCAGCGCGGACAGGAAGAGACGTATCACGTGGCACGCCGCGACTTCCGGCTGAACGCCCGGCCGCACACGTTGTTCCTGTTCAAGCGCCTGACCGCGGAGCTCAGCCGCCAGGAAGTGGCGACGTGGAAGAAGGTCATCCGCGTGATCAGCCACGAGCTCAACAACTCGCTCGCGCCCGTGACGTCGCTGGCGCACTCCGGGGCGGAGCTGGTACGGCGCGGAGAATACGACCGGTTGGGCGAGATATTCGCCACCATCGAGGAGCGCGGCCGCCACCTGCATGGCTTCATCCGTGGCTACGCGAGCGTGGCGAAGTTGCCGCTCCCCACGCTCGAAGCGGTTTCGTGGTCGGCGCTCCTGCAAGGGGTGCGCGCGCAATACGATTTCGTCGCGTCCGAGAACCTGCCCGACGAGCCGGCCCACATCGACGCCGCGCAGGTCGCCCAGGCCCTGATCAATCTCGTCAAGAACGCCCACGAGTCGGGATCCAGAGCCGAGGAGATCCGCATCAGCGTTGCACGCGCGGGCCGGACCTGGACCGTGCACGTCAGCGATCGGGGCCAGGGCATGTCGGACGCGGTGCTGGCCAATGCGCTGGTGCCCTTCTACTCCACCAAGCGCAGCGGTACCGGGCTCGGCCTCGCGCTGGTACGCGAAATCGCCGAGGCGCACGGCGGCCGCGTGATGCTCGCCAACCGGCAGGGCGGCGGACTCGCCGTGACACTCACGCTGCCCGCCTAGACTTTGCGACCCACACTCAGGTCCGCGATTGTAGAGCGGAGCTGTGCTCCGCTGCCGCGAGACAGCGCAATCCCAGCCGAGCGCAGCTCGGCTCTACGACTGCACGCGCCCTGCCTATTTTTTGCGGGGGCGTTGCCAGCCGCGCACGGTCTGCTGCGGTGCGCGCGCGACGGTGAGTTCGTCGGGTGGCGCGTCCTTGGTGATGACCGACCCCGCGCCGATCGTGGCGTCGTCCCCGAGTGTCACCGGCGCAACCAGCGCGGTGTTCGAGCCTACGAACACCCGATCGCCGATGGTGGTGGTGCCCTTGTTCACGCCGTCGTAGTTGCACGTGATGGTGCCCGCGCCGATGTTGGCTCCGCTGCCGATGATCGCGTCGCCGAGATAACTCAGGTGGTTGGCCTTGGATCCGTGTCCGATGCGCGTCTTCTTGATCTCGACAAAGTTTCCGACGTGCGTGTCGTCGGCAAGCTCTGTACCCGGGCGCAGGCGCGCGAAAGGTCCGATGCGCGCATTCGAACCGACTTCCGCACCCTGGATATCGCAATGCGCGTTGACAACAGTGTCCGCTCCCAGCGTCACGTCGCACAGGCGCGTGAACGGACCGATCGAGACATTGTCGCCCAGCGCGACGCGCCCTTCGAGCACGACGTCCACATCGATGAAGACGTCGACGCCGACACTGACTTCACCGCGCACGTCCACGCGCGACGGGTCCGCGAAGCGCACGCCCAGGTCCGCCAGCGCCTTCGTTGTCCGGCGCTGCAGCGCCCGTTCGAGCTGCGCGAGTTGCCAGCGATCGTTGGCGCCTTGTATTTCTCCGGCGTCGTCGACGTGCACCATCTCGGCCGCGCGGAATTCCGCTGACGCGGCGGCATATACGTCGGTGAGGTAAAACTCGCCTTGCGCATTCTCGTTGCGCAGCGATGCAAGCCAGCCCCGCAGCGGTTCTGCATCCGCCGCCAGGAAACCCGTGTTGATGGTGTTGACCCGGCGCTGCTCCGCGCCCGCGTCGCGCTCTTCGACGATCGCGCCGACATTGCCCTGCGCGTCGCGCAGGATGCGGCCGTAGCCGGTCGGGTCCTCGAGGTTGGCGACGAGCGCGACCAGTGCGGCCTTGCATTCGACCAGCTGGCGCAGCGTCGCGGTGCGCACCAGCGGCACGTCGCCATACAGCACGAGCACTCGCGCATCATCCGGAATCGACGGCATCGCCTGCTGCAGCGCGTGCCCGGTACCGAGCTGTTCCTTCTGCTGGACCCATGAAATCGAGTCGTCGTCGCGAAATGCCGCCCGTACCGATTCGCCACCATGGCCGAACACCACGTGGATCGCCTGCGGACCCAGTGCGCGCGCGGAGGTGAGGACGTGATCGAGCATCGGCCGCCCGGCAAGCGGCGCCAACACCTTGGGGAGTGCCGAGCGCATGCGCTTGCCTTCACCGGCAGCGAGGATCACCACGTGGAGCGCTTTGTTACTCATGCGGCAAGCGTATCCGGAGATCGCGGGCGGTTGGTAGGAGCGAGGTCAATCGCCACTCCATCACCCGCGATGCACGCCGAGCACGGCACGGCCCGACGGGTCGTTGTGGGCGGAGAAGGATTGCGACCACCGGAAAGCGGTTGGCGTCGAGCACGCGATCGAAGGTCCGCCCGGCACCAGGCGCGCGCAGGCATCGCCCGGAAAATGCCGGCTGAACAGGTCCCTGTAGAAGTACGCTTCCTTCGACTGCGGCGGGTTCACCGGAAAGCGCTTGGCCGCTGCCGCCATCTGGGCGTCGCTGACCGCGGATTCGGCCTGGGCCTTGAGCGAATCGATCCAGCCGTAACCGACGCCATCCGAGAACTGCTCCTTCTGGCGCCACAGGATCGATTCCGGAAGCAGGTCGCGCCCCGCTTCGCGCAATACGTTCTTCTCGATGCGGCCACCGTGCGGACGCTTGCACGATGGCGCGAGCGACATCGCCACGCCGAGGAATTCGCGATCGAGGAACGGCACGCGCGCCTCGACGCCCCAGGCCGCCATCGCCTTGTTGGCGCGCGCGCAGTCGTAGAGATGCAGCGCATCGAGCTTGCGCACGCACTCGTCGTGGAACTCGCGATCGTCGGGCGCCATGTGGAAGTACAAGTAGCCGCCGAAGATCTCATCCGCGCCTTCGCCCGACAGCACCATCTTGATGCCCATCGCGCGGATGCGCCGCGCGAGGAGGTACATCGGCGTCGACGCGCGGATGGTCGTGGTGTCGTAGGTCTCGACGTGCCATATCACGTCGCCCAACGCGTCGAGTCCTTCCTGCACGGTGAAGTGGAATTCGTGGTGCGCGGATCCGAGGTGCGCCGCGACCGTGCGCGCCGCCGCAAGGTCGGGCGATCCCTCGAGGCCGATGGAAAACGTGTGCAGCCGCGGCCACCAGGCCGGCTGGGTGTCGTCGCTCTCCACCCGCTTCGACGCATATCGCGAAGTGATCGCCGCGATCAGTGAGGAATCGAGGCCCCCGGAGAGCAGCACGCCGAACGGCACGTCGGTCATGAGCTGGCGATGCACGGCGGCGTCGAGTGCGTGGCGCAAGGCCTGCACGTCGCTCGGGCCTGCAACCACAGCGTCGTACTCGCGCCAGTCGGGGCGATAGTAGGGACGCGGCGCGGCGTCCGCGCGTGTCTGGAAGTGCCCCGGTGGGAATGCCTCGACGTTGGCGCAGATGTCCTTCAGCGCCTTGAGTTCGGAAGCGACCCACAAGCGGCCCTCGGCGTCGTGCCCGATGTAGAGCGGAATGACGCCGATCGGGTCGCGGGCGATCAGCCAGTCGCCGGTCGCGCGATCCCACAACGCGAACGAAAAGATGCCGTTGAGCCGCTCGAGCATCGGCGCGAAGTCGCCGCTGTCGCTCGCCGCGCGGTACAGCGGCAGGATCGGCTCGCAATCCGAATCGGTCGCGAATGCGTAGTCGGGAAAACGGGTGCGCAGGTCGCGGTGGTTGTAGATCTCTCCGTTGACTGCAAGCACCTGCGAGCCGTCGCCACTGAGCAGCGGCTGCGCGCCGTGCGTGATATCGACGATGGCCAGGCGCTCATGCGCGAGTATCGCGCGATCGTCGGCGTGCACGCCGCTCCAGTCCGGGCCGCGATGGCGCAGCATGCGCGCCTGCGCCAGCACGCGATCGCGCAAGGCCAGTGCACCGCCCTCGGGCGCAAACACCGCAATGAATCCGCACATGGTTCGGAGGTTGTGGGGCAGGGACGGGAAGCCTCGCCCGGTTGCTGCACCGCGTCAAGCGCCCAGCGCTTCGGGCATCGTTTTTGTAGAGCCGAGCTATGCTCGGCTATTCGGTGCGGATACGCGGCAAGGGCAGCGGAGCACAGCTCCGCTCTACAAAGGCCGGGTACACGTGACGTGCAAGTGCCGGGCACACGTGACGCGCCAGAGGAGGAGAAGATGGCAAAGCAGAAACTCAATGCAGGGCTTGCGGAGGCCTACACCGTGCGTCGCGGCGCGCGCTTCCGGCTCGCCAGGTTTTCCTGCGACGACGCAGGCCCGTTCGGCGCCCGCGGCAAGCTGCATGCGGAAGCCTTGCTCGAATCCGCCATCGAGCGCCTCGCGCAACTGCAGGAAGAGCTTGCGGCGCAGGATCGCTGGTCGGTGCTGCTCGTGTTCCAGGGCATGGACGGCTCGGGCAAGGACAGCCTGATGAGCCGCGTGTTTGCAGGACTCAACCCTGCGGGATTCCAGGTCACGTCGTTCAAGGCGCCGACCCTGCCCGAACTCGATCACGACTATCTCTGGAGGCACCAGCTCGCGTTGCCGCAACGCGGCCGCATCGGCGTGTTCAATCGCTCGCACTACGAGGAGACGCTCGTGGTGCGCGTGCATCCGGAATACCTCAAGGGGCAACGCCTGCCGCCTGCACTGCTGGGGCCGAACGTCTGGAAGGAGCGCTTCGAGGACATCAACGCCTGGGAGCGGCATCTCGCGCGCAACGGCACGCTGATCCGCAAGTTCTACCTGCACCTCTCGCGCGAGAACCAGGCGAAGCAGTTCCTGGAACGCATCGACGATGCATCGAAGCACTGGAAGTACAACGCCGGCGACGTGGCCGAGCGCAGGCACTGGGACGCGTACATGCGCGCGTACGAGGAGACCATCCGCGCGACGGCCACGGAGCACGCGCCCTGGGTCGTTGTGCCCTCGGACCGCCGCTGGTTCGCGCGACTGGTGGTGGCTGCCGCGCTCATCCAGGCGCTCGAATCCATCGGGCTGGCGTACCCCGAGCCCGACGAAAAGACTTTGATCGCGATGAAGTCCCAGCGTGTTGAACTCGCGGCGGAAGTCGCAGCGAGCGCAAAGTCGCGCTCACGCTCCGTCAAAAAATAAGCTTTCCCCGCTGCTCCTTGCGTCAGAGCCTCGGGCTGCGGCGCCAGACGAGGCAGCGATTGTTGGCGGGCATCGCGACGTCTTCGACGAGGTGCAGGCCGATCGCGCGCGCCAGTGCGTTCACGGCTTCGAAATCGCGGATGCCCGAGTCGGGATCGCGCGACTTGAGCCAACCGTCGAATTCGCGGTTGCTGTCGCTGGTGTACGCACCGTTGTAGTTGAACGGTCCATACACGACGAGCGTGGCGTCGTCCGTCAATGCAGCATCCAGCCCAGCGAAGAAGGTCTCGACCTCGGGCCATCCCATGATGTGCAGCGTGTTGGCACTGAACGCGGCATCGAACGGGCAAACGGGTGCCGGCAACTGCCAGGGCAACTTTGCCACGTCGAGTTCAAAGGGCGCCGGCGTGTTCGCCAATCGCCCCTCCTCCAGCCACATCCGGATCCCTGGCAGGTACTCCGCGCGATCGGAACATTGCCACGTCAGCCACGGCATCGCCGCGGCAAAGTGCACCGCATGCTGTCCGGTGCCGCTGCCGATCTCCAACACCGTGTGGCGATCGCGCAGGTGCTGTTGCAACACGGCGAGTATGGCGTCTCGGTTGCGCTCGCACGCTGCCGCAAATGGCTTCCGCGCGCTCATGCAGGGCGCGTGCTGTTCAAGTCAGTGCCCGCACGTAGATCGACCTGCTGCCACCGCCTGCGCCGCCGCGTTCCTCGATCGCGAAGTGACGTGGATGATGCTTGAGCAGGTCGCTCAACTTGCGGTGCCCGAACAGCCGCGGATCGAAGTCCGGCCGGATCTTGGTGAGATAGGTGCCCACGGCGCCGAGCGGCGCCCAGCCCTGCTCGTCCGAAGCTTCCTCGATTGCGCGCCGAAGCATCTCCAGGGGCAGGGGCAGTGCCGCCGGCTTGTTCGCTGCCGCCGCCACGGGCTTTGCGACCACCGCCGGCGCAGCGCCCGCACCGGCGCGCACCTTCGCGGGCGTCGCTGCGCGCCGTGCGCCGCGCTTCGTCGCGATCTCGACAGGCGCCACGTCGGCCCGCAGCACTTCTGTGTAGATGAACTTGTCGCAGGCCTGCACGAACGGATCGGGCGTCTTGCGCTCGCCGAATCCGTACACCAGCAGGCCTTCCTCCCGCAGCCGCTGCGCGAGCCGCGTGAAGTCGCTGTCGCTCGACACCAGGCACATGCCGTCGAAGCGCCCCGTGTACATCAGATCCATCGCGTCGATGATGAGCGAGGAGTCGGTGGCGTTCTTGCCGCTGGTGTAGGCGAACTGCTGCACGGGGCTGATCGAGTGCTCCAGCAGCTTTTGCTTCCACTGCGTCGCGCGTGTCGAAGTGAAATCGCCATAGATGCGCTTGACCGACGCGACCCCGTACTTCGCGACTTCGGCCAGCAAGCCCTCGATCACCGAGGGTTGCGCGTTGTCCGCGTCGATCAGCACCGCAAGCCGGCGCTGCTCGTCGCCCGGGTCGGATTTGCCGTTGTTCCTCGTCGCCATCGTCCTCTCCGCCGCGGACAGGGCGGCCCGCCTGGAGCGGATTGTGCGCGCAATCGCGCAGTACGCGCCAAGAAGAGGGCCGGGCCGGTGCGGATGCCTGCGCCGCGCGCGTCGCTAGAATGCGCGGCGCATGACCCTCGCCGCCCGCATTCCACGTCTCACGCTCGTCATCACGTCGCTGGCGGCGCTGGCGTTGCTATTTTTGGATGGCTGGCGCCGCGATCTGCTTGGCCAGATATCGGTCGATCGCGTTCGCGACATGGCGATCGTGTGCGCGCTTGCCACTGCATTCGTCCTGCTGCTGGTGTGGCGACGCCGCCTGTCGCCGGCATGGGCATGCGCGGGCATGTTTGCGCTCGTGCAGGTCGTGATGGTCGGCGTCGCGCCGTTGGCGTCGATGGGGTTGCTGGTGGCGGCGGGGGTAGGGGTGGGAACTTGGCTGGTGCCGAAGCAGCTGCCCGAGCGATTCGGAATCGCACTGGTCTGCGGGCTGGGGATCATCGCGGCGGCTATCGGGTGGCTGCTCCCGTTCAAGCTGCATTTCGCTCCCTTCTACGCATTCGTGCTGGCGAGTCTGGCGTGGTGGCGGCGCGGCGAGATCCGAGCCAGCGCTGCGGAGCTGGCCGCGGCATGGCGTCCCGGCACCGGCGGCTGGGTCGCCTTCGTCGCCGTGCTGGTAGTGGGACTCATGAGCCTCACCAGCTGGGTGCCTACGGTCAGCAGCGACGATGTGGCTTACCACCTTGGCCTGCCGTGGGAACTCGCGACCTGGCAGCGCTACCGCATGGATGTGGACTCGCAGGTTTGGGCGCTTTCGGCGTGGGCGGGCGATATCGTGCAGGCGATCGCTCAGCTGCTCGCGGGGCGCGAAGCGCGCGCGGCCGTCAATCTGCTTTGGCTCGTCGTCGCGATGCACCTGCTGCATCGCGTCGCACGCAACGCCGGCGTCAGCGATCGTGGATGTTGGTGGGTAGTAGCGCTGGCCGCGAGCCAGCCGATGACGCTCCTGCTCGGACTTACTATGCAGGTCGAGTTGCCGTCGACCGCTGTTCTCCTGGCGATGGTCGTGGTCGCGCAGGACATGTCGGCCAGCCAGAGTGTCCGTCATGCCTTGCTGTTTGCGGCGCTTGCCGGGTTGGCAATCGCACTGAAAGTCAGCAACGTGATATGGATTGGACTCGTGAGCCTCTGGTACCTCGCGCGTGCATGGCCGCTGCCGTTGCGCGCCTGGCTGCCTGCGGCCGCAGTCGCCGCCCTGGTCGGCGGATCGAGCTATTTTTACGCGGCGCTGCTCACCGGCAATCCGGTGCTGCCGCTGTTCAACGATTTTTTCCAATCGCCGGATTACCCGATCGAGCCGGTCGTGAATTCGCGCTACGTCGGCAATCTGTCGTGGGACCTGCCGCTGCGGATGCTCACGGACACCGTGCGCTATCAGGAAAGCCTCACCGCCGGCACCGCCGGGTTCCAGCTCTGGTTGCTGCTGCCCGCGTGGCTGCTCGCTTTGCGCGAACGCGCACTGCGCCCGATCGCGCTGGTCAGTCTGGCCACGGCGACGATACTGCTCCTGCAAATGCAGTACCTGCGTTACCTGTATCCAGTGCTCGTGCTCGCGACAGTGCCGATGGTGGGCGCGGTGGAACGTCTTCTGTCGAGGCGCGGCGCCGCGGTTGCGGCCGGGATGCTGGTGCTTGCCAACTCCCTGTTCCTGCTCAATGTGTCTTGGCAGTTGCATACGGGCCCGTGGCGGGAATTGATCCGGGGGCATGACGCCTACTTCACGAGATTCGTCCCGGAACGCGTGCTGCTCGCGCAGCTGCGCGATCGCGGGGGGGATTTCCATATCTTCTTCGGACTGGTGAACGATGCGGCAGCGGAGTTGGCGGGGGGCCGCGCCAATGCGGTCACCTGGTACGACCCGGAGCACTATGCGCAACGGGCACAGGTATTGGCCGATCTCTCCGGCCGCGAGTACGAGCTCATGCTGAGGCGCATGGGCGCAACCCATGTGATCGTCCAGGAGTCCGCCGCACCACCCGCCTTGCTCGCGGCGCTGGACCGCATCGGTAGCCTGGAAGCCCGCGCGGGGATGGCCGGCTTGTACCGGCTCGATCCACTTCGCGTGGTCGGAATCGAGTCCGACGAGGTCGAGACGCCCGGCATGCGCACCTTCTGGTTCGCCGTCGATGGCCGAGGTCCCTTCGTTGGGACGGCAAGCACCAGGATCGCATGCGCCGAGACGGGCCAGGTCGTCAGGGTCGACTGGCTATGGTTCGACGGCGCGGTCGGCCTGGGTGATCGTCTCGATTACGGCTTGTGCGATGCCTCCGGATGGATCGTGTTCGAGCGTACGTTTCGCATGCCCGCGAACACGGACCGCATGCGCATGCGTACGCAGCTCGGGGCGGGTCCCACGCCGGCCATCCCCGCGGTGGACGCGTGGATGGACGTGCGCCGTGACCTCACGAAGTTGCGGGACCGGGGCGAGGCGCTCGGCGGATGATCCTGCAGATGACGAGGTACGCGCTCGTGGGCCTGGCGCAGATCGCGTTCGACACCGCCGTCTTCGCCTTGCTGTTCGCGCTGGGCGTCGGCGCCGTCCCGGCCAACGTCGCGAGTCGCGTCGCCGGGATACCGCTCAACTTCTACCTGCACGGCCGGTTTACCTTCGCCAGCGGGCAGCGCGCGCCCCTGGGCGGGCGACGCTTCTCGCGGTACGTCGTACTCTGGACATCACTCACACTCGCGAGCACCGGCTTGATCCATCTCGCCGTCCTGTTGCTGCCGTCGCACTGGGTCTATCTGGCCAAGCCGGTGATCGAGCTGGCGCTGGCGGGCGTGAGCTTCGCCGTGGCGCGGCAATGGGTTTATCGATGAACGAGTCGTCGGTAAATGCGCCCGCGATCGTGCGAGCCCTTGAGCGCGACGGTACGGTCGCCGTGATCGTCCCCTGCTATCGGTCGGGCCGACATGTGCTCGACGTGATCGGGCGTATTGGCCCTGAAGTCGCACGCATTATCGTCGTCGACGACGCGTGTCCGGAGTCGAGCGGCGCCCTGGTCGAACGCGAGTGCCGAGATCTACGCGTCGTGGTGCTGCGACACGACACCAATCAAGGGGTAGGCGGAGCGGTCATGACAGGCTATCGGCACGCGCTCACAGAACGGCACAGCGTGCTGGTCAAGCTCGACGGGGACGGGCAAATGGATCCCGCGCTCATTCCGCAGCTGGTGGCACCGATCCTCGTCGGCGCCGCGGATTACACCAAGGGCAATCGCTTCTACCGCCTGGCGGACGTGGTCGGCATGCCGCGCACACGCCTGATCGGCAATGCGGCCTTGTCCTTCATGGCGAAGCTGTCAACTGGCTACTGGCAGCTGTTCGATCCCACCAACGGCTTCACCGCGATGCACGCCGGCATCGCATCGCAGCTGCCGTGGCCGCGCATCGCGCGCCGCTACTTCTTCGAGTCCGACCTGCTTTACCAGCTCAACCAGTTGCGTGGTGTCGTGCACGAAATGCCGATGCGGGCCGTGTATGCGGACGAGCCTTCGAGCCTCAACCCGTTCAGGCAGGTCGCGCCGTTTTTCGCCGGGCACGTGCGCAACTTCGCGCGACGCCTCGTCTACAGCTACTTCGTGCGTGGCTTTTCGCTAGCGAGCGTCGAACTGGTGCTCGGCACGTTGTTGCTCGCGTTCGGCATCGCGTTCGGTGGTTACGAATGGGTACAGTCGAGCCGTACCGGCGTACCGTCCACGGCCGGCACGGTCATGCTGGCCGCACTGCCGATCATCCTCGGCATGCAGTTGCTGCTGTCGTGGCTTGCATTCGACATCGCATCCGAGCCGCGCATCCCGGTCTCGGGCGCGCTCTCGGTCGCGCGCGATCCATCGCGTGGAGCAGTTGCTACGCCTTGATCGCCTGCCGGCAGCGTTCGAGGTCGGGTTCGTGGCACTCGTAGAACTGGTACAGCGACAACGCGCGACTCAATCCGAAGACCCGTCGCGAGACGCGCCGGAAAAAATACCGCAGCACTTCCTCGATCTCCTTCGCCGTGTTGACGTGCTCGTGGCGCATCAAGTCGCCGTAGTCCAGCCCGTGCTTGAGCCGGAACTCGAGGCCGGTCGTCAGCTTCCAGCCCAGCGTCCAGAGCAGCGTACCCTCGCTCGGGATCGCCACCCGCAGCGAGCCGCCGTCGGCCAGCAGCAGGCCCGCGCGCGCCACCGTCTGCGGCAGGTCCAGAATGTGTTCGAACGCGGCGACGGACGTGATGCGGTCGAAGCGGTGATCGTGCGGGACTTCCGCGAGATCCCCGTAGGTGTGGCGGATGCGCGCGAGCGCCGGTGAATCCACAAACAGGGAGCGGAAGGGTTCGACGATGTCGTACGGGCCTCGAACCGGCTCGTACGCCAGCTGGTTGAGCGTACCCGCGCCGATCTCGAGGGTGCTGCACGGCGCGTCGGCGATGCGCACGTCGCGCGCGACCTGTCGATGCAGCCAGCTCTCGAGGCGCTGCGCCAGCGAGGCAGCGGCGGTCCCGCCTTCGCGATTTTGCTTGTAGTGGGCGGCATAGATATCCGCGATCGCCTGCGGCAATGGCGGGCGCACCTTTGGAAAATCCTCGAACATCGTCCGTTGTCCCGTGGAGTGGAGCGATCAGGTTCTCGTGCTGCGTGCCAGGACGAATGCGCGCTCGTCGCGATCCATGCGGGCGGGTTCGGAGTCCCGGGTGCAGCCGACCGTCATCCAGCGCTCGACCGCCCAGCCCGAACGCGACAGCACGCGCTCGAGTCCCGCCTTCGAGAAAATCCAGTAGTTGGTGGAATCGTTGTTGCACTCGCTCGGGTCGACCAGATACGCGAGCGGAAGGTCCTGCATATCGAAGCCCCGATCGCCGGTCATTGCCGCGATTCGCGTGCTCAGCAGCATGTGCTTCGCGCGCCCGGCCAGGGCTTCGAGCACGAACATGGGATTCTTGAGGTGGTAGAGGATGCCCAGGAACATGACGAGCCCGTAGCGATCGCCGCCAAGGCCGAACTGGCTGTCGAGATCGACTTCCGAGACGCTCGCGTTCGAGGCCAGCAGTTCATGCATGCGGCGCACCCCGCGCATTCCATTCCAGTTGGTGGCGGGCCAGTCGAACAGGTGCACTTCGCGACCGAGCGACTCGAGGAAGAAACCCAGGTCTCCATCCGCCACGCCGATGTCGGCGATCGGTCCTTCGGCCTGTCGCAGCAAGTCTTCGAACTTGCCGTCGAGCAGCTTTTCCACGTGCCAGACATTCGCCATCGTGTCGTAGCCGTACCACGTGAATCCGTCGGGCTCGTGTTCCGCCTTGATCGCTTGCAACCGCTTGATGAAAGGCAGTGCCAGGCGGGTGACCGGCGTGTCCATTTTTGCTCCACGGATCTGGATGAAGGGCAGCGCGGATTCGATCCACCGGAAAAGGTGCGTACGCGCGCGTGGCGGAAGACTAGCGGATGCAAGGGCTCACTCCGCGGGAGCACTCGCGGGCAGCGCGAACGCGATGACGTAGTCGCCGGGCGTGGTCTCCAGGCCGCCGTGGCCGCCCGCTGCGATCACGACGTATTGCCGACCTCCGCGCACGTAAGTCATTGGGGTGGCCTGGCCACCCGCGGGCAGCCGGGCCTTCCAGAGTTCGGTGCCGTCGTCGGTGCGGAACGCGCGCAGGAAGTTGTCGGTGGTCGCACCGATGAAGATGAGTCCGCTCGCCGTCGTGATCGATCCGCCGATGTTGGGTACCCCGCGGATGTTCCACATCGGCCACGGCGCCAGGTCGCGCGTGGTGCCGAGCGGCTGCGACCAGGCGATGCTGCCCTTTGCCAGATCCAGCGCGATGAGCTTGCCCCACGGCGGCGCGGTGCAGGGCACGCCGAGCGAAGACGCCAGCAGACCGCGACGCATGCCATAGGGCGTGCCGCGCTGTCGCGAAAAATCGTAGTCCTCGTATGCCTCGGAGTCGCGTTGCGCTTCGAACTCCGCGCGCGGCACCATCGCAACCACCATCGGCAGGTCCATGACATTGAAGATCACACGCTGGCGTGCGGGGTCGAACGAGGCGCTGCCCCAGTTGCTGCCGCCCGCATACCCGGGGCGCATGATCGTGCCCCGTAGGCTCGGAGGCGTGAAGAGTCCCTCTGACCTCAGCCCGCGCATCTTCTCCTTGCACGAATTGCGATCCCACGCGGTGAATCCCCACGCGTCGGCTTCGGTCACCGGCCCGTTCGGCACGAGGCTGGGCAGCGACGAGAAAGGCTGCGTGGTAGACGCGCGCTCGCCCTCGATGTCGGACTTCGGTACCGCGCGTTCGTGGATCGGGAAAAGCGCCGCGCCGGTTTCGCGATGCAGCACGAACACCTGCCCGTGCTTGGTCGGCTGCACCACGGCAGGAATCTTTTTACCGTCGCGCTCGAGATCGATCAGCAGCGGCTGGGATGCGATGTCGTAGTCCCAGAGGTCGTGATGCACGAGCTGCCGGCCCCACACGATGCGGCCAGTGCTGGCGCGCAGCGCGACCAGGGAGTTCGCGAAGCGCGTATCGCCGGGTCTTGCGCCGCCGTAGAAGTCAGGGCTCGGCGCGCCGGTCGGCACGAACACCAGGTCGCGTTCGACGTCGGCAGACAACACGGTCCAGGCGTTGGCGCCGCCGGTCCACTGCGCGCGCTGTTCGTCGATCTCGCCGAAGTTGGCATTCGCGGCGTCTTTCGGCAACATTGCGGCGCGCGGCATGGGATCCCATGCCCAGAGCTGTCTGCCGGTGCGGGCATCGAAGCCGCGCACCACGCCAAGTTCGAGATTGGTCGCGCCGTTGTCGCCGATCGCCGAGCCGCTGACGATCACGTCGCCGACGATCGCCGGGGGCGAGGTGATCGTGTACTCGCCGGGCTCCACCGAGCGCACGCCCTTGCGCAGGTTGATCGCGCCCTTGTCGCCGAATCCATTGCAAGGCTTGCCGGTCGCCGCATCGAGCGCGATCAGCCGCGCGTCGAGCGTGCCGAAGAAAATCCTCTCCAGGCATTCTCCCCTCGCCCCGCCCGGCGGTGAGGGGGTGGCGCGTAGCGCCGGGTGAGGGGCCGGTCCGGGCGTAGCGTCAACTTGAGCATCGCGCCAGTACGACACCCCGCGCGACGCGGTTTCCGCGTAGTCGATGGCGGGATTGATCTGCGCGTCGTACCGCCAGCGCTGTTGCCCGGTTCGTGCATCGACCGCGAACACCTTGCCGAATGCAGTGGAGAAGTACAGCGTGTCACCCACCAGGATCGGCGTCGCCTCGAACGTCAGGTTCTCCTGGTTGGCGAATCCCTCGCCCAGCTCACCGGTGCGGAAGCGCCAGGCTTCCTCGAGCTCACCGACATTCGTCGGCGTAATCTGCGCGGCGGCGCTATGCCGCGTGCCGGCCGCATTGCCGCCGTACGCCGGCCATTCTTGCGCAGATGCCTCCAGTGCGCTCAGCGCCAATGCGAATCCGACCCAGCCTCTTCGCGCCATGGTTGTCCTTGGTGCTCCACTCGAACACTGTGCGCTCGCTTGCCGTCTACTCGAATCCGCCACGGAAAAAGGTATCCATGGCATCGACATCGAAGTGATAGTTCTGATGCTCACCGAGGGCGGAGAACGAGATCAGCTCGGCGCCCGGGACAGCGCACAGCGGAATGCCGGTCCCCGGACCGGTGCCTCGGCAAGAGACGCCGGGGTACGCATAGCGGTGCGAGCTCAGACCAGGCTTCACGGAGAGTCGGTAAGTTGCAGGCGGAAACGGATTCGTCGCATACGCACCCTGCACACCCGGCGGTCTCGCGGAAGCGACGGTTTCACCTGCCTCGTTGAGCACCTGCACGGTCGTGTCGTAGTTGGCTTCGATGCGTCCCGTGACCGTGCCCGACACGAACGCTCCACGTTGTAACGCGAAATCCATACCCGTCATCGCCTGGTCGGGGACCACTGTGAATCGCGTCCAGGATGCGACCGGAGTGAGCGGTGGATGCATGAAATAGGCCTGCCCGAAGTAGGCCTCCATGTCCCGGGTCCAGACCAGTCGATTGGTGTCGGCATCGAAACCCTGCAGCACGTACTCGCCCGCCGCATTCGTCATGGCCTGATTCAGTTGGACCAGCCCCGGCCAGATGCCGCTGAAGTAATAACCGAAGACGACTTCGACACCCGGCACGCCAACTCCGGACACGGCATCCCTGACAAAACCGCGAACCACCTGCCGGGGAACCAAGTGCGCGTCGATGTCCGGCGTGCACGGTCCAGGGCCCAGCGTGATCGGCTGCGCCAGCGCTTCCGTCTGCGCATCGGGGAAAAAGTTCGGCTGGAACCGCTGGTCATACCCAAACGATGCCTTGACCGAGCCTGGAATCAGCCTGTCGATCCTGAAATCTCGTTCCGAGGACGGTGTGGAGCCTTCCACAAAATTGGCGTGAGACAGAGCATCAGTCCGCTTAAGGAAGACGCGTGCCCGCACCGGCGAACCGTCGATCGCGCTTACCCGCGTCCCGGATAAGCAGCCGCCGCGATTCAAGGAGAAGTCCGCCACGCTCGTGGAGCCAGCGCTCACACGCAAGGGCGCGTGCAACCCGGATGCGGCCACCGAAAGCACCGTTCGAGTGATGTCGAGGTCAATGCCCGGGAAAAGCTGAGCGGTCAGTTCCGACGACGCGTTCCGCAACCCGACGTCCACCCAGTAATCGTCGGCAGGCAATCCCTCGACCAAGAATCGACCATCGGCATCCGGCTGAGCGAAGCCAGAATCTTGCACGTTGGACGCACGTCGCAAGCTGACCTCCAGAGTGATTGGGGCGCCCGTGTCGGAGCGCGTTACTCGGCCGCGGATGAATCCTGCGGGGGTCGTTAGGAAGTCGACCCCACTCGCCGGAAGGAACATCGAGGGAGTCCCCCCAGAAAAGACGCATCCGAAGCGACAGAGCACGTTGGGGTGCAGTACCTGTTCGAACGCGCCTCCACCAGCAATCACCACGTAGCGAGTGCTCGGGGCCGGCGTGAACCCCGAGATCGCGTACGTGCCGTCACTCTGCGTCGTCGACGAGGCGTCGGCTTCGAACCGAAGCCCAAATGGGGGTGCGGAGACGATGCGCCCAACTACTACGGTCACGCCCACAAGTGCAGCCTGGGAGGTGCGATCTCGGACCTGACCAGTTACCGCCGACGCGCCCTCAGCGTGTGCAGGAAGGGCAAAAGTCGAAAGATTCAAAAGAAGGACGCCCAACGCGAATTGTCGAATCATTCTGGCTTCCTTTCAGAATTTGTAGAGAAGACAACCGCACCAAGCAATCCATTCTAGGACACCAATCTGCTCACCCGGAAATCCGCGGCGGAATCGACAACGGGGAATTCCGAGCGCGCCAGCAACATACGGTGATGCTCCGGGTAGGTCGTTTCGGCCTAGTGCTTGAGGTTCTTGCGCAGGCGCTCGAGGGCCTGGAGTTGTGCCATGGCCTGCGCGAGCTGGTTCTGGGCTTCGGCGATGTCGACGGCGGCGCTTCGGTTGGCGAGCGCGCGCTCGGCTTCCTCTTTGGCCTGACGGGCGGAAGCCTCGTCGAGGTCTTTCGCCCGGATGGCGGTGTCGGTGAGTACCGTGATCACCTGCGGCTGTACTTCGAGAATGCCGCCCGAGACGTAGAAGGACTGCTCCTCGCCGCTTTCGAGCGTGACGCGCACCTGGCCGGGCTTGAGCCGCGTGATGAGCGGCGCGTGGCGCGGCGCGATGCCGAGCTCGCCGAGCTCACCGGTCGCGACCAGCAGGGTGACGTCGCCGTGGAAGATCTCTTCCTCGGCACTGACGATGTCGACGCGGATGGTGCTCATGGTGCGGTTCCTGGTAACCCATTGTCAGGTCGCATTCGCGACCTGACCTACATTCATGCGTTGTAGGTCAGGTCGCGAATGCGACCTGACGGCACATTACGCCGGCGCGCTCATCTTCGCGCCTTTCTCAATGGCTTCGTCGATGCCGCCCACCATGTAGAACGCCTGCTCCGGCAGGTGATCGCACTCGCCGTCGACGATCATCTTGAAGCCGCGGATCGTCTCCTTGAGCGTCACGTACTTGCCCGGCGAGCCAGTGAATACTTCCGCGACGTGGAACGGCTGCGAGAAGAAGCGCTCGATCTTGCGTGCGCGCGACACCGACTGCTTGTCTTCCTCGGACAGCTCGTCCATGCCGAGGATCGCGATGATGTCTTTCAATTCCTTGTACTTCTGCAGCGTCGACTGCACGCGGCGCGCGGTGTCGTAGTGCTCCTGCCCGATCACGTTCGGATCGAGCTGGCGCGACGTCGAGTCGAGCGGATCGACCGCCGGATAGATGCCGAGCGACGCAATGTTTCGCGACAGCACCACGGTGGCATCGAGATGCGCGAAGGTGGTCGCGGGGGAGGGATCGGTCAGGTCATCCGCGGGCACGTAGACGGCCTGGATCGACGTGATCGAACCGGTCTTGGTCGAGGTGATGCGCTCCTGCAGCGTGCCCATCTCCTCCGCGAGCGTCGGCTGGTAGCCGACCGCGGACGGCATACGGCCGAGCAGGGCGGACACCTCGGTACCGGCCAGTGTGTAGCGGTAGATGTTGTCGACGAAGAACAGGATGTCCTTGCCCCTGCCGGTCGCGGGGTCCTTGTCGTCGCGGAAGTACTCGGCCATGGTGAGGCCGGTCAGCGCGACGCGCAGTCGGTTGCCCGGCGGCTCGTTCATCTGGCCGTAGACCATCGCGACCTTGTCGAGGACGTTCGAGTCCTTCATCTCGTGATAGAAATCGTTGCCCTCGCGCGTGCGCTCGCCGACGCCGGCGAACACCGACAGGCCCGCGTGCTGCTTCGCGATGTTGTTGATGAGTTCCATCATGTTGACGGTCTTGCCGACGCCGGCGCCGCCGAACAGGCCGACCTTGCCGCCCTTGGCGAACGGGCACATGAGGTCGATGACCTTGATGCCGGTCTCGAGAAGTTCGTCGGCCGCGGCCTGGTCTTCGTAGCTCGGCGCCGCGCGGTGGATTTCCCAGTGATCGCTCGCGTCGATCGGGCCCGCTTCGTCGATCGGTCTGCCGAGCACGTCCATGATGCGGCCGAGCGTGCCGGCGCCGACGGGCACCACGATGCCCTTGCCGGTGTTGACCGCGACGAGGTTGCGGCGCAGGCCGTCGGTCGAGCCGAGCGCGATGGTGCGCACGATGCCGTCGCCGAGCTGCTGCTGCACTTCCAGCGTGATCTCGGTGCCTTCGACCTTGAGCGCGTCGTAGATGCCCGGCACGTCGCTGCGCGCGAACTCGACGTCGACGACTGCGCCGATGATCTGAACCACTTTGCCCTTGCTCATGTTGCGTTCCTCAGGAATTCAATTCGTGTGTTTGGGTCAAACCGCGGCGGCGCCGCCGACGATCTCGGAGATTTCCTGCGTGATCGCGGCTTGGCGGGCCTTGTTGTAGATGAGGTTCAAGGTATCGATGAGTTTGCTTGCGTTGTCCGATGCGGCTTTCATCGCGACCATGCGCGCGGCGTGCTCGGAGGCGAGATTCTCCAGCACCGCCTGGTACACGAGGGACTCGATGTACCGCGTCATCACATCATTGAGTACGGTCTCTGCATCCGGCTCGTACAGGTAATCCCAGTCGTGGTGCGCAGGAAGCGCCTCCGTGGCCGGCAGCGGCAGCAGCTGGTCCACCATCACGCGCTGCGTCATGGTGTTGACGAAATGGTTGTAGCAAAGCTGCACGCGATCGGTACGGCCGGACTCGAAGCCGTCGAGCATCACCTTGATGACGCCAATGAGCTTCTCGAGCTGGGGCTTCTCGCCGAGGTGCGTGACCGAACCGAGCATGTCGAGCTTCAGGCGACGAAAGAACGCGGTTGCCTTCTGGCCGATGGTGACGACCTCGACCTCGGCGCCCTTCTCCTGCCACTCGCGCATGTCGGCGAGGATGCGGCGGAACATCAGGGAGTTGAGGCCGCCGGCCAGACCACGATCGGTCGAGATGATGATGTAGCCGACGCGCTTCACCTCCGCGCGCTCGGTCAGGAACGGATGCTTGTATTCCGAATTCGACTGCGCGATGTGGCTGATCATCTGGCGCATCAGGCGCGCATAGGGGCGCGAACCCTTCATGCGGTCCTGAGCCTTGCGGATCTTCGATGCCGAGACCATTTCGAGCGCGCGCGTCACCTTGCGGGTGTTCGCCACGCTCTTGATCTTAGTCTTGATTTCCCGTCCACCCGCCATGTTCGTTACCTTGCCTTTCGATTTGTGTTGCACCGCGCTAATCCTCTTCCTTCTCCCCGCGAGCGGGGAGAAGGTGGTCCGAAGGACCGGATGAGGGGCAGTCGCAGGTTCCGACCGGGCCCCCCCCCCCCGGGGGGGGCCCGCCCCCCCCCCGCCCCGGGGGGGGGGGGGTGGGATTGTTTAAATGGGCAC
>JBBSLL010000026.1:0-46602 GCA_038255255.1 Lysobacterales bacterium
GGTCGGCATCGTGTCCCGCTCGGGCACGCTCACCTACGAGGCCGTGTTCCAGACGACCAACGCCGGCCTGGGGCAGAGCACCTGCATCGGCATCGGCGGCGATCCGATCCATGGCCTGAGCTTCATCGACGCGCTGCAGCTGTTCCAGGACGATCCCCAGACCGAGGGCATCATCATGGTCGGGGAAATCGGTGGCAGCGCCGAAGAGGAGGCGGCGGAGTTCATCAGCGAATACGTGACCAAGCCGGTGGTGGCGTTCATCGCCGGCGCATCCGCACCCGTTGGCAAGCGCATGGGCCATGCCGGCGCGATCATCTCCGGCGGCAAGGGCACCGCAGAGGCGAAGTTCGAGGCGCTCGAGGCCGCGGGCGCCACCATCGTGCGTTCGCCGGCCGATCTCGGGCGCACGCTGGCCGAGCGCATGGCGAAGACTTGAGCAAACGGCGCGCAATCATTTTCTTCCCTCTCCCCGTCATAACGGGGAGAGGGGGTTAATCACGAGGACGTGATGCGCATCGCGCTGGCACAGTTCGATTTCCCCGTCGGCGACGTCGAGGGCAACGCGAGGCGCATCGGCGCGATGATCGCGGAAGCACGCGACCGGCTCGGCGCGGCGCTGGTGGTTTTCCCCGAGCTCGCGCTGTGTGGGTATCTGCCGGAAGACCTGCTGCACCGTCCCGGGTTCCTGGCGGCGTGCGACGTGGCCTTGCATGAGCTGGCGCGCGACGTCTCCGGGATCGTCGCGATCGTCGGGCACCCGCAGTCGGCCGGCAGCGTGGTTTTCAACTCGGCCAGCGTGCTGCGCGACGGCCGCATCGAAGCCACCTATGACAAGAGCGAATTGCCGAACTATGCGGTGTTCGACGAGCGCCGTTACTTCGCCGCGGCGGACGGCGTTTGTGTGTTCGATGTCGATGGCGTGCGCGTCGGGCTTCTGATCTGCGAAGACCTCTGGTTCGCGGAGCCCATCGCTGCCGCCGCGCAGGAAGGGGCGCAACTCGTCGTGACGATCAACGCTTCGCCGTTCGAACACGAAAAGGGAATTCGTCGCGATGCGCTGCTCCGGCAGCGCACCGGCGAGACCGGCGTGGGAATCGCCTACCTCAATCTGGTCGGTGGCCAGGACGAGATCGTTTTCGACGGTGGTTCGATCCTCGCGGACGGCGACGGCCGGTTGTCTCCATCGGCCAATGCATTCGAGGACCTCTGGTTGACGGCGGAGTTCGACGCGGAGACGCGACGGTTCGCGCCATTGGACTGGCAACCGGATCACGACGAGTCGCGCGCGGCGCAGGCCTATCGCGCCATGGTTCGCGCGCTAAGGGACTATTGCGGCAAGAATGGATTCCGGTCCGTATTGCTCGGCTTGTCCGGCGGAGTCGATTCCGCCCTGGTGCTCGCCATTGCCTGCGACGCACTGGGCGCCGCCAATGTGATGGGCGTCAGGATGCCCTCGCGATACACGGCAGACCTCAGCAACTCGCTCGCGGAGAAGCAGGTTCGCACGCTCGGTGCGCGCCTCGAGACCATTGCGATCGAGGCGCCGTTCAGCGGGTTCCTCGAAGCCCTAGAGGTGCTTTTCGAGGGTCGGACAGTCGACACCACCGAAGAGAACCTGCAGTCGCGCACGCGCGGTGCGCTGCTCATGGCGCTGTCGAACAAGTTCGGGCATTTGTTGCTGACGACCGGCAACAAGAGCGAATACGCGGTCGGTTACGCGACGATCTACGGCGACATGTGCGGCGGGTTCGCGCCCATCAAGGACCTCTACAAGACCGAGGTGTACGAGGTGTGCCGCTGGCGCAATGCCCAGCAGCCTGCGGGCGCGGGCGATGCGATCCCGCAGGCCGTGATCGACCGCGCGCCCTCGGCGGAACTGCGGCCGAACCAGCGCGACGACGACTCGTTGCCGCCGTACCCTGTGCTCGACGCGATCCTGCGGTTGCACGTCGAGGGGGCGCAGGACGCCGCCGAGATTGTCGCGGCCGGTTTCGAGACATCGACGGTCGAACGCGTGCTCGGGCTCGTGCGGCGTGCGGAATGGAAGCGCCGCCAGGCGGCGCCCGGACCGAAACTCGGTTCAAGGGCGTTCGGGAGGGAGAGGCGCTATCCGATTACTTCGGGGTGGCGGAGCTGACGGGCCCCACCCAATTTGTCTACGGAGGTCGTGACGTTCGACTAAGGCTCTGCGCATCCATGCGAGAAGTGAACGCGGGAGCGCCCAATTCCGATCTACTTGGCGGTAGCACGACCCGGCGACTAGGCTCGCGCGTCGTGCGCTCGCCAAGTCGCTCCGGCCATGGGCATCCTGCCCATGGCGTTCGGCCCGGCTCGCAGTGACATTGGTCACTGCGAAAGCGCCGTGCCTCACCCCGCCCGTGCCTCGCCGATCATGGGGACGAGCTGCCACCAGAGCTTGCGGCGCGGCGGCCAGCGATCGCCGCTGAGGTAAGGGTGATTCGGATAGTTCGCCGCCAGCACCTTGCGCGCATTCTTCGATTGCTCGGTGCGTCCCAGGCGTGAATAGCTCTCGGTCATGATGGCCAGGGCGTCGCCGGCCTGCGGCGTTTCCTGGTAATTCTCGACGAGGAACTGGGCACGGTTGATCGCGGCGATGAAAGCATCGCGCCGGAAATAGAACATCGCCGTGTTGAGCTCGCCCTGCGCCAGCCCGTTGCGCAGATGCACCATGCGCTGCCGTGCCTCGGGCACGTAGCGGCTGTTCGGGTACCGCTTGAGCAGCGCCGAATAGTCCTGGAACGACTGCCGCGCATGGTTAAGATCGCGGCGCGTATAGTCCGACTCGATCCAGCGCGACAGCAGCCCCGACTGGCGATCGAAATTGATCAGGCCCCTGAGGTACTACGCGTAGTCGATATTGCGGTGGGCGGGATACAGTTTGATGAAGCGGTTGACGCTGGAGTAGGCCTCTTCGTACTTGCGTTCGCGGTACTGTGCATAGGCGAGATCGAGCTGTGCGAGCTCCGAGTACTCGCCATAGGGAAAGCGGGCGACCAGTCGCTGCAGGTACCGGGAGGCGCGATCCGTGTTGCCGTTGTCCAGGGACCGTTTGCCTTCGGCGTACAGTTCCTCGACAGGCAGCACTTCCACGGCGTCGAGGCGTTTCTTGCCGCCGCAGCCCGCGAGGAACACGCTGGCGAACAGCAGGGGCAGCAGCAGGGCGACGATGCGAAAGCGCATGCGCGGACGTTCCATCGGCGAAAAAAGGTGTGAAATCATAGCGGAATCTCTGAAGGTGACGATCGCAATGGGTGCCACGCCCGAAAATCAGCAGGTGCGGCCTTTGAAAACCCTCGTCGCCACGGTCAGCGCGACACAGGGTGGATCGAGGTTCGACCAGGCACTGGCCGAACTGTTCCCCGACTATTCGCGCAGCCGACTCGCCGAGTGGATCAAGAGCGGGCGCGCCACGCTGGACGGAGCGCAGGTGAAGCCGCGGCAGCGCGTGGCCGGTGGAGAACAGGTCGAACTGGATCCGGTCGCAGAAGAATCGACGCGAGTCACCCCCGAGGACATCGAACTGGACGTCCTCATCGACGATCCGGAATTCCTGGTGGTCAACAAGCCCGCCGGGTTGATCGTGCACCCCGGCGCGGGCAACCCCGCCCGCACCCTGCAGAACGGACTGCTGCACTTCGACCCCAGCCTCGCAGCAATCCCGCGCGCCGGCATCGTACATCGCCTCGACAAGGACACGTCGGGCCTGCTCGTCGTCGCCCGGACATTGACGGCGCACAACAGCCTGGTCACGCAGCTGGGGGCGCGCACCATCAAGCGGCAGTACCAGTGCCTGGTTATCGGCACGCCGGTCGCGGGCGGCACGATCGACGCACCCATCGACCGCGACCCGCGGGATCGACTGCGCATGGCGGTGCGCGAAGGCGGACGACCGGCTGTCACCCATTTCCGCGTGCGCGAACGTTTCCGCGCACACACCCTGCTGCAGGCGAACCTCGAGACGGGGCGCACGCACCAGATTCGCGTGCACCTCACGCATCGCAAGCTGCCACTGGTGGGCGATCCCCTGTACGGACCGGGACTTCGACTGCCGAAGGGCGCCGCCGCGGAGCTCGGCGACGCGCTGCGTGCATTCAAGCGGCAGGCGCTGCACGCGGAGCTGCTGGAATTCGAGCATCCCCTCGATCGCTCGACCGTACGCGTGGAAGCGCCGCCGCCGGCGGACTTTCGTGCGCTGCTGGACGCGCTCCGCGCCGACCGCGAAAGCGCGGAAGCGTCGCGTTAGCGACGCGCTTCCCGGTGAGCAGCGTGAAGCAGAGCATTTTGCCTGCCGGTCCTGGCATGCCGCCCGGCGTCGCGGCGCTGACGACCTTGCGCGCGCCGGCGGGCCAATCCTCGGCACCCTTCGATTGCTTCAACCTGGGCGATCACTGCGGGGACACGCCTGCCGACGTCGCCGCCAATCGCGAGGCGCTGCGAAAAGTGCTCGAGCTGCCCGCAGCTCCGCGCTGGCTGCGCCAGGTCCACGGCACGACCGTCGTCCGCTTCGAAGGCGGTGGCCCGACCGCATTGGCCGATGCAGACGCATCTGTGACGTCCGAGCGCGGCGTCGTGCTGGCGGTGTTGACGGCCGATTGCCTGCCGGTGGTTCTTGCCGCCGAAGATGGCAGTGAGGTGGCCGTTGCGCATGCCGGTTGGCGCGGACTCGCTGCCGGCATCATCGAAGCGACCGTGCAGGCGATGCGCACGCCGCCGCGCGAACTGATGGCCTGGCTGGGTCCCGCCGCGGGTCCCACGCATTACGAGGTCGGCATGGAGGTCTTGCGGGCATTCGTGGACGCCGATCCGGGCGCCGCACCCGCGTTCGTCCCCACCCGCGACCAGCATTGGCACGTCGATCTGTTTGCGCTGGCGCGCCGTCGGCTGACGCACCTTGGCGTCGAGAGTGTGCACGGTGGGGGCGAGTGCACCATCAGCGATCCCGGCCGGTTCTTTTCGCACCGCCGGGACGGCGTGACGGGCCGCATGGCTACGCTGGCCTACTTACGGTAACCGGGCAGGCAGGGTCACAATCTGTTGCGCGGCTGAACACAGGGTTGTCGGCTGGTGAATGTGGCCAGCGCGACTGGTTAGGCTGGCGCGGCGAGCTTCCTCTGCCCCGCACTCCCTTCCAGGACCGTTACGCCATGGCCCGACCCGCTACGCCGCTCGTGTCGCCGCAATGGTCGAGCGCCTTGCCGCTCCTGTTGGGGACAGCCTTGGTGCTGGGCTTCCTGTCGTGGGCGCGGCCCGTGCTCATTCCGGTCGCGCTGGCGATCCTGGTCACTTTCCTTCTGTCGCCGCTGGTCACGTGGTTGACGCGGCGCGGGGTTCCGCGTGCGCTGGCGGCGACCATGGTGACGCTCACTGCACTCGCGGTCACTGCGCTCGTCGGCTGGTCGGTCATGCGCCAGGTCGGCGCGCTGGTCGAAAGTTATCCGCAGTACGAACGCAACATCAACGCCAAGATCGCCAGCCTGCGCTGGGTAGGCCAGGGAGGCACGCTCGAACGAGCGCGCAACGTCGCACGCAAAGTCGAACGACAGCTCGAGCGTGCGGATGTGGAAGAAACGCCGGAAAAGGCCGACGTCCGGCGCGCGCGACCGGTGCGCGTGGTCGAGGACCCGGGACCATTCCGCCTTGCGGAATTCTGGTCGTTTTCCGTGCCGATCCTGGCGCCGCTCGCCGCGGCTGCGCTGGTGGTCGTGCTCGTGTTCTTCATGCTGCTCGGACGTGAAGACCTGCGCGACCGCTTCATCGCGCTGATGGGTGAGCGCCAGCTTGCGCAGACCACGCACGCGCTCGACGACGCGGGTTCGCGCATCAGCCGCTTCCTCATGACGCAGGCGGCGATCAATGCGGGATTCGGCGTGGTGGTCGGCCTGGGACTGTTCCTGCTGGGCATCCCCTTCGCGCCCCTGTGGGGGGCGATGGCCTTCGTGCTGCGCTACATCCCGTACCTCGGGCCATGGCTTGCAGCGCTGCTGCCCATCGCGATGGCCCTGCTGGTGGAGCGGGAATGGTCCGCGGCGCTCGGCGTGCTGGCGCTGTACGCGGCGGCGGAGGGCGTCACCAATCTGCTGCTCGAGCCGCTGCTCTACGGTCGCGGCATCGGCGTGTCGCAGCCGGCGCTACTGGTCGCGGTGGCGTTCTGGACGTGGCTGTGGGGTCCGGTAGGACTGGTGCTCGCCTCGCCCCTCACGGTGTGCCTGGTGGTGCTCGGCCGGCACGCGCCGAACCTGCGCTTTCTCGACACCCTGCTGGGCGACAAGCCCGCGCTGGAGCCCCGGCAACGCTTTTACCAGCGACTGCTAGCGCGCGACTACGACGAGGCCGCCGAGGTCGCGGAGACGCTGGGCGAGACCCGACCGCTGGTAGAAGTCTACGAGCAACTGCTGATTCCGGCGCTCGGCGACATGCGCGAGGACGTGCGCCTGGGACGCATCGATGACGTCGGCGCCGACGCCATGACCGGCGGCGTGCGTGAAATCGCGGACGAACTGGCTCGCCTCAAGTCGGTGCGCATCGAATCCGACGGTCGAGAGGAAGTCACCAGACTCGAGAAGCAGGACAAGCGCGACATCCGCGAGGGACGTGAACCGCGCGCAGCCGGCACCCCGGAAGCCCCTGCCATCGTGGCGCGCACGCGGATATTCGTGATTCCCTCGCGCGATACCGTGGACGAGGCCGCAGTCGCCATGCTGGTCGCCACCGTCGATGCCACCAGCATCGACTGGGAGATCGCGAAGCGCTCGCAGGGAAGTCACGAGCTGATCGCGGCCATTACCGAGGTGCGGCCCGATCTCGTGTGCGTCATTTCGTTGCCGCCCGGAGGTTTCACCCATGCGCGGGCGCTGTGCGTGCGGCTGAAGGGCCGGTTTCCAAAGCTCGCCATTGCAGTGGGGCGCTGGGGCAAGGCGGAGGACGAATCACGCGAGCGCGAGCAGTTTGCGGCCGCCGGTGTCGAACGCGTCGACACGACACTTTTCGGAACGGCGGACCTGTGTACGCGCCTAGCGGAGAGCCGCGCGTTGCCTGCGGTGAGCGATACGACTGCGTAGTGTGCACACCACTTGCTGCGGGCGCAGGAACCTGCGCTTGCGTTGCGGGCGCGGGACCCCAGATGACCTGCTGACACCAGCAGTTGAGGGGGATTTGCCGCCATGCGCATGGACAAGCTTACGTCGCGATTCCAGCAGGCGCTGGCGGACGCGCAGTCGCTCGCGGTAGGTCGCGACCACAATCTGATCGAGCCTGTGCATCTGCTGGCCGCGCTGCTCGATCAGCAGGGTGGGTCGACGCGTCCGCTGCTCGCGCAGGCTGGCGTCAATACCACCACATTGCGCCAGCGCGCTCTGGAAGCCATCGAGCGCCTGCCGAAGGTGTCGGGACAGGAAGGGCATGTGACGGTCGGCAACGACCTGACGCGCCTGCTCAACGTCACCGACAAGCTCGCGCAGCAGCGCGGCGACGCGTTCATCGCGAGCGAGCTCTATCTGCTCGCGCTGCTCGACGACCGCGGGCCGGCGGGCGAGGCCCTGCGCGCGGCGGGCGCGTCGCGAGATGCATTGGAACGCGCCATCGACAAGGTGCGCGGCGGTGAGCAGGTCAAGGACGCCGACGCGGAGGAGAGCCGCCAGGCGCTGGAGAAATACACCATTGATCTCACCGCGCGCGCCGAAGCCGGCAAGGTCGATCCGGTCATCGGCCGCGACGAGGAAATCCGTCGCACCATCCAGGTGCTCGCACGTCGCACCAAGAACAATCCCGTCCTGATCGGGGCGCCGGGCGTAGGCAAGACCGCAATCGTCGAGGGTCTCGCACAGCGGATCGTTAACGGCGAAGTCCCCGAGGGCCTGCGCGGCAAGCGCGTACTCTCGCTCGACATGGGCTCGCTGATCGCCGGGGCGAAATTCCGCGGCGAGTTCGAGGAGCGGTTGAAAGGCGTGTTGTCGGACCTCGCCAAGCAGGAAGGCCAGGTCATCCTGTTCATCGACGAGCTGCATACCGTCGTCGGCGCGGGCAAGGCCGAAGGCTCGATGGACGCCGGCAACATGCTCAAGCCTGCGCTCGCGCGCGGCGAGTTGCACTGCATCGGCGCCACCACGCTGGACGAGTACCGCAAGTACGTCGAGAAGGACGCCGCGCTGGAACGACGCTTCCAGAAGGTGCTGGTCGGGGAACCCAGCGTCGAGGACACCATCGCCATCCTGCGTGGCCTCAAGGACCGCTACGCGCTGCACCATGGCGTCGAGATCACCGATCCGGCCATCGTCGCGGCTGCGACGCTCTCGCACCGTTACATCGCCGACCGGCAATTGCCCGACAAGGCCATCGACCTCATGGACGAGGCTGCATCGCGGATCCGCGTGGAAATCGATTCCAAACCCGAGGTCATGGATCGCCTGGAACGGCGGTTGATCCAGCTCAAGATCCAGCGCGAGGCCCTGAAGAAGGAAAAGGACGCCGAGTCGAAGCAGCGGCTGCGCGACCTCGAGACCGAGATCGAGCGCATCGAACGCGAGTTCAATGATCTCGACGAGGTCTGGAAGGCCGAGAAGGCGACGCTCACCGAAGCCACGCGCATCAAGGAGCAGATCGAGCAGCTCAAGCTGGAACTCGATGCCGCGCAGCGCAAGCAGGATTACGCGCGCATGAGCGAGATCCAGTACGGCGCACTGCCCAAGCTGGAACTCGATCTCAAGACTGCGCAGGAAGCGGAGTCGCGCGGATTCAAACTGCTGCAGGACCGCGTGACGGCAGAGGAAATCGCCCAGGTCGTCTCGCGCTGGACCGGTATTCCGGTGGCGAAGATGCTCGAGGGCGAGCGCGACAGACTGACGCGCATGGAAGAAGCGCTGCACGCGCGCGTTGTCGGGCAGGACGAGGCGGTGCGCGCGGTGTCGGATGCGATCCGCCGTTCGCGCGCAGGGCTGTCGGACCCCAATCGTCCGATCGGATCGTTCCTGTTCCTCGGGCCGACCGGCGTCGGCAAGACCGAGCTGTCGAAAGCGCTCGCCGAGTTCCTGTTCGACTCATCGGACGCGATGGTGCGCATCGACATGAGCGAGTACATGGAGAAACATACGGTGTCGCGCCTGATCGGTGCGCCGCCGGGCTACGTCGGGTACGAAGAAGGCGGACAGCTCACCGAGGCGGTGCGCCGCAGGCCCTACAGCGTGATCCTGCTGGACGAGGTCGAGAAGGCCCATAGCGATGTGTTCAACGTGCTGCTGCAGGTGCTCGACGACGGCCGACTGACCGACGGGCAGGGGCGTACCGTGGATTTCCGCAACGCGGTGATCGTGATGACTTCGAACCTGGGCTCGCACCTGATCCAGGAGTTCGCGGCAAAAGGCGAGTACGGGCGCATGAAGACCGCGGTGCTCGACGTGGTCGGGCAGCATTTCCGGCCCGAGTTCATCAACCGGCTCGATGAACTGGTGGTATTCCACCCCCTCGGCCGCGAACACATCCGCGAGATTGCGAAGTTCCAGCTGCGGTTCCTCGAGCAGCGCCTTGCCGAGCGCGGCATTGCGCTGGTACTCAGCGAGGCCGCACTCGACCGGATCGGCGAACACGGCTTCGATCCGGTCTACGGCGCACGCCCTCTCAAGCGCGCGATCCAGTCGATGCTCGAGAATCCGTTGTCGAAGAGCATCATCGGCGGCGAATTCGGCCACGGCGACACGATCACCGTGGACGTCGAAGGTGGTCACCTGACGTTCCACAAAACCTGAACGCTGCCGTGTCATGAATGGTTAACGGCTGGGCGTGCATGGTGCAAGCCCCGAAAGCATCAGGAGCCGCGCCGTGGCCGCATCGAAGAAGTCCGTGGGCAAGCCGAAAGTTTCACAGTCCAAGCCCGCGGATCGCGGCAACGGCGACGAACTGCACCAGCAGGCCGGCGGCAAGCATCCGGTGCTGACGACCAACCAGGGCGTCCCGCTTTCGGACAACCAGAACTCGCTGCGGCCGTCTCCGCGCGGCCCGACCCTGCTCGAGGACTTCATCCTCCGCGAGAAGATCACCCACTTCGACCACGAGCGCATCCCCGAGCGCATCGTGCACGCGCGCGGTTCGGCTGCACACGGTTTCTTCGAACTGACGAAGAGCCTGAAAAAATTTACCCGCGCGAAGATCTTCACCGAGGTCGGCAAACGCACGCCGCTGTTCACGCGCTTCTCGACCGTCGCCGGGGGCGCGGGTTCGGTCGACACGCCGCGCGACGTGCGCGGCTTCGCGGTCAAGTTCTATACCTCCGAAGGCAACTTCGACCTGGTCGGCAACAGCATCCCGGTGTTCTTCATCCAGGACGCGATGAAGTTCCCGGACCTGGTGCACGCGGTCAAGATGGAGCCCGACCGCGGGTTTCCCCAGGCAGCCACCGCGCACGACACGTTCTGGGATTTCATCTCGCTGACCCCTGAAGCGATGCACATGATCATGTGGATCAAGAGCGACCGCACGATTCCGCGTTCGCTGCGCATGATCGAGGGCTTCGGCGTGCATTCGTTCCGGTTCCTCAACGACGCGGGCGAGTCCACGTTCGTGAAATTCCATTGGCGACCCAAGCTCGGCATCCAGTCGACCGTGTGGGATGAGGCGGTCAAGCTGCAGGGTGCCGACAACGACTTCCACCGCCGCGACCTGTTCGAGGCGATCACCGGAGGTGAATTCCCGGAGTGGGAACTGGCCGTGCAACTGTTCTCGCAGGAGCAGGCCGACGCATTTCCGTTCGATCACCTCGACGCGACCAAGCTCATTCCCGAGGAACTGGTGCCGCTCACCGTCATCGGTCGTATGGTGCTGGACCGCTGGCCGGACAACTTCTTCGCCGAGACCGAACAAGTCGCGTACTGCCCATCGCACCTGGTGCCGGGCATCGATTTTTCGAACGACCCATTGCTGCAGGGCAGGCTGTTTTCGTATCTGGACACGCAACTCTCGCGACTGGGTTCGGCCAACTTCCACCAGTTGCCCATCAACGCGCCGAAGTGCCCGTTCGCCAACCAGCAGCGCGACGGGCACATGCAGATGGAAATTCCGAAAGGCCGGGTGAACTACGAGCCGAGCAGCCTGGATCAGACGTCCGCGCGCGCGACGCCGGCGGGATTTCGCAGTTTCGCCGAGCCTTCAGAAGAGGGAGCCAAGGGACGCATCCGCCCCGAAAGCTTTGCGGACCACTACAGCCAGGCGCGCCAGTTCTTCCGCAGCCAGACGGCCATCGAACAAGGGCATATCGCGTCGGCCCTCGTATTCGAGCTGTCGAAGGTCGGCACACCGCACGTGCGTGAAGCCATCGTCGGGCATCTGCGCCACATCGATCCGGATCTCGCGCAGCGCGTCGCCGATGGTCTTGGACTCGCCGCGCTGCCGCCCGCACCGTTTGCGGCGGCACCGGTTCTCGATCTGCCCGTTTCTCCTGCCCTCGGCATCATCTCCAAGATGAAGGACACGCTCAAAGGTCGTGCCGTCGGCATCCTGATCGCCGACGGTTCCGACGGTGCAGCCATCAAGGCATTGCGCAAGGCTGCGGAAAACGCCGGCGCGACGGTGAAGATCGTTGCCCCGAAGATCGGCGGTGCAAAGCTCGCGGATGGCAAGCAGATGCCCGCCGACGGACAACTGGCCGGAACTCCCTCGCCACTGTTCGATGCCGTCGCGCTGGTGCTTTCTGAAGCGGCTGGCAAGACCCTCGCGCAGGAAGCGGCGGCCGTCGATTTCGTGCGTGATGCGTTCGGCCATCTCAAGGCCATCGCGTTCGATGCAGGGGCCCAGCACGTGCTCAAGGCTGCGGGTATCGCAAAAGGTGCCGGCGTCGTCGAGGCGGGTGATACGGCAGCCTTCATCAAGGTTGCGAAGTCCCGCCAATGGGCACGCGAGCCCAAACTTCGGACGCTGGCCTGAGTCCGACACGGGGCCGCCGCGCCCGCACGCGTCAGTGCGGGCTGCGGCTGTCCTATGATCGCGGCTCGGAGGAGCGACCATGAAGCCGTATCACGGAAAAGCCCAGCGCTCTCCCAAAGCGCGCGCCCTGCTCGAGAACCGCGCCCACGCCCGGGAGCTCTTCCACGCGATCAAGGCGCTCAAGCCGGGCGAGCAAACCGTGGCGGTTGCTGGCGTGCGTTTCAGGACCGACGCCAAGCCGTCGAGGCCAGCCGCGAACGACTGAGCAGGGGAGGGAGATCTCGCATGGGACTGGGACTGTCCGCGCTTACGGCACTGGTGCTGCTGCTGCCCGGCATTGCATTCGTGCTGGGACTGACGCGGCTCTGGAGCCCGACGAGTCGCAGCTCGCCCTTCGAGCAGCATTTCAGTGCGGGACTGCTCATCGCGATTGCCGCGGCCTTGTTGCTGCATGCATTCGGCATCGCGTTTGCGGAAATTCCGCATGCGCTGGGGTTGACCGGTGCACCCGCGCCCTCGTTGGCAGTACTGCTGCTCGCCGGAGACCTCGAGGCGGCGGGTGCCGGCACAGCCTTGCGCACTATCGAACACGATTCGCATCTCATTGCCCTTTACTTCGGGTTCGTAAGCGTCGTGGGGCTTGCGGCCGGTCGCTTCAGCAACCGATGGTTGCCGAAGCCCGCACGCGCGGAGTGGGCCGCGCTGCTCGAGCCACCCGCGCAGTGGACGCGCGACAGCGGCTTCGCGGTGCTGACTGCGGACGTGGCGCATGACGACGCGACGTGGCTCTACTCGGGCTACCTCGACGATTTCATCGTCGATCGCGAAGGCAGGCTCGATCGTGTCGTCTTCCGCGGCTACGCAGCGCGCCGCCGCGTGATCGACGAGGATGCTGCCGAGCCCGTCGACGACGACACTTTCGTGCCCGCGCAGCGCTGGATCGAGATACCCGGCGAAATCTTCGTACTGCAGATGGCGCAGTCGCGCACCATCAACATCGACTATTTCTTCGACGAGCCGGATGACGGCGCAACGCCGGGCGAAAGCGCCGCATCCGGTACCGCAAGCCCTCAGGGCAGCGCTTCCACGGCCGCCGAGCCGATGCGCAGGGCGTAACCACGCCGCCCTGAGTGGACAGGGCGGCAGCCTCGTCCGGCCTTTACCAGGTGTAGGCGACGGTCGCGTACATGAAGGCGCCGTTGAACCCGAACGGTGAGGAATTGTTGTACGCGATCTGGCCACCGCGGGAATTCGGGAAGATGACTTCGTCTGGATACTCGTCAAAGACGTTGTCGGCACCGACCGTGAAGTTCCAGCGGTCGATCCGGTAGCTGGCGGAAACGTCCAGCGTCCACTTCGAGTCGAACGTCTGGTCCAGCGGCGGCGTGGCGCCGAACACCGTGATCTCGCCATAGCGCGTGGCGAATGCGGAGAAGGCCCATGGCCCGGTGTTCCACACGCCTCCGAGCAATACCTTGTCGCGCGGCGAGCCGTCCGTGAGTCGGCCATTCTCGATCCGGCCGAAACGCACCGCCGCGGGATCGATGGCCGCCAGCGACGGCGGATTGGGCGCAACGCGGTCGATGTCGGTCTTGTTGTAGTTGAATCCACCCGTGAAGTTCACGTGCCCATCGCCGACTTCCCAGCGATAGGTCGCGACGACGTCGACGCCGTCGGTGGTCGTGTCGATCGCATTGGTGAAGTAGCGGCCACCGCCGACGTTGGGAAACCCGTTGGCCCCAAGGAAGTTGCGCACCGCGGTAGACGTCAGGTTCTCGGACAGCACGATGCGGTCTTCGATCTCGATCCGGTAGGCATCGATCGTGATGTAGAGATCATCGATGGGCTGCAACACCAGGCCGAGGCTCGCGTTGGTCGATTCCTCCGCGCGCAACGGCTGGGCACCGAGAGCGATGGCGGCCGGATCGGTGACACGGAAGGTGCGGATCTCGAACGGTGTCAGTCCGACGCCCGGGACACTGATGAAATTGGTGGCCGTGGACTGGAAGAACTGCTGCTGCAAAGACGGCGCCCGAAAACCGGTTGAGTAAGTTCCGCGCAATGCAACGCTGTCGGTGAAGGCGAACCGCCCGGAGACCTTGCCCGACGTGGTGTTGCCGAAGTCGCTGTAGTCCTCGGCGCGCAGCGCGAGACCCAACGTGAAGCGCTCGGTGATGTCTGCCTCTACATCGGCGTAGACCGCGTAGCTGTGCCGATCGAAAGCGCGCGCGTCAGACGGCTGGAACCCAGCGAAGACCTGGGCGCCCGATGGCGCCGGCGAGCCGTTTGGCAACAGGGCGCCTCCGTTGATGTAAGAGCCGGGCTCGCCCGCGCGTTGCTCGAATTCGTCGCGGCGATATTCGCCACCAAATGCGAGGTAAAGCGGGTATTCGAGCCAACCCACATCGATCGATCGCGTGACGTCGAGGTTCACGATGTGATGCGAGGATTCGAGCGCCCCGGCGTAGAACTGGGTGGGCGAGCTTGGACCGAGACTGCGATTGAGGGTGTTCTCGATGTCGAAGCCGAGCTCGCTGTTGCCGTAGTTGTAGCTGAGGTCGACGCTGAACTCGTTCGCAGTGACGCCCTTCAGGCCGGCGACAAAGGCGCGGTCCTCGGCGATGTTGCGGATCTGCGGCAGGAAGCCGTCGGGGTAGATGGAACGGATGTTGCGCGTGTCGCCAGCCGGGCGAAAGAAGCCGTTGGACAGCGCGTCGCGGCGGCTCAAGGTGCCGAAAGAGTAGAAATCGATCCCATCCGTCGGTTCGAGTCCGGCGTTCCAGGAAAATCCATACTGGTCTATTTCGGGATCACCGAGTCGCTCGGAGACCCGGCCCAACGGCGCCGTCGTTGCGGTGGGCGTGCCGATGAAGGGGCGCGCCCGATCGGTTCCGTCGTTGTGTACGCCTTGCGCGGCAAGATGCAGGAAGCCGTCCGAGCCAAGCTTGAAGCCTGCGTCGCCGGTGATCTGGTAGGTCTCGCCGTCGCCGGCGCTGTACTGGCCGTAGCGTCCGGCAATGCTGCCACCCTCGTTGCTGCCCTTGAGTACGATGTTGACGACGCCCGCGATCGCGTCCGAACCGTACTGCGCCGAAGCGCCATCGCGGAGGACTTCAACGCGTTCGATCGACGCGATCGGGATCGCATTGAGATCCGCTGGCGAGGAACCGCGACCCTGCGTGCCGTTGATGTTTACGAGCGCCGTGGTGTGGCGACGCTTGCCGTTGACCAGTACCAGCACATGGTCGGGTGAAAGTCCGCGCAACTGCGCGGGGCGCACCGCGACCGTGCCGTCGGAGATCGCCGGCCGTGGAAAATTGAGCGAGGGCAGCGCACGCGACAGGGCGACGGCCAGTTCGGTGGTGCCGGTGGCTTCGAGCGTCTCCACCGTGATGATGTCGATGGGAGACGCGGACTCGGTAACGGTCCGATCGCTAACGCGGGTGCCGGTGACGATGATCTGCTCGAGTTCGGTCGCATTCTCGTCACGCGTCGCAGGCTGGGTCTGCGCCCAGAGCGGCAGGGCAGCGAATCCGAGCAGGACCGCCAGATGCAGAGGGTTGAGACGCATGCGAGTTCCTCGTGGCTCGGCCACGGACGCGGCCTCGCGCCAGATAGCGCGCTTGTGTCCGGTGTGTCAAACGAAATCTTCACATCGGCTTTCCCCGGTTCCCGGGAACCGGGTCGTGGTGCCGCGTAGAATCCGCGCCCCATGATCGCCTTTCGAAATTTTGCGTTGCGCCGCGGCCACCGGCTGCTGCTGTCCGACGTCGACTGCGTGCTGCACGACGGCTGGCGCGTGGGCGTGGTCGGGCGCAACGGCAGCGGCAAGTCGAGCCTCTTCGCGGCGATCCGCGGCGAGGTCGAGGCGGATCGTGGCGACATCGATGTGCCGAACCGGTTGCGCATCGCCAGCGTGGCGCAGGAAACGCCGTCGCTGCCGGACCCGGCCATCGATTTCGTGCTGTCGGGCGACATGGCCGTGCATGCCGCGATCAGTGCCGAGGCCGCCGCCATGGCGCGCGAGGACTGGGAGGCGGTCGCACACGCGCATCACGACCTCGAGGAACTCGGTGGCTACGACGCCGCGGCGCGTGCCGCCAAGCTTTTGTATGGGCTCGGATTCGACACTGCAACGCACGCGCAGGCGGTCGCGTCGTTTTCCGGCGGCTGGCGCGTGCGCCTGAATCTCGCGCGCGCGCTGATGACGCCGAGCGACCTGCTGCTGCTCGACGAGCCCACCAATCACCTTGACCTCGACGCGGTGCTGTGGCTCGAGCAATGGCTGCTCAAGTACCCCGGCACCTTGCTGCTGATTTCGCACGACCGGGAATTCCTCGACAACGTCGCGACCCATACGCTGCACCTGCACGAGGGCAGCGCGAAGCTCTACACCGGCGACTACACCGCGTTCGAGCGGCAGCGCGCCGAGCAACTTCGCCAGCAGCAGATCATGTTCGTGAAGGAACAGGCCGAGCGCGAGCATCTGGAAGCATTCATCGCGCGCTTCAAGGCCAAGGCCTCGAAGGCCAAGCAGGCGCAGTCGCGCATGAAGCGGCTCGCAAAGTTGGCGGGGACCGAAGCCGTGCGCGCGGAGCGTTCGCTGCACATCGAGCTGCCGGTGCCGGCGCGGTTGCCGCATTCGCTGTTGCGCCTCAACCACGTCGACGCGGGCTATGCCATCCAATCCGTAGGTCAGGTCGCGGAGCGACCTGACGAGACATTGCCTGGCGGCGTGAGTCAGGTCGGCCAAGCCGACCTGACCTACGGCGCTCGCACCAGCACCAAAGTCGTGTTGCGCGACATCAATTTCGGCCTCGAGGCGGGCGACCGCGTGGCCTTGCTCGGCGTCAACGGGGCCGGCAAGTCGACGCTGGTCAAGACCCTCGTCGGCGAACTTCCGCTGCTGTCCGGTGAGCGGGGCGCGCATCCGGACCTCGTCATCGGTTACTTCGCGCAGCACACGGTCGAGTCATTGCGCGAAGGCGCGTCGCCGATCGACCAACTGCGTGATCTCGCCCCGACCATCTCGACGCAGGCGTTGCGCGATTTCCTCGGCAAGTGGAATTTCGCCGGCGACCGCGCGTTCGAAGTCATCGACACGTTCTCCGGTGGGGAGCGCGCGCGCCTGGCGCTTGCGCTCATCGCGTGGCGGCAGCCCAACGTGCTGTTGCTCGACGAGCCCACCAACCACCTGGATCTCGACATGCGCGAGGCGCTGGCCGAAGCGCTCAGCGATTTCGATGGCGCCATCGTCCTGGTATCGCACGACCGCCACCTCATCGGGCTCGTGTGCGACACGTTCTGGCGCGTGGCCGACGGGCGAGTCGAGCCCTTCGACGGCGACCTCGACCAATACGCGGCGTGGTTGCGCGCCCGACCCGCCGGAGGCAGTTCCACGGCGACTGCGCCGGGAACCGCTGGCGCCGCAGACAGCGTCGCGGCGTCTGGATCGGCCTCCCCGCCACGCGGCGGCGCGCCAAGCAAAAGCAAGGTCAACCAGCAAAGATTGTCGAAGCTCGAAGACGAAGTCAGCTCGCTGGTGGTGAAGATGAAGTCGCTCGACGGCGAGCTGGCCGAACCTGCCTTGTATGCGGATGGCGGGAAGCGCGCCGCTGCGATCGTGGAATCCCGGGCGGCCGTGATGCAGCGGCTGGCCGACGCTGAGACTGAATTGCTGGATCTCTACGCCGCGGACGCCGCCTGATTCGGGCGCTGTAGCGCCGAGCTATGCTCGGCTGCGGACTCGCGCTGGCTGCAAGCGGAGCATAGCTCCGCTCTACGAGAGCGGGGACGTCGCTGCTTTAGGCGGCGGGCCACCCAAGCTGCCGTTCCTGCGGCTTGATCAACGGCTGCGGCGCCCCCACTCAGGCTGTCCCGCAGGTATTTGTTCCGATCACAGAAGGTTGCCTCGATGCCGATTTACGCGTTTGCCTGCCTGACCTGCGGACATGCGTTCGACAATCTGCAGAAGATGTCGGACCCGGATCCCACCGAGTGCCCGGCCTGTGGCGCACCGCAGGTCAAGCGGCAGTTGACTGCGCCTTCGTTCCGGCTGGCCGGCGCAGGCTGGTATGAGACCGACTTCAAGAAAGACGGCGACCGCAAGCGCAATATCGCGGGTGAAGGCGGGGACTCGAAATCCCCCGATGCGGCTGGCGGTTCGGCGGATGCCCCCGCAAAATCCGACAGCGCGGGCAAGAGCGACGCCGGCCCCGCCAAACCTGCCACCAGCACGGGAGAGGCGAAGCCCGAACCGAAGCCCGCAGCGAAGTCCGACAACAAGCCATCCTCCCTGGCCGCGAGCAAGTCCACTCCGAAGTCGGGAGAAGCCGGCTGAATAGGACTCCCGTCATTCCCGCGTAGGCGGAAATCCAGCGCCTCTTTATTCTCCGGGCAGTCGCGAGAGCCACGTGACTGGATTCCCGCTTTCGCGGGAATGAAGAAAGAGTGGAGTTCGACTCCAGGCAGGCTGACGCCGCGTGCCACTACACTGCGCGCCCTCGCGCCGCGGCGCTCGCGACCTTTAGTTCCACGGAGTTTGCATGCGTAGCCATTTCTGCGGTCTGGTCGACGAGTCGCTGACGGGCCAGTCCGTCACGTTGTGCGGCTGGGTCGACGTGCAGCGCAATCTCGGCGGCGTATGTTTCGTCGACGTACGCGACCACGAAGGCATCGTCCAGGTCGTTGTCGCCCCGGACCAGGCCGATGTCTTCGCGGTGGCCGCCAGCCTCGGCTACGAGGATTGCGTGCGCGTCGTGGGCACGGTGCGCGCGCGCCACGCGGTCAATGACAAGCTCAAGTCGGGCCAGGTCGAAATCGTCGCGACTTCGATCGAAATCCTGAACAAGGCCGCGCCGCTGCCGTTCCACGCGCACGAGAATCCGGGCGAGGAAATAAGGCTGAAGTACCGATACCTGGACCTGCGCCGGCCGGAAATGCAGAAGATGATGCGCACGCGCATCGCGCTGGTGCAGGCACTGCGCCGCTGGCTCGACGCGCGCGGTTTCCAGGACCTCGAAACGCCGATCCTGACCAAGGCGACCCCGGAGGGTGCGCGCGACTTCCTGGTGCCGGCGCGCATGCATCCCGGCGAGTTCTACGCGCTGCCGCAATCTCCGCAGTTGTTCAAGCAGATCCTGATGGTCGCGGGCTTCGATCGCTACTACCAGATCGCGCGCTGCTTTCGTGACGAAGCGCTGCGCGCCGACCGCCAGCTCGAGTTCACGCAGCTCGACATGGAGTTCGCGTGGGTGGGCGAGCGCGACGTGCAGGACACGGTCGAGGGCATGGTCCGTGAAGTTTTCCGTGAAGTTTCTGGCATCGAACTCGCCGACCCGTTCCCGCGCCTGACGTACGCGGAAGCGATGCGTCGCTTCGGTTCGGACAAGCCTGACCTCCGCATCGCGCTCGAGCTGGTCGACATCGGCGATCACGTCAAGGCCAGCGAGTTCAAGGTTTTCAGCGAATGGGCCAATGCCGCCGAAGGCCGCGTGGTCGCGCTGCGCGCACCGGGCGGCGCGACTTTCTCGCGCAAGCAGTTTGACGACTACGCGGCACACGCTGCCAAGTTCGGCGCGAAGGGCATGGCGTGGATGAAGGTCGAGGATGCGGCCAAGGGCCGCGACGGTATCGCCTCGCCCATCGCCAAGTTCCTGGACGACGCGACGCTGGCTTCGATCCTCGCAGCGAGCGGCGCGCAAAATGGCGACGCGTTGTTGTTCGGCGCGGGGCCGTACACAACCGTTTCGGATTTCATGGGCGCACTCAGGATCAAGGTGGCGAAAGATCTCGGGCTGGTGGCCGGCACCTGGGCACCGCTCTGGGTCACGGACTTCCCGATGTTCGAGTGGGACGAAGAAGCGCAACGGTTCGTCGCCCTGCATCATCCCTTCACGGCGCCCGCCGTCGACGACATCCCGTCGCTCAGGGCGAATGCGCGTAACGCGGTGTCGCGCGGCTACGACCTGGTGCTCAACGGCAACGAGATCGGTGGCGGTTCGATCCGCATCCATCGTTCCGACATGCAAAGCGCGGTGTTCGAGCTGCTCGGCATCGACGCGGCCGAGCAGCAGGCCAAGTTCGGCTTCCTGCTGGAAGCGCTCAGGTACGGCGCGCCGCCGCACGGCGGCATCGCGTTCGGCATCGATCGCATGGCGGCGTTGCTCGCGGGCACCGAATCGATCCGCGACGTGATTGCATTTCCCAAGACCACCACCGCGCAATGCCTCATGACCGGCGCGCCGTCGCCGATTCCCGACGCGCAGCTCGCCGAAGTCCACGTCGCCGTGCGCCCGCGCAAGGAGTGAGCGAGCGCGTCATCCTGCTGCATGGATTGTGGATGCGCGCGGCGGCGCTCGCACCGTTGGCGCAGCGATTGCGGGCGGCGGGATTCGCTCCGGAAACGTTCGACTATCACTCGTTGCGCGGCGGCCCCGATGCCGCGGCGCAGCGGTTGCGGGATTTGATCTACGACTCGCAAGGTGGGCCAGTGCATCTGGTGGGGCACAGCCTCGGCGGCCTCGTCGCGCTGGAAGTGGCGCGCCAGATCACCGAAAGAGAAGGGTCTTCGCCAATCGGACGCGTCGTGTGCCTGGGTTCGCCGTTGCGCGGTTCCGCCGCCGCGGTCTCGATGGTGCGTCACTGGGGCACCGGCTGGCTCATGGGCGACAGTGCGGCCCTACTTCAGCGCGGGCTCGAGAACTGGTGCGGCCGGTGCGAAGTCGGCGTCATCGCCGGAAAGCTGCCAGTTGGCCTTGGCTTTCTGCTCGGCGGACTTGCGCGTCCGCACGACGGCACGGTGACGGTCGCGGAGACCGAACTGCCCGGTATCCACGGGCATTGCGTGGTTTCGACCAGCCACACCGGCCTCCTGCTGTCCGGTCCGGCCACCCGGCAGACCGTCGCGTTCCTGCGCCACGGGCGTTTCGAAGCGGCCTAGGCCGGCGTCTGGGCGAAGCGGCGCTTTTTCTCCGCGTCCGGCGCGCGCCCGCAATGCGAGTAAAATCGGCGGTTTGTTTCGTTGAATCCTGGATTACCCATGGGTCGTGGACCATCCATCGAGGGGCGGAAAAACGCCACCGATGCCAAGCGCGGCAAGCTCTTCACCAAGCTCATCCGCGAAATATCCGTGGCGGCGCGTGCCGGCGGGGGCGACGCGTCGGGAAATCCGCGGCTGCGCTCCGCGATCGACAAGGCACTGTCGGCCAACATGACCAAGGACGTGATCGAGCGCGCGATCAAGAAGGCCACCGGCGAACTCGAAGGCGTCGAGTACGAGGAAATCCGCTACGAGGGTTACGCCCCGGGAGGCGTCGCGGTGATCGTCGACGCGCTCACCGACAATCGCAATCGCGCCGTGGCGGACGTGCGCCACGCCTTCACGAAGTTCGGGGGTAGCCTGGGCACCGATGGTTCGGTCGCTTTCCTGTTCCGCAAGCTGGGCGTGCTTTCGTTTGCGCCGGGAGCGGACGAAGCGGGCATCACGGAAGCGGCGATCGAAGCGGGCGCGGACGACGTCGTGGTTTACCCGGACGACGCCTCCATCGACGTGCTCACCGCGCCCGAGGACTTCGAACCGGTGAAGAGCGCGCTCGCAGCCGCCGGGTTCCTGCCGGAGCACTCCGAAGTGACGATGCGCGCCGCCAACGACATCGCGGTGGCGGGCGATATCGCGAAGTCGGTCGCCAAACTGCTCGACTGGCTCGACGATCTCGACGACGTGCAGAACGTCTATTCCAACGCCGAACTTCCCGCGGACGCCTACGGGTGACCACGCGGATACTCGGAATCGATCCGGGTTCGGTGCGCACGGGAATCGGCATCGTCGACGTGGATGCCGGAGGCACGGCCACGCATGTGTTCCACACGGCGCTGGTGGTGGGGGGCGAGGACGACTTTCCGTTGCGGCTCAAGGCGATTGTTCTGGGGGTCTCGGACGCTATTCATCGATGGGGGCCCGCTGAGGTAGCTATTGAAAGGGTGTTCATGGCCAAGAACCCCGACTCGGCGCTCAAGCTTGGCCAGGCGCGCGGCGCGGCCATCTGCGCGTGCGTGCTCAGGGACCTTCCCGTCAGCGAGTATTCGCCCATGCAGATCAAGCAGGGACTCGTCGGCCGCGGCATTGCCGACAAAGCGCAGGTGCAGCACATGGTCGGTGTGCTGCTCGGGCTGCGCGAGACCTTGCAACCCGACGCTGCCGATGCGCTCGCCGTTGCGATCACCCACGCGCATGCGCGTGCACTCGCGCAGCGCACCGGCGTGAGCGCATCCGAGTTGCTGCGCGGCCGGAGTGCGCGGCGATGAGGGTGCGACTCCGCGCAGACTGGAGCCAGTCGAAAGTGACGGGGTCCTGCCAATGATCGGACGGCTGCGCGGAACCGTGGCGCACAAGCAGCCTCCATGGCTCATCCTGGACGTGCACGGCGTCGGCTACGAGCTGGAAGCGCCCATGTCCACGTTTTACGAGTTGCCCGAAACCGGCGCCGAAGTGACGTTGTTCACCCACTACGCGCAGAAGGAAGACAGCGTCTCGCTGTACGGTTTCCTCAAGGAGTCGGAACGGCGGCTGTTCCGCGACGTGCAGAAGGTGACGGGGATCGGCGCGCGCGTCGCGCTCGCAATCCTTTCCTCCGTCACGGTCAATGATTTCGCGCGGTTCGTCGCGAGCGGCGACGTGGCCGCGCTGACGCGCGTGCCGGGCGTCGGCAAGAAGACCGCGGAGCGCATCCTGCTCGAGTTGCGCGATCGCGTGGCGGCTCCCTCCGATGCGACCGACGCATTGCGCGGTCACGTCCCCACCGACGCGCTGGGCGAGGCGACAGTCGCCCTGCAGCAGCTCGGCTACAAGCCAGTCGAGGCGCAGCGCATGGCTGCCGCGGCGCGAGCCGATGGCGACACGGCCGAGGCCGTGATCCGCAAAGCCCTCAAGGCAGCCCTGCGTTAAGCGCGCGAGGCGCAGCATACGGAACCACATGCCCATCCAGTCCAAGACACTTCCACTTCCCGTCCCCCCGCGCACGCACGAGCACGGCAAGGTCGGACTTTTCGGCCTCACGGTAGGCGCGATCGGCGTGGTGTTCGGCGACATCGGCACAAGTCCGCTGTACACCATCAAGGAGGCGTTCTCGCCTCACTACGGACTGGTCGCCAACCACGACACCGTGCTCGGTGTCCTGTCCATGGTGTTCTGGTCGCTGATGATTGTAGTCACTGTGAAGTACGTGACGATCATCATGCGCGCCGACAACGACGGCGAGGGCGGCATCATGGCGCTTATGGCGCTGGCGCAGCGCAGCCTGCCCAAGGCGCCCCGGTCGAGTTACGTGGTCGGCATCCTTGGGGTACTGGGCGCGTCGTTGTTCTTTGGCGATGGCGTCATCACGCCCGCGATCTCCGTGCTGTCTGCGGTCGAGGGTCTCGAAGTGGTCGCCCCCCGGCTCAGCAACTGGATCGTGCCGATCACGCTCCTGGTGCTGGTGTCGGTGTTCGCCACGCAGCGCTTTGGCACCGCCAAGGTTGGCAAGATCTTCGGGCCCATCACCGTCGTCTGGTTCCTGGCGCTCGCCGTGCTCGGAGTTTTCAATATCCTGCACGAGCCCGAAGTGCTCAACGCCGTCAATCCTGTCTGGGCGGCGCGCTTTTTCCTCGAACACAGCTGGGGCGGCGTGTTCATCCTCGGTGCGGTGGTGCTGGCGGTCACCGGTGGGGAAGCGATCTACACGGACATGGGCCACTTCGGCGCGAAGCCCATCCGCATCGCCTGGTACTTCTTCGTCTTGCCTGCGCTGATGCTTAACTACTTGGGACAAGGCGCGCTGGTGCTGGAAGACCCGGGCGCCATCCGCAACCCCTTCTACATCGGCGTGCCCGAATGGGCGCGCTGGCCCATGCTCGCGCTTGCCACGGCTGCAACCGTGATCGCGTCGCAGGCGGTGATTACCGGCGGCTTCTCGGTCGCGCGCCAGGCCATGCAGCTCGGCTACATCCCGCGCATGCGCATCACGCACACGTCGAGCGAAACCATCGGCCAGATCTACATCCCGGCGATCAACTGGACGATGATGTTGATCGTGAGCGCGCTGGTACTGGGCTTCGGCAGCTCCACGGCGCTGGCGACGGCCTACGGTATTTCTGTATCAATGACGATGTTGATCGATACCCTGCTGCTCGCCATCGTGGCGCACGCCTTGTGGCCGCGGTGGCGACGCTGGGTATTGCCGCTCTGCGTCCTGTTCCTGTTCCTCGATGTCGGCTTCGTCGTCGCGAACATCGCCAAGTTCCTGGATGGCGGCTGGTTCCCGCTGGTGCTGGGCATCGTGCTGTTCACCCTCCTGCGCACCTGGCGCCGCGGTCGCGAGCTGCTGCACGACGAAGTCCAGAAAGAGGGCATCCAGCTTTCGACCTTCCTGCCCGGCCTGATGCTCGCGCCTCCCGTGCGGGTGCCGGGCACGGCGATCTTCATGACGGCGGACAAGGGCGTGGTGCCGCATGCGCTCCTGCACAATCTCAAGCACAACAAGGTGCTGCACGAGCGCAACGTGTTCCTCACCGTCGAAACGCTGCAGACGCCCTATGCACCTCCCGAACAGACGCTGAAGATCACGCCCATCGGCGAGGATTTCTGGCGGGTGCTGATCCGCTTCGGCTTCATGGAGAGCCCGGACGTGCCGCGCGCGCTGATGCGTTCGTGCGACAAGGGCGGTATTCATTTCGACCCGATGGAAACGACCTATTTCGCCAGTCGCGAAACCATCGTGGCCAGCCGACATCGCGGCATGCCCGTGTGGCGCGACCTGCTGTTTGCGTTCATGCACCGCAACGCCGCTCCGGCGACCGGCTTCTTCCGCATTCCCGGCAACCGGCTCGTCGAGCTCGGCGCGCAGGTGGAGATCTGATGCCGGATAATCGCGGCATGAGCGAGCAACGCGTCATCGCCAGCGGCGCCACGCGCGAGGATGTCGTCGCCGACGCGCACATCCGTCCGCAGCGGTTGACCGAATATCTCGGGCAGCGCGCTGTGCGCGAGCAGATGGGGATCTACATCGAGGCGGCGCGCAAGCGCAGCGAGGCGCTGGACCATGTACTGATTTTCGGCCCGCCCGGCCTCGGCAAGACCACGCTGGCGCAGGTTGTCGCGAACGAACTGGGCGTGGGCCTGCGCCAGACTTCGGGCCCGGTTCTGGAGCGGCCGGGCGATCTCGCGGCGCTGCTGACCAACCTGCAGCCGCGCGACGTGCTCTTCATCGACGAGATCCATCGGCTCAGCCCGGTCATCGAGGAAGTGCTGTACCCCGCGATGGAGGATTGCCAGATCGACCTCATGCTCGGCGAGGGTCCGGCGGCGCGTTCGATCAAGCTCGATCTCCCGCCTTTCACGCTGATCGGCGCGACTACGCGCGCCGGGCTGCTGACGGGTCCCTTGCGCGATCGATTCGGCATCGTGCAGCGGCTCGAGTTCTACGAGCGCGACGAATTGCGCGCCATCGCGCTGCGCGCGGCCCGCATCCTCGGCATCGAGTGCGACGAAGAGGGCGCCGACGAAATTGCGCGTCGCGCGCGCGGCACGCCGCGCATCGCCAATCGCCTGCTGCGCCGCGTGCGGGACTTTGCGCAGGTGCGCGCCGACGGTCGCATCACGCGCGCTGCGGCGAACGACGCCATGGACATGCTGAGCGTGGACCCGGAGGGATTCGATCCGCTCGACCGGCGCATGCTCAAGCTCATCATCGAAGGCTTCGACGGCGGTCCCGTCGGTGTCGAGTCGCTGGCTGCTGCGTTGAGTGAGGAACGCGGCACGCTCGAGGACGTGATCGAGCCGTACCTGATCCAGCAGGGCTTCCTGGTGCGTACCGCGCGCGGACGCATGGCCAGCGCCAAGGCCTATCGCCATCTCGGGCTGGTGGCGCCGCCGCGCCGCAGCGACAACCCGACGCCTGGCCTGTTCGTGGATTCCGATCAGTGACTTTCGATCGCAGGCGCTGCTCGGTTGTCGACGAAGGCCGGCACATGCAGTCTTTTCCCTCTCCCCGCCTGCGGGGAGAGGGTGCCGAAGGCGGGTGAGGGGCAGCTTGAGCGAGCCACTTGCCCCTCATCCGGCGCTGCGCGCCACCTTCTCCCCGTTGTCACGGGGAGAAGGCAAAAGCCTCAGCCCATTTGCTTGGCGGGTGCGCGTGTACTGGGAAGATACGGACGCCGGCGGCGTGGTGTACCACGGCGCATATCTGCGCTTTTTCGAGCGCGCGCGCACCGAATATCTGCGCAGCCGCGGTGTCGCCCAGTCGAGGTTGCAGCGCGAGCGCGGCATCGTGTTCGCCATCGTGGGCATGGAACTGCACTTCGATGCGCCCGCGCGGCTCGACGACGAACTGGAGGCGAGCTGCGAACTTGTCGGACGCGGCGCTGTCACTCTCCGGTTCAACCAGACACTGCACCGGGTGGGCGATAATGCGCGGATCGCGCGCGCGTCCGTCCGCGCGGCCTGCCTCGATGCTGCACGTTTCAAGCCGTGCGCCATCCCCGATGACGTTCTCGACACACACATTGCTGGAGTTTCTGGATGAATGGTGAACTCGACATACTCGGCCTGATCCTGGGCGCGAGCCTGCCGGTCAAGCTCGTGATGGCCGTGTTGCTGGGCGCCTCGGTTGCATCGTGGGCCATCATTTTCCGCAAGAAAGCCATGCTCGATCGGGCCACGCGGGAGGCCGACGACTTCGAGGAACGCTTCTGGTCGGGGGCCGACCTTGCTTCCCTCTTCAAGGAACTCTCGGCCCGCGGCGACCGCATCGGCGGCCTCGCCGCGGTGTTCACCGAGGGCTTCCGCGAGTTCACGCGCCTGCGCCAGCGCAAGTCGATGAATCCCGACACCGTGGTCGAGGGCGCGCAGCGTGGCATGCGGGTGACCCTGACCCGCGAGATCGACAAGCTGGAGCAGAGCCTCGAGTTCCTCGCGACGGTGGGATCCACCAGCCCGTACGTCGGCCTGTTTGGCACGGTCTGGGGCATCATGATCGCGTTCCAGGGCCTCGCCAGCGTGCGCGAAGCGACCATCGCGATGGTCGCGCCGGGTATCTCGGAAGCGCTGATCGCCACCGCGATGGGCCTGTTCGCCGCGATTCCCGCGGTCATCGCCTACAACCGCTACTCGACCAAGGTCGATCGCCTGCACTCGCGCTACGACAATTTCCGCGAGGAGTTCTCGACGATCCTGCAGCGGCAGGTGCACGCCGATGACCATGCTTGACGCTCCGATGGCTTTTGTAGAGCCGAGCTGCGCTCGGCTGCTCGCCCTCGGCGCAAGCCGAGGGGAGCGCAGCTCCGCTCTACGGGGTGTCCGGGGGTTCAGGGCAAGCAGAGCGGAGCGCAGCTCCGCTCTACGGGGCCGGTTCGATCCGGTCATTTGCGCCAACCCCGCACGACCGCGGAGCACGTCCCGATGGGCATGAGCACTTCTTCGCGCGGCAGCACCCGGCGTCGGCGCGCGATGGCCGACATCAACGTCGTGCCCTATATCGACGTGATGCTGGTGCTGCTGATCATCTTCATGGTGACCGCTCCGCTTCTCAACCTCGGCATTGACATCGAGCTGCCAAAATCGGACGCGCGCAAGCTCGAGCAGCAGAAGGAGCCGGTCCTGGTCAGCGTCGCGCAGGATGGCGCCATGTACCTGACGCTGGGCATCGGCGAGCGCGAGTCAGTGGATTCCGAAACGCTCAGGACCAAGGTATCCGCCTTCATCCGGCAGAACCCGCAGGTGCCGGTGCTGGTGGCGGGCGACGGACGCACCGACTACGACACGGTCTACCAGGCGATGGTGCTGCTGCAGCAGGCCGGCGCGCCCCGCGTGGGGCTCATGAGCCAACCCTTAGATAAATGAAGGCAGCTGACGGGTTTCGAACTCACGCCCGCGCCCAGCGGTCCACTGTTCTCCAGGCCTCCGCATCGACCCGATGAGAACCGATTCCGCCGACACTCGCCTCGAACCCGTGCCCGCGAAAGCGCAGGCGCGCGCGCTCGGCTGGTCGCTGGCCATCCACTTCGTGATCCTGGCGCTGTTGTTCGTGGGCATGCGCTGGTCCCAGTCCCAGAAACCGCTGAGCGTGGCGGGGCCGATCGTGGAGGCATCGCTGGTGATCGATCCCGATGCCAAGACGCCGCCTGCTCCCAAACCGAAGCCGAAGCCCACGCCGCCCAAGCCGAAGCCCAAACCGGAGCCGGTGCCGGAGACGCCCAAGCCGCCTGAGCCGGAGCCCGAGCCGGAAGCGCCGCCACCGCCGGCAGACGACTTGCGTGACCAGGAAATGGTCGACGAACTCGGTCTGCTTGAAGAGGCTGATCGCGAGCGCGAGGAAGAGGAGCTGCGACGCCGCGAACAGATCGAACTCGAGGAGATCGAGCGGATGGAGCGCGAGCGCCGCCAGCAGGATCGCCGGCGCGAAAGACAGGAGCAGCTCGAGGACATCGAGCGCGAGCGGCGCGAGGAAGAGGAGCGTCGCATGGATGAATTGCTGGAGGAGGAGCGTGCCGCGGAAGGCGCGCCGCGTCCGGGCAACGAAGGCGTGGACGAATCCCTGCTCGCGCAATATGCGATGGCACTCAGCCAGGTCATCGAGAGCAACTGGACGCGCCCCGACACCGTGCCGCTCGGCATGAAGTGCAAAATCGTGATCATCCAGGCGCCCGGCGGCGAGGTGGTCGGGGCCCGGGTGGATCCGAGCTGCCCGTATGACGAGATCGGGCGCCGTTCGCTCGAAGCCGCAGTCATGAGGGCCTCTCCGTTGCCCTACAACGGCTTCGAGGACGTGTTCGATCCGCAACTTAATCTCACGTTTACACCCGACGACCGATACTGACGATCGGCTTCGGGGTGCAAGTGGCATGCCCCGACGCTCCATCGGCAACTCTCAAACAAGGCGCAGGAAGACACGCATGTCCAGAATTCTCGCAACATTCCTGCTCGGGCTGCTGGCCAGCGTGCAGGCGTTCGCACAGGGCCTCGACATCGAGATCGTCGGCGGCACGCCGTCGGCGCTGCCCATCACGATCGTGCCATTCGCGAACGAATCCAACGCGCTGCCCCCTGATACCGACATCGCGCAAGTGATTTCCGCCGACCTCAACCGCAGCGGCCAGTTTCGTTCGCTGCCCCGCCAGGACATCATCGAGAATCCTTCAGTCGGCGCCGACATCCGTTTCGACACCTGGCGCATGCTCAAGCAGGATTTCCTGGTGGTCGGGCGCCTCGTCGATGGCGAGGCGGGTTCCTACCGGATCGAGTTCGAGCTGCACGACGTGGCCCGCCAGCAACGGCTGCTCGGCCTCGCGCTGTCGGCGCGTTCGGGTGACCTGCGCAGCGCGGCGCACCAGATCGCGGATCTCGTCTACGAAAAGATCACCGGGGTTCCGGGAGCCTTCTGGACGCGCATTGCCTACATCACGTCGAGTGGCGTCGGCGAGAATCGCAGTTTCGCGCTGATGGTGGCCGATTCCGACGGCTACAATCCGCAGAGCCTGCGCCGCTCCAGCCAGCCGCTGCTTTCTCCGGCGTGGTCGCCCGACGGGCGGCGCATCGCCTACGTTTCGTTCGAGCGGGGCAACTCGTCGATCGTCGTGCAGGACATTGCCACCGGATCGTTCCAGGTGGTCGCCTCGAACCGTGGCATCAACGGGGCACCGGCCTTCTCCCCGGACGGTTCGAAGCTGGCGATGGCCCTGTCGGTCTCGGGCAACCTCGAGATCCACGTGATGGACCTCGCCTCGAGGCGCACGACCCAGATCACCCGGCACTTCTCGATCGACACCGAACCGCAATGGTCTTCCGACGGCCAGAGCATCTACTTCACGTCGGATCGCGCGGGCAAGCCGCAGATCTACCAGGTGAGCTCCAGCGGAGGCTCGCCGAGCAGGCTCACCTTCAGCGGCGATTACAACTCTCGGGTCTCGGTCGGCTACGACGGCAAGCGGTTCGCGATGGCACAAGGTAACCGGAATGTGTATCGTATCGCGGTGTTGGACCGCACCCGGGGCGGCGCAGGCGAGGTCAACGTGATCTCGCCGGGGCGGCTCGACGAGTCGCCGAGTTTTGCGCCGAACGCCAGCATGATCCTGTATGCGGCCCGGGAGGGCGGGCGCGGCGTGCTGTATTCGGTGTCGACTGACGGCCGGGTGCGACAGCGACTGGTACTGGCGGACGGCGACGTTCGCGAGCCGGCGTGGTCGCCGCGCCGCTTACGCTGAACAGAGTCCGGCGCCCGGCGTCCGCGGATGCCCGCGGGGCCTCGATAGCCATTTAGAATTGCTTGCCCATTTTTTTAACAATCCCAAGGGGACCGCACCATGAATACCACCACCCGCCTGCTGTTCGTGGCGCTGATTGCCGCCGGCGTCGTCGGCTGCGCCAAGAAGACCCGCCCCGTCGTCGAGGAGCGCATTGAGCGTGACGACACGACCATGCGCACCGATCCCGTCGTGGACAACGGCATGTACGGCCCGGAGGATCTCGATTCGGATGCCTGCCTGCGCCAGCGCGTCGTGTATTTCGATTACGACCAGTCCGACATCGGTGGGGAAGCCGGCGCCATCCTGGCCTGCCACGCCAAGTACCTCAAGGATCGCCCGAGCGCGATGGTGACGCTCGGCGGCCACGCCGACGAGCGCGGTTCGCGCGAATACAACCTCGGTCTGGGCGAGCGCCGCGGCAATGCCGTCAGCTCCGCGCTGCAGGCGCAGGGCGGTTCGGGCTCGCAGCTCAACGTCGTGAGCTACGGTGAAGAGCAGGGCACCTGCTCCGACACGAGCGAGGATTGCTGGGCCAAGAATCGTCGCGTCGAAATCGCTTACACCGCGAAGTAAGGCATGTCGTTCGGACGGCATCCCCGCCCAGTGCGGGGATGCATCGTCCGGCCCCGGCGGACGCTGGGAGGCGGGGGCCGCTGGACCGTTTTGAATTCCCTCCCGACACGAGCAGAATCATGGTCAACCAGCGGTATCAGAATTTTGTGGCGGCGGTCCTCGCGACCGCCGTTGTCGTTTTTCCGTCTGCGCTTGCCGCGCAGGATGGGCGCCTGAGCCTCGCCGAGCGCGTCGCACGCATGGAGCAGCAGCTCCAGGGTCAGCAGGGGGGCGCCACGCTCGAGCAGCTCAACCGCATCAATGAACTGCAGACCGAAGTGCAGGAGCTGCGCGGGGTCGTCGAACAGCAGCAGTTCGAGATCGAGAACCTGAAAAAGCGCGCGCGAGACCAGTTCGTGGATCTCGACACGCGCGTGAGCCGAATGGGTGGCGCCGCGGGTGCGGATGCCGCGCAGTCCGCTGCGGAGGCCGCGGAGGCCGGGCAGCCGCCCTACGCGACGGAACCGCAGGAAGGGTTCCAGGATGTCGCTCCCGCTGTCGATCCCTACGCTCCACCAAGAGGAGCTTCGACCGAACTTCGTGATCGCCGTCCACCGAGCGATGCCATCGAAGTCGCGCCGGTTCCTCCTCCTCCGAGCGGAGTTGCTGGCGCGGGGGAGAAAGCCGACTACGACGCGGCGCGTGCACTGCTCGATGCGGGGCAGTACGCCAGCGCCGCGCGGGCCTTTGCGGAGTTCGTGCGCAAGAACCCGAACGGCGAGCTCACTGCCAATGCCCTGTACTGGCTTGGCGAGTCCTACTACGTCACGCAGAACTTCCAGGTCGCGCTCGACACCTTCCGTGACCTGATCGCGCGCTTCCCGGAAAGCAACAAAGTTGCCGATGCAATGCTCAAGGTCGGCTACTGCCATTTCGAGCTGCAGCAGTTCGATGATGCCGAGATTGCATTGAACGAAGTCATCTCGCGATATCCCGACACCACCGTCGCGCGGCTTGCCCAGGGCCGCCTGCGCGCGCTGCAGACCGACCGCGGCTCGCGCTGAGCGTCTATGCTTTCCCCCTCTCCCTGCGGGAGAGGGGTAGGGGTGAGGGGCCGACCTTGCCCCGCAATTCAAGAACCGACTGACGTGCATCCAGATCCCCAGTCCACCCAAGACAGGTCCATCGAATTCGATTCCGTTTCGGCAGGGACGGGCTCGGAAAACGCACCGCGCCTGCGCATCACCGAAATATTCCATTCGCTGCAGGGCGAAGCGCGATCGAGCGGCTGGCCGACCGTGTTCGTCCGGCTGACGGGCTGCCCGCTCCGCTGCACGTATTGCGACACCGCGTATGCGTTCCACGGCGGCGAGTGGCGCACGTTCGAGGAAATCGTCGCGCAGGTGCGTGCCTTCGCCACGCGACGCGTGTGCGTTACCGGTGGCGAGCCGCTTGCGCAAAAGCGCTGCACCGACCTGCTTCGCGTTCTTTGCGACGAAGGATTCGAGGTGTCGCTGGAGACCGGCGGCGCCCACGACGTCGCATCCGTCGATTCGCGCGTCGCGAGGGTGGTCGATCTCAAGACGCCCGCATCTGGCGAGTGCGCGCGCAACCGGTGGGAAAACCTTCCACTGTTGAGCGCGCAGGACCAGGTGAAGTTCGTCCTCTGCGATCGCGGGGACTACGAATGGGCACGCGACATCGTCGTCACGCACACGCTGGCGAGGCGCTGCGAGGTGTTGTTTTCACCGAGTTACGGACAGCTCGCGCCCGCGGAACTCGCGCAGTGGATCCTCGATGACCGCCTCGACGTGCGGTTCCAGACGCAACTGCACAAGCAGCTCTGGGGCGAGGCTTCCGGTCGATGAGCCCGGGCACAGCAGTCAATGTCGAGGCGGGCCAACCGGGTGCCGCTGCCACACCACTTCACTGCGCCGTGGTGCTGCTGTCCGGCGGCATGGATTCGGCGGTAACGCTGGCGATCGCACGCGAACGCGGCTACGCCTGCCATGCGTTGAGCCTGGACTACGGCCAGCGGCACGCCGTCGAGCTCGACGCGGCGCGCGAGGTGGCCTCGCGTCTCGGCGCCGCGGAGCACAAGGTTCTGAAGCTCGACTTGCGCGCTTTCGGCGGTTCGGCGTTGACCGCGGATATCGACGTGCCGGACCACGCGGCCGCAGTGCCGGGCCCGCTTGGCGCTGATGTGCCCGGGGAGCATCCCGATCGAATGCACACAGCTGCAGGCGCAGCCCTCGAAGAACACATCCCGGTGACCTATGTGCCGGCCCGCAACACCATCATGCTTGCGCTGGCGCTCGGCTGGGCGGAGGTCCTGGGCGCGCGCGCGATATTCGTCGGCGTAAACGCGGTGGACTATTCGGGTTATCCGGATTGCCGCCCCCAGTTCATCGAGGCCTTCGAGCGGATGGCACATCTCGCCACGCGCGCTGGCGTGGAAGGGCATGGAATCGCCATCGAGGCGCCGCTCCAGATACTTTCCAAGTCGGAGATCGTGTCGGAAGGCGTGCGGCTCGGCGTCGATTTCGCGATCACGGTGACGTGCTACCAGCCGAACCCGAAAGGGCTCGCGTGCGGTCGATGCGACGCGTGCGTGCTGCGCAGTGAGGGATTCGCAGCTGCAGGCGTGCCCGACCCCACGCGCTACGATGCAGCGGCAGCGGTTGTCCCTCGAGACCGCACTGCCTAAACTTGCCGGCCCGCATCGCGGGCCGGTGGCATCGCAGCTCGAATGGGTCGTTAGCTCAGTGGTAGAGCTGCGGACTTTTAATCCGTAGGTCGCTGGTTCGAATCCAGCACGACCCACCATTCGGCACGAGCCCTGGCGCAGCCGATGCGCGCGCGCCGATTCCGGTTGGCTGCTGCAATGGCATCAGCAGGATCCGGTGGACGAGCGCGAACAGTTGCGCAACGAGGTGATGCATCTCGAGCAGGGCAACCGCAATGCCTTCGTCGATCATCCGGAGTGGGTGGCCTGCGTGTACCAGAACGTCAGCCCGTAGGATTTTGCCGACCCATCCGTAGGTCAGGTCGCGAATGCGACCTGACGACGGGTTCCCTGAGATCTCTGTCAGGTCGGCGGCGCCGACCTGACCTACAGGGGCGAGCCGTTTGGCGCTCCGTCGCTTGTTTTCGGGTTCCCGAGGCGCCATCTGCAACACTTTGCGATGACGTTAGGCGCGAGAGCGCGCTCCCCATGCCAGCAAGCCCGCTCCATCGCCAGCTCGACGAGGTGCAGACGCGCGACCGCGGCCGGCTGATGGCGCGGTTGCGGGTGCTGGACCAGGGCAAGGCGGAAGGCGGAGACCCGAAGCGCGCGGCGCTGGCCGCCGACATCGCCACTTCCGCCGCGAAGAGTGCCGCTCGCCGTACGCTGGTACCGGAACTTGCGTTCGACGAGGCGCTCCCGGTTGCACGCGAGGCGGAGCGCCTGATCGCAGCGATCGCTTCACATCCCGTCGTGATCGTCGCGGGCGAAACCGGCTCGGGCAAGACCACGCAGCTGCCGAAGCTGTGCCTGGCAGCGGGCCGGGGCGTGCGCGGACTCATCGGCTGCACGCAACCGCGCCGGATCGCCGCGCGCGCCGTCGCGCGGCGCGTCGCATCCGAACTCAGGACCGAGGTCGGCGGCCTCGTGGGCTTCCAGGTGCGCTTCACGGAAGAGGTCGGCGAGAACGCGCTCATCAAGTTCATGACCGACGGCATCCTGCTCGCGGAAATCCAGAGCGATCCGTGGCTGTCGAAGTACGACACGCTCATCATTGACGAAGCCCACGAGCGCAGCCTCAATATCGATTTCCTGCTGGGGTACCTCAAGCGGTTGCTGGAACGCCGCCACGACCTCAAGGTCATCGTCACCAGTGCGACCATCGACACCGCGCGCTTCGCGCAGCACTTCGGTGGCGCGCCGGTCATCGACGTCGAGGGCCGCGGTTTCCCGGTCGAGGTGCGCTGGCGCCCACCGTCGCGCGAGCAGGACGACGACGAGGACGAACGCGCAGGAACCGCCGCGATCCTCGCCGCCATCGACGAGCTGACGCGCGAGGATCCGCTCGGCGACGTGCTGGTCTTCCTGCCCGGGGAGCGCGAGATCCGCGACACGCACCAGGCGCTGGAGCGCCGCGCGTATCGCTCGACCGAAATCCTGCCGCTTTACGCGCGGCTCTCCGCGCGCGACCAGGACCGCGTGTTCAACCCGGGACGCGGACGACGCATCGTGCTCGCCACCAATGTCGCCGAGACGTCATTGACGGTGCCGCGCATCCGTTACGTGGTCGACCCGGGCACTGCGCGCATCAGTCGCTACTCGCATCGCCACAAGGTGCAGCGCCTGCACATCGAGCCCGTGTCGCAGGCCAGCGCAGACCAGCGTCGTGGACGGTGCGGCCGCGTCGCCGACGGCGTCTGCATACGCCTCTATGCGGAAGCCGACTATGCGACGCGCCCCGCATTCACCGATCCCGAACTGCTGCGGTCTTCGCTGGCCGGCGTGATCCTGCGCATGCTCAGCCTGCGCCTCGGCGATCCTGCCGCTTTCCCTTTCCTCGACGCACCGCTCGAACGCGCCTGGGCCGACGGTTACCAGCAGCTGGCCGAGCTCGGTGCGCTGGACAAGGGCCAGCGCACCCTGACGGCGACCGGGCGTGAACTCGCGCGCTGGCCCATCGACGTTGCGCTGGCGCGCATGGTGGTCGAGGCGCGCAAGCTCGAGGCCTTGCCGGAAATCCTGGTGCTCTCCGCGTTTCTCTCGATACCCGACCCGCGCGAACGCCCGGCCGCCGCGCGCCAGGCTGCCGACGCGGCGCATGCCGTCTTTGCCGACAAGCGCTCGGATTTCATCGGCGTGCTGAACCTCTGGAAGGAGTACCAGCTCGCACACGCCGAATTGACGCAGTCGCGACTGCGCGAGTGGTGCACCAAGCTCTTCGTCTCGTTCATGCGCATGCGCGAGTGGCGCGAACTGCATCGGCAACTGCTGCTGGTCGCGCGCGAAACGCGCTGGCAGGTGCCCGAAGCGCTCACCGCGAGTTACGAGGCGATCCATCGCGCGCTGCTCAGCGGCCTGCCGACCCAGGTCGCCCGCAAGGACGAACGGGGCGAATATCGCGGCACGCGCGGGCGCCGCTACGTGATCTTTCCCGGGTCGGTGCTCGCGAAGTCGCCGCCGCTGTGGCTGCTCTCCGCAAGCCTGCTCGACACGGGCCGGTTGTTCGCCCTGTCGAACGCCCGGGTCGAACCGGAGTGGATCGAGCAGCAGGCCGCGCATCTCGTGCAGCGGCGACTCTTCGACCCGCACTGGTCGCGCGCCGCAGGTCGCGTGCTCGCTTTCGAGCAGGTGACGCTGTTCGGCCTGCCGCTGGCCGAGCGCCGCCGCGTCAACTATGCGAGCCACGACCCGGTCGTCGCACGGGAAATCTTCCTGCGGGACGGACTCGCGGGCGCGGAAATCGACGCGCGCGCCGCGTTTATCGCGCACAACCGTGCCGTGCTTGAGGCGGCTGTCGCCGAGGAGAGCAAGCGGCGTCGCCACGGATTGCTGCGCGAAGCCGAAGAACTGGCGCAGTGGTACTCGCAACGCATTCCCGAACACGTCCTGGATGCGACAGGGCTTGATGCGTGGCATCGCAAGCTCGATCCGGAGCTGCGTCGCGGACTGCTGTGGTCGCTCGGCGACGTTTTGGCCGATCCGGCGAGTGCGCGCGATCAGTTTCCCGAATACTGGCTGCTCGGAACGCAGCGCCTGCCCCTGACGTACCGGTTCGAACCGGGCAGCGACGAGGACGGCATCAGCGTCGACGTGCCGCTCGCCCTTCTCAATGCATTGCCCGACTCGCGGGCTGACTGGCTGGTGCCGGGAATGATCGGCGATCGTGTCGCCGAATTGATCCGCAGCCTGCCGAAGGCGACGCGACGTCACGTGGTGCCGGCACCGGATTTCGCGCGGGCGTTTCTCGAGACCGACCCCGACGAAGACCGCGCGCTGCTGCCACAGCTGGCAGCCTTCCTCGGTGCGCGTAGTGGCGTGGCGCTCGATGCCCAGTCCTTCGACGCGGCGTCGTTGCCGCTACACCTTCGGCTACGCGTGCGCGTGCTCGACGGGGATCACGCGGTCATCGCAACCAGCCGCGACCTGGCAGCGCTGCGGGCCGAATTCGGCGCACGCGCCCAGTCCGCGTTCGCCACCGTGATGGCGCAGGGCCATGCGCGCAGCGGCCTGAGACGATTCGAGTTCGAGCGGATACCGGCCAGCATCGTGAGCGACAGCGGACTGGTCGCCTATCCGGCGCTGGTCGACGTGGGCGATGGGGTCGACCTGCGCGTATTCGAAACTTCAGCGCAGGCCGATGCCGCACACCCCCAGGGCGTCATGCGCCTGCTGCGCATCGCGCTCGACGACCCGATCAAGCGCGCGCGCAAACAGCTGCCACTGACGCCCAAGGTGGCTCTCGCGTACACCGCGATCGCGAGCCCGGATGGATTGCGGACCGACCTGGTGGAAGCGTCGTTGCGTGAGCTGGCGATGACGGCTGCCGCAGGAATCCGCACCCGGCAGGATTTCGAGGCGCTCGCGCGGCGGGCGGGCCGCGACGTGTTTGCCCAGGCGGTACTGCGCCTGGAACCCGTGGAGACGGCGCTCACGGCGTACGCGCAGGTTGCCCCACGACTGTCGCCGCCGATCATGGGCTACGGCCGTGCGAGTTTCGACGATCTAAAGTCGCAGCTGCGCGCGCTGGTGCGACCGGGCTTCGCGGAGGCATTGCCCATCGCACGGCTGGTCTCCATCGGACGCTATGTTCGCGCGATGGGCATCCGCGTCGATCGCCTGTTGCTGGATGCGCGGCGCGACCAGGAAAAGATGCTGCGCGTGCTGCCCTTCCTCGCCGCCCTGGATGCCTGGACGCGGGATGGTTACGACAGCGGGTTGATCGATCAGTTGCGCTGGCAGATTGAGGAGCTGCGCGTCGCGGTGTTCGCGCCCGAACTCGGGGTTGCCGAGGGCGTGTCCGAAAAGCGCACGACCCGCTTCATCGCGACGCACGATCCAGCGCGCGCCGACGTGGCCGCGGAGGCGGCGCCCGTGACCGAAGCCGGCGGGAGTGGTGTTTCTGAAGCCATGCAGGCGCGCCTCGCCGCGCTCGCGAAGCCCGCACAGCGGCGGTAGGGTTCTCATGCTCCTGTGCCGGCGGAGCCCTCATGCTCCTGTAGAGCGGAGCTGTGCTCCGCTCGGTGAGGTCGCAGCCGAGCGTAGCTCGGCTCTACAAAACCGACAGGCGCAGCCGAGCGTAGCTCGGCTCTACAGAGTAGCCAGGCGCGGCTATTTCACTCGCTGCACGCGCACCGAGCGGTTGTAGCCCTGCACGCGCAACATCCAGGTGCCCATCATCGCAGGCTTGATCGTGACCTCGGGGTTGGTCATGCGCCGCGCGACCAGGCTGCCCGGCTCGACCTGTTCCCAGACCTGACCGTTGTCGAGCGGAAAAGTGGTCCTGCCGCTCCATCCCTTGAACTCTCCGTCGATGCGCGCCTTGATGGGTTCGGGATCGTCGCTGCCGCCGCGGAAGAGGTGCATCACCGGAAAACCCACCAGCGACTTGCGGATGGCCTTCTCGCTCATGTTGGCGTCCAGCCATGCGTTGAGCGCGGCGAGTTCCGTCGGCGAAAGCTTCGCGAGGCCGGCCGCAGCCCGCTCTTCCGCGGACATGCGCTGCTCGATGGGCGCAGACTCCTCCGCAAGGACCGGTGACGCGCACATCGCGATGAACAGGACGAACAGTATCTGGCGCACGGTGCATCTCCGGAAGGCAGGGCGCGATTCTATCGAAGAGCGGGCATTGCGTAATGGCGGCGTCGCGCCGCTCCTGGCGCGGATGCGAATGCGAGAATGCCGACATGCGCCGCACTACCGGTCCCGCAACGCTCCTTGAACTGCCGACCTGGTGGGCCGGTCTTGCGCCGCTCGTGCCGGCCGGACATGAGCTGCACCGGATCGCCGCGTCCGTGCTCGCCACGCCCGGCTCGGGTCGCCTCCGCAACGAACTCGTAACCACGCTCGAGGTGCTGGGGGACCTTGGAGCCGACTGGGATACCCAGGCCGCAGCGCTCGTGGCGCACGCGCCGCAACCGTCCGAGTCGGTCTCGCCTGCCGTGGCCCAGCTCGCCCATGGCGTGGTCGATGCGGAAAAAGTCTGGGCCCTGCACGCCACGCACGGTGTCGCGGGCAGCGCCGAAGGCCTGCGCAGGCTGCTGCTGGCGATCGTGCGCGACCTGCGCGTGGTGTTCGTCCTGCTCGCGCACATGCTGGCGCGCCTGCGCTACGCCGACCAGCTCCCCGAGGCAGACCGGCCCGCACTCGCTCGCCTCGCCATGGACCTGCACGCACCGCTCGCCAACCGCCTCGGCATCTGGCAGATCAAGTGGGAGATCGAAGATCTCGCCTTTCGCCACGCCGAGCCCGACACCTATCGGAAGGTCGCAAAGCTGCTCGACGAGCGGCGCAGCGACCGCGAGGGCTATATCTCCCGCGCGGCGCACGCGCTCGAGACCGAGCTGGCGCGTGCGGGGATCAGCGCCGACATCAAGGGCCGCCCCAAGCACATCTACAGCATCTGGAAAAAGATGCAGCGCAAGGGCAACGCGTTCGAGCAGCTCTACGACTTGCGGGCGCTAAGGGTGCTCGTTGCCGACGTGGCGGACTGCTATGCGACGCTGGGCGTGGTGCATGCATTGTGGCCGCCTGTGCCGTCCGAGTTCGACGATTACATCGCGAGACCCAAGGGCAATCGCTACCAGTCGCTGCACACTGCGGTGCAGGGCCCCGATGGCCGCGCGCTCGAGATCCAGATCCGTACGCATGAAATGCACGCGCATGCGGAGCTCGGCGTGGCGGCGCACTGGCGCTACAAGGAAGGCGGAGGCGGCGACGCGGCATTCGAGCGACGCATCGCGTGGATGCGCCAGCTCATCGACGTGCGCGGCGGCGCGGAGGAACCCGCTGCGCTGATCGCCGCACTCGACAGCGAACTCGCGGATGAGCGCGTATACCTGCTCACCCCTCGCGGCGAAGTGCTCGACCTGGCACACGGCGCCACCGTGCTGGACTTCGCGTACGCCGTTCACACCGAGGTTGGCCACCGTTGCCGGGGGGCCAAGGTCGACGGCCGCATCGTGCCGTTGACGCACCAGCCGCGCAGCGGCGACACGATCGAGATCCTCACGGCGAAGCAGGGCGAACCCAGGCGCGACTGGCTGGTGGCCGATCGCGGATTTCTCAATACGGCGCGCGCGCGGGAGAAGGTGCGCGCATGGTTCCGCAAGATCGACACCGAGCGCAACCTCGCAGCAGGCCGCGACCTGTTGGAGCGCGAGTTCCGGAGGCTCGGGCTGCCCTACGCCAATCTGGACCGGCTGGCGGCGCACCTCAAGCTCAGGAGCGCAGACGATTTGCTGCTCGCCGTGGCGCTCGGGGACATCACCGGGGGGCACGCGGCGCGCGCATTGCATGAGTTGTCGCTGCCGCAGCCCGCTGCCGGCAGCAACCCGGGGCCGGATTCCCTGCCGATGGCCACTTCGCGTCCGATCGACGCGCGCGGCGGCGCCGGCAACCGTATCGTGATCGAGGGCGTCGGCAACCTGCTCACTGTGCTCGCGAGGTGTTGCCAGCCCGTCGCGGGTGACGCCATCGAGGGATACCTGACGCGGGCGCGGGGCGTGAGCGTGCATCGCGCCGGCTGCCGGAGCTTCGCGGCGCTCGCCGCGCGCGATGGGTCGCGGGTGGTCGAGGTCGCGTGGGGCCGCAGTGGCGGACGCGACTTTGCCGTTGACATCCTCGTGCGCGCCTACGATCGCAGGGGACTGCTCAAGGACGTATCCGCCGCCATCAGCGCGGCGGACGTGCGCGTGGTGGCCGCGACGACACGCGGCCACGGGGACACCGGCGAGGCACAGCTCGAGTTCACCCTGCGCGTCGGGGACTTCGCGCAACTGTCCAGCCTCCTTCACCGGATCGCTTCTTTGCCCAACGTGCTCGATGTGCGAAGGGTGGGCGCAACGCCCGCGCCGTCTCCGGGACCTCCCGGCAGGCCGCGCAAGGCCGGGAAGCAACCCAAGGCACGCGCGGGCAACTAACATTCCGGTTGGCGGCGTCCTCGGGAATGCGTGCGATGGAGATACCTGGCTACCGGATCATCAAGCCGCTTGGCAAAGGCGGCATGGCGAGCGTGTATCTCGCGGTCCAGGAATCCGTCGATCGCGAAGTCGCGCTCAAGATCATGGCGCCGCACCTGCTTGCGGACTCCACGTTTGGGGACCGCTTCCTGCGCGAGGCGCGCATTGCCGCCAAGCTGCACCACCGTCACGTGGTCGGCGTGGTCGACGTCGGCAAGCATGGCGAGTGGCACTACATCGCCATGGAGTTCCTGCCGGGCGGCTCGATTTCCAAGGACATCGACCCCCTGGGGGCACTGCGCGTTACCCGCGAGATCGCACGCGCGCTGGCCTACGCGCACAGCAAGGGCTTCATCCACCGCGACATCAAGCCCGACAATATCCTGCTGCGCGAAGACGGTAGCGCCGCGCTGACCGACTTCGGCATCGCGCGTGCCGCCGACTCCGCGACCAAGATGACGCGCGCGGGATCCGTCGTCGGCACACCGCACTACATGAGCCCGGAGCAGGCGCGTGGCCTGCCGCTCGACGGCCGCGCGGACATCTATTCGCTGGGCGTGCTGCTCTACGAACTGCTGGTCGGCGAGGTGCCCTTCCAGGCCGACGATCCGCTCGCGATCGGCATCATGCACATCACCGAGCCGGTGCCCGAGTTGCCGGAACATCTGGCCGCGCTGCAGGACCTGGTCGACCGCATGATGGCCAAGCAGGTCGGCGACCGGTTCCAGAACGGCGACGACGTGGCCGAATCCATTGCCGCGTTCGAGATGGCCATCGCCGAGGGCGAGCTGCCAGAGGTGATGATTCCGAGTCCCGTGCAGCGCGAGCGCGTGCTCAATTCCCTGTCGTCCACCGCGCGCATCACGCGCGTGACGCCGGCTGACGTCGCGGCAGCCTTGCCGGGTGGGCGCGCCGATCCCATCACGGACAAGACCGCGGCCCTCGCCGGTACCGCCGTATTGCCACAGCTGTCGGGCACCGCAGTGCTGCCGTCGCTCGAAGGCGGCGATGCCGTGGATCGCGCGCTCGCGCGTGCGTCCGCGGAACCGCGCACGCAGCAGCGCACCAAGCAGAGCGCAGCGGTGCGGCCGCGCACCCAGGGGGACCTCAAGCGTGTCGAGGGCGAGGACGTGGCGGTTACGGCACCTGCGCCTGCACGCTCGCGCAAGCCGCTGTGGATCGGGCTCGCCGCGGGAGTGGCGGTGCTCGCGCTGGTGCTGTGGTTCGCGCAGGAGTCCTTGCGCGACAAGTTCGTACCGAGTGACATGAACGAACTGCTCGCCACCGCCCAGCAGGCAGAGTTGCAGGGCCGGCTCGCGGGCGACGATCGCGACAACGCCGACTCGATCTACCGCAGGATCCTCGAGGACGATCCCGACAACGAGCGTGCCCAGGCGGGGCGCATGAGCGTGGGCGAGCGCCTGATCGCGCGGGCGCGTGCCGAGTTGAACAAGGGCGATGTCGATGGCGCGCGGCTTGCCGCCGTGCAGGCCCGCGAGATCCTGCAGGGTGGGCCTGAACTGGATGCTCTCGACACCGAGATCAGCAATCGCGAGGGCAATGTCGACGACCTTGAGAGTTACGTCGCGCGCGGCAATGCGGCGCTCGAGAGCGGGCGGTATTTCGGGAGCCAGGACGCTGCCATCGAGCTCTTCCAGGAAGTCGTCAAGATCGACGAAACCAACCAGTTCGCCTACAAGGGAATCAACAAGGCGCTGGATGGAATGGCCCAGCAGGCCAGCGCCTTCCTCGACCAGGGTCGCCTCGACGACGCGCAGCGCATCATCAGCCAGATCGAGTCGATCTCGGGCAACCACGTCTCGCTTCCCGAGCTCCAGCAGCGCCTCGCCGAGTTGCGCGGCAGCTGACGTGGTCACCGGGCACGCGCACGGCGATGCAAGTACGCCACCGCGCATGCGTCGCGACCCACAGGCCTACAGCACCTCGTGTTCGTGGCTGGCCTGCCTCGCCGTGTTGCTGTTGTCGGGATGCGGCGGCACCAAGCTGCTCCGCGAACCCCGGCCGCTGCCGGTCGCGAACCCGCTGGCGGAGGCGGCTGATGCGCGACTCGCAGTCCGGCTCGACTGGGTCATCGTGCGCAACGCGGAAAGTGCGTGGGCACGCAACGCCGACTGGGATGAATATCACCTTGTCCTGAGAAATCTTTCGGTATCGCCGCTGGAGGTGACCCGCGTGACCGTGCGCGACTCACTTGGCAGCTGGGTCTCCGCTGGCGCAGACCGCAAGGACCTCGTGAGACTCAGCCGCAGCACCGTACGTCGTTACCGCCACTCCGGATTGAAGGTCAAGGCGGGAGTGGGTGGCGCCGGCCTTATCGCGGCTGGCGTGGCGACCACGCTTGGCATGGGCACTGCATACGTCGCGGCGACTGCTTACGGCGCTGCTTTGGGTGGGACCGCGGGCGGCGTGACGGCTTTGGGGGCAGGACTGCTGTTGGCAGGCCCCGCCGTTCTCGCGGTTGGGGTGGTGCGGGCGGTGAACAACTCCAGGGTGGACCAACGGATCCAGGCACTGCGCACGGAGTTGCCGCTCACGGTCGAGGCGGGTAGCGAAGCCCGGGTCGTCCTCTTTTTTCCGCTTGCGCCGTCCCCGAGCCAACTGCAGGTGCGCTATCGAAGCGCCATCGGATCGCACGTGCTCGATGTCGACACGCGCCGTGCGCTGGACGGCTTGCATCTTGCAGGGAGTGTGTCGTCGAGCGGACGCTGAGCCGTTAAGGCAATGCGCGAACAAGAGGGTGCGTAAATTCGGGCGCGGTCCTTCGACGGCGCACGATCCGTGCCTCAGCGGGGCGGCAGGATCGCGGCGAGCGCGATGCGCGCGGCGTCGAAGGAAAAATGCGTGGCGACGTTGTCGAGGCCGCCCTCGGCGAGGCGCTGCCACAGGGCTTGATCGCGATAGGCACGCACGACCGCGGCGGAGAATGACGCGGCGTCGCCCGCTACCAGGGCATGCTCGCCGTCGACCACGTGCATGCCCTCGACCGCCAGCCCGGTCGCAACGACCGGCAAGCCGTGCGCCATCGCTTCGTTGATCTTGCCCTTGATGCCGGCGCCGTAGCGCAGTGGTGCGAGCGACAGGCGCGAACCGGACAGCAGCGGCACGAGGTTCTCCACGAAGCCGTGCACCACAACCCGCTCGCCCAGCGCGGCGCAACGCGAGCGCAGGGTCTCCGGCATGCGGCTGCCGACAATGTTGAGGCTCGCCTCCGGCAAGTCACGCGAAAGTTGTGGCCAGATCGCGTCAAGCAGCCATTCGACCGCGTCGATGTTGGGTGTGTGCTGGAAGCCTCCCACGAACAGCAGCCCATGCCGTTCCGCGAACGGCAATCCGGGTCCGGCGATGTCGTGCACGGTCGCGAGCACCTCGATGCGGGCCTGCGGCACCATTCCGCGCAGCAATTGCTGTTCGTACGGGCTCACTACCAGCGTGATGTCGCAGGCGCGCACCAACGCGAGTTCGGCGGCACGCGTCTGCGCGGCGGACCGAAGCAGCTCGGCGCGCCTGTCCGCTACTTCTGCCTCTCTTTGCTCGCGCAGGAAATGCAGGTCGACGGTGTCGAAGATGATGCTGGCCTGCGGCGCGAATTCGCGCAGCAGCGGAACCAGCGGCGTGGCGACCCCATGCCGGCTCACGAGCACTGCATCGAACTGCGAACCGTTTGCAGCGAGCCAGGCGGGAATGTTGCTGACCGCGGGATGGAAGAGCGCTTCGACGCCGAGTTGCTGCAGGTCATCCGTGTAGCGCCCATGGTGCGCGAGGTTGGCCGCGAAGAAGCTCACCTTCGTGCCATCCTCGACGAGCATGCGCATCAGGTTCCACATGCGCAGCGAACCGGCGTCGTGATCCGGCATCGGCGTGCAGGCGTCGATGATCAGCACGCGCCGCCGCGCGCGATGCTCGCGGGCGATCGCGATGTCCGTCCCGGGCGCAGGCTGCGCGCGCAGCGCGTCATGCCAGCGTTCGAGGAACTTGGCCTGGTTGATGGGCTGGAAGCGCTTGGTGCCACTGCCGGTGTCGGTGCCTGAACTGATGCCCTCGAAATGCACCACCACCGACGCCGGCTGGTAGCGCACCTTGAGTCCGCGCGCACGCACGCGCATCGCGAGATCCGTGTCCTCGTAGTACGCGGGCGTATAGAGCGCATCGAATCCGCCCAGTTCCTGCAGCAGCGCGCGCGGCAGGACGATCGCAGCGCCCGAGCAGTAGTCCGCCTCGCGCACATAGTTGAAGCGCGGATCGTCGGGATGTTCGAAGCGCCCGTAGTTCCAGCCGGACGCGTCGGAAAACACGATGCCGCCGGCCTCCTGCAAACGGCCGTCGGGATAAACGAGCTTCGCGCCTGCCAGGCCCGTGTCGGGAAACTGGTCAAACGTGCCGAGCAGCGCCTCGAGCCAGCCCGGCTGCACTGCGGTGTCGTTGTTGAGGAACACCACGAACTCGCCGCGAGCCAGCGCGAGCCCGGCATTGCATGCGGCGATGAAGCCTGCATTGGCCGTCTGGCGATGCACGCGCAAACCGCCAATTTCGAGCAGGCGCTCGGGTGTCTCGTCCGTCGAGGCGTCGTCCACCACCACCACCTCGAAGGGTAGTGCCGGGTCCGCTGTGGCCACCAGCGACCGCAGGCAGGTCAGCGTGTGTTCGAAATGATTGAACACGGGGACGACGATCGACACGCGCGGCGCGTCGCTGGAAGGAATATTGAAAGGCGCGAAATCCGTGCGCGGCGGCAGGGCAAGCGGCGTCGTCGCCTGGACATTGCCGCGTTCCCGGTTCGCGATATGCGCCAGCGTGCCCCTCAGCCCCCGGCTGGCAAGGCTGCGTCGTACCGCGGTGCCCAGCCCGAGCATCCGCGCAAAACGGAAACGGGACAGCGTGCGCATTCGGCGCAACTGCGTGGTCAGCGTCCGGAGCGGCGCGGTGAGTCGCCACGAGCGGCTTTGTTCGAATGCCAGGAGGCTGGCATTCGCTCGCTGCAGTTGCTGGTCGAGCGCCAGTGCGTGGGCCTGCTCCGTCGCGATTGCATCGTGCGCCTGCGCGAGCTGCTCCTGCGCGACCGACAATTCACCGTGCAGCGCGTTGACGCATTTGCTCTGCTCCACAAGCTCGCGGCTGCGATCGCGGAACAGTGCGTCGGTGCGGGCAACCCAGTCCGCGCGGCGCTCGAGCTCGGCCTGGGCCTGAAGCAGTCTGGCGTCGACCTGGTGCAGATGCCGATGGTCTGCCGCGTGCGCCGCGCGCGCCGTGTCGAGCGCAGCCGTGCGCAAGTCGTAGCGATACAGCGGATAGCCCCTGCGCTCCGCGCCAGGCAGCAGGGTGGCGTAGTCGTCGCGCATTTCCGAGAGCGAGCGCACCGGCCGCACCATCAGCTGCTCGCGCACTTCCAGGAGTCGCTGCGGTTCCGCCAGCAGGTCGCCCACGCGCGAAACGATCGCATCGGCATCCGGCTCCACCAGGAATCCGTCCACGCCGTCCTCGATCCGCTCGCGATAGGCGCCGAGCGCGGTGGCGAGAACGGGCACGCCGAGGGCGGTGAGCTCGCTCAGCAGGTAGGAGTAGCTTTCGGCCACGCTCACCGGAAGCAGGGCGAGCTGCGGCCGGATCCTCCCCAGCAGCGCAGGCAACTCGTCGCGCGAATAA
>JBBSLL010000027.1:0-41727 GCA_038255255.1 Lysobacterales bacterium
ACGGCCGCAGGCCACGTTCGCCTCCAAGGTCGACGTCGAAGGCAAGGTCGCGACCGTGACGCGTGAAGTGGACGCCGGCCTCGAGACGCTGGAAGTCGACCTGCCTGCGGTGATCACCACCGACCTGCGCCTCAACACGCCACGCCACACCAAGCTCCCGGACATCATGAAGGCCAAGAGCAAGCCGCTCGAAACGATCGCTTTCGCCGACCTCGGCGTCGATTCGGGCGACACGCTGAAAATAAGCACGTACGCGCCCCCGCCGAAGCGGTCGCGGGGCGTGATGGTCAAGGACGTACCGGAACTCGTCGCCGCGCTCAAGCAGAAAGGGTTGCTTTGAACCGACGATGTAGAGCCGAGCTTGCTCGGCTGAGACCGTAGCCCTCAGGGTCATGAACCATAGCGGAGCAAGCTCCGCTCTACAGAAGCTGACAAGCATTCGAGGATGAGATGGCCAAGGTACTGATCGTCGCCGAGCACCTCGGCGGCAAACTCAACGGCTCGACGGCGAAGTGCGTCAGCGCCGCGCAGGCGCTCAAGCCCGAGTCGATCGACATCGTCGTGCTCTCCGACGCGCCCGATGCCGTCGCAGCGGAGGCCGCACAGATCGCTGGTGTGTCGCGGGTGCTGACCGTGGCGAACGCCGGGAACGCGCACCCGCTCGCACAGGTCTGGGCGCCGCAGATCAAGGCGCTCGCCGGGGGCTACACGCATCTGTTCGGACCGAGCACCACGTTCGGCAAGGACCTGATGCCCTGTGTCGCGGCGCTGCTGGGCACTGCACAGGTTTCCGACGTGATGACGGTCGAGGGCACGCACACGTTCAAGCGACCGGTGTACGCGGGCAACGCCATCATCACCGTCGAGGCCCCGCACGATCATCCGGTGGTCGCCACGATCCGCACCGCCTCGTGGCCAGAGGCGGCACGTGGCGGCGCGGCGCCTGTCGAGGCGGCGAGCGCCGAGGCTGTGCTGCCGACGCACACGCGTTTCAAGGGCCTCGCCCAGGGCAAAAGCGACCGCCCCGACCTGCAAGGTGCGAAGCGGGTGGTCTCCGGAGGCCGCGCACTGGGTTCCGCCGATGCGTTCGACATCATCTACAAACTCGCCGACAAGCTCGGTGCAGGAGTCGGCGCGTCGCGCGCGGCAGTCGACGCCGGATACGTGCCCAACGACATGCAGGTCGGGCAGACCGGCAAGATCATTTCGCCCGAGCTCTACATCGCGATCGGCATTTCGGGGGCGATCCAGCACCTGACGGGCATCAAGGATGCCGGCACCATCGTCGCGATCAACAAGGATGCGGATGCGCCGATCTTCGAGATTGCGGACATCGGCCTGGTAGGCGACCTGTTCAAGCTGGTGCCGGAGCTCGACGCAGCGCTATAAATCCCTTATTGGAGCAGCGGAGCACAGCTCCGCTCTACAAGGACTATGGTCTTGCCGGCTCCCGTAGAGCCGACCCATGGTCGGCTGGGGCATTTCGCACAGCAGCGGAGCACAGCTCCGCTCTACAAGGACTATGGTCTTGCCGGCTCCCGTAGAGCCGACCTATGGTCGGCTGGGGCATTTCGCACAGCAGCGGAGCACAGCTCCGGTCTACGAGAGGCGGCGCGCTTTACAATTGCGGCCGACAACGACCACACGCGGACGCAGCATCCATGGCATTGCCGGTGTGGGAACCGAGCGCCGAGCGCGTGAAGCGCGCCAACCTCAGCCGCTTCATCCGGTTCGCGCGTGCCGAAACGGGCAACGTCGACCTCATCGGCCACCATGCGTTGCATCACTGGTCGACGTCCGATCCCGAACGGTTCTGGACGCTGGTGTGGGACTTCTGCGGGATCCGCGCGCAGGGTGATCGTACGGCGGTTCTGGAGTCGCCCGACGGGATGGAATCGGCCCGCTGGTTCCCCAACGTGCGCCTCAACTTTGCGCAGAACCTCCTGCGCTACAACGACGAGAAACCCGCGATCGTGTTCCGCAGCGAGAACGGCGCAGCGCGCGAACTTTCGTACGCCGATCTCAATGCCGAAGTCGCGCAACTCGCCGCCGCGATGGCCGCGGCCGGCGTCGGGGTAGGCGACAGCGTCGCCGGATTGCTGCCGAACATCCCGGAGGCGGCGATTGCGATGCTGGCCACGGCGACGCTCGGCGCCATATGGTCCAGTTGCTCGCCTGACCTCGGCGTCGATGCCGTGGTCGCGCGATTCGGTCAGCTGCAGCCCAAGGTGCTCTTCGGCGTGGCGCGCTACGCGTTTGGCGGTCGCAGCGTCGACTGCGTGGACAAACTGGCGGGCATCGCCAACCGCATCGGCTCTTTGGACCATGTGGTCGTTGTGCCGTACCTCGCTCCCGATCCAGTCCTGGGCGCGGTGCGCGCCGGCATCACATGGTCGGCGTTCGTCGCGGGCCATGTCGGCGCACGACCCGACTTCACGGCGGTGCCATTCAACCAGCCTCTCTACGTCCTCTTCGCACCAAGCGCGACCGGTGCACCAGCCGGCATCGTGCACGGCGTCGGTGGAACCCTGATCCAGCACTTGAAGGAACTGGTGCTGCACGTCGACGTGCTCCGCGAAGACCGCGTCTTCTACTACACGACGTCGGGATTCCTCATGTGGAACTGGCTGATGTCAGTGCTCGCAATCGGCGCGACCATCGTGCTCTACGACGGCAGTCCCTCGTACCCCCGCGCCGACGTGTTGTTCGACCTCGCCGACGAGTGCGGAATCAGCGTGTTCGGTGCGAGCTCGAAGTGGCTCGACTCGATCGAGGAGGCCGGGCTGCGGCCAGTCGCTTCCCACAAGCTTCTCGACCTGCGCACTGTGCTCGTGACCGGCGCCCCACTGACGCCCGCCAACTACGATTTCGTCTTCCGCCACATCAAGCAGCGCGTGTTCCTGTCATCGCTCGCCATGAGCGCGCACATGCTGTCGTGCACGGCACTCGGTTCACCGCTGCTGCCGGTGTACCGCGGCGAACTGCAATGCCGCGGGCTCGGAATGCGCTTCGAGACTGTCGACGAGGCGGGCGAGAGCGTGCGGGAAGTCCCCGGAACAGTCGTTTTTCCTGCGCCGTTTCCGTCCATGCCCGTTGCCCTGTGGGGAGACTCCGACGGCAGTGCCTTCAGGTCCGCCTACTTCTCTCGCGTCGAGAATGCCTGGTGCGTCGGCGAACGCGCGATGCTCACCCCGAACGACGGCGTCGTGTTACTGGGCCGCAGTTAGCTCGGCCTCGCAGGGTCCCCGACGCACCCTGGGTGTCACGCAGCCTGCAGTCAGCCCAGCTGACGATATAAGCCCACCCTTCCCGGCAGGCTTTCGGCGACGACCGGCTGGTAGAATTTCGCGCCCAGCGCCGCGCAGGAATCGCCGCATGCTAAATCGCGTTCCGACCCACGCCGCTCCGCTGATTCCGGCGAATGCGGAGAACCGCTATGCGGCGACTCGCGCGGACCTGCCGCTTTCGTGCCCCATGCCCGGCATGACGTTGTGGAACTCGCATCCTCGCGTATACCTGCCGCTGGGAGAGTGCCTCGAGGCCCAGTGTCCGTACTGCAGCGCGGTCTACGTGCTGACGGACTAGCGCCGCCTTGATGGCGGGCCTCACGGTATTGCAGCTGCTACCCGCGCTCGAGCAGGGCGGAGTGGAGCAATCGACGATCGAGATTGCGCAGGCGCTGGCTCGGGCTGGCCACCGTGCGCTGGTGGTTTCCCGGGGAGGCGCACTGTTGCCGGCGCTGCGCAGTGCGGGTGCCGAGCACATCGAGCTCGGCATCGGCCGCAAGTCGCTGATGTCGCTGCGCCACGTTGCCGCGCTCCGGCGCCTCATCCTGCGCGAGCGCGTGGACGTCGTGCATGCGCGGTCGCGCCTGCCGGCGTGGCTCGCATGGCTCGCCTTGCGGCGTTTGCGCGTACCCACCGGCGCCCGGCGCCCGCATTTCGTCACCACGGTGCACGGGCTCAATTCGCCAGGCAAATACAGCGCCATCATGACGCGCGGGGAGCGCGTCATCTGTGCTTCCGCCACAGTGCGCGGCTACGTACTGCGTCATTACCCCGACATGGACGAATCGCGGCTACGCGTGATCCCGCGCGGCATCGACGTCTCCGAGTATGCGCGCGCACCTGCTGCAGTGGCCGCTCTCCGGCAATCGGTGCACGCCGCGCATCCGGCACTTGGCGGTCGGCGCGTGCTGACGCTTGCCGCACGCGCCACCCGCCTCAAGGGCCACCATGACGCCGTCGCGCTCCTCGCAGACCTGGTCGGCAAGGGCGAGGATGTCGCACTGTGGCTGGCCGGGGCAGACGACAGCCGGCGCGCGCGCTACGTCGACGAACTTCGCGACTACGTGCGCTCGCTCGGGGTCGAGGATCGCGTCGCCATTACCCAGCCGCTCGCGGACCGCGCCGCGCTGTACGCCGCAAGCGACCTCGTCCTCCAGCTGTCGAGTCAACCGGAATCGTTCGGGCGCACGGTCATCGAGGCGCTCGCGGCGGGGCGGCCCGTGCTGGGTTACGCGCATGGCGGTGTAGGTGAATTGCTGGCATCGCACTTCCCGGCCGGAATGGTGGCGCCGGGCAATCGGACGGAGCTGGCATCCAAGGCGGCGAACCTGCTCGATGAGTCACCCGATTTGCCGGATCCGGTCACGCTGCCCTCGCTGAACACGATGCAGCAGGCTACGCTCGACGTCTATGCCGAACTCGTCCGCTGACGTGAAGCAGCATCCCCTCCTCGATGGCGGCGCTTCGCCGGCTCGTGCGGTCGGGTGCTACGCGTTCGTGGCCATCCTCGTGCTGTTGCCGTTCGGCCGCAGCAGCGAGGCGGGCGTGCTGTTGCTCCTGGTGCTCGGCGGATGGCTGCTCACGATGCGCGCGCCTCTTGCACAAGGCGACACCACGCGGCTCGTGGTCGCGATGTTCGCGTGCTGGTGGTTACCCCAGCTGATTTCCGCGTTCGACGCCGTGGCACCCGCGAAAACCTGGCCCGCGCTCGGAGTTGCACTGCGGTTGCTGCCCATCGCGATCGTCGCCGCGTGGGCGCTCGGCGATGCCGACTGGCGCAACCGCGTAGCGCTGGTCATTGCCGCGATCGTCGCGATCTGGACGCTCGACGCACTCGTACAGGGCCTCGTCGGGGTCGGACTACGCGGCCGCATGAGTGGTGATCGGGTCAGCGGCATCTTCGGGAACACCAACCTCAAGCTCGGACCGATCCTCGCCGTGCTGACCCCATGGCCGCTGCACCTGGCGCTCGTGCGCTGGGGCAGGAAGGCGGCGCTGGTCACCTGGGTGCTCATCGCAATTGCCGTGTTGCTGGCGGGTACCCGCGGTGGCTGGGTTGCATTCGCCCTGGTCAGCATCGCCTTTGCCTGGCGCCTCGCGTCGCGCAAGCGCGACCTCGCATGGATCGCCGTGGCGCTGCTGGTTGCGCTGGTTGCTTTCGGCGCAGTCGCGATGCGGACGTCTGAATTGTTCGCCGACCGCATCGATCGCACTTTGCGCGCGGTGGACGGCAACAGTGAGGACTACGACTACGCGCTGGCCGGACGGCTGCCCATCTGGCGCAATGCGATTGCGATGACCCGGGACCATCCGATCAACGGCGTGGGCATGCGCGGCTTCCGGTTCGCGTACCCCGACTATGCGCCGCCAGGCGATCCGTGGCTCGATGCGTCGGGTACACAGGGTGCCAACCATCCGCACCAGCTGGTGCTGGAAACTGCCGCCGAAACCGGCGCCATCGGCATCGTAGGCTGGCTCATCATGGTGGGGCTCGCCTGGCGGGCGTGGCGACGCGCCCCCGCCGATGCGAAGCGCGCAGCGTGGCCCGCTGCCGTGGCGCTGCTGGCGATGTGCTGGCCGTTCAACACGCACTTCGCGTTTTATTCGAGCTTCTGGGGATTGCTGTCGTGGTGGCTGGTGGCCTATTTTGCGTCGGCTGTGGGGCGGCCATCGTTGCCGATCCCGGCACCCGCGCCAGCACTCGCGCAAGGCGACGGAAAAAGTATTCCTGCCGATGGCGCGTGAACCGCTGTCGGTCGTCGTGACCACGCTCGACAGCGCGGCGACACTCGACCGATGCCTCGCCAGCATCGGGTGGGCGGACGACATCTTCGTGCTGGATTCGGGCAGCACCGATGCGACGGCCAGCATCGCCGCCCGCCACGGTGCGCGCTTCGAAGTACAGGCGTTCCGCGGATACGCGCTCCAGAAGCAGGATGCGATCGATCGCGCGCTGCATCGGTGGGTGTTGCTGCTCGATTCGGACGAGGCACTCGCGCCGGGTGCACGAGCGATCGTGGAAAGCGCACTCGACGCTCCGCAGTCCCAGGGATTCACATTGCCGCGGCGCGAGCATGTGTTCTGGCAACTCGCGCATCGGTGGATCCGCCAGGACCGCTTCCTGAGACTGTTCGACCGCACCGTGACACGCATGAGCGCCGATGCCGTGCACGAGTCCCCGCGCTGCAGCGGCACGGTGGTGCCTCTCGCCGCGCAACTCCTGCATTGGGGCCAACCGGACATCGCCACGAAGATCCGGAAGCTCGATCGCTACTCGACCCTTGCAGTGGATGGGGAAGTCCCGGCGCGCGGCAATGCGTTGCGACTGCTCTGGTATCCCGCCTTCGTGTTCTGGCGGCAATATCTCTTCAAGCGTCATTTCCTCAACGGCTGGGCCGGATTCATCGCCGCGCGCAGCATGTCCTTCTACGCTTTCATGAAGGACGCCAAGCGACTCGAGCGCAGCAGGAGGCAGACGCCAGGAGCCTGAAAACGCTCTTTCTGCTGGAACGACGGAAGTTGCGATCCGTGCGCGAATCGAGCTTGGAATAAATCGCGACTTGCGCCGTTCCTACAGGAAATCTTCGGGTGCCTTCTCGGGAGCGTCGAGCGACGGATCGCCATAATGCGGCGGCGTCCCCGGAGGACGGCGCTTGAAGCGCGCGTGTACCCAGAGGTAGGCGGCCGGGCACGCCCGCACCAGCGCTTCCAGCGCCGCGTTCACCCTGGCTGTGTCGGCGACGGGATCGGGACCGGGAAATTCCGGCAGTGCGGCACCGACCACGAGTTCGTAGCCGCGCCCGTCCTTGCGTCGGCAATGGCCGAATGTCATCACCTTTGCCTTGCCCATGCGCGCCAGGTGATGCGTGGCGGGCGTCGTCGCAGCGGCGTGACCGAAGAACGGGGCGAACACGAAATCGCGCCCGCGCATGTCCTGGTCCGGTGCATACCAGAGCACGCCGCCCTGTCGCAGGTGGCGCACGGCGGCGCGGATGTCCTCGCGCTCGAACATGGCAGCCGCATACCGGCCGCGACCCCGGCGCACGGCCCACTCGATGACGGGATCGTCGTACGCGCGGTAAAGGCCCGCGAGCGGCACTTTCTCGCTCAGCATGCGCCCACACAATTCCAGCGACATGAAGTGCCCCGAGACCAGGATCACGCCGCTTCCCGCGGCGCGTGCGGCCTCGAGGTGCTCCATGCCTGCGATGTCCGTGTGCGCGCGGAAACGGTCCACCGAGCCCCACCATGCACGCAGGAACTGGAACAGGCCAATGCCCAGTTCGCGGTAACTCTCCCTGAGCAGCGCAGCGCGCGCCGCATCGCCCTTCTCCGGAAAGCAGAGCTCGAGATTGCGGAGCGCGATGCGCTGCCGTTGATTGGGCATCCGGCAGGCCAGTGCGCCGACCAGCCGCCCCAGCATTCTCTGCACGGCCCACGGCAGTCGCGCCAGCGATACCAGTACGAATAGCTGGACCCAGGCCGGCCAATGGCGAGGGTGCAACAACCCGCGATGAAAACCTGTTTGCATCATCGGATCATACGTTGACGCCGAACAGGGGTCCGGTTGGTGTTTCGACGAATAGCGCTCACGTAGTTGTTTTGCTTGCGAAACACCAACCCGGCCCCTATTTTTCGTCGATGCGCACGCTCTACACGCTGGTGATGTACCTGATGACTCCGGTCATCCTGATCCGGCTCGCGTGGCGGGGACTGCGTTATCGCGAATACTTTTCGCGGTGGCGCGAGCGCTTCGGATACTTCGCTTCACCCGGCCTCGAGCGTCCGATCCTCGTGCATGCCGTATCGGTCGGCGAGTTCAATGCCGCGGTTCCGCTCATCGAAGCCCTGATGAAGCGCTACGCCGAGCGCCCCTTCGTGATCACCACGATCACCCCCACGGGATCAGAACGCGTGCGCGCGCAGTTCGGCGACCGCGTGTTCCACGTGTACCTGCCCTACGACCTGCCGACCGCAGTGCGGCGCTTCCTGGACCGCATACGACCCTCCTTCGCGGTGGTCATGGAAACGGAAATCTGGCCCAACCTCTTCATCGCCTGCCGCGCGCGAGGCGTGCCGATCGTGCTGGCCAACGCGAGACTTTCGCAGCGATCGCTGCTGCGCTACCGGCCGGTGGCGTCGCTCGCGCGCCGCGCACTGCGATGCTGCGCGTTCGTGGCAGCGCAGTCGCAGACCGACGCGCAGCGCCTGCTGAGCCTCGGCGCCGATCCGGAACGTCTCTGCGTGGCGGGAAACCTCAAGTTCGAGCTTGCCGTGCCCGACACGCTGCCGGCGCAGCGCGACGCGCTTCGCACGCTGTGGGGCGCCGCGCGGCCCGTCTGGATCGCCGCCAGCACGCACGAGGGCGAGGACGAGCCTGTGCTGCGTGCGCATCTGAAGCTGTTGCGGACGCAGCCCGGCGCGCTGCTGCTCATCGCGCCCCGCCATCCCGAGCGGTTCAGGGCAGTGCTCGCCCTGTCCCAGCAACTCGGACTGACCTGTCGGGTCCGCACCCAGCACGGGCAACCGCAAGCGGACACGCAATGCTTCGTCATCGACACGATGGGCGAACTGCTCTGCTACTTCGGCGCAAGCGACGTGGCTTTCGTGGCTGGCTCCTTCGCCGCGATCGGCGGACACAACGTGCTCGAGCCTGCCGTGGTGGGGCGTCCGGTGATCGTGGGGCCGCACACTTTCAACTTCAGCGAGGTCACCGAAGCGATGATCGAAGCCGGCGCCGCGATCCGCGTCGGAGATTCGGCAGAACTCGCCTCGACGCTGGAAAGGCTGCTCGGGGATCCGGACACACGCGCATCGATGGGGCGCGCGGCGCTTGCGCTGGTCGACCGGGAGCGGGGGGCCGTCGATCGCACCATGGCCATCGTTGCCGACGCGATGCGCACCCGTCCCGGGATCGAATCCGTGTAGTTCAGGTCGGCCGGCGACCTGACGCGCCAAGGCGAACTCGCGTCAGGTCGCGCCGCGACCTGACCTACGACCCACCACCTCGAAGCGGTCCGCGGTTACTCGCGGGGATCGCGCACTGGTGCATCGTCGCCTGGACGATCGCCCACCGTCGTATCCGGGGCCTCGGAATCGACGGCGCTCGAATCGAACTCGTCGCGCCGCGTCGGATCTGGAACCAGCACCGGCTTGCGGTCGTCGGTGAGAAGCGCATTGACTTCGGCCACGTCGGCGCGATCGATGTCGCCGGCATTCTGCTTCAGGCGCAAGCCGTTGACGATGTAGTTGTGCCGCGCCTGCGAGTAGTCCCGTTGCGCCTGGAAAAGCTGGCGCTGCGCGATGAGCAGGTCCACGATGGTACGCGTGCCGACCTCGTAACCCGCCTGCACCGCCTCCAGCGCCGACGTTGCGGACCTGACTGCCTGCCGGCGCGCTTCGATTTCCGAAACGCCACCCGCGATCGCACGGTAGGAAAACCGGGTCGCTCGGACGATCGCACGTTCGGTCTGTTCGAGGACGTCGCGCGCAGCATCGCGGTCATGAACGGCGCGTCGGGCGTTGGCGCTCACGAGGAATCCGGAAAATATCGGAACCGTCAGTTGCAGGCCCACGGTTCCGTTGGCACTGGTACTTTCGCTGTTGGTCTGAAAGAAGCCGCCGCGATTGCCGCTCGACGTGTTGTCGAGATAGTTCGCCGTGAGGTCCAGCGTGGGCAAGTGGCCAGCCCGCGCCGTCGCGATGCTCTGTTCCGCAGCGTTCACGGCGAATTGCTGCGCGACGATCTGCGGATTCTGGCTGCGCGCGCTTTCAACCCACGCCTCGAGTTCAGGCGGCTGCGGCGGTCGAAGCGGGAGCTCCTCGCGCAGTGCCTTGATGCTCTCGACCGGCGCGCCGATGATTTCGGTCAGGGCCTCTTCGGCGTCCTCGAGGGAATTCTCGGCAAGCACCACGGCTGCAGTCGCAGCGTCGCGCTGCGACTGGGCTTCGCTGACGTCAGTGATGGCAGCCAGACCCACTTCGAATCGCTGCTGTGCCTGGTCGAACTGGCGTCCCAGCGCAGTCGCTTCGGCGTTGGCAAAAGCGAGCGAGTCCTCTGCGGTCAGCACGTTGAAATACGCCTCGGCGACGCGCACGTAAAGTGCGTCCTCGGCCTGGCGGTACTGGGCTTCGCCCTGTTCGGCAAGCGCGCGCGCACCGCGCAGGCGCGTGTAATTGGCCCAGTCGAACACGCTCTGGCGCAGCTGCACGCCGTAGCTCGTGTTTTCGGTATCGGTATCGAAGCTACGATTCGTCAACTGGCCGGTCACGGGATCGAATTGCGGCGAAGTGCCGTCACCCTTCGTACGATCGGTGCTTGCTGTGGCCCCGATGTTGGGCAGCAGGGCGGCGCGCGATTGCGCGATGCCCTCCTCCACCGCGAGCGCGCGGTTCTCGGCAGCGGAAAGCTGTGGATCGTTGCGCCGCGCCAGGTCGTAGGCACCGAGCAGGTCGAGCGTCGCCGCCGCGCACGGGGCGGTGAGCGCAGCGACGGCGAGGGCAAGCGGCAGGAGGCGCGGGGTGCGTGACATGAAGAAATCCATTTGAGTACTGACGGTTGGAATCAGAGAACAAAGCGGGGCGGCGGGGCGCCACCGATGAGATAGGGAATGTCGGTTTCGAACAGGCTTTCTTCGGCGAACCCGTGCCCGTCGGCATCCCGGGTCACGAGCAACGCCTCCATCACCGGCGATTCGCCGCGGATGACGAACAGGCGCCCGCCCGGCGACAGCCACTCGCGCCACGCGCTGGGCACTGAAAACACGGCGCCGGTCACCGCGATTGCATCGAAGGTCTGTCTGGGCACGAAGTTCGCCAACGCGTCCGCGACGTGCAGGGACACATTGGATGCGCCTGCCGCCGCAAGCCTGGCGCGCGCCTTGCCCGCCAGCGCCGCATCGATCTCCACGCTCGTGACCTCGCGCGCAAGGTCACACAGGCAGGCCGTGACGAAGCCACTGCCGGTGCCGATCTCGAGGACGCTGTCGGTCGCCGCCACCAGAAGCGCCTGCAGCAGCCGCCCCTCGACGACCGGCTTCATCATCACCTCGGTGTCGTTGATGGGCAGCTCGGTATCGGCGAACGCGAGCTTGCGCAGGCGGGTGAGCACGAAGTCTTCCCGACGAACCTTTGCCAGGGTGGCCAGCACGCGCCCGTCCAGCACTTCCCACGGTCGAACCTGCTGTTCGATCATGTTGAAGCGCGCGCGTTCGAGATCAGCGTTCATTGCGGCGGGGACTCGGTGATCCAGGTGGTGGCGGTCGGCACGGAGGTGCGCAAGCCGTGACTTTATCGCGGCCGCTCATGGTTCTACAGGCTGTCCCATGAACGATTGTTGCGCGCAGCATCCGTCCATCGGTCCTTTTCACAAAGTGCCGGAAGTCACCGGAAACGAGCCGTGGCGCGGGTTTGGTGCAGTTTCGCGCGACGATTCGTCGCGTTGAACGCGGAACCATGCCGCGTAGAGCGCGGGCAGGAACAGCACGGTCAGTATCGTCGCGACGAGCAGCCCGCCCATGATCGCCACGGCCATCGGACCGAAAAAGACGCTCCGCGACAGCGGCACCATCGCCAGGATCGCAGCCAGCGCGGTCAGCACGATGGGGCGCAGTCGCCGCACCGTCGCGTCAACGACAGCCTGCCAGCGGGGATGCCCGGCGGCGATGTCCTGCTCGATCTGGTCGACCAGGATCACGGAGTTGCGCATGATCATCCCTGACAGCGCGATGGTTCCGAGCATCGCGACGAACCCGAATGGCACCCGGAACACGAGCAGGAAAAGCGTGACGCCGATCAGCCCGAGTGGTGCGGTGACCAGCACCAGGGCCGTGCGGGAGAAACTCCGCAGCTGCAGCATCAGCAAAGTGGTGATGACCGCGATCATCAGCGGCACTCCCGCCACCACCGATTGCGATCCCTTGGAGGAATCCTCGACCGTGCCGCCGATGTCGAGCCGGTAGCCCACGGGGAGCTTGGCGCGCAGTTTGTCCAACTCCGGTGCAAGCTGGGCGATCACGGTGGCGGGCAGCACCTTGCCGTAGAGATCCGCTCGCACGGTGACGGTGGGCAGGCGGTCGCGACGCCAGATCACGCCATCCTCGAGACCGTACTCGATGTCTGCAATCTGCCTGAGTGGAATCTTGGTGCCGTTGGTGGTCGGCACCGCGAGGTCTCCAAGCAGGCTCAGGCGCGCGCGCTCGTCTGCCGGCCCGCGCAGCACGATGTCGATCAACTCGTCGTCCTCGCGAAACTGGCTGATGCGCTGGCCGGTAACCGAACTCTGCAGGAAGTCGGCGAGCGCTTCGGACGAAATGCCGAGCAGGCGCGCGCGATCCTGGTCGAGGCGCATGCGTACGACTTTGCTGGGCTCGTCCCAGTCGAGATGCACGTTGGCGAGTTGCTGGTTGCGGCGCACGCCCGCAGCAAGCTCGCGGGCCAGCTTGCGCACCGTCGGGATGTCTTCGCCCGAAACGCGAAACTGGATGGGAAAGCCAACCGGTGGCCCGTTCTCGAGCCGCGAGATGCGGCCGCGCACGTTCGCGAAGTCGGTTTCGAAGAGTTTTATCAGCCGTGCGCGCACGCGCTCGCGCGCGTCGATGTCGCGCGTCAGCAGCACGAACTGCGCGAAGCTCGCCGCGGGGAGCTGCTGGTCGAGCGGCAGGTAAAAGCGCGGCGAGCCGGTCCCGACGTAGGCGGTGAAACTCTCGATATCGCGGTCGGCCGCGAGCTTGGCTTCGAGCTTGCGCACTTCAGTCGCGGTCGCGGCCAGCGAAGCGCCTTCCGGAAGCTTGATGTCGACCATGAGTTCGAGGCGCGTCGACGCGGGGAAGAACTGCTGCTCGACGAAGCGGAAGCCCACGATCGAGAGCAGGAACAGGAACGCGGTAGCTCCAATCACGATCCAGCGATTCGCCAGCGTCCAGTCGATGAGCGAACGGAAGCGGCGATAAAACGGCTTCTGGTACGGATCGTGATGCCCGCCATCGCTGTCGGCGCGCGCGCCGTGGCCGTCCGGCAGCAGCCGATAGCCGAGATACGGGATAAACACGACCGCCACGACCCACGAGATGAGCAGCGCGATCGTGACGACCTGGAAAATCGACCGGGTGTACTCGCCGGTGCCCGATGCCGCCGTTGCGATCGGCAGGAAGCCCGCCGCCGTAACCAGCGTTCCCGTCAGCATGGGGAACGCGGTGCTGCGATACGCGAATGCCGCCGCCGCGACGCGATCCAGTCCCTCCTCGAGTTTCACCGCCATCATCTCGACCGCGATGATCGCGTCGTCGACGAGCAGGCCCAGTGCCACCACGAGCGCGCCCAGGGAAATCTTGTGCAGGTCGATCTCGAGGTAATACATGACCGCAAAAGTCATCGCGAGTACCAGCGGAATCGACAGCGCGACCACCGCTCCGGTGCGCAGGCCCAGTGCCAGGAAGCTCACGATGAGCACGATCACGACGGCCTCGCCGAGCACGCGGATGAACTCGCGGATGGATCGCTTGACCGCGCGCGGCTGGTCGGCGACGCGATCGAGTTCGAGCCCCACGGGCAACGCCTTCGCGAGGCGACTGGTTTCGGCATCGAGCGCCGCACCGAGGCGCACGATATCGCCGCCCGGTGCCATGGACACCGCGAGCCCCACCGAATCCTCACCCTTGAAACGCACCTTGGGTTGCGCGGGATCGGCGAAGCCGCGCTTCACGGTCGTCAGGTCATCCAGCCGGAACGTGCGCTGGCCGGCACGTATCGGCATCGCGGCCACGGCCTCGATCGAATCGAAGGCGCCGTCGGTGCGCAGATGGATCCTGTCGGTCGGCGTCTCGAACGCGCCCGCGGGTACGACGGCATTCTGCGCGGCCAGACCGGCGAGCACCTCGTCGAAGCGCACGCCGAGCGTTGCGATCTTGGCGTTGTCGAGCTCGATCCAGATGCGCTGGTCCTGCAATCCGACGAGTTCCACCTTGGCGACGTCGGGGACGCGCAGCAGCTCGCGTTGCACGCGTTGCGCGTAGTCCTTGAGCGACGCGTAGTCGTATCCGCGACCGTGCAGGGCGTAGATGTTGCCGAAGGTGTCGCCGAACTCGTCGTTGAAGAACGGGCCGATCGCTCCCGCCGGCAGCGTGTGGCGCATGTCGCCGACGCGTTTGCGGATCTGGTAGAAGAGCGCCGGCAATTGCTTCGATACGAGATCGTCGCGCGAAACGTAGACGATCTGTGATTCGCCCGGTCGCGAATAGCTGCGGATGAATTCAGCGCTCGAGAGTTCCTGCAGCTTCGCTTCGATGCGGTCCGTGATCTGCCGGTCGACTTCCGCCGCGCTCGCGCCGGGCCACTGCGTGCGGATCACCATCGCCTTGAAGGTGAAGGGCGGGTCTTCCGACTGGCCAAGCTGGAAGTAGGCCCATGCACCCACCACGGCGAACACCAGCATGAAGTAGCGCACCAGCGTGCGGTTGCGCAGCGCCCATGCCGAGAGATTGAATGAACTCATGGCTACCTAAGCTCTTGTAGGAGCGCCGCAAGGCGCGATTGCTGACTACGGAATGTCCATCCCGGCTTGCGCTTCTCTTGCTCGTCATTCCCGCGAATGCGGGAATCCAGTGACTTTGTTGTTCGGCGATCAGAGGCGCTGGATCCCCGCCTGCGCGGGGATGACGGCTTTTTCAGTGTGCGCAACGGCCTTGTTTCCCAACAGCTGCACCGAGCGGTTCTTCGCGTCGATGGGCGCGATGGCCTGTCCGGGCTCGAGCTTGTGCACGCCCGCGGCGACGATCCACGCGCCCGGATCGAGGCCCCGCACCAGCGCGCCGTCCTCGCCATAAAGCACAATCTCGATCGCATGTCGTTGGACGCGATGGGTTCGCGGGTCGACGCGCCAGACCGCAACCTTGCCTTCGAGCTCGTCGATCGCCGACAGCGGCACCCTCACCTCACCCGCGGGCAAGGCACGTGCCACGCCGATGCGCGCGGTCATTCCGTACTTGAGTCCGCTTGCGTCCGCGACGGAGATGCGCACGGGATAGGTACGCGACATGGGATCCGCCTGCGGCGACACTTCGCGTACGGTGCCCGCACGGCGCGCATTGTCGAGCGCCCACACTTCGATCTGCGCGGGCTGCCCCACTGCGAACTGCGCCACGCGATTCTCGGGCACGTCGATGGCGACTTCGATCTGCTCGTCGCGTGCGATGCGCAGCACTGGCGTGCCGGCAGCGACCACCTGGCCCGGCTCGGCCAGCACGGCAGTCACGGTGCCATCGGTGTCGGCGCGCAGCGTGGCGTAGGCGGCCTGGTTGCCGGCTTCACTGGCCTGTGCCCGAGCCTGCCGCAAGCGCGCGGCCGCGGCGTCGTACGCGGCCTGCCGCACGTCGAGCAGCGACTTGGAGATGTAGCGCCGCGAAAACAGTTCGCGGTGGCGATCGAGTTCGGCTTTCGCCAGGGAATGATCGGCCTCCGCCTGTGCGCGGCCTGCCGTGGCGGCGGCGGCCCCGAGTGCGACGTCGCTCGGATCGATCCGCATCAGCACATCGCCCTTGCCGACCCGGGCGCCCACGTCCACCGAACGCTCCACGATTTTTCCGCCCACGCGAAAGCCCACGGGCGCTTCGAATCTCGGCCGTACTTCGCCGGCGTACGATTGTGCCTCGATTGCCCCGGCCGCCTCGGGCTGTACCACAATGGCGGGTCGCGCCACCGGCAAGGGGGCCGCTTCGGACCCGCAAGCCGCAAGCGTTGCAGCGGTTATCAGGACGGCGGAAATGCCCAAGGCGCGGGACCAGGCGGGGTTCGATATCGTCAACATGACCGCAGCGCTCTTAGTGAACTTGTCCGTATGCTAATTCAACCAAACTGTACTGTATAGTATTTTAATGAATTCAGTCTCCCGACCCCTCGGCCCCGGCCGTCCCAAGGACCTCGAAAAGCGCCAAGCGGTGCTCGACGCGGCCCAGGAACTCTTTTTGACTCAAGGCTATGGCGCAACGAGCATGGACGCCGTGGCGCAGGCTGCCGGTGTTTCCAAGCTCACCGTCTACAGCCATTTCGGAGACAAGGAAGGCCTGTTTCGTGCGGCCATCGAGACCCACTGCGATGCCAATCTGCCGCATGTCGCCTTCGAGTTCGATGCCGGGCGGGACCTGCGCGGCCAGCTCCTCGGGATCGCGCGCGGCTTTCGTACGCTCATTTTCAGCGACAAGGCGCTGGAGCTGCACCGGGTGCTGATCGCCGAGGCCCAACCCGACAGCGATCTGGCGCGCGCCTTTTATTCTGCGGGACCGTGCCGCACCATCGAGGAGTTCGCGAGCTTCCTGCGCGCCGCGACTGCTGCCAGTCGTCTCGATGTCGTCGACGCGACCGCCGCAGCCGGCCACTTCTTCTCGATGCTCAAGGGCGATTCGCACCTGTGCCGGTTGATCGGACTTCCTGCTTCTCTGGACGCCGCTGGCGTCGAAGCGCAGATCGCCGGTGTCGTCGACATGTTCATGCGCGCCTACGCCCCGAAGCGCTGACGCGAACGTTGCCTTGATGCTTTTGTAGAGCGGAGCTGCGCTCCGCTCATGTTGCCGCCAAGATCAGCCGAGCGCAGCTCGGCTCTACAACGTCTGCGAGGTTGCATGTCCTTCGAACGAGTTCCCAGCGGCCGCGACTTCCCGCGCGAAATCAACGTCATCATCGAGATTCCGAAAGACGCAGAGCCCGTCAAGTACGAAGTCGACAAGTCCACTGGCGCGATCTTCGTGGACCGCATCCTGTCGACCCCGATGCGCTACCCCTGCAACTACGGCTACGTGCCGCACACGCTATGTGGCGACGGCGATCCCGCCGACGTTCTGGTCGTCCTGCCGCTGCCGCTGATCCCGGGATCGGTGATCCGCTGCACGCCGGTCGGCGTGCTGCGCATGATCGACGAGGCAGGCAGCGACGAAAAACTGCTCGCAGTCCCGATTTCGAAAACCTTTTCGGGCTACACGCACATCTCCGACATCACGCAGGTCTCGCAACATTGGCTCGACCGTATCGGCCATTTCTTCGAGCACTACAAGGATCTCGAACAGGGCAAGTGGGTGCGCCTCGACGGCTGGGGCGACGCCGAAGCCGCGCGCGCGGTGCTCGTCGACGCGCAGGCGCGCTTCAATGCGACACCGGACGCCGAGAAGCCGCACTTCTAATCGCAAAAGCCTGGCGTAGGTGAGGTCGCCTCCGCGACCTGACATTGGCCAGTCGGACTAGGACCTGTCGGTGCGGTGGCGGAGAATGGTGAGGCCGATCAGCCGCGACACGACGGCGGCGATGTAGCCCACGCCTGCGAATTGCTGCAGCATCACCAGCACGCGCGCCTGCGCGCCAATCGGTATGACGTCACCACTGCCGACGCCGGAAAGCGTGGTGAAGCTGAGGAACAGCAGCTCGATCCAGCGGCGCGGGCGTTCGGGCTCGACCATGCCCACGAAGCTCCCGGGATACCACGCCTGGCACACGAAGTAGGCGTAGGCGAAACCCCAGGCCAGCAGCGTGAACGTGGCGCCTGCCGCGAACAGTTCGTCCGCGCTGACCAGGCTGTCGTCGAGCATGTAGGTGATGAGGCTGCCGGCCGCGTAGAAATAGAGCGCGGCCTCGATGATCGACGACCAGACGATGAGGCCGGGCCGCTCCAGCACGATCGCGAGGACCGACAACGCCATCGCCGGCAGCGCCAGAGCCCACGCGATCCGGTTGTCGGCGGTGCTCCGCCTCACCACCCAGACCGCCAGCGGCACCACGACCAGGGCCACGGCCCCGAAGAGCACGCGGCCAGTCTGCGTGTCGTCCATCAGCGGGTAGAGAATCAGGCTCACCAGCTGCGCGGCCAGCAGCAACGCGGACGGATGCCGCCGCGTCAGCAGCATCCAGCGCAGCACGCGCATCGAGCGAATCTTCATGCGCGCAAGTGTGCGCGATTCCCGGCGGGCTTGCACCTCACGAAGCTTTCCTCAAGCCCGCGAGGCGACTGTGCTGCCGCGCCAATTGCGACGCGATTGCCGTTCCGCGCATCAGGTCGGGCGGTAGATCTCCGCGCCCGCTTCGCGGAACTCGGCGGCCTTCTCCGCCATGCCCTGGGCGAGCGCGTCTTCCGGTTGCTCGACGCCATGCTCGGCCGCGTAGTCGCGCACGTCCTGCGTGATCTTCATCGAGCAGAAATGCGGGCCGCACATCGAGCAGAAATGCGCGACCTTGTGCGCGTCCTTGGGCAGGGTTTCATCGTGGAACTCCTTGGCCTTGTCGGGATCCAGGCCGAGGTTGAACTGGTCCTGCCACCGGAACTCGAAGCGCGCCTTGCTGAGTGCGTTGTCGCGCACCTGCGCGCTGGGCACGCCCTTGGCGAGATCGGAGGCATGCGCCGCGATCTTGTAGGCCATGATGCCGTCGCGCACGTCCTCGCGATTCGGCAGTCCCAGGTGTTCCTTGGGCGTGACGTAGCAGAGCATCGCCGTGCCGTACCAGCCGATCATGGCCGCACCGATCGCGCTGGTGATGTGGTCGTAGCCCGGCGCGATGTCGGTGGTCAACGGCCCGAGCGTGTAGAACGGCGCCTCGCCGCACTCCGCGAGCTGCTTGTCCATGTTTTCCTTGATGAGCTGCATCGGCACATGGCCGGGGCCCTCGATCATGGTCTGCACGTCGTGCTTCCAGGCGATCTTCGTCAGCTCCCCGAGTGTCTCGAGCTCACCGAACTGCGCCGCGTCGTTGGCATCGGCGATGCAGCCAGGGCGCAGTCCATCGCCGAGCGAGAACGCGACGTCGTACGCCTTCATGATCTCGCAGATGTCCTCGAAGTGCGTGTAGAGGAAATTCTCCTTGTGGTGCGACAGACACCACTTGGCGAGGATCGAACCGCCGCGCGACACGATGCCGGTGACGCGCTTCGCCGTGAGCGGCACGTAGCGCAGCCGCACCCCGGCGTGGATCGTGAAATAGTCGACGCCCTGCTCGGCCTGTTCGATCAGCGTGTCGCGGAAGATTTCCCAGGTGAGTTCCTCGGCGCGACCGTCGACTTTCTCGAGCGCCTGGTAGATCGGCACGGTGCCGATCGGCACCGGGGAATTGCGGATGATCCACTCGCGCGTTTCGTGGATGTGCTTGCCGGTCGAAAGGTCCATGACCGTGTCGGCACCCCAGCGGATCGCCCACACCAGCTTCTCGACCTCCTCGGCGATGCCGGACGACACCGCGCTGTTGCCGATGTTGGCGTTGATCTTGGTCAGGAAATTGCGGCCGATGATCATCGGCTCGCTTTCGGGATGGTTCAAGTTGTTGGGCAGGATCGCGCGGCCGCGCGCGATCTCGTCGCGCACGAATTCGGGCGTGACGAGATCGGGGATCGCGGCGCCGAACGATTCCGACGGATGCCGCTGCAGCAGCCGCGCCAGCGCGGGATTGCCGGCTGCGCGTTCGCGCAGCACGTCGAGCCGCTGGTTCTCGCGGATCGCAACGAACTCCATTTCCGGGGTGACCACGCCGCGCCGCGCGTAGTGCATCTGGGAAACATTCATGCCCGCGCGCGCGATGCGCGGCTTGAGGCTCGAAGGAAAACGGACGGCGTCGAGCTTCGGGTCATGCGCGCGCGTGCGCCCGAAGGTCGAGGTGAGCGCCGGCAGCACTTCGCTGTCGCCACGGTCCGCGATCCATGTCGCGCGCAGCGGCGCGAGCCCTGCCGCAAGATCGATCGCGATGGCAGGATCCGTGTAAGGACCCGAGGTGTCGTACACCGTCAGCGGTGGATTGTCCTCGCCACCGAACAGCGTCGGCGTGGGGCTCTGCTCGATGTCCCGCATGGGAACCTTGAGGTCCGCGCGCGACCCTTCGACGAAGACTTTGCGAGAACCGGGAATCGGTCGCACCACGTCGGCAGACAAGGCTTGCGTCTGCTCGAGGAGGCTCAATGCAGGTAATGCGTTCATGGCATTCGTCCAGCGGAAAAGGGACGAAGCGGCGGCGCGGGCGCGCCTGGCATCGGCGGCCTCGCGAAGCTCCCTACGCCGGGATCAACCGGATCAGGTTCCTGGGGACTCTCTCAGCCGCCGTACAGCGCGGCACCCCCGCTTCATGCCGCGCATTGAACCACGTTCCGGGCCAAGGTCCGAGCCTCGGCGGCCGCATGGGCATTCGGCGATTTGGACGGCGTTTCGTTTGTGATCCCCTGGCGCCTCACGCACACTGGCGTTCCGCCCCTTCCGGAAGTCGTCATGCTGCAGTCCTGCTCGCGCGTTTCAAAGCAAGCCCTCGTGTTCGTGCTCGCGCTGTTCGCGGTGCTCGCGGCCAAGACCCAAGCCGCTTCGCCGTCGAACGATGTGGTATTCGCCGCGGACCGCATGCTCGATGTACGCACCGGAAAGACGTTGCGCGACGTCGAGGTGCTGCTGCGCAACGGCCGCATCGCCGAAGTCGCGCAGGACGGCAAGTCTGTGGGCGCAGCTGCGGGCGCGACGCGCCACGACCTGGGCGACATGACGCTGTTGCCCGGCCTCATCGACATGCACGTGCATCTCGACAGCGATCCGTCCTACGGCGGCTATACCGGTCTCCAGTTCGGCGATCGGTTCTGGACCGTGCTGATGGTGCCGCACGCGGAGCGAACCCTGATGGCCGGCTTCACCACCGTGCGCAATCTCGGGGCGGATGCGTGGAACGACGTGGGACTGATGCAGGCCATCGACGCCGGCAAGCTGCGCGGTCCGCGCGTGGTGCCGGCGGCCTATTCGTTCGGTGCGACCGGCGGGCACTGCGACTCGACCTACTACCCGCCTTCCATGGAGCAGCAGAGTCCATTCAACGCCGACAGTCCCGAGGCCGCGCGCAAGGCGTTGCGCACGCTGCGCAAGTACGGGGCGCGCGTCATCAAGATCTGCGCGACCGGGGGTGTGTTTTCGCGCAATACCGAACCGGGGCAGCAACAGCTCTCGTACGAGGAAATGAATTCGATCGTAGACGACGCGCACATGCTCGGGCTCAAGGTTGCCGCGCACGCGCACGGTGCTGCTGGAATCCGCGACGCGATCCGCGCGGGAGTCGACACCATCGAACACGCGAGCCTGATCGACGACGAAGGAATACGCCTGGCGAAGAAACACGGCGCGTGGTTGTCCATGGACATCTACAACACCGACTACACGCAGGCCGAGGGCAAGAAGAATGGCGTGCTGGAAGACAACCTGCGCAAGGATCGCGAGATCGCCGACATCCAGCGCGAGAACTTCCGCAAGGCGCATGCGGCCGGCGCGAAGATGGTCTTCGGCACCGACGCGGGCATCTTTCCGCACGGTGAGAACGCGAAACAGTTCGCCGTGATGGTGCGTTACGGCATGACGCCGGTCGAGGCCATCCGCTCCGCCACCGTCGACGCGGCCAATGCGCTCGGGAGGAAGGACCTCGGGGTGATCGAAGCCGGTGCCCTTGCAGACCTGATCGCGGTGGCGGGCGATCCGGCGCGCGACGTGGCCGTGCTGGAGTCGGTGCCCGTGGTGATCAAGGACGGCGTACTCGTCAAGGACACACGCAGCAAGCCCTGAGCATCCGGATGGCCTGCACCGCACGGGAGCAGCGGCATGGTTGACACGCGCGCGCCGTGCGTGGTCTGCTCGTTGCGTATGCGCACACCAATTCCCACTGGTACGACCACGACGACGACGCCCACCGGGGTGCGGACGCGCGTGTCCAGCTGATTTGAACCACGCCGCCCGCACCCGACCCGGGTGCGGCTGCAGGCGCACCCGGTCCGGGTGCAGGGCTATCGGAGCCCGCTCGATGTCGTCGGTATCAACCCCGCTTTTCCCTGGATCTGACGCGTTCGGCCCGATCGCGTCCGCGCAGAGTGCCGACACGGTCGCATGCCTGGCGCACAAGTTCGGCGGCAGCAGCCTGGCCGATGCAGCGCACTTTCGTCATGTCGCAGGGTTGGTGCGGGAGGCGGCGACCGGGACTCACCAGATCGTAGTGGTCTCGGCGATGCACGGCGTCACCAATGCGTTGATCGCGCTCGCGGACGCAGTCGGCGACAGTGACTGGAACGCAGGTTGGTCGCGCTTGCGCAGGCAACACCTCGAAGCTGCCGGCGCGCTCGATCCGGAAGACGCGCAGGGTTCCTGCGCGTGGCTCGAGTCGGAATTCGCTGCTTTGCGATTGCGCCTCGAGCGCATGGCGGACCAGAGCGAAGCGACGCTAAAGGACATCGAGGAAATCCAGGGGCTGGGGGAGGTGTGGTCAGCGCGCCTGCTCGCGACCGCTTTGGGTGGGGAGGCCGCAGGCTGGGCGTGCCTGGACGCACGCGAAGTCCTCGTGGTGCACCCGGGCGAGCTCGGCGTCGCGGTGGAGTGGGATGCGTCGCGTGAGCGACTCGCGAAATGGCGCGCCAAGCATCCGCAACCCAACGTGGTGATCACCGGCTTCGTCGCGCGCGACCCGCGCGGCCGCGCCACCACGCTCGGTCGCAACGGCAGCGATTACTCCGGCGCGATTTTCGCCGTGCTGTTCGACGCGCAGGAACTCACCATCTGGACCGACGTCGACGGCGTGCTCTCCGCCGATCCCAGGCTCGTACCGGATGCCGTGTGCCTGCCACGCCTTTCCTACGCGGAGGCCTGCGAACTGGCGTATTTCGGCGCCAGCGTGCTGCATCCGCAGACCATGGCCCCGGTGCAATCGCGCGGCATTCCGCTAAGGATCCGCAACACGCGGCGGCCGGAAGCACTCGGTACCCTGATCAGCGCCGACGCGGGCTCCGGCGGCACGCCGGTCAAGGGCCTGAGCCTGATTCGCGACCTCGCCGTGCTCGAGCTCATCGGCAACGGCATGGTCGGTGTGCCCGGCACGGCGGAGCGACTGTTCGCGGCCCTGCACGCGGCCTCGGTGTCGGTGACGATGATTTCGCAGGGCTCCTCGGAACATTCCATCTGCTGCATCGTGCGGAGCGACCAGGCGGAGCGCGGGCGCGCCGCGATCGTGGCGGCGTTCGCGGAAGCAATGGCCAACGGGCAAACGCAGAACGTGGCGGTGACGCCGGATATCTGCGTGCTGGCCGCGGTGGGCGACGGCATGGTCGGCACGCCGGGCGTCGCCGCGCGCCTGCTCGGCGGCCTGGCGCAGGCGCGGGTCAACGTGCGCGCGATCGCGCAGGGTGCGAGCGAGCGCAACATCTCCGTCGCGATCGCAGGGCGCGACGCCACGCGCGCCCTGCGCGCGGCGCACTCGGCATTCTGGTTGTCGCCCCAGTACCTGTCGGTCGGCGTGATCGGACCGGGACACGTCGGGAAGGCGCTGCTGTCGCAGCTCGCGGCGACACTGCCGGGATTGCGTGCCCAGTCCGCGATGGACTTGCGCATCCGGGGCGTCTCCAACAGCCGGCGCATGGTGCTCTCCGATGCCGGGCTCGATCCTGCGGTCGCGCTCGAAGCGCTCGAGGGCGATGCGGCGCAGCCGGTGGATCTCGACGCATTCGCCGCGCACGTTCGCGCCGAACACCTGCCGCATGCGCTTATCGTCGACTGCAGCGCCAGCGACTCGGTCGCTGAAGAATATGCCACGTGGCTCGCAGCAGGCATTCACGTGGTGACCCCGAACAAACACGCCGGCAGCGGCAGCTGGGAGCGGTACGTCGCGATCCGCGAAGCGCAATCCAGCGGTACGCGCTTTCTTTACGAGGCGACCGTGGGTGCCGGTCTGCCGGTGATCCTGACATTGCGCAACCTGCTCGATACGGGCGACGAATTGCACGGTATCGACGGCATGCTGTCGGGCACGCTGGCGTGGTTGTTCAACCGCTTCGACGGCAGCCTGCCGTTCTCGGCGCTGGTGCGCGAGGCTCAGGAACTCGGCTACACCGAACCCGATCCGCGCGACGACCTGTCCGGGCTCGACGTGGCGAGAAAGCTCGTGATCCTTGCGCGCGAAATTGGGCGCGAGCTGTCGGTGGAAGATGTCGAAGTCGAAAGCCTGGTGCCTGCAGCCTTGCGCGACATCAGCCGCGAGGAGTTCCTCGAGCGAATCCACGAACTCGACGACTCCATGCTGGCGCGCTTCCACGCAGCGAACGCACAGGGACTCGGCTTGCGCCACATCGCGCGGCTCGAAGCCGGCGGACGCGCGAGCGTGGGCCTCGTCGGCCTGCCCGCCGAGCACCCCTGCCGGCACGCGCGACTGACCGACAATCTCGTGCAGTACCGCAGCGTGCGGTACGCCGAGAACGCGCTCGTCGTGCAGGGGCCGGGCGCGGGGCCGCAGGTCACGGCGGCGGGCGTATTCGGCGACATGCTGGCCATCGCCAAGTCGCTCGGAGGTCGCTCGTGAGCCATGTCGTTGAAGCGCGCGCGTTCGCACCCGCCAGTGTCGGCAACATCGGCGTGGGTTTCGACCTGCTGGGTCATTCGATCGACGGCCCGCGCGATATTGCGGTGGTGCGCCGGATCGCCGATCCCATCGTTCGGATCGCGGCGATCCGCGGCCAGGCGGCCGGCATCTCCGCCTTGCCTCTCGAGGCCGCTGCCAACACCGCCGGCGCCGCGCTCATCTCGCTGCGCGAAAGACTGGGTTTGCATCACGGATTCGAAGTGGAGCTCGACAAAGGCATTCCGATTGGCTCGGGCCTCGGCGGCTCGGCTGCGTCGTGCGTCGCCGCGCTTGTAGCGGCCAATTCGCTGCTCGATGCGCCGCTCGCGCGCGAGGGCTTGTATCCCTGCGCGCTCGACGGCGAGTCCGTCTCCAGCGGCAGCCGCCACGGCGACAACGTGGCTCCGATGCTGCTGGGCGGCGTAGTGCTTGCCACGCCGACCCGGTTGATCGCGCTGCCGTCGCCGGACTGGCTGCACTGCGTGGTCGTGCATCCCGACCAGGTCGTGGAAACACGGCACGCACGCGCAGTGCTGTCCGAGCCCTATCCACTCGCGCAGGTCGTGCGGCAGTCCGCGCATCTGGCGCTGTTCCTCACGGGACTCGCGCGTGGTGACGCGGAGCTGATCGGCGCGGGTCTCGAGGATCTGCTGATCGAACCGCGGCGCGCGCATCTCATCGCAGGCTTCGCGGACGTCAAGGCCGTGGCGCTCGATCTCGGCGCGCTCGGCGCCAGCATGTCGGGAAGCGGACCCAGCGTGTTTGCGTGGTTCGCGTCGAGAATCGAAGCAGAAGTCGCGGCGACGCCGATGCGCACGGCGTTTGCGGCCGCAGGATTCGACTCCCGTGCGTATGTTTCGCCGGTAGCGGGGCCGCGCGCTGAGTTGCTCGATGATTGAACGCACGCCCGTCGCGTTCGTCAGCACGCGCGGTGGCGTGGCGCCCGTCTCGCTGGATGTGGCGCTGGTCGCCGGGCTTGCGCCGGATGGGGGCCTGTATGTTCCGAAGCACATGCCTGCGCTGAACGTCGATTTCCGTGCGGAGACGCTCGCCGAAACCGCTCGCAGGGTGCTGGCACCGTTTTTCTCGGGGTCGACGCTGCGCGATCAGCTCGACGAAATCTGCGAACACGCGTACTCGTTTCCGGCGCCCCTGGTTCCGCTGTCGGGCGAAGGCGACTGGCTGCTCGAGCTGTTTCACGGACCGACTGCGGCGTTCAAGGATTACGCAGCGCGCTTTCTCGCAGAAGCGTTGTCTCGGTTGCGGCCGCCGGATGCGCCGCCGACCACGATCCTCGTGGCGACATCAGGGGACACCGGCGCAGCGGTCGCAGCGGCGTTCCATCGCAGACCCGGATTCAACGTGGCGATCCTCTACCCGGACGGACGGGTGTCGCCGCGTCAGGCGCACGGACTTGGCTGCTGGGGAGACAACATCCGCGCGTTCCGCGTCGATGGCCCGTTCGACGACTGCCAGCGACTGGCCAAACAGGCGCTGTCGGACGAGGCGCTGCGCAACGAAGTTGCGCTGGGTTCCGCGAACAGCATCAGCCTCGGTCGCCTGTTGCCACAAGCGGCGTACTACGTGCACACCGCGACGCACTTTCACGCCACGCACGGCACCGCGCTGAACTACGTCGTGCCCACCGGCAACCTCGGCAATGCCTGCGCCGCCCTGGTTGCCCAACGCATGGGCGCGCCGATCGGCGAGATTTTCCTCGCGACCAACGCCAACGACGTCCTGCCGCGCTTCCTCGACGGTGGCGACTACGCGCCGCAGGCCACGCGCCCGACGCTCGCGAACGCGATGGACGTGGGCGCACCCAGCAACTTCGAGCGCCTTCGGTACTGGCATCGCGACGATGCCGAACTGCGAGCCGCGTTTCGTGCGATCTCCGTGGACGACGCGGCCATTGCCAACACCATCCGGCATGCGCCGCAACGCCATGACGTCGTACCCTGCCCGCACACGGCAACGGGCCTTTGTATGCTGGAGCAATTGCGCGCGCAAGGTGACGCGCGGCCGTGGGCCGTCGTCGCAACGGCGCATCCCGCGAAGTTCGAGACCATCGTCGAGCCGCTGGTCGGCCGCGCGCTCGAACTTCCGCACTGCCTCGCCGAATCCCTCGCGCGCCCTGCGTCCGCCGAGGCGTTGCCAACCGACTACCCCACCTTGCGCGCGCGCCTGCTCGCCGTGGAACTGTAGAGCGGAGCTGCGCTCCGCTGCTTCCGCGCGAGGGCATGGCGCAGCCGAGCACAACTCGGCTCTACAACGGCAATTTTCAGCTTCTGTAGAGCGGAGCTGCGCTCCGCTGAGAGCGAACCATCAGCGAAGGCGCGCGTTGATGCGCGCGAGGGTCTCGGCGCCGGGATTGAGCTCGCGCGCGTTGAGGGTGTTGAGCGGCGCCTCGATGGTGTCGAGGTGTCCGTGCAGGTCACCGGCCTCCGGATCGATGTACAGCAAACCTGTGACGACCTCGCCTTGCGCCTGGCGCTGCGCGATGAGGTTGACCGCGGCCAGCCGATCGCGGGGATCGTAGGCCGGATCGAGCTTGCGCAGGCGCAGCGTCGTCCCGTCATGCTGGTCGACTTCGATCACCTCGCCCGGCGCATAATCGACGACGATTTCCGCGCGCTTGGGAATAATGTCGAGGCGGTTCACCGCATCATTGTGCTCGCGCACGTACTCGTAACTCTTGGTGCTGCCGGCGTGGTTGTTGAATGCGACGCAGGGACTGATCACGTCGATGAAGGCCGCGCCGCGATGCGTCATCGCAGCCTTGATCAGCGGCACGAGCTGCGGCTTGTCGCCGGAAAATCCACGCGCGACCAGGGTTGCGCCCAGCTGCAATGCGAGGCCCACCAGATCGAGCGGGCTGTCCGCATTGGCGACGCCCTTCTTCGACATCGAGCCCTGGTCCGCGGTCGCCGAGAACTGGCCCTTGGTGAGGCCGTACACGCCGTTGTTCTCGACGATGTAGGTCATGTTCACTCCACGCCGGATCGCGTGCACGAACTGGCCGATGCCGATGGACGCCGAATCGCCGTCACCGGAGACGCCCAAGTAGAGCAACGACCGATTGGCAAGATTTGCCCCGGTGAGCACGCTCGGCATGCGCCCATGCACCGTGTTGAACCCATGCGACTGGCCGAGGAAATAATCCGGTGTCTTCGAACTACAGCCGATGCCCGACAGCTTCGCGAGCCGGTGCGGCTCGATGTCGAGTTCCCAGCACGCCTGGATGATCGCGGCGGAGATCGAATCGTGCCCGCACCCCGCGCACAGCGTGGAGACGCGGCCTTCGTAATCGCGGCGCGTGAACCCGATCTTGTTGCACGCGAGCGTCGGATGGTGCAGCGCAGGTTTGGCGAGGTAGGTCATGCCCGGGCCACCTTCGAAGGGACTTGCGTGGAGCGCAATCGCGCGGTGATGGCGTCGGCGATGAAGCGGGCGGTGATCGGGGTGCCGTCGTAGTGCAGCACCTTGACCAGGCGCGCCGGGTCGATGCCGAATTCGTTGACGAGCAGCGAGTGCATCTGCGCGTCGCGGTTCTGTTCGATCACGAACACCTGTTCGCGCGCGTCGATGAAGGCGCGTACCGAATCCGGGAACGGAAAGGCGCGCAGGCGCAGCGTATCCAGGGCAACGCCGCCACGCGTCAGGCGCTCGATGGCCTCGTGCATCGCGGGGCTGGTCGAACCGAAGTAGATCGCGCCGTGCCGCGACGGTACGTCGGACTGCTCGATAACCGGCTGTGGCACGAGTGCCTTGGCCGTGTCGAACTTCTTGAGCAGTCGCTGCATGTTGTAGACGTAGTCGGGCCCGCGCTCGGAATAGCGCGCATAAGGATCGCGTGACGTGCCACGCGTGAAATAGGCGCCCTTGTCTGCATGCGTGCCTGGATAGGTGCGGTACGGGATGCCGTCGCCGTCGACGTCCTTGTAGCGGCCGAAATCACGTCCCGCTTCGAGTTCCTCCGCCGTCATCACCTTGCCGCGGTCGTAGACCTGCGTTTCGTCCCAGGCGAATGGCGCGCACAGGCGCTGGTTCATGCCGATGTCGAGATCGGTCATGACAAAGATGGGCGTCTGCAAGCGATCGGCGAGATCCAGCGCCGCCGCCGAAAATGCGAAGCACTCGGTGGGATCCTCGGGCAGCAGCAGCACGTGCTTGGTATCGCCATGCGACGCATAGGCGCAGGCAAGGATGTCCGACTGCTGCGTGCGGGTCGGCATGCCCGTCGACGGTCCGCCGCGCTGCACGTCGATGATCGTCACGGGTATCTCGGCAAAGTACGCGAGGCCGATGAACTCGTTCATCAGCGAGATCCCCGGGCCCGATGTCGTGGTGAACGCGCGCGCGCCGTTCCATCCCGCGCCGACCACCATGCCGATCGAAGCGATCTCGTCTTCCGCCTGGATGATGGCGTAGCGGTTCTGTTTCGTCTCGGGGTCGACGCGCAGCTTCTGGCAATACGACTGGAACGCCTCGGCCAGCGACGACGACGGCGTGATCGGATACCACGCGCACACCGTGGCGCCGCCATAGACGCAGCCGAGCGCCGCGGCCTCGTTGCCGTCCACGAAGATCCGGTCGCCGACGTTATCGGCGCGCTCGACGCGCAGGCCGAGCGGACAGGCGCGATGCTCGCGCACCCATGCGTGGCCGAGATGCAGCGCCTTGAAATTGGGCTCGAGAAGCTTTTCCTTGCCCTTGTACTGCTCGCCGATGAGCTTCTCGATGACGGCGGTGTCGATGTCCAGCAGCGCACCCAGCGCGCCCACGTACATGATGTTCTTGAACAGCTGGCGCTGGCGCGGATCGCTCCACGCCTCGTTGCAGAGTTGCGTGAGCGGTACGCCGATGACGTCGATGTCGTCGCGGAACTTCGACTTCGGCAATGGCTTCGAGTTGTCGTAGAAGAGGTAGCCGCCAGGCTCGATCTCGGCGACGTCCGCGTCCCAGGTCTGCGGATTCATCGCGACCATGAGGTCCACGCCACCGCGCCTTCCGAGCCAGCCCGCCGCGCTGACGCGCACCTCGTACCAGGTCGGCAGGCCCTGGATGTTGGACGGGAAGATGTTGCGCGGGCTGACCGGCACGCCCATGCGCAGGATGGACTTGGCGAACAGTTCGTTCGCCGATGCGGAACCGGAGCCGTTGACGTTCGCGAACTTGACGACGAAGTCGTTGACCGCCGCGAGCGCCTTCATGCCACGGCTCCAACGCGCCGACGAAACGCACTTCCTTCTCCCCTTGGCAACGGGGAGAAGGTGCCGAAGGCGGATGAGGGGCCGCTCTTCGCAACCCACTGCCCCTCACCCGGCGCTGCGCGCCACCCCACTCCGTGCCCCGGCCCAAGCTTCGCTTGTGCGTTCGTACGTGCGCGAGCCAGTGGCTCGCAGCAGCACGCACTCACCCCCGCTCGCGCGGGGCGAGGAGAAAGAAGCTCGGCGAATTTTGCAATCATGCGGGCTGCGCCAATTGCGATGCGGGCACCGCAGGTGCTGGCGTGGTGCGGCAGCCGCCGCCGGCCTTGGTGGTGTTGAGCAGGAACTTCTGCATGTCCCAGGCGCCTGTCGGGCAGCGCTCGGCGCAGAGCGAACAGTGCAGGCAGACGTCCTCGTCCTTGACCATGATCCGTCCGGTCTTCAGGCCGTCCGCGACGTACAGATCCTGCTCTGCATTGAGCGCAGGGGCCGTCAGCCGCAGGCGCAGTTCCGGTTCCTCGCCGTTCGCAGTGAAGGTGATGCAATCCATCGGACAGATATCGACGCAGGCATCGCACTCGATGCACTTGTCGCGCATGAAGACCGTCTGCACGTCGCAGTTGAGGCAGCGCTGCGTTTCCTTGAGTGCGGTCGCGAGATCGAAGCCGAGTTCCACCTCGACCTTGATGCTGTCGAGCTTCTTGGCGGCCTCCGACCACGGCACCGCGTAGCGCTCGTCGTCGGAAATGCCGTTGTCGTAACTCCACTCGTGGATGCCCATCTTCTGCGCGAGCATCTCGACCGCGGGCATGGGACGCAGGCGGGTGTCTTCGCCACTCAGCAGCTTGTCGATGGAAACCGCGGCCTCATGGCCGTGCGCGACCGCCCAGATGATGTTCTTGGGGCCGAACGCCGCGTCGCCGCCGAACAGTACGTGCGGCAACGACGACTGGTGCGTGACCTTGTCGACCACCGGCATGTGCCACTCGTCGAACGCGACGCCGCAGTCCGCCTCGATCCACGGGAATGCATTTTCCTGCCCCACCGCGATCAGCACTTCGTCGCAGGGGATGAACTCGTCCGGCTCGCCGGTCGGCACCAGCTTGCGCCGCCCGCGCTCGTCCTGCTCGGCGCGCACCTTCTCGAACGTCATGCCGGTCAGGTGCCCGCTGGCGAGCACGAACGCTTTCGGCACCCGGTAGTCGAGGATCGGGATGCCTTCGTGCATCGCGTCCTCTTTCTCCCACGGGCTCGCCTTCATCTCGTCGAAGCCCGAGCGCACGATCACCTTGACGTCGCTGCCGCCCATGCGCCGCGCACTGCGGCAGCAGTCCATCGCGGTGTTGCCGCCACCGAGCACCAGTACGCGCTTGCCGACCCGCGTGATGTGCCCGAAGTACACCGAGGCGAGCCAGTCGAGGCCGACGTGGATCTGCGACGCGGCTTCGCGCCGCCCTGGGAGGTCGAGGTCACGTCCGCGCGGCGCGCCGCTGCCGACGAACACCGCGTCGTAGTTCTGCGCGAGCAACGCCTTCATCGACTCGATGCGCTGGCCGCCGATGAACTCGACGCCAAGGTCCAGGATGTAGCCCGTCTCCTCGTCGATCACTTCTTCGGGCAGGCGGAACCGCGGCACCTGCGTACGCATGAAACCGCCCGCCTTGGCGTCGGCCTCGAATACCGTGACCTCGTAGCCGAGCGGCGCGAGGTCACGGGCCACGGTCAGCGACGCGGGGCCCGCGCCGACGCAGGCAATGCGTCGGCCGTTCGAGCGGCCGGCTCGTGCCGGCATGCGCGCGCGCACGTCGCCCTTGTGATCGGCGGCGACGCGCTTCAGGCGACAGATCGCGACCGGCTCGGCCTTGCCGTTGCCACCCTCGATCTCGTTGTTTTCCTCCACGCGCCCGCGCCGGCAGGCAGGCTCGCAGGGACGGTCGCAGGTGCGGCCGAGGATTCCCGGAAACACGTTCGACTGCCAGTTCACCATGTACGCGTCGGCGTAGCGGCCATCCGCGATCAGGCGGATGTACTCGGGCACCGGCGTGTGCGCGGGGCAGGCCCACTGGCAGTCCACCACCTTGTGGAAGTAATCCGGATTGCGGATATCGGTCGGTTGCAAATGGCCACCTCGATGCACCTGTTTCCTGCCACCAGCATACCCTGCACATTGCGGCCAAGCGACGCTCGCTTTCACGCCGCCTCGGTGGGATCTTAGTAGTGCTGCGGTTCGAAGGTACCGAGGGGAAAACAGATGCCACTAATCACAGTCGACGACATTGCTCAATACAGAAACAAGATCGATGCCAGACATGAGTTTTCCGACCTCATTGAGCGATTGGTACGCAACGCAATACCCTACCAATCGCTTCTGACTCTTCGGTTCCCAAGCCACTCTGCAACAAGTCTATCCGGCTGGGATGGCCTACTCGCGTGCAGGTCTAAATCTAGGTTCGTACCCGACGGAAACTCGGTCTGGGAGCTGGGGACGGGGATGGATGCCGTGGCAAAAATCCGTTCCGACTTCACAAAGCGCCTTGAAGACCCATTACCCCCGGGGTGGACACGCGAGCAGACAACCTATGTCGCCGCGACGCTGCAAGCGCTGTCGGACCCCATGAGTATTGTCGGTGACCTTCCCAGCGTCACAACCTGGAAGTGTGTTGTTGTGCTGGATGCCGTCCAGCTTTGCGCCTGGATTGCGGAGTCGCCAGCAATGGAGGCGCAATTGTTTGAGATCATTCGCGGCAGGCCGCTTGCGGGCGTGGCGTCTCTTCAGTCTGCTTGGCGGAGTTGGAGCAGCGACAGCTCCCCTCCTGTTTCAACCCGCCTGCTGTTGGTTGGACGGTCTAGCGAAGCTGCCGCTGTTCTGGAAGCCCTCGCCGGCGGTGACCCGATTCAAGTTCGTGGCGACTCGTCAGATGAAGTAGTGGGCTTTCTATACGCGGCGCTCGAAGACGTTGAGTCGTCACTTCGCGAGTCGTTACTGTCGCGGATCTTGGTAGTGTCAAGTCCAGAGGCCGCTGAGGAGTTGGTCGATCGTCCTCCTCAGATCGTCATGCTTCGCGAAGCTGCTGCCTCGGCTACAGCAAAGCTACAGCGAGCCGGACACCAAGTCGTGCAAGTGGTAACAAACAGTTCAATCACGGGACAACACGTCCTGACGCTTTCGCGACAGCCTCGCGATGAGTTCGCCGCTGCTCTAGTTCAAATGGGGTGCCCTCCCGAAGTCGCCCGAATGGAAACCAGGGGATGTGGAGCGAGCGTTTCGATGTGGGTTATTTGGAGTTTGCTCCGGGACTCCGATGCGGAAGCCCGTCGACCCGCTTGGGCTCGAGACGCAATGACTGCGATTGCAGCAGCGCTCTCGATGCTTGGCGCTTGGAGTAAGACCAGCGAAGCTGACCTAGCGATCGTTGCCGGCCTTACAGGACTTTCCGCAAGCGACATCGACACCGCAATACATCGGCTAAAAGTCATGAATTTTGTCGAGATTGTCTCGGACGTCGTTTCGGTATCGGCGCCTGCTGTGGCCTTCGGATTTTTGGGTCGCGAGATCGAACCCGCGCTGCTTGGCCGCTTTGAAGCAGCAACCAGCGCAGTGTTTGGAGCGATCGACCCTCTTGTCTTGCTAGAAGCCGACGAGCGCCGCACTGCCGCATTTGAAGGCGTGTCGTTGCCCCATTCATCTTGGTTGCGTAGAGGTTTGTCAGAGACACTACTTCGCATCGCAGTGCTCGGTCATTTCTTGGATTCATCAGTCTTTGGGATTCACGCCACTGGCCAGAAGTACGTAGATCATGTGGTTCGGAGCCTGCCAGGCCTCAGAAACGATGCCTCGCTCCTGTCTAGCTTGCGAGACCAACTCCCCATACTTGCGGAGGCGGCACCTGAGCCTTTTCTTTACGCCCTGGAGACGCTACTCCAGGGCGATCAAGGTGGGTTGCAGCGTCTTTTCGTCGAAGGTAGCGACTTCGACAGCTCGGCGATGATTCCAGGAGTGCTATGGGCCTTGGAAACTGTCGCTTGGAGTCCGGTGAATTTGAGTCGGGCCGTGCTCTGCCTCGGAGCTCTAGCAGTCTTGGACCCTGGCGGGCGTATGAGCAATCGACCTTTGTCTTCGATTGTCGACATCCTTCTACCGTGGCATCCAGGCACGTCGGCAAGTGTTTACGATCGAATCGCATCGCTTGACTTGTTGACCAATCGACATCCCGATGTCGCCTGGAGAGCGTTGCTGCAGCTCATGCCCGGGGCAACAAACGTATCCAGCGGAACCCATCGGCCGCAGTGGCGGGAATCCCGTATTGTCAGTAGTGAAGGCGTTCGGATGTCAGAAGCGAACGAGCTTTACATGGCGTACATTTCGAGAGCGATTGGCTTATCTTCCCAATCCGATGTGCGCATCGCCGAGCTCGCACCCTCTTTCGTTAAGTTTGCTTCTCAACATCGTCTTGAATTCATCTCGGTCGTAGAAAACTCGGCTGAGAAGATTCGCGGCTCTGGCGAGCATCGCTCGTGGGCGGCGATTCGACAGCTGTTGGCTCATCACAAGAAGTACGCCGATGCCGCATGGGCTGCTCCGATGGAAGTTCTGTCGCCGCTCGAGGATTTAGAGAGACTTCTGACGCCGGAAGATGCGTCTGAAAGGTTCGCTTGGCTTTTCTCGGACTTGATTCCCGATTTGGGCATGGAGCGTTCTAGCATTGAAGACGAAAAAGCTGCAGTCTCGGAGGCGCGCGCGCGCGCAATCACCGAAATATGGGCCGCTCCTAACGCTCGTGCGCAGCTGAAAGGGTTGGTCAGTGCAAGTCTGTATCCCGGCATGGTAGCTACAGCTTTCATCGAGATTGAGCGTGACCGCGATTGCATTGCTGCAATCTTTAGTGAGTTCTGCTTGGGGTCGCGGTCTGAGAGAATATTTGCATCTCAACTTTCGGCGGAGGCGTTTGATCGATTTGACACAATGTGGATCGATCTGCTTTTTGCAGCGGCGACTGCTTCAACTGATCCTTCAGAAGCAATCCTATGCGGACTGATCCAGCTACCCCCGTCGAGTCGACTCTTCGAGATCGTAGCGAGGCTGGATGCTCAGGTTCAGCGCGAATTCTGGTCACGAGTACACGCATATGTTCCATCCCAAGAGTTGGGCGTCGCAGGGCACATGATGCAAGCCTTGGCAGCACACGGCCGGGCGCTAGATTGCTTGCCGCAGCTTGGGCACGAAGATGTATGCCTTTCGAATTCTGAAGTGCTGCGCATCGTCGAACTTGCCGTTGACGAACTATGCGCGGGGAAGACATCACAATCGACGACCGTTGTTGAATACTGGCTTGAGAAATTGTTGGACCGTCTTCGTGCTGACTCTGAAGTGTCGAGAAGCTCCATCGCCACGCTCGAGTACCGACTCCTGCCAATATTGGTTCGTGGAATGGAAAAGGTTGACCTCACTATCCACCAAACAATCGCCGCGGATCCCGCGCTCTTCATCCGTTTGTTAGCGGATCTTTACAGGCGCGAAGACCAAGAGACGGGAGCTGAAGACGCCGGTCTTTCTGACACCGAGAGGGAAGCCCGAAGAGGACGAGGTCGCGCCGCATGGGATGTTCTGCGGTCTTGGCGCAGCACGCCTGGCCTCCAAGCTGACGGGGCGCTGGATGTCGCAATCTTGAGGGATTGGATCTCTGCCGCGCGAGCACTAGGCACAGAAGCGGGACGTCCCACATTGACTGACCAGCACATAGGAAACATGCTTTTCCACGTCCCAGTAGACCCGGTGGATCACGCTTGGCCCTTGCGGGAGGTGAGGGACTTGCTTGAGGAGTTCGCAAGTGAAGAAATTGAGCGAGGTATCGCGATAGAACAGTTCAATAGCCGCGGTGCGACTACCAAGGCGATGTATGAGGGAGGAAAGCAGGAGAGACAAATTGCCGAACACTGGTTACAAATGTCGGAGATTGTCGGTCTGGATTGGGCTCGCACACGAAATCTACTGCGAGAGATTTCGGCGTACTGGGATAGGCATGCGGCGCTTGAGGATGAACGATCGGCGAAAGATCGGCTAAGGTATTCATAACTGTTCCGCGGCAGTCGGCACGGCTTCGCGGGGCCGGCCGATGAACTTGACGTAGCGCTCTTGCGGTGTTCCCGCCGATCACTGGTGATTGCGGTTCGGCCAACTCGCGGCCACCATCTAACATCATGACCACCGTGCCTCGTCGCTCGACTCTCGCCTGGGGCGCCTCGGCCTCAACTTCGGCTGGCTCGAGCAAATCCTCGTGACGCCGCGCTACCACCATTGGCAACACGCGCGCGACGCGAGCTATGCCGACGCCAACTACGCAATCCACCTGCCGCTGGTGGACCGGCTCATGGTCACGCATCGACTGCCGGCCGGCGACTCGTGGCCCACCGAATACGGCTTGCACCATCCCCGCGAACGTGACGCCCGGCATCGTCGCGCAGCACCTCGCGCCATTCCGTCACGTCTCCTGCAGAAACACGGCGACGGGCGACCCAGATAACTGAAATAGTCTTGCGTTAGCCAGGAGTTGCATCGATTCACAACTTCTCTAGCCGCTGTCGTCGTTTCCCATCGCAACAACTCTTCCAAAAAACGAAGCAAGCACAATCGCCAAGCCGCCCAGCGCGAAGTGGAAAAGACGCAAGTTTGGATACTCGCCGCCATGCAGAATGAGAGTGAAGGAGGACAGACAGACCGCCGCGAGTAGGAAAGTCATCAGAAGGCTGGACTTCCGCTTTGGCGACGGGGAAATACTATGGGCCATCCAACCAAACGCGAAGCCCCCCGCGCCTTGGCTGACTACAGGCACTACCCATTCCACGTACCACGTGGGCAGACGCCCAGTCGAATTTACAAACTCGTTCAACAACCCAACAAGAAGCATCGTGATCAGGCCTGCACCAACTGCCGCCACCGGCATAAGTGGCCATCGCCACCAGTTTCGCCAAGAGTTGATCGGCGCCGCTATCACCGGCTCGCTCATCGGGAGCCGCGAATCCTCTTCGATTTCTTCTGTGGAACTAGTTGAAGAGATTGGCTGCCAGCTATCTCGCCGGCTTGGATAGTCCCCTTCACTATGTGGCGCCACCGCATGCCCATCTCGACGGAGTATTGCGCGCTTGACGTCGCCCGCAACGTGGTCAATCCATTCATGAAGACCAAAGGACTCAAGGTCCCCTTCGTTGTCGCTCCAGATTCTGCGGGTCAATTCGTCCAGCAACTCCCCACCTGAGGCAACGTGGTCTATCTCGATCTCGCCATTGGGCTGACGAGTATTCATGCGATCAAAGTTTGAGACAACTTCTAACCGGTCATGCAAAGGCAAGAACACAAGCGACCATCCTTGTGCCGTCAGATACTCACCACTGTTCAGTCCTTTGAAGAACCGCCTTAGCGTTTCCAGGTTCGCAGGATTGGAAACAATCGCCAGAACGCGCGCGTTCGACTTCTTGCGGTACATCTCAAGTTCCGGGTTAGCTTCTACCCACCCAACCCCAAACACATGCATAGACTGAGTGGCTTCCGGCAATCGTCGCCAGTCGTCCATGTCGAGCCGCCCCTTCTGCGGCCGAACTCTAGAAAAGAAGCGAGAATGCTAGCGCACGACCGCTGACGATGAGCGCCATCGCTCTGAGAGCGATGGCCGGGGTGGGTTGGGGAGAGGTTCGACTTCGCCGATGGATTGAGGACCCTCGTACCCTCTCCCTCAGTCCCTCCCCCGCAGGGGGAGGGATGAAGTCAGGCGTCCCCGAACCCTGTTGAAGCTCCACAGCGCGCGATTGCCGAGTCCGCGGCGGAAGAGTTCGCGCCGTGCGGCGCTCCTGCATGCACACGTGGCGGTCAATCCGCCAGCGTTTCCCACAGGAACGTGAAGGCGAGCGCGGACATGAAGGCCTGCTGCTTGTTGTCGGCGGCGCCGCCGTGGCCGCCCTCGATGTTCTCGTAATACGTCACGTCGTGCCCCTGCTCCAGCATGCGCGCGGTGAACTTGCGTGCGTGGCCGGGATGCACGCGATCATCGCGCGTCGACGTAGTGATCAGCGTCGGCGGATAGTCGGCGTCATCCCGCAGCAGGTGGTACGGCGAGAAGCTCTTGATGAAGGCCCACTCTTCCGGCTTGTCCGGGTCGCCGTACTCGGCCATCCACGACGCGCCAGCCAGCAGCTTGTGATAGCGCTGCATGTCGAGCAGCGGCACCTGGATCACCACCGCGCCCAACAGCTCGGGATACTGCGTGAGCATGTTGCCCGTGAGCAGGCCGCCATTGCTGCCGCCCTGGACACCGAGGTGCTTCGGGGAGGTGATCTTGCGCGCGATGAGGTCCTGCGCGACGGCCGCGAAATCCTCGTACGCCCGACCGCGATTGGCCTTGAGCGCCGCCTGGTGCCAGCGCGGTCCGAATTCGCCGCCACCACGGATGTTGGCCACCGCGTACACGCCGCCCTTCTCCAGCCAGCCCTTGCCCACCGTGCCCGAGTAGTTCGGCGCGAGCGGGATCTCGAAGCCACCGTAGCCGTACAGCAGCGTCGGGTTGCCGCCGTCGAGTTCGATATCCTTCGGCCGCACCAGGAAGTACGGGATCCGCGTGCCGTCCTTGGACTTCGCGAAATGCTGCTCCGCGACGTGGCTCGACGCGTCGAAGAAGGTCGGCATGGTCTTGAGCGTGGTGGGCGCCTTGCCAACCTCAGCGAGCTGCAGCGTCGACGGCTTGAGGTAATCCGTTGCCACCACGAACACGGCCTCGGTTTCGTCGGGGTCGTGGGGCAGCACACCCAGGGAATCGAATGCGGGCCCGTTTGCGTACGGCGAGACCTTCCACCCTTCCGTGCCATGCGACGCCACGTAGAGACGGTTCTTGACGTTGTCCATCACGTTCAGCACCACGTGCGAACGCGTCCAGGCGAATTCCTCGAGCGAAGTCGTGTCGGTCGGCTCGAACAGCACCGCGAAATCGCGCTTGCCGTCCATGAAGGCGTCGAAGTTCGTCACCAGCAGCGAACCGGCAGGCCAGGTCTTGCCGCCGACGGTGTACGGCTCGCGCAACTGCAGGGTCATCCACTCGCGATGCACCGACTTGTTGGCGCTGTTGGGCGCGTCGATCTTCGTCAGCTTGCCATCCTTGCCGCGGAGGTAGAGCTCATCGTTGTAGAAAGCGATTGTGCGCGAGACGAAGTCGCGCTCGAAACCGCGCGAATGATCGCGCATGGCCCCGATGTACATGTCGTCGCCGGTGCCTTCGTACACGACGGTCGCGGAGTCGATCGGGGTACCGCGCTTCCATTCCTTGACGATGCGCGGGTAGCCCGACTCGGTCATCGTGCCGGCGCCGAAATCGGTGAAGACATACACGCGGTCGCGGTCGATCCAGCCGAGCGCGCCCTTGGCTTCCTTGCGGAAGAAGCCGTCCTCGACCCACGCTTTCGTCGAAAGATCGAACTCGCGCGTCACGTCCGCATCCGCGCCGCCCCGCGACAGCGCAACCAGGCAGCGATCGTGCGGCGCCTTGGGATCGACGGGCTTCAGGCAGTCGACGCCATGCCACACCCAGTTCTCGCCCTCCTGCTTGTTGAGCGCGTCCAGATCGATCAACGTCTCCCACGCGGGCTTCGCCTTGGCGTACTCGGCAGGCGTCGTGCGGCGCCAGATCCCGCGAACGTGGGTCTTGTCCTTCCAGAAGTTGTAGTAATGAGCGCCGATTTTCTCGACCATCGGGATCTTGGCGTCCGAGTCGAGGATTGCCAGCAGGCTCGCCTCCAGCGTGCGGAACCCGTCGTCTTCCGCGAATTTTTTCTTCGCATCGGCATTGCGTGCGCGTGCCCACTCGAGCGATTTTGCGGCCTCGACGTCTTCAAGCCAGAGGTAGGGATCGGCTGCCGTCGCGGTGGCGGACGCCGCGGACTCGCCGCTGTCTTTCGACTTGACCGTTTCGTCTTCGACGCCCTTGGGCGGCGGCTGCAGCGCTGCGGGTTTCGCCGTCTCGGACTGCATCGACTTGTCCTCCTTGTCTACGGCGGGGGCGGCTTCCTCGGCGCGCGCGGCGATCGACAGCAGCACGGCGGCGCACAACACGGCAACTTTCAACATGGCGGATCCTCGCAAGTCAGCCCCCGAGGCTAGCGTCCCCGGCATGAACGGGCCATAGGCCAGAAGCTTGCGTTGCTTCCGAGCCGGTCCGAGCGACCCCGGGCTGGCGGCATGCGTCGCCGAATTTCGTGTTTGCAGCCCGCATCGTTACGATTCGGGCAACAACGCACAGGACTCCGCGACATGAACCCACTTTCCACGCCGCGTCCGGCCCAACCGCCGGAGCACGAAGCCGAGCGAGAAATCTGGAGCGGCACGCCCTCGCAGTGGCAGAACGTCGGCTGGTGGATCGCGTCGATCCTGATCCTGCCGCTGCCCCTGGCGATCTGGAACTGGCTGGTGATCCGCAATACGCGCTACGTGCTCACCAACGAGCGGCTCAAGATCGCGCGCGGCGTCTTCAATCGCACCATCGAGGACATCGAGCTCTACCGCATCAAGGACACGCGGCTCACCCAGACGTTCCTGCAGCGCCTCGTGAAGCTCGGCGACGTGGAACTCGGCACGTCCGACGCGTCGATGCCGATAGTGCGCCTCGCCAGCCTGCCGGACGCGGAAGTGGTGCGCGACACGCTGCGCGGACTGGTCGAGGCACGCCGCGATGTAAAGGGCGTGCGCGAACTCGACGTAGGGCGCGACGCGCTGTAGCGCCGAGTCCTGCTGCAGACCTTCCAGGTCCATCGGCCCCCTGGCCGATGGAGTTAATTGGCGGGCGGAGTCTTCACCTTCGCACCGCGTGCGGGGAGACTGCAGCCGCAGGAGCGGCTGCGAACAGCGAAGCTGGCCCGAAGGGCGAGCGACAGGGATGTCGCGAGTCAGGTGGCGCGCAGCGCCGGATGAGGGGCGGCTTCAGGCTGCGTTGAGTCCGGAAAGCGCCCCTCCCCCGCCATCGGCCTGCATGCCGATGGCGGTCATCGTCGCGGCTGCTTCGGGCTGCGCTGCACTCGGCAAGCGCCCCTCACCCCTTGCCCTCTCCCCGTTTCACGGGGCGAGGGGGAGTGATCGTCGAGCTGCGCTCGACCCCGACAGCTATCAGAGAAGCGGGACGAGGAGCAGCGCGACGATGTTGATGATCTTGATCAGCGGGTTGATGGCAGGGCCGGCGGTGTCCTTGTAGGGGTCGCCGACGGTGTCGCCGGTGACCGCGGCCTTGTGCGCCTCGGAGCCCTTGCCGCCGTGATGGCCGTCCTCGATGTACTTCTTGGCGTTGTCCCACGCGCCGCCGCCCGTCGTCATCGAGATCGCGACGAAGATGCCCGTGACGATGGTGCCGATCAGCAGGCCGCCGAGCGCCTTGGGTCCGAGCACCAGTCCAACAATCACCGGGATCGCCACCGGCAGCAGCGACGGGATGATCATTTCCTTGATCGCGGACTTGGTCAGCATGTCGACCGCGCGCGAGTAATCCGGCTTCGCCGTGCCCTGCATGATGCCGGGGATCTCGCGGAACTGGCGGCGCACTTCCTCGACCACCGATCCAGCCGCGCGGCCGACGGCTTCCATCGCCATCGCACCGAACAGGTAGGGGATGAGGCCGCCGATGAGGAGGCCGATGATCACCATGTGGTCGGACAGGTCGAAGCGCATGGCTTCGACCGCGACGCCACCTGCGAGCACCTTCGCCGCCGCGGCGGCTTCGAGGTTGTGCGTGTAGTCCGCGAACAGCACCAGCGCGGCGAGCGCGGCCGAGCCGATCGCGTAGCCCTTGGTCACGGCCTTGGTGGTGTTGCCGACCGCATCGAGCGGATCCGGGACCGCGCGCACTTCG
>JBBSLL010000028.1:0-41641 GCA_038255255.1 Lysobacterales bacterium
CATCAGTGACACCGTCTCGATTCGCGAGCGTCCGGCCGACATTGAAGATCGAGCTGTACCCGGACACTGGGAAGGCGATCTTTTTTGCGGCAGCAGCAACAGCCAGATCGCCACGCTGGTTGAACGCAGCACCCGCTACGTTATGTTGGTCAAGGTCGAGCGCAAGGACACGCAGACAGTAGTTGATGCACTGATCCGCACTGCCCGGGAGCTACCGAACGAGTTGTACAAGTCACTGACCTGGGACCGCGGCAAGGAACTAGCCGACCATCGGCGCTTTACGCTGGCAACGGATATCCAGGTCTACTTCTGCGATCCACAGAGCCCTTGGCAGCGTGGTTCCAACGAGAACACCAACGGTCTTCTGCGCCAGTACTTTCCGAAGGGCATCGACCTGTCAGGAATCTCCCAAGCCAAGCTCGACGAGGTCGCCAGACGCTTGAACGAACGACCGCGGAAAACGCTGGGCTTTGAAACCCCGATCGAGCGATATCGACAAGCTGTTGCGTCGACCAGTTGAAACCGCCACCCAAAGCAGACTGGCTGAGCGTCCACGACATGGCACACTTCCAGCGACGCTCCGGCGCAGGGATTTTCACCGATGGATCTGTCAGGTTTCGCACGTAAAGGACTCCTGCTGGCAGCTTTGCTCGCGCCAGGAGTGACGTTCGGCCAACTGTCAATTCCCGAGACGCCGGCCGGCAAGGTGTTGAGCGAGTGGCTCACATCATTCAATGCAGCAGACGAGGCTGGCATTGCGAACTTCCAGCGCACCTACGCGCGCGAGACACCCGTCAAAGAGGTGCTGCAACAACGCAAGGAGACGGGCGGCTTCACGCTGGTGTCTCTGGAGTCGGCGTCTCCGACCAAATTGGTTGCTACGTTGCAGGAAGTTGAGCTTCCCGACAGCCGGATCCGCTTCGAGATCGAAGTGACGCCCGGTTCTCCGTCGAGTACTACCTCGCTAACTGTTGAGGCGCTGCCAGTGCCGCACCTGGACGAGAAGGGCGCCCTTGCTGCTCTGGTTGCCCGCGCCGATTCATTGGCCAAACGGGACCTCTTCAGTGGTGCCGTCCTCGTCGCGCGGGACGACAGGGTGCTGCTGGAGAGGGCCTGGGGGTTCGCTGATCGCGAAAAGGAGCGGCCAGCCACGGTGGGCACGCAGTTCCGGCTGGGATCGATGAACAAGATCATTACCGCCGTTGCCGCGTTGCAATTAGTCGAGGCAGGCAAGCTGTCGCTCGACACGCCGATCGGCAAGTACCTGCCGAAATACCCGAACAAGGAGGCGGCGGCCAAGGTTACGCTCCGTCATCTCCTGACCCATCGGGCGGGAGTTGGCGAGATCGGATTCGGCGAATCGCCCGAGTTCAAGTCGCCCGCGGAATTCATCGCGCGACGCGACGCCATGCGGACGCCGTCGGACTACCTCCGGCAATACGCGGGGCACGCGCTGGCGTTCGAACCAGGCAGCAAGACTGAGTATTCATCGCTCGGCTTCATGATCGTGGGCGCTTTGATTGAACGCGTGAGCGGTCAGCGTTACTACGACTACGTGCAGAAGCACGTGTGCGACGTGGCCGGCATGAAAGATACCGCCTCGCTACCCGAAACCGCTGCGGTAGTAAATCGCGCCGTGGGTTACATGCGTCAAGGCGATGCATGGGTGCCCAACTGGGAAACATTGCCTTATCGCGGCTCGCCAGCGGGCGGCGGCTACTCGACCGTTCGGGACTTGCTGCGCTTTGTACAGGCACTGCAATCCGGCAAGCTGTTGTCGCCTGAAATGTACGCGGAATCGACGAAGCTCCAGAGCGGATGGCAAGGCCTGGGCTTTGAAGTGATCGGCGAAGGCGCGCTGGCAAGCTATGGGCACGGTGGCATGGCGCCTGGCATGAATGCTCACCTGCGCGTATACCCGAAACTGGGATACCTGATCATCGTGCTGAGCAACTTTGATCCGCCGGCTGCTGGGCTCATCTACTCGTACCTGCACGATCGCATGCCGGTTACAAACTGACCTCGTTGTGGTCGGCAATCGGCAATGCGCTTGACCCGCCAAGCCGCCACTAGCTTGTGGCAATACTGCGGCTGTTCACACGCATCCAGCGGTATCAGAATTCCGATCGCCGGCGGAAGCCGCCAGACGCACACGTGGTGTCGAGACAACTCAGGGCAATGGAGCCAGGGCAGCCGCACAGTGCGTCAGCGCGCGTCACACTCTATCCAGTCAGGAGATCGCGCAAGACGTTCCAGTCGCTTCGCACGACGGCTAAAGGTCCGAAGCTTTGCAAGTAAATCCACGCATAGACGTAGCCGCCCAGCTGCCCGCCGGCCAGCAAGCCTTCCCTGCCCAACTCTGCCTCGACGTGCTGGTTGCTCGGGAAGCGGTGCAGTTGGAACAGCGCCATGAACTGCGCGTGTACATGCGCGTCAGCGCAGCGGATGATGCTGGCTCCCGCATGTTCGGACTGCTGCGCTCGCGCCGCGATGGATTGCAGTAGCGACCATTGCCTTGGCAGGACCGCAATGCTGGCGCGCAAGCTCATGACCTGGCGAAACAGCGCGAGGTTACCCGACAATAGCGCCGCATACGCAGCGAACTGCAGTTGAAACAGTCCCGCTACGTGGATGTTCTTGCGCTTGCCGAACGCGGTGAATCGCGCCAGGGTTGCTTCTGCGGCTAGCGTCAACAAAGCTCGGTCAGGCGCCGCCGCTGCACTCATGGAACGCGCGGCCGCGAGCCAGACCAGCGCATCGGTTCTAAACAGGATCGGATCACCCGGGTCCGCAATCACCTCGGCTGCAATGCGCTCGCTGTGTTCGCACATGGCGCCGAGCAGACGATCGGCAAGATCAGCACCTTCTCCCGTCACGAAGAATTGCAGCGCCCCACTCAGCGAGAAGTACAACGTGGACGCGACAACGTGGTGGGAGATCGGCAACGCGATATTGCCAACCAGTCGATCGACGAAAGCAGCATCGGGCCCCTGAAATTCGATGCGCGCGAGTGCGTCCCGCCACTCCGACTGCACCGATGTCAGTCCGGCGATCATGGCGCGCCGCATGTTGCCAGTGGCCAATGCGTAGGCGCTAAACGCGTGGACCGTCGCCGTGGCAGGCTCGCCAAGCCGGACTCAGAGGGCAGAATCGACACCAACCCCATCATGTGAATCACCCTATGACCAAGTCGCCGAGTGTTGCCCAATCGCTGCGCAAGACCGGCGCCGGCGCGCAGCTCAGCAGGCAAAGCCAAGTCCACAGGTAGGCGCCCTCGATCATGCCAAAGTAGCAACCAACTTCGCCGGGAGCGCGGTAGTCGGTGCCCACGCCTCGACGGAAGTGATCAAGCATCGCAACGCATTCAGCGACCAGCGCGGCGTGTTGCATTCGGACGATCATCCGGCCATCGATGCATTCCGTGCGCGCCTGCATCAAAAAGTTCTTGAGCAACGGAAACAGCAGCTTGGATGTACCCAATGTCGACCGAATGCCGGCAATCCTTGAGGCGAGTTCAAGGTCGCCTGCAAGGATTGCGCAGATGACCCCTTCGACCAGCAACCTCTGCTGGACGACATGAAGCCGGCCCTTGTTGCGCCCGCAATAATGCGTTGCTACCGCGTGTGCGATCGCACTCAACCAGATCGGATCAGGTGGCCGCGCCTCCAGGGCCGAGTGAGAGATGGCCACGGCGACATGCGATTCACAGCCGAAATGCGGCACCCATTCGTTGCTCTTGTCGAGCGGCGTCGGCTCACTCGGTACAGGTGGAACCATCGCTTCTGCTTCGCGCACCATACTCAACAACCGTTCGGCGGCCGCCAAGTCCTTTTGCAGTGCCAGCAACACCAGCGCCTCTGAGACATTAGCGTGCTGATAGAGGTGACAATGATGATCACGGCGCGCGATTCGTTCGGCCCGCTCATTCAAGACCGTTTCCGGATAGGGCCTGGCGGCCAAATCGCGGTAAGGCACACTGCTTTGAAGCTGGCCCGTTAGCGAGGGCAAGTCGATCGGCGAAATGCCGAGAGTCGCAAACGTACTGTCGCGCATGATTGGCTTGCAGGTTCCGGCCTATCGGGCAACAAGCGTACACAACCGGCAGGGATAATTCCCCATCGCATAAGCGGGTTACTTGGAACAGATCAGGCTGCTTCGAGTACCTGCAGCTCGATGTGAAGCCCAGCCGCCGTTGCCGTGTTCACCGGTGAGTCAAGCCCAAACAAGTTGATCTTGCCCCTCATCAGGTCAGAGACGCGCCGCTGAGTCACACCAAAGATCCGCTCAATCACTATCTGGCGATTCACGCCTTGAGTCGCGGGTCATCTCGCCTTTCATCCCCGGGGATCATGTGAAGCCGACGGCCTTCGCCAGCGCAAGGTAGCCATCGGTACTGTGCAACTTTGCCAGCAGCGGGTCTGCGTACATCAGCATGATGCCGCCGTCGCGCAGGTCCCACGCCGCCTGCAGCGAGGCCAGCGCCTTCGCCGCCTCGCCCCATTGGGCGTGGACCTGCGCGTACTGATAGTGGCTCTTGTCGCCGTACTCGGCGACCAGCGCGGCCAGCCCGGCCTCGGCCGCGGTGCGGTCGCCGGCGCGGTGCGCGAGGATCGCCAGTCCGGGCAGCCGGCGCACCGCGCTGCGTTCCTTCGAGAACGACGCGCGGGCATCGTCGTCGGCACCCGCCATCAGCTGCGCGAAGCCCATCGACGCGTGGACGCCGGCCAGTGTCGGGTTGAGTTCGATCGCCTTGCGGTAAGCCACGGTCGCCGCGGCGTGGTCGCCGGCGTTGTGGCGGATGTCCCCTTGCGAGCGGAACGTGCGCGCGTTGAGCGGGTCGAGCGTGGCCGCGCGCTGGATTACTTCGGTCGCACGCCCGTGGTCGCGCAGGTTGCTGCGGAACGTCGCATAGCGGGCAAGTACGTCGGCGCTACCGGGCGACAACGCGTAGGAGCGCTCAAATGGCGCGCGCGCGCCCTGCATGTCCAGCTTGCCGCTGGCCAGTGCGAATCCGAGCGCCGAGAACGCTTCCGCGAAGTCCGGCGCCAGCGTGGTCGCGAGACGCGCGGCGGCCTCCGCGGAGTCGTAGGCGCGCACACGCTCCTCATGGGCGGCGAAGAGATGGCCGATCACCAACAACGCGCGTGCTCGAGCGGCATGCGCGCCGGCATAGCGCTGGTCGAGCGTGGTCGCGCGCTCGAAGTAAGCCAGCGCGCGGCGATCGCTGTCCTCGTCGATCCCGGCTTCGTACAGCGCGCGCCCCTGCAGGTAAGCGTCGAATGCCGCGACGTTGGCCGTCCCGCCAACCAGTGCGGCGCTGTTGGCGTCCGCTCCCTGGATCGCCGCGGAAAGCGCGCCGGCCACGGCAGAGCCTATCTGCGACTGCACTGCGAAGATGTCGGCCAGCGGGCGCTCCCAGCTCTCGGCCCAGCGGCTGAGGCCGGACGTGCCGTCGGTCAGTTCCGCGGCAACCTTGACCCGGCCGCCCGACTTCTGGACGTTGCCGCCAAGCAGGAAGTCAACGCCAAGCGCGCGCGCGATTGCACGGCCATCTTCCCGCCCGTGGCCGAACTGCTCCGACGAAATCTGGCCAGCGACCTGCATGAGCGCGTTGCGCGACAGATGTATCCGGATTTCCGACGTCAGGCCGTCGGAGAAATAGCGCTGCTCGGGATCGCCGCTCAGGTTCTCGAATTGCAACACGGCGATGCGGCGCGGGTCGTTCGCACCGCGTGGGGCGTCGAACCAGCCGCGCCGCCAGCCCACCGCGCTGGCCATAACCCCGGCGGCCGCGATTGCACCACCGCCGATCAGCAGGCCGCGGCGCGAGGTATCCGCAGGCGCTTGTGCAACCGATCGGGCCGGCGGGCACGGCAGGGCCTCGCGCCCCGCGAGTGGCAACACCGTGCGCAGCACCGCCTGCAGCGAGGCCGGGGCGATGGTGCCTTTGGCGTGCTCCACTACGATCGACTGGTATTGTCGGAAGCCCAGCGGCGGTTCGGTGCCATCGATCGACAGCGGCACCAGCTTCTTCAGGTCGCGGCCCCGGGCGGCCTCATCCAGCACCCAGTCCGACGACACCGAGTGCTGCGACCACAGGACGATCACCGCATCGCTGGCCGCCAGCGCTGCCTCGATGGTCTTGGCGAAGGCGGCGCCCCCTTCGATCAGCGTGTCCCACCAGACCTGCAGCCCGGCAGCCTCCAGAGCCTGCGCCAGCATCCGCGCCTGGGCCTGGTCGGCGCGGGAATAGCTCAGGAAAACGGTTGGGCTTAGTGTCTCTCCACTGCCTGCTTGCTCGCCGGACATGGTCATTGGCCCCGCCCTTGCGAAGCTTTCAGCTTACGCTGAAAAAGGGGCCGACAAAGGGGATGGAGATTGATCAAAATGGGGCCCGGTTGATTTTTTGTTTCGCTTGAGACGAGCGCTATTGTCTTCCCGCGAGAGTTCGAAGTCCCGCATTGCGGGGCCCTTGCTTCGGGTTGCGCCAAAGGATGACAAGCTTGCGCAACGACAGGGCTTGTTGAGTCAGCAGCTCCCGCCTGCGCGGCTGCACACGTCGTTCGCGAAAATCCATGATGAGCCAAGCCTGATGCTCGCGCGCACTTGATTGCGAGCCGGGGCGTCCGCATCGACCCGTATGTCTGCATTTGGGAAGTTAGTTCGCGAGACCGCAATGACTGCTTCTGGACGGCAGCTGCCCACTCGCATTTCTCTGGAGGATGGGACTGCGAACTCGAGCTTTCAGTGAACTTGCGAATGGCGGAGCGGCTCAGTTCGGCACAAACCATGACGTATGCTCAATTACTGCCAGTAGGGGACTTCGAGACATGGCCTTGTCGCTGCTGCGCAACGTTTTCCTTACAGCTTGCTGCGCGGTCCTCGCTGGATGTGCATCGGTTCCGCTGGTCAAACCCGCCCACTCGATGACCGCCGCGCCGGCGGGTACCACGTTGGTTATTCGAGGCGTGACCGTCATCGATACCGAGCGAGGCCATACCGGTGCTCCGCAAGACGTGTTCATTGCTGGAGAGCGCATCGCGATGCTGCGACCGGCCTCGACACGATCGGACGATGTCGCAGGGGTGCGCATTGTGGATGGGACGGGCAAGTTCCTCAGTCCCGGCTTGTGGGACATGCACGCGCATTGGTGGGACGAGGGATATCTGCCCCTGTTCACTCTCAATGGCGTCACTGGCATCCGCCAGATGCGCGGCTACACCGTTCACCACGCTTGGCGTACCAAGGGCATTGAAGGCACGCCCGCCGCACCTCGCATGGTACTGGCGAGTCCGCTCGTCGACGGAGTACCGCCCATGTGGACGCCCTCGCTCCAAGGCAGCACTCCAGCCGAGGCGCGAGCAGCGGTGCGGCTGGTCGCAGAGTCGGATGCGGACTTTCTCAAGGTCTACGACAAGGTCCCACGAGATGCCTACTTGGCGCTGCTGGACGAGGCGCTGAGACTCGGGGTGCGCGTGGAAGGCCACGTGCCCACTGCGGTGTCGTGGCAGGAAGCCGCCCGGCGCGGCGTACAGCGCAGCTTCGAACACCTCAACGCTTTGGAGACTTCGGCCGCCGACGACTCGCAAGCGCTGTCTCGCCGATGGGTTGCGCTCCACAGCACATACAGTGCTGACGCCGGGCCAACGCCTGCACAGCGCCGAGAGGCCACAATTCTCTACAACCACACGCTCGACGACTTTGACGCGCCTCGTTTCGCCCAGCTCACGCGTGACCTGGCGCAACGTCCGACATGGATGGTCCCCACTCTCGTGCTGCGGGCCGCGCGCGTGGACAAGTTCAAGCCCGAGACCCGCGCTGACACGCGCCTCGCGCAACTGCCGCCGTGGATCCTCGACTACTGGAAGGACTCAGTACCCAAAATCGACGACGGCGTGCAAGGCGACATCGATGTAAACCGCCGCCGGCTTGCGTATTACCTCGAGCGGACGCGCGAGTTGCACGATGCGGGCGTGCCGATGATGGTCGGCAGCGACACCGGCATTCCCTATGTGTTTCCAGGCACCAGCGTGCATGAAGAAATGCAGTTGATGGCCAAAGCCGGGCTAGCACCGCTCGCAGTGCTGCAAGCCGCCACGCGCAACGTGGGGCGGTTTCTCGAGCGAGATGATATCGGCACGATCAAGGAAGGTGCGCTGGCCGACCTGGTGCTGCTCGACGCAAACCCGTTGACCGACATTGCCCATGTGCAGCGCATTGCGGCTGTGGCGATCGGAGGTCAATGGATTGATAGCGATGCGCGACGTGCCGGCTTCGTTGCGCTCGAGCGCCGCGCCGCTGCGCCCACCGTGACGGGTGCAGTTATGGACGTCTTCAAGGCCGAGGGCCTCGATGCGGCGATGGCGGCGTACACGCGCCGCTGCCCTTCGTCTCCGGAAGTGCTCGACTGCGATCCGGGCATGCTGCTCGATGCCATGCATTCGGCGCTGGGCGAAAAGTCCGTCAACAAAGATCGGCAGCCCGGGCTCATCACGTGGGCCCAGCAACTGTTTGTCGACAATGCGCAAGTGCAGGAGTGGGCAGCGGAACTGCACTGGGAGGGCGGTCGCCGTGCCGAGGCGCGCATGGCGCTAGCGCGCGCAATGGCGCTCGCCAAGGGTGCGCCATGGTTGATGAGAATGCAGGAATCGTTCGGCGAGGGCGTCCCGGCAGAGTAGCTATCGACCGCGGTGCTGGTCCCGAACCATGCTCCGACGGCCGCTTACGACGGTGGTTTCACATTGCCGACGTTCGTGGCGGCAAGCGGTTCTCGTCCGGATGGGGCCGGGTGGAATTGATGAGGGCAACCACTGTTACTTCTCCTGAGAGATAGGCGTCAGCGGTGCCGATCTGTTATGCAGTCCCTTCCACGTGGAGGAAGGCCATGAATAGGTTGCTGCTCTTGGGTGCTGCCGTGTTTCTCGTGTCGTGCAATTCTGACCCGTCTCAACCGGCGGACAATCTCGCCACAAGCGATGTCTCAGCTGCTGAGGTAAATAACTCGGTCAGAAGCGCCCCGGCCGTGGCGATGTCTCTACTGAACACGACGTGGGAGTTTAGTGATAACGGCAAGCCGACGGTGATCACTATCGATAAAGCCGGGGGTTATATCGAGAACCGCGCCGATGGCACGCATGTCGTTCACGGCACCTACGTGCAAAAGGATGGCAAGGACTGCTTTACCAGCGCGATGGGCGACAAGGGCACCAGTTGCTGGACAGCAGTCCCCGAGGTCGAGATCGGAGCTACTGCGTCGGCGACGGGCGACCGCGGGCAAAGCGCTGTCTTCAAGCGAGTCGAATATCGTGCGCTGAAGCTTCCCGACTAATCCAAAGCGAGCCCTCGCCTGCCTTACATCAGGAGCTTTCGGTCCGAACCTAAGATCTCGTCGATGAAGAAGGGGCCGAGTCTGCGCACTTCGGATACAGGCCTGCCGGGTCCGGGTTTGGATTGATTGTGAGCCGGATCGGGAGCGGCTAGGCTCCCGTCAAATCACGCAGTTGCGGAGAACTCCCTACGGGCCCCGGCAACGTCTAACTGGACCCGTGGGTCTTCGGTTCAGAAGTTGGACCTGTAAAGCGATGTGCATAACCACGACTCAAGAAAGGATCGAACAATGACAATGCCACGTTTCTCTCGCGCGCTGATGCTGGCGCTGCTCTGTTCCTTGATCGCCTTCGGCACCGCGACGGCAGCGCCCGCGCCCGCCGGCGCCCAGGTCGTGGACGAGGCCTGGCGAAAGGCGATCACCGCGAACGATCTCGATGGCATCATGGCGGTGTACTCCGAAAACGCGGTGATGTGGCTTCCCGACGCCCCTGAGGCAAAGGGCCGCGCGGCGATCCGCAAATCCTATGCAGACCTGCTCGCGGCGAACACGGTGACGGCTGCGACGTTCGCCAATACTCACTATGAGAACCATGGCAAATCTTCAGTGGGATGGGGCGACTTCACCCTTACCCTGTCCCCAAAGAGCGGAGGCAAGCCGGCTACGCTGTCAGGCCGTTTCTCGGTAATAGCCAGAAAGGAGGCCGGCACCTGGGTGTACGTCGTTGACCACGCCTCTGCTCATCCTGCCCCTTCGAAACCGCGCTAATGCGACTTGCCTGCTGGCGTACTCAACGTAAGTCAGCGTCAGACGCGAATCTTGCGAATGGGTCCTCCCAGGCCAGTCCGTGAACTGCTGGCCGCGGCTCGCTAGGCGGGGGCTTACACGGCGTTAGGCGGCACGGTACGGCATGCGCGAACCTGTGCGCCCGAAGGAAGAATGATGTCTCTTGACCAGTTGGGCCTGATCGCCGAGATTGTTGGCGCGTTTGCCATCGTTATTACGCTCGTGTATCTGGCCATCCAGATAAAAGATAGTGCTCGAGCGTCTCGGTCCGCCGCAGTGACCGACGCGACCACCGCGATGCAAGCCTTCTATCAGGAGCTTGGTAGCAACCCTGCGACGAGCAAGCTGTTCCTCGAAGGAGTGACGAATCCGGACGCAATGTCGGAACAGGACCAGTTCCAGTATGTGATGTTGATGCACAGCTGTTATCTAGGCTTTCAAAGGAGCTTCTTGCTCGCACGCGAGGGAACCTTGGATGTTGCGCTTCGAGACTCAATAGGAACGGCAATGCATGCAATCAATCATTTGCCGGGAATACACCTCTATTGGCGTCAACGGAAAGCGTACTTCCAGCCTGAGTTTGTCGAATGGGTCGAGAGTCTGTTGGCTCGTGAACCCCTTAGCGATATGGATGCGTATCGGATTCACGAGAAACCGAATAGCTAGGAGCGGTAGGACCAGGAAACGAAGATCGACTCCTGGCGCATTGCGGTGCCGCCCAACGCTGTAACTGGCGTGTCAAATTGTCACGTCCGTGCATGCTAAATGGCCGCGCCGCGCCGCGCCGCTTCGCCACGCAGCTGAGCCTGGGGCTAGTTGCATAGAGAGTTGATGTCCTTCGTTCCTGGCCGATAGCGGACATGTTGGCTTGCGGCGGGGAGCTCAGCGGAAAGCGGCCCACGTCACTCTGATTGGTACGCGTGCGCCGTACCTTGCCGACACGATCCAGCTGAGCCATATGGCCACTTCGCCGGCCAGGCTCGACAATGCGCGCTGCCACTAGCGGACGTCGCCCATGCGTTGTGTTGCCTTTCTGCTTCTACTGGCGTCCTTCAGTGCCAGTGCGATCGTCATCCGCGATGACGTCCCAGATGCCAGGTATTTGATCGCGGCGACTGAGTTCCCCGCGCTTGCCGACATGCCGGGCGAAGGCCACGGAGTTCTCATCGCTCCACGGTGGGTTGTTACGGCGGCCCATGCGGTCAGCTGGCAGCATTCGTTGGAGGCAGTCGTTGTCGGGGGCACCTCGCGCGCCGTCCGGCGCGTGGTCATCCATCGGGGCTACAAGCAGCCTCCACAGCAGATGGTTGAAGCCGCCCTCAAGACGGGTGACTGGGCGGCCTACTTCGAGTTCTCGGCATCCTCGGACGACATTGCTTTGATAGAGCTGGTGGAACCCGTTCGAGACGTTGCGCCCGCGCGCATCTACACCGGCTCCGCCTTGGGGAAGGTGGTTCGACTGATCGGTCGGGGCGCCACGGGAACAGGATCCAGGGGTCATGGCCTGAAAGGCCCGAACCGGACCGAACTGCGCCATGGCTTTAACGAGATCAACTTCTCCGAAGGTCGATGGGTCGCGTATACGTTCGACAAGCCGCCCAAGAGCTTGCCGCTCGAGGCATCGACGGGCAGCGGAGACAGTGGCGGTCCGATCCTGGTGGCGGTAGGGAGAGACTGGCACGTTGTGGGCATCACGGCGTGGAAGCGCGGCGTGGTCAGGGGCACGGAAGTGTTTCCCGGACGTTACGGTGAGACCTGCTACGGCGTGCGGCTTGGAAACTACGTCGACTGGATCAAAACGACAATGGCGTCGGACACCGAATCCGTCCGGTAATTCGAAGTAAAGGTCCTGATACCTTTCCCCGCAAGTCAGAAGCCCGAGCCCGCGGCACTGATCCTGGCCGCCTTTTCGGACGGCATCTGCTGCTCGCGCGGTATGAGAACGATGCGCGGCAAAGGCTCGGTAACACCGACCAGCTGCGCGGTGCTGAGGTCGGCTCCCGCGATGGCCAATGCCACCGCCAACGACCGCGGCGAGACGTCCTCGCTGATGACCACGAGGTCCCCAGTCCGGGTCAGTGAAAACAGCTGCTCGGCGAACCCGGGCGGCAGGCGAACGCAACCGTGCGAGGAAGGAACTGCGCGCACCTTGCCCGCGTGCAGCGCGTGTCCCCATTTGGTCAGTCGCTGCATCCAGGGCATGGGCGCGTTCTCGTATCTGTTCGAGTAGTGCGTCTTGGCTTTGCCCATGATCGGGAACACGCCGGTCGGTGTGTCATGACCCGGCTTTCCAGTGCTTACTGTAGTCACGGCAATGCGGCGGCCTTCGCGATACAGGTAGCCCCGCTGATCGCGCAGGCTGACCAGCAAGGTCACCGGCGCGCTGCTGTTCTCATCCGATCCCGGTAGCCACGCGAACTCACCGGCCTCGAGCGACATGCCATCAGTGTCCACTTGAGCATGGTCCTGCGGCGCTCCGAAGGCATCGACATAGCTTGGCTCGTTTGCAAATGCCGCGTTGTGTACAACGCCCAACCCCGCTGTGCACGCAACTAACACGGCGAGGATGGAGAAACGAGGGCGGTTGCGCATGTCGAGGGATCCGCTGGCGTGTTGAATCGAATGATCCATTGCATGCGCTTCTATTGGATGAGCGCGAGGAGAACATTCATTTTTCGCGCGCCAGTGGTTCACGGAGCGTGCAACGAAATGCACGTGCGGTGAAAGCCTCCTGGGCTGCAACAACATCCAGCGCGACCGTTCAAACGGCCCCGACATGGGTATTGGAATTTGCTCCTGAAAACTCAGGGTTGGAGCTCAACGAGCAGGTCAGGCTGACCGGATCTCGACGCCGCAAGGAGTCACCTGTCCGGGTGCCCTGATCTACTGCCGCTTACGACATATGCCCGAATGATAGGCTTGCGACCCAAGCGGGCATCTGGCTTCTTGCAAGCGGCGCCTGACTGTTCGTTCTGGTGTCCCGCTGCCTCGCGGACAACCTTGTCGAACACATACTCGACCTGCGCTTTGCGCAAGGTCAGTGTGTGCTTCCTTGCGTTGCCGCTGCAGACGGGGGCGGCTCCAGATCCGAACGCTTGAGATATGCCGCCAATGCCTCGGACTCGCGCGCGCGCAGGTCGGTGCATTTGCCGACGCTCTCGGCGGTCTTTTCCAGCGTTCGCGCATAGGCTGGAGTGGCCGCGAGCCGCGGCTGGAAAAAGTCTTGGGCGGCCTTGAGCACGGCGAGCTCGCAGCCCCCGCCGAGGACCTCCGGCATGAACGGGACCATGTATGGGTGCATCTTCTTGGTCAGCTCGTCGTAGTTCTGGTACACCCACTCGCGCGTGCGTGCGGCGCGCTCCTCGGTGTACAACAGGCCTCCCAGAACGTCAGCGACGTCGGATGCGGTGATGTGGTCGGTCAGCAGGTAGTCGAGCGCTGCCGACTGCTGCTTCGGCGCGCCGAACATCGCGAGCGCCTGCAGCAGGTGACTGCGCACGTCGGGCTTGGTGGTCGACTCGAACAGCTCGACCATCTTCGTGTACAGCGCCTGGTCGCCGTGGAAGGCCGCGACTTCGAGTTGCGCACCGATCAGGCCGCTGTCGGACTGAAGGGGATCGGTCAGAAACAGCTCCGCCTGGCGCTGCGCTTCTTTGATGAGCTCCTGGTCGCGACCCTGGAGGCCCGCCAGCCGGATTAGTCTGCTGCGCAGGACGTTCATGCCCGCGGCATCGTCGGGTCGGCTGACCAGTCCATGTCGGCGCACTGCCGGCAGCGTCGTCGCCTTGACGTAGCGCGACCATTCGGATTCCAGCGCCTTCTCGACCAGCGGTTCGCGTAGAGCATCCAGGTACCAAAGCGCACTGCTGACCGGGCGCGGATGCGGATCGTCCAGAAAGGTCGCGATGATTCGCAGGTAAGCCGACGTTTCCATCTTGCCGGCCATGAACAGCGCATTGCTGCCGGCCATGAAGGCGAGCCGCTCGCGGACGTTGAGGGTCTGCGCGTTGAAGTGCGGCAGCGACTGCGCCAGCAGTTCGTCGGCCAGTGCGAAGCGGTAGTAGCCTTTGGCGTCAGTGTCCGGGTAGACCCAGTCCGGTTCGAATTCGAGCTCGATGGTTCTGCTCAGCTGGTCCAGCAACACGCTGGTGTCGCGTCGGCGTTTGCCTTCGCCGTAGCTCACGTTGACGGGCAGGGTCCAGCGTTGCTCCGGCGCCTGGGCGCCCGGAAAGACAAAGCGGCGCTGCGAAATCGTCAGCGTCTTTCCGGCCAGCTTTACATCCAGAAGTGGAAACGACGACTGCTCGAGGAACCCGCGCAGCACCGCAGCCACGTCCTTGTCGGCTGCCTTGCCGAGCGCGCCCCATAGATCGCTCGCCTCTGCATTGCCAAACTCATGGGCCTTCAAGTAAGTGCGGACGCCGTCCCTGAAAGCGTCCTTGCCAATCCACTGCTCGACCATGCCGAGCACCGCGCCGCCCTTGCTGTAGGCCAGCCCTAATCCGTCGAAGACATCGGCTTCCGAGCGGATCGGTTTGCGGATGGGCTTGGTCGCCACCAGCGCGTCGATGGGCATGGCGTTGTTCTGCTGCAGGGTAAGTTGCAGGTCCAGCTCCGGATACAGCTCCGCAATGATCTTTTCGCCCATCCAGGTGGCAAAGGCCTCGTTCAACCACAGATCGTCCCACCAGCGCATGGTGACCAGGTTGCCGTACCACTGGTGCGCAATTTCATGCGCCATCACTTCCAGGCTCAAGCGCTTCTGCTCCAGGCTGGCGTGCTGGGCGTCGAGCAGCAGCAACTCCTCGCGGTAGGTGATCAGCCCGACGTTTTCCATCGCGCCGAAAGCGAACTCCGGCACGGCCACGGAATCGAGTTTGGCGTAGGGATACGGTCGCCCGAAATAAGCTTCCAGCGCCGCCAGGATCCGCGGCATCTGCTGCGCCGCGTACGCTGCTTGTCCCGACTTTCCACGCACGGTGATGATGCGCCCGGGAACGGAGAGGCCGGACACCGGATACTCCTCAAGGGGACCGACGGCTAGCGCCAGCAAATAGGTCGAGATTGGCAGCGTTGGCGCGAACTCGTGCGTGGTCCAGCCATCCTTGCTGCTCTGCCCTGTTTCCGGGGTGTTGGCGTAGGCCTTGAGCCCGTCGGGCACGCTGATCGTTACGGTGAACGGGATCTTGTACTCGGGCTCGTCGAACACTGGAAAGGCGCGCCGCGCATCGCTCATCTCGAACTGCGTGAACAGGTACGCGTCGCCCTGCGCGATGGACTTGTACAGACCCGCCGACTGGCGGTTGAAGGGTGCGTGATAAGCGATCTCCAGCGAATAGCGGCCGGCAGGAAGTTCCTCCGCGCACGTCGCCGTGACCACCCCTTGCACGCCCATCGCCGTGGTCAAGGCGCAATCGGCGGCACCGGTCACGGCAGCGCTGTCGATGGTGTAGTCGCGACCGCTGAACCGGATGACCTTGCCAGACTCGATCAACTCCAGCTCGATTTTCACCCGCCCCTCGAAGCCCTCCCGCGCCGGATCGAGTTTCAGCCAGATCGATTGCTCGATCGGTCGCGCCAACTTTGCCATGCGGAACTGATCGTTTGCGGCTGGCAGCGACATCGAAGTTGCGGCAACGAGCGCCAGACACCAGCGCAAGGCACTGGGATTGAACGGGGCGGGCATGGTGAACTCCAGAAAATGTGGCTGAGCCGATACTGCGAGGACCAAGCGGCCCGCGCCCGACATCATTGCCTATCCGGGCTGCCAACACCGTTCGAAGGCGAACATAGAGCGACGCCCCTCTCGAGAGCTTAAGCTGCGCCTCTACTCAGTGACTGTCAACATGAAAAACAATCGACGTCTTTGTCCAGTGGCCGTTGCTGGCTTAAAGCCGTCGTGACCAGCGCTGATAGTCGCGTTGATCACTACTCACTACTGCGCCCACGCGAAGGGGAACCCGACGAGTTGGGATCAGATGCCCAGCGGCTCCCCTGCGATGATCTTCAAGCTCAGCACGCGGGTGCGCAGCCGCGCGGGGACATCGCCCCCGCGTCGCTCGGTTTCGGCGCCGGCGCGTACGGGTTCATCATTTCGCCTGGACCTGTTCAGAACTTCTCGGGTCGCAGTACTTCCACGTCGCCGATGAACAGGATCATCGCGTAGTTGTCGTAGTAGTGTTCCTTGAGATGCGCGGCGATGGCAGAGGCGGTCGTCGCATCGCACACCACCTCCATGCGAATGTTGCCGTTCCGCTCCCAATCTGCATTGCGCACGCCACGGCTGCCTTTCCCACACGCTGCGGTGATGGTGTAACCGTGCGCGCCCAATCGTTCCACATCCTTGATCATGCGTTGCTCCAGTGCGGCCTCCGCGACGATGGTCAGCAGTTTGCGGCGCTCGGTGTGCATGGATCAGCCTCCTGCGGAATGGAGCGAACGGGCCAGCGCAAGGTAGAGCGGAATGCCGACCATGATGTTGAAAGGAAACGTCACACCCAGGGATGCCGCGAGAGACAGGGAAGGATCCGCTTCGGGCACGGCCAAGCGCATCGCCGCGGGCACGGCGATGTAGGAAGCACTGGCCGCCAACGTCGCCAGTACTGCGGTGCCGCCCACCGACAAACCCAACATCCACCCAAGTCCGGCGCCCATCACGGCGGCCAGCATGGGAAATGCGATGGCGAAGACCACCAGAAACAGTCCGTATCGGCGCAGGCCCGTCACTTGCCCGGCGGTGATGAGACCCATTTCCAGCAGGAACAGCGCCAGCACACCTTTGAACAGGTCGAAAAACAAACCCTTGATCGGCTGGATCCCTTCCGCCCCGGCGGCCCAACCAATGAGCAGACCCCCGGTGAGCAGCACGATGCTCTTGCCCAGGAAGACCTCGTGGGCGAGCGGTGCCCAGCGCGTGCCGCGCGTGATCCCACGGGCAAGCACGATGCCGACCACGATGGCCGGCATCTCCAGCAGCACCACGAACAGCGGCATGTATTCCTCGAAGGTCACACCCTGCGAGGCAAGATATGCCACGGCAACGGCGTAAGTGCCGACGCTGACCGAGCCGTAATGGGCGGCGATGGATGCAGCGTCTGGACGTTTGAGACGCCCGACGTAGCGCAGCAGGGGAAAGGCGATCAACGGCAAGATCAGCCCCATCAGGATGACCGCGAGCATCTGCGGTGCCAGCGTGCCGAGTGACTGCCGGGACAACTCCACACCACCCTTGAGGCCGATGGCGAGCAGCAGCAGCACGGTGAGGAATTCGTAGATCGCTGAAGGCAGGCGCAGTTCGGAACGCGCCAGGCCCGCGACCAGGCCGAGGGTGAAAAAGAGGACGACCGGATCCAGCGTCATGGAGTTGGCGTGTCCCCGGGAGTTGCTCGCCCGGAGCACGCGTCTATCAGTTGCCACGCGACGGTTTCACCAGCCCGCAGTGGAATGATGGCATTCCGCCCTTCACCGAACTGGTGCGGCACCCTCCACGGATGCTGTTCCAGCGTTATCCGGTCGTGGTTCCGCGGCAGGCCGTAGAAGTCCGCGCCGTGGAAACTGGCGAATGCTTCAAGCCGGTCGAGCGCGCCGGCTTGCTCGAAGGCTTCGGCATACAACTCGATGGCCGCATGCGCGGTGTAGATGCCTGCGCAGCCGCAGGCGGACTCCTTGGCGCGTTTCGGGTGCGGCGCACTGTCGGTGCCGATGAAGAACTTCGGGTTGCCGCTCGTGGCGGCCGCGAGCAACGCCTGGCGGTGTTCTTCGCGCTTGAGAACGGGCAGACAGTAATAGTGCGGACGCACGCCTCCGCTGAACATCGCATTACGGTTGAGCAGCAGATGGTGAGCGGTGATGGTTGCGGCGACGCGGGGATGCGCCTGAACGACGAACTCCACCGCTTGACGCGTCGTGATGTGTTCAACCACCACGCGCAGGCGTGGGAAGCGTGCCAGCACAGGAACAAGGTGGCGTTCGATGAACACATGCTCGCGATCGAACACATCTACAGACGGGTCGGTCACTTCACCATGCACCAGCAGCGGCAGATCGAGTTCTTCCATCGCGCCAAGGACCGCGTCGCAGCGGCGGACGTCGGTCACCCCCGAATCCGAATTGGTCGTGGCGCCAGCGGGATACCACTTCACGCCGTGCACTTTGCCGCTGGCCTTGGCTGCGGCGATTTCAGCGGGCGGCATGCTTTCCGTCAGGTACAACGTCATCAATGGCTCGAAAGAGAGTCCCAGTGGCACGGCCGCAATGATCCGCTGGCGATAGGCAAGCGCATCTGCCGTCGTGGTCACTGGCGGCACGAGATTAGGCATCACGATCGCGCGGGCGAAGCGTCGTGCCGTATCCGCAACAACGCGCGCAAGCATGTCGCCATCGCGCAGGTGCACGTGCCAATCGTCGGGGCGTGTCAAGTCAAGCCTGCGCCCGACGTGTCCTTGCCCGATGTCCGCATGCTGAGTCACGCCCCACCTCCATGCCGATTACCGTATTCGCTGCGCTCTACGCCGAAGGGCGTCTTCGCAAAAGACCTGATTTCGCACACGTCACTTTCCCACTTTCCGCCGCCCCTGGAACCACGGCGGCAGGACCCATCGACGACTCCCAACTGCCGCTCATACCGCGCCCACAGAACTCTGCACTCGGGCGGGCCGCAGCACGCTTAGTGCCATCGTCGCGCCGATGATCGCGACGACCACGCCGAGCGCCACACCCACCGGTATTTTGTAGAAGTCTATGAGCAGCATCTTGGTGCCAATGAAAATGAGCACCAAAGCGAGCCCAAAAGGCAACAAATGGAACCGGTCAGCCATGCCGGAAAGCATAAAGAACATGGCTCGCAGGCCGAGCACGGCGAATACGTTTGAAGTGAGGACGATGAAGGGATCCGTGGTGATCGCGAAGATCGCAGGGATCGAGTCGACCGCGAAAATGATGTCGGTGATGCCGATCAGGACCACGACCACGAAGAGCGGCGTGAGGCGACGCACTCCGTCAGAGCGCACGCTCAGTGCGCCGCCGTGGTACTCCGGGGTGAGCGGAAGTTTGCGTTGCATCCACTTGAGCACCGGGTTCGCGCCGAGGTCGGGAGTCTTGCCCGCGGCCCACAGCATCTTGGCGCCGGTGAGCAGCAGGAACGCGCCAAAGAAATAAAGCACCCAGTGGAACCTCGCCAGCAGCAAGGCGCCCGCGACGATCATGATCGCGCGCAGCGCGATCGCGCCGAGCACGCCAATGATCAGCACCTTTTGGCGCTGTTCCTCTGGCACAGCGAAATAGCTGAAAACCATCAGGAACACGAAGATGTTGTCGACCGCCAGCGACTTTTCGACCAGGTAGCCGGTCAGAAACTCGAGCGCGATCCGATTGCCGGGGCCGTCGCCGAATTGCCGAATGCCGTACCACCAAAGCCACGCATTGAACGCAAGCGCCAGCGCGACCCAGCCGGCACTCCAGCCGAGTGCTTCCCTGAAAGTCACTTTGTGGGCGCCGCCATGGCGCATGAGGACGAGATCGACGAGCAACGCTACGAGGACGAGCCCCGCAAACACGCTCCACAGCAACGGACTTCCGATGGTTTCCATGCATTTGCTCCGGCCGGACTTTCGGGCCGCGCTCGGGCGTGCATCGGAGGGACGCACTTCCGCCGCGGAACGGCGAAAGTCTTGCTCGCAGACCTTTGCGGATCTGCCGCTGGACCGGAGCCTGCGCTCGTGATGACGGCACCAGCGATTGGGAGCTACTCCCTTTCGAGTCGGGAGCCTAGCACGCTGGCTGCCGATACCAACGGTGCGCGGTGCGGTAGGCACGACGTTCTTGTTCATGCGCAAGAAGTTCTGGGGATCCCAGGCGTTCCTGACCTCGACCAGCCGCATACCTCCGACGCCTGTGTCGTTCGCATCCAGCTAATGCGGTTGCCGGTATTCTGAAATTGAGCGATCGCGCGTGCGGGTTATCGGCACTCGCCGCTGTGCCAGAGCAATTGTCACCGGCTCAGGCATCTCGGCCCCGGGAACCTGAAAGTTGTGAAAGCGCGGCGCTATCCGCCATCAGACATGGAGATTGAAATGAGCCAGTCAACGAGATCTCGCCTGCGCACCGCGACCACGTCACTGCGCCTGCTGGCGTGCGGCGCCGTCGTCCTGCTTGTCGCATGCAGCGGCGAGGATCAGGCCGCCAGCCCTGCCGCAGTGCCGATCACCGTCCCCGGAAGCGCGAGCCAGGTGGAGACCGATGTTGGGGATGCCTCGGTGACCGCCGTGGCGATCCAGACCTCGCAGATTCATGCCGGGGTGGCCGCAGAGCACGGGATCGAGCAGCGCGACGATCTGGTCATGCTGCGGGTTTCACCGCGGCAGGGCGAGATCGGGAGCATATCCAGCGCGCCGACCGAGGTAAGCGCAACGGTGACCGACCTGCGCGGCGCGACCCGCGCGCTCGAACTCGATGAGCGGATGGTGGCCGGCCTGGTGGACCATGTGGGGACGGTGCAGGTGACGCTTCCCGAAACACTGCGCTTCAACGTCACCGCGGTCTCGCAATCGGGGGAAACCGAGACTCTCGAGTTCTCGCGCGAGTTCCGCGCCCGCTGATCCGTACCGGCCCTCGAAGAAAAGGTTCTTCACCCAACTCCGGGGAAGGCAGCCCGGAATGCTGTCGGCCGACCCAAGCGGACGCTCGGAACTCGACTTGGACGGCTGAGCGCAGTCGAAGGGTCGCCAGGAAGAGAACTCGATGCGGCCACGATCCCGCAGGGCTGCGTTCGCCCCGCTGTGGGGGATCAGTGGGAATTGGCCGCGGACTGCGTGGCTGCGCGGCCCCGCAATTCCAAAATCGCACGCGCGAAACCCCGAGCCGCGCCCCAGCTGCACCCAAGCTTGAACGCCGCCAACCCGGCAGGGCGTTTGAACTTCCCATACGCCAATGCCCCGGCTCCGAACAACGCTTGCTGGTTGCCTCAGTAGCGTTCGAATATTTTCCGTATTTCCAGATCGTTCCTCGTGCGGCCGAGGGCCAGCATCAGCAGGATGCGCGCTTTCTGCGGCGTCAGATGGGTGGCCTCGATCGGTGGAATCCACGGACCTTCCCAGCTCTTCTCATCGATGTGTTTGCAATGGCCGTTGTCTTCAGCAGGCACGCTGTCCCTGGGCGGCCATCGCCGTCCGACGTTGTCGCCGCTGGGAAACGCGGAAACGACGATTGTGCCCGCCCGCGCGAGACGCAGGTAAGCGAGCTTTTCCTCGCAGGTGAAAGAGGTGCTGCTGACGACAATGCCAGCCGGTGGTGTCTCGTAGCGGGGGCCTTGTCCCCCGGAATAGGAAAACAGCAGCTCAACCGCTGGCAGCGCCTCCATGCTGGAGAGATCGAATTCGCTGCTTTTGCCATGCGGCCGGGTGGGCGCGAAGAAGAACTCCGCTCCGGCGTGGCTGATCAGCCCCAGCATGCCCATGTCGCCGGTCGAGAACCCACCCACCCGCTGGTATAGCTTGCGGACTTCCCGCGCCGACAAGATGCGCCCGTCCATCGCCACCATTACGCCCTTGCCGACTGCCCCTGGCGCGACCGCCGTGCGCACGGCATCAAGCAGGTTTTGTGGGCCGTCGGCACTCAGTCCTGTTGCCGGCCGCTGCGCTCCGACCAGCACCACGGGCTTGTCCGATCGAACGGTGAGATACAGGAAAAAGGCAGTTTCCTCCAGCCGATCGGTGCCGTGGGTCACGACCACCCCGGCAACATCGTCCCGCTGGTTCAGTACGGCCTCGATCCGGCGCGACAGGTCGATCCACATTGCCGGCGTGATCAGTCCGCTGGGCACGTTGGAGAATTGCAGTGTCTCGATCCGAGCGTACTCCTTCAGCCTCGGCACCGACTCGACGACCTGCTCAGCACTGAGGCTTCCGGCCCGATAGCGGTCCGGATCATCCGCAACGTTCTGCACACCGGCTATCGTGCCTCCCGTGGCCACCAGCAATACGACAGGGAGCGCGGGGCGGTCGATATCTGCGTCCGCCCCTGCCGCCGGCAGTGCTGCACTGGCAAGCAGTCCGGCAAGAAAAGCGAGATCGCGCAGATTCATTGAGGTTCCTTGGATTGGTCAGGAGCGCGGCCGGCACATTGCCTCTCAGGCGCGTGCCGAGTATCCCGCAAACCATACGGGTGCCTCGAAGCCGGGAGTTGGCCGGTGCCCGGCGTGGCCGTTACGGTTGCGTGCGCATTCGCATTACCGCGGCCATCGTTGCGATGCCGTCCCACAGGTGGCCTACACGCAGGTTCTCGTTCTCCGCGTGCTGATTGTTGTCGGGATTCGCCAGTGGGATCACCAGAGTCGGAGCACCGGTCGCTTCGGTGATCACGACGAGCGGCAGGCTGCCGCCCATGGTCGGTGTCAGCATCAGTGAGTCGCCGGCAAGGGTACGCAGCGCGGCGATCACGTCGAGGGCGATCGGCAGGTCCATCGCCGTGCGCGAGGCGGCGTAGCCGCCGGGTACCAGCACAATCGTGGCGATCTTCGGGTAGCGCATGCGCTCGGCATCGGTTGGCGCGCGATCAATCACGTGAAAGCCCTGGCCTTCGACATGCGCAAGCAGGCGCCCAAACTGTCCACGCACGGTATTGCCCTTCACCAGACGCAGGTCGAGCGTGGCACGTGCCTCGGTCGGAATCACGTTTCGCGCCTGCGCGCCGACGTCGGCGGAACGGATACCGTTGATATTGAGCGACGGCAGGTTGATGGCCTCGGGCAAGGAAACACCCTGCATCTCGCCCGTGGTGAGTCCGAGGTCGCGCAACAGACCCGCCTCGTCGTCGGGAGCGGCTGCAAGGGCCTCGCGCTCGGCCGGGCCCAGCGGTTCGAGCCCGTCGTACCAGCCTGCCACCTGCACGCGCCCGTCCTCATCCTTCATCGAGGCCAGCAGCCGTGCGAGCCGCAACGCCGGATTCGCGGCGAAGTTGCCATAGTGTCCGCTGTGCAACGGGCGCTTGGGTCCATACACGGTGATGTCGACGTTGGCGTCGCCGCGCACGCCGAACACCAGTTGCCGGCGACCGCTCTGGTGCAGGGGGCCATCGGCGATCAACCACGCATCGGCCGCGAGCAGCTCGCGATGCAGGTCCAGCACTTCGCGCAGGTGGGGCGAGCCCTGCTCCTCTTCGCCATCGAAGAACAGCTTGAGATTGACGGTCGGTCGCAGACCTGCCGCCTTCAGTGCGTCAGTGGCCGCCAGGATGGCGAAGACACCCGCCTTGTCGTCGGAAGCCGCACGCGCATACAGGCGCCAGTCGGAGGCGATAGGCCGCGTCGCATCACGTTCAACGATCGCAGGCGCGACGTCGAGACGACCGCGGCGCCATACCGGTGTCCACGGGTCGCTGGACCAGTCGGCCGGGTCAACTGGCTGGCCGTCGTAGTGCGCGTACAGCACCACCGTGCGCGTCGCACCTGGCACCAACCACTCGCCGTAGACGGCCGGTGGCGCGCTGCGATCCGCGTTCTCCAGCAAGCGCGGCGACAGGCCACGACGCTCCATCATCTGGACCAGCATGTCTGCGTTGCGGCGGATCGCAGTGCTATCGGTCGCCACGTTGGGCAACCGCAGGAATCCCTCGTACTCGTCGAGCAACGCGTGTTGCTTACTCTGAGTCCACGCAGTGATTGCGTCGTGCTCGGAGTCGGCGGCTAGTGCAGGCGCTGCCAATACGAGTGTCGCAGCCACGCAGCCCAGCACACGCTTTGCCATGGACATCGAGGCTGCTCCACTTGGGGTTGCCAGACCATGCCGCATCTGCCGCAGGATCGCAACGCCGGGGAAAAATGTGTTCGCAACCTGGGTCAGCTGACGATCACGGCCTGATCACCGCGTGTCGCCGCCAGTTTGATTACGCGACTCCGGCCGGATCGGGACGTACCGAAGCGCCGGCTCGACGCAGCCACAGATAGCCGACCAGGCCCGACACGCACGACGCCAGCAGGATGGAAATCTTGGACGCATCGATCTGCGCGGCGCTTCCTTCGAAAGCAAGATTGGCGATGAATATCGACATCGTGAACCCGATGCCCGCCAGCATTCCGGCCCCGGCGATGTGCTTCCACGTCAGATCGGAGGGCAGCTTGCAGATGCCGAGCGCGACCGCGATCGCGCAAAATGCGACGACTCCAATTGGCTTGCCCAGCACCAGGCCCGCGAAGATGCCGAGGCTGTTGGCCCCCATGAGGTCATCGGCCCAGCCGGAAGCGATGACGACGCCGGTGTTGGCCAGCGCGAATGCCGGCAGGATGAAAAACGCGACAGGTCGATGCAGGAAATTTTCCAGCCTGTGGGAGGGAGACGTGTCGTCCTCGGATTTCGCGGAGTAGGGGATCGCGAAGGCCAGCAGGACACCGGCGATCGTGGGATGGACTCCGGACTTCAGCATCAGGAACCACATGACCACGCCACCCAGCAGGTAGACGCTAAGCAACCGCAGCTTGAAGGTCCGGTTGAGTATCGAGAGGAACACGAAGACGGCAATGGCGCCCATGAGATATCGGGCAGATACCGTGTCCGTATAGAACACCGCAATGACCGCGACCGCACCCAGGTCGTCGATGACAGCCAGTGCGGTGAGGAAGATCTTGAGCGAGGCGGGGACGCTGCTACCGAGCAGCGCGAGGACGGCGAGCGCGAAGGCGATGTCCGTTGCCATCGGGATGCCCGCACCCCTCTCCGTCGGAAGTCCGGCGTTCAGCGCGTAGTGAACCAGCGCCGGCACGGCGATTCCGCCTGCGGCGGCGAACATGGGCAGCAGTGCGCTCCTGAGATCCGACAGCTCGCCGCTGTGGAACTCGCGTTCGAGTTCCAGGCCGACGAACAGGAAGAAGATCGCCATCAGCGCGTCATTGACCCAGTGCAGCACGGTGAGTCCGGCGAAGCTCCTCTGAAAAAGACCGAGGTATTCGGGCCCCAGGGCTGAATTCGCCAGGACGAGCGACAGGATCGTGCCGACGACGAGCAGCAGGCCGCCCGACTTCTCCGACTTGAAGAAGGCGTTGTAGGTGTTGGTCAGGATGGTCTGCACGGCGCCTGTATCCGGCATTGTTCAACGCCCGGTGGGCGTTGAACGGGCTCACGATTCTATCGTGAGTTGATGAATCGCCCTGTGTCTTCCCAAAAAAGTCGCGCGTTTTCATGAGCGAGCAGGTCGCGGAAGCTTTCGCTGACGAGTAGGGCACCAATGGCGCAGACACCTGATTCGTCGTGGATCAACGGGATCCGGTCGCGCTGCCAGGGCGGCACGCGCAGTTCCTGCAACAGCAATCTCACCGGCCTGTTGGGGCCGGTGGCGTGGACGCGCATGCGCTCGCCGCCGCGTCGAAACGTAATCCGCAAGGACAGTGGCGAATGCGCATCTGCCCGCAGCAGCCCTAGCCCGGCAGGCAACGCAAGTGCGGTGCGCCCATCCCACGCTGTGCTCCAGTCGCACGGAATCGGCGTCAGCGGTGGCGTCAGATACAGCGCGTCGCGAAAGCGTCGCAATGCGAAACCGCGCCACATCAGCGCTGGCATGGCGTCCTCTGGCGCATCGAGCACTTCGGCGCGGAGCAGCGCGGTGACGCGCGCGGGCGGCGAGGGCGCATCGCATTGCGCCACGAAAGCGCGAACCACTTCTTCGAGATCGAAAGCATCGAGCGCGCGCAGCGCATGGCAGTCCAGGCTGCCTCCGTCAGCGGCTCGAAGCTTCCCCAGCAGGTCGCGGTTGCGCCGCGCCAGTGCTGCGCTCGCATCCCCAAGCAGTTGTGCGGTGCGTGCCAGCGCCTCGCTCGCAAGCGGCCAGCGCGCGGCAAGCCCTGGCATCACTTCGAGGCGCAGGTAATTGCGGTCGTGGATCGCGTCGGAATTCGAAGGATCGAACACGATCGGCAGGCCCGCCTCGCGCACATGGCAATCGATCGAGGCGCGCGGCACGCCAAGCCAGGGTCGGCCCAGCCAGCCCGGCGCAAGCGGCCGCCACTCGCGCATGCCCGCAAGGCCATGGATGCCGGAGCCGCGAAGCAGGCGCAGCAACAGGGTTTCGGCCTGGTCGTCGGCGTGGTGCGCCGTCAGTACGAGCTCATCCGGCGCGATCGCGCCCGCCAGTGCTGCGTATCGGGCGCGACGCGCGGCCGCTTCGAGCCCTTCGCCTTCGCGCCGAATGCTGGCCTGCATGACCCGCAGCGGTACCTTCAATTGTGCGCAAAGCTCCATGCATTGGACTGCCCACTCCGCGCTGCGCACCGCGAGGCCATGGTCCACATGCAGCGCGCGCAGGCCGCGGTCGCGACATTCGGCGGAGTTCGCCAATACATGCAGCAATGCTGTCGAGTCGCTGCCGCCGCTGTACGCGAGCACCAGCGGCCCGCCCGCAGGCGCGCGCGCAAGCGCTGCATGCACGGCGGCTTCGAGGAGTTCGCTGGAGGCGGAACGGGGCTGGATCACTGCACTCGTCGCCGAGCGGGCTTCACTCGCCCGCAAAAGCCCCGAGCTTGCGGATTCTCGCGTACCGAAGATCGACGCGTTGCGAGTCGGGAATGGCGTCGAGTTCCGCAAGCGTCTCCGCCAATGCCGCGCGCACGTTGCGTGCGGTCGCGGCCGGATCGCGATGCGCGCCGCCGAGCGGCTCCGCGACGATCCGATCGATCAGGCCAAGCTCCAGCAGCCGGTGCGACGTCATGCCCAGCGCTTCCGCGGCATCGCGTGCGCGCTCCGCGCTTTTCCACAGGATCGACGCGCAGCCTTCCGGCGTGATCACCGAATACACGGCGTACTGCAGCATCAGCGTGCGGTCGCCGACGCCGATGGCCAGTGCACCGCCCGAACCACCTTCGCCGATCACGATGCACACGATGGGGACGCGCAGTCGCGACATTTCCATGAGGTTGCGCGCGATCGCCTCGGATTGCCCGCGCTCCTCGGCGCCGACGCCGGGGTAGGCGCCGGGCGTGTCGATGAGGCACACCAGTGGCAGATGGAAGCGCTCCGCCATGCGCATGAGGCGTAGCGCCTTGCGATAGCCCTCGGGCCGCGGCATGCCGAAATTGCGGCGGATCTTCTGCTTGGTGTCGCGGCCCTTCTGCTGGCCGATTACCACCACGGGCTTGCCATCGAAGCGGGCGAGACCGGCCACGATCGCCGCATCCTCGCCGAACGTGCGGTCGCCAGCGAGCTCGTGGAAGTCCTCGAAGATCGCCGCGATGTAGTCGAGCGTGTAGGGGCGCTGCGGATGCCGCGCGATCTGGGTGACCTGCCAGGCGTTCAGGCCAGCGAAGATCTGCTCGGTCTTGGTGGCGAGCTTTTCGCGCAGCCGGGCGACTTCATCGTCGATGTTGAGCGCGTTGCCGTGGCTCGCCTGGCGCAGCTCCGCGAGCTTCGCCTCGAGTTCGGCAATCGGTTGTTCAAAATCGAGGAACGTGGTGCTCATGCCGCATCCGCCGCGAGTCAGCCTCGAAGTATACCGTCCGACGTCCGGGCTGCCGGACGCGGCTCAGGCTGCGGCGGCGGCTGGCGAGGCGGTCGCCGTGCCGATCAGTTCAACGTCCGCGATCAGCGAATCGTCGGCTAGTGCTTCGAGCAGGGCCGGAGTGACTCGCACGCGCCAGCGGTCGCCGAGCTCGAGCACGGCGCGCGCGTTGGCGTTGCGATATTCGATGAGGATGCGGGTCGCGCCCGGGATGAAAGGTTGCAGGAGGCGCGCAATGCTCGTGACGTACTCGGCGGCGTGCCGTGGGTCCGCGTCTTCGGCTGGCCGGGTCGCGGCTGGCGTCGTTCCTGCAATTTTAGTTGGAGGTGTCGCGCCCGGCGCAGCGAGGGTCAGCTTGAGTGCGCGCGTCTGCCGCGCACACGCGTCCGCGAGAGGTTCGGCGTGCCGGCCACGGATCTGCAACTGGCCGCTGAACTCGTCCATGTGCAGGTGGCCTTCGATCAGCAGCAGGGCGTCCTTGAGCAGCAGCGGCGCAGCGTTGGCGAACTCGTCGCGGAAGAAGCTGACCTCGATGCGCCCGCTGCCATCGGCAAGTTGTACGAATGCACGGTCGCCACCGCGCCGCAGTTGCGCGACTTGTCCGGCAACCCGCACCAGCGTGCCGCGATCGAAGCGCTTCCGGTCTTCCGGCGGCGGTTGCCAGTGCGTGGCAATGCGGCCAATGGCGCTGGTGGTGACGAGTTCCACCACTCCGCGCCATGCGTCGAGTGGATGGCCCGAGAGATAGAAGCCGAGCACGTCGCGCTCGGCGGTCAGGCGCCTGGCGAGGGGCCACTCGGCCACCACGGGCCACTCGACCGCGACGGGCTTGGCGGCGCAGTTGCCGAACATGTCGACGATCCCCGCGTCGCGATCGCGCGATGCCTGCTCGGCGGCACGGGTGGCGAGCGGCAACTGCAGGGCCAGCGAAGCGCGGTTGGGCGCGAGGCCATCGAGCGCGCCCGCGTTGAGCAGCGCTTCCATTGCGCGTTTGCCGATGCGCGACGGATCGACGCGGCCGCAGAAATCGGCAAGGTCTCGAAACACACCCCCGACCTCGCGTTCGCGCTCGATCTCGCGGCAGGCATGCTCACCGACGCCCTTGATCGCGCCTAGGCCGTACACGATGGTGCGCGGATCGCTTGCGCGGAAACGGTAAGCGCTCGACGCGACGTTCGGCGGGAGCACTCGCAGCCCGAGCGCACGCGCGTCGTCCAGGAAGTTCACCACCTTGTCGGTGTGGTCCATGTCCGACGACAACACCGCGGCCATGAACTCCGCGGGGTAGTGCGCCTTGAGCCAGGCGGTCTGGTAGCTCAGCACCGCATACGCGGCCGAGTGCGACTTGTTGAAGCCGTACTCCGCGAATTTCTCCATGAGATCGAAAATCGCCGAGGCGACGCGCGCCTCGATCCCGCGCAGGGCAGCACCGCTCTCGAACTTGACGCGTTCCTTGGCCATTTCGTCGGCCTTCTTCTTGCCCATCGCGCGTCGCAGCAGGTCGGCGCCACCGAGCGTATAGCCCGCCAGCACCTGCGCGATCTGCATGACCTGTTCCTGGTAGACGATGACGCCGTAGGTCGGGGCGAGGATCGGTTCGACCAGTGGGTGCGGATAGCTCACGTTCGCCTGGCCGTGCTTGCGCGCGATGAAGTCGTCGACCATGCCCGATTGCAGCGGTCCGGGCCGGAACAGGGCGACGAGCGCGACGATATCGTCGAAGCAGTCGGGACGGAGCTTGCGCACGAGCTCCTTCATGCCGCGCGACTCGAGCTGGAACACTGCGGTGGTCTGGCAGCGATGCAGCAACGCGTATGCCTGCGCGTCGTCCAGCGGCAGCTTCGCCATGTCGAGCAGTGGCGTGCCCGTGGCAGCGCGCGCCTCGTTGATGACGCGTACCGTCCAGTCGATGATGGTCAGCGTGCGCAGGCCAAGGAAGTCGAACTTCACGAGGCCCACGGCTTCGGTGTCGTCCTTGTCGAACTGCGTGACCATCGCATCGCCTTCGGCTTCGGCGTAGAGCGGCGCAAAGTCGGTCAGCGCGGTCGGCGCGATCACCACGCCGCCCGCGTGCTTGCCGGCGTTGCGCGTGAGGCCCTCGAGTGCGCGTGCGAGGTCCACCAGCTGGCGCACGTCGTCTTCGTCACGATAGAGCGCGACCAGCTCGGCGGACACGCGCTCCGGGTGCTTGCGGCTTTCGTCCGAGAGTCCGAGCGCGTCGTCGAGCGTCACGTCGAGCGGGCGCAGCGGCACCGACTTGGCGATGCGATCGACGAAGCCATAGCTCATGCCGAGTACGCGGCCGGTGTCGCGCAGCACGGCCTTGGCGGCCATCGTGCCGTAGGTGATGATCTGGCTGACCTTGTCGTGCCCGTACAGCTCGGCCACGTGTTCGATGACGCGATCGCGCTGGTCCATGCAGAAATCGATGTCGAAGTCCGGCATCGACACGCGCTCGGGATTGAGGAACCGTTCGAACAAGAGGTCGAAACGCAATGGATCGAGGTCGGTGATGGCCAGCGACCACGCAACCAGTGAGCCCGCGCCGGAGCCGCGGCCCGGTCCCACCGGAATGTGCTGGCTGCGCGCCCATCCGATGAATTCCGCGACGATCAGGAAGTAACCCGCAAAACCCATCGACTCGATCACGCCGAGTTCGAGATCGAGCCGCTTTGCATAGGCATCGTGGTCGAAGGAAGGAGCAGTTCCGTGCTCCGCCAGCCGCCGAGCCAGCCCGGTCTCGGCCTCGTCGCGCAGGTGCTGGGTCTCAGTGCGCCCCGCAGGTGTGGGCGAAGCGGGCAGGTAGTAGCGTCCGAACTCGAGCTCGAGGTTGAGGCAGGTGGCGAGCTCGACGGCATTGTCGAGCGCAATGGGCAGGTCTGCGAAGCGTGCCCGCATTTCTTCGGGGGAACGCAGGTATTGCTCGGGCGTGTAGCGGCGCACGCGCTTGGCGTCGCTCAGGAACTCGCCGTGGTGGATGCACACGCGCGCCTCGTGCGCTTCGAAGTCGTCGGGCTCGAGGAAACGCACATCGTTGGTAGCCACGACCGAGGCCGCATGGCGATGGGCGAGTTCGAGGGCGGCGGCCACCGCGTCCTCCTCCTGTTCGCGGCCGCAGCGCACCAGTTCCAGGAACAGGTAATCGCCGAACGCGTCCTGCCACTCGCGCATCTGCTCGTCGGCGCCCTCGTCACGCGAGGCCAGCGCCTCCTGCAGCACGCACGAGCGCGGGCCGAGCAGTGCGGCCAGGCCGGCGCCGGCGGCCAGCACTTCCTGTTGGGTAAGCACGATCGGCCGGCCCGGCTGCCGGCGGCGATAGCCCAACGTCAGCAGACGGGTGAGTTGCCGGTAGCCCTGGTTGTCGCGGCACAGCAAGGTGACTTCGCCGACCTTGCCGCGCGCGTCGGCCACCTGCAGGTCGCATCCAACCAGCGGCTTGATGCCGGCCTTCTCCGCAGCGCGGTAGAACTTCACGAGCGCGAAGAGGTTGGCGGCGTCGGTGATCGCGACGGCCGGCATGCCCGCCGCCGCGGTGGCCGCGACCAGCTCCTCGATGCGCACGGTCGAATCGACCAGCGAGAATTCGCTGTGCAGGTGGAGATGAACGAAAGAAGCGGTCTGCGTCATTGCGCAACGAGCCTAACCGTCACCCCTGACCCGGACAAGACTTGAAATTACGCTTCTTCGGTGGCGAAGAGGTCGGGAAGGGCAAGGGCTGCGCGCACGGGCGCAAAACCCCTGCGGTGCTGGGGGCAGGGGCCGAGCGTGCGCAACGCGGCGAGGTGCTCCGGGGTCGAATAGCCCTTGTGCGACGCGAAACCGTAGCCGGGCCACTGGTCCTCGAAACTGCGCATATGCGCATCGCGCGCGACTTTCGCAATGATGGACGCGGCACTGATCGCGGGCACGCAGGCATCGCCGTCGATGACGGCATGCGCTTCGCAGCACAGGTCGCGCGGCAACCGGTTGCCGTCGATCAGCGCGCGCGCGGGAACCGGGAGCAGCGCGGCCAGCGCGCGTGCCATGCCCAGCAACGTGGCGTGCAGGATATTGAGGCGCTCGATGTCCTCCACGCCGATGAATTCGACGTGCCAAGCGACCGCGCGTTCACGGATGCGCGCGGCGAGCAACTCGCGCCGCTCGGGTGTCAGCACTTTCGAATCTGCCAGCCCGCGAATGGGACGGCGCTTATCGAGAATGACAGCCGCGACCACCACGGGACCGGCAAGAGGTCCGCGCCCGGCCTCGTCCACGCCGGCGACGAATCCATCGACGCACTGCAGGAGCCGCAGCCGCTCGACGCGCGAGATGCGCGCGCCCCTGGGCAATGCGCTCATCGGGCCGCCCCGCGATCGAGCAATTCAGAGACCGCGTCGGCGGCGCGCACATTCGCGTTGCACCGTAGCGTGCGATGGATCGTGCTGCATCGCTCCACGTATTGCGCAAGAGCGGTCGGCGTCATCGCGAGCGCCGCCTCCAGCGCGGCGGCGATCTTCCGGGCGGTGCAGTCCTCCTGCAGCAATTCAGGCATCAAGGGGGCGTCCGCGAGAACATTCGGCAAGCTGTAGTACCGGGATCTTATCAACCCGAAAGAGCGCACGAGCCACGCGGTTGCCGGTGCGACGACGTAACCCACTACGGTCGGTACTTTCGCGAGCATCGCCTCGAGTGCGGCAGTTCCGGATGCGAGCACTGCCGCATCCGCGGCACCGAGCGCAGACGGCGTGATATCCACGCGGACCAGCAGGCGACCTGATGACCGCAGCAGCGCGAGCCCCGCGTGGCGCGCCGCGGCCTGTTCAAAAAGGTTTTCGAAGTGTGCCCTGGACCGCTCACTCGCCATGGGCGCCACCAGCCGCAGGTCGGGATGCCGATCGAGCAGCATCGAGGCAGCATCGAGGAATGCGGGTGCCAGTCGCTCGATCTCGCTGCGGCGGCTGCCCGGAAGGACCGCGAGCAAAGTCCCCTGAGGCGCAATACCGAGTTCCTGTCGCCTGGCGGCCCGGTCCGCATGCAGCGGCATCCGGTCGGCGAGCGGATGGCCCACGAATACCGCATCGACGCCGTGGCTTGCGTAGATCGCAGGCTCCATCGGGAACAGGCACAGCACGCGGTCGGCGCTGCTGCCGATCTTGGCGGCGCGGGACGCCCGCCACGCCCAGACAGACGGACTGACGTAGTGGATCGTGGGTATGCCGCGTTGCTTCAGCGCGCGCTCGAGGCGCAGATTGAAATCCGGCGCATCGATGCCGATGAAGACGTCCGGCCGCCACTCGAACAGGCGCTGGCGCAGCGATGCGCGAAGCCGGAGGAGCCGCGGCAAGTGCGTGAGCACCTCGCTCAGACCCATCACCGCCAGCGCGTCGCTCGGCCACCAGGCCTCGAGGCCCGCTGCGCGCATGTGTGCGCCGCCGACACCAGCGAATTGCGCGTCGGGATAGCGGATGCGCAATTCGTCGATCAACCCGGCGCCGAGCACGTCGCCCGATGCTTCCCCCGCGACCAGCGCGATGCGCAGGGCAGCGGCGTCGCGCTGCGGCGCCGTCATGCGCGTCTCAACGCACCAGCGAACGCTGGCTGCGGTCGATAAAGTCCAGGAGTTGGCGCACTTCCGCGCTATCGACGGCCATGGCCGCGAGCGCTGCGCGCGCCTCGCTCAAGCCCAGCCCCGACTTGTAGAGCGTGCGATAGCCGCGGCGGATCGCACGGATGCTGTCGGATGAGAAACCCCGCCGGCGCAGGCCTTCCGTGTTGATGCCCTTCGGTTCGGCAAACGTGCCCGCGACCATCACGAAGGGCGGAACGTCGCGATTGACCACCGCGCCCATCGCGGTGAACGCGTGCGCGCCGATCTGGCAGAACTGGTGGACCAGAGTGAAGCCGCCCAGGATCGCGTAGTCGTCGACGCGCACGTGGCCGGCGAGCGAAGCGGCATTGGCAAAGATCGTGTGGCTACCGACGACGCAATCGTGCGCAACGTGCACGTAAGCCATGATCCAGTTGTCGTTGCCGATGCGCGTCACGCCCTCATCCTGCGTGGTGCCGCGGTTGATGGTGGCGAATTCGCGGATCGTGTTGCGGTCGCCGATCTCGAGGCGCGTCGGCTCGCCCGCGTATTTCTTGTCCTGTGGCTCGCCGCCGATCGCGCAGAACGAACCGATGCGGTTGTCGATGCCCAGGCGGGTAGGCCCCGACAGATGCACGTGCGCCGCGATCTCGCAGCCGTCGCCGATCTCGACGTCAGCCCCGACGATCGAGAAGGGGCCGATGGAAACGCGTTCGCCGATCCGCGCGGTGGGATCGATCAGTGCCGCAGGATGGATCATCTCAGCGGCTCCGCTGTGCGCAGAGGATTTCCGCGCTCGCGACTTCCTGGCCGTCCACCAGGGCGCGGCCTTCATACAGCCCCATGCCGCGCAGGGTGCGCCGCAACTTCACTTCCAGCACCAGCTGGTCACCCGGCACCACCGTCTTGGTGAAGCGCGCGTTGTCGATCTTGACCAGGTAATACAGCGGATCCTGGTCGGCGTCGTCCGCGGCGGAAAGCTGGGTCAGCACGCCGGACGCCTGCGCCAGCGCCTCGATGATGAGTACGCCGGGCATGACCGGGTGTCCCGGGAAGTGGCCCTGGAAGAAGGGCTCGTTGAAGGTGACGTTCTTGATCGCGGTCAGCGCCTTGCCGCGCTCGAAGCCGGTCACGCGATCGACCAGCAGGAACGGGTAGCGATGCGGCAGCAACTTGAGGATACGGGTCACGTCGACCGGCAGCGAAACATCCATGGGCGATCTACTCGACGGAATCGGTGGGTCGGGAAAGGCGCAGCAATTTGCGCAGCGTAGCGTCCAGGCGCGCGAAACGCGCGGCATTGCGGCGCCACTCGGCGTTTGGCGCGACCGGCAGTCCGCCCGAGTACACGCCGGGCTGGTGGATGCTGTGCGTCAGCGCGCTGGCGGCCGTCACGGTGACGTGGTCGCAGATCTCGATGTGGCCGCCAATGCCCGCCTGGCCGGCGATCAGGCAATGCCGGCCGATGCGCGCGCTGCCGGCCACGCCGACGCACCCTGCCATCGCGGTATGCGCGCCGATGTACACGTTGTGTCCGATCTGCACGAGGTTGTCGAGCCGCACGTCCTCTTCCAGCACGGTATCGCCGAGCGCGCCGCGATCGATGCAGGTGTTCGCCCCGATCTCGCAATCATCGCCGACGACGAGTCCGCCCAGTTGCGGCACCTTCACCCAGCGACCGTCCTCGAAAGCATTGCCGAAGCCATCTGCGCCGAGCACCGCGCCGGGATGCACGCGCACGCGGCGGCCAAGTCGAACCTGGCGCACCAGCGTGACGCGCGCGACCAGCTCGCAGTCTTCGCCGACGATGCAATCCTCTCCGATTACGCTGCCGGCGCCGACGGCCGCACGGGCCCCGATGCGCGAGCGCGCACCGACGACGGCGTGCGCGCCGATGTGCGCGCTGTCATCGACCACCGCATCGGGCGCGAGTACGGCGGTCGGATGCACGCCGGGCGCGTATGCCGTGCGCTGCTCGAACAACGACGCGATGCGCGCGAAGTCGGCGTAGGGTCGGGCGCTGACCAGCGAGGGGACGGGACAACCCGCCACATCGCCGGGCCCCAGGATCACCGCCGCTGCGCGGGTACGGGACAGTGCGGACCGGTAACGGGGATTGGTGAAAAACGAAAGCTGCGTGGGCGTTGCGGCTTCGAGCGTCGCGACGCCATCGATGTGGCCGCTGTCACCCTGCAGTTCGAGCCCGAAGCGCGTCGCCAGCTCTTCAAGTCGTAACGTCGCGGGTGGGGTACTCATGGCACGAGGGGCGTCGGCGCGCCTGCCTTGGACGCCAGGCGAAGTCGCTCGAGCACGCGGTCGGTGATATCGATGTTGGCGGATGCGAACAGGACCGGGCCCTGCAGGACGAGGTCGTAGTCATGCTCGCGCGCGTACTCCACGATGACCGACTGGATCTCCGGCCACCGGCGGCCGAGTTCCTCCGCGCCGCGCGTGCCGAGTTCGCTGCGCAACTGTCCGCGCAGGCGTTCGATGCCGCGTTCCAGCGTGCCGATTTCCCGCGCGAGCTGCGAGGCCGGTGCGGATTCGGCGGCAGCCGCACCCGCCTGTTCGCGCCGCTTGAGTTCAGCGAGTTTCGCTTCCTGCTGCTTGAGCTGCGCATCGCGCTCGCGGAATTCCCGCGCGAGCCGTTCGCGCCCCGCCGCAACCTGCGGTGCATTGTCGAGCAGGCGCTTCATGTCCACGTACGCAATTCTCGGCGCGTTCTGCGAGGCCGTCGGCGCCGCCACGGCGAGCAACAGGACCATCAGGAACGCAGTCGCTGCGCGGGTCATACCGCACCCGCGGCCCGCGGGCGTCTCATTGCTGCGCCCGGAGCTCGCGGAGTTCATCGCAGCCGGCACCGTGCGATATCAGAACTGGTTGCCGAACGAGAACTGGATCGTCTCGGTACGATCTCTGTCGTCGCTCTTGATGGGCGTCGACAGGTTGATGACGATCGGGCCCACCGGTGCCTGCCACTTGAACGAGAGGCCCGCCGAAGCGCGCAGTTCCCCGGCGTCGAACGCGTTGAAATCCTCGAAAACGTTGCCGACGTCGACGAACGCCGAAAACTGCGTGGTGTCCTGGGCGCGCTTGAGGAAAGGAATCGGGAAGATCAGTTCGGTCGAAGCCACGGTCTTGAACGCGCCGCCGAGCGGCTGGCAGTTCACCGTGTCGATCGAACCGGGCTGGACAAAGCAGGGGCCCAGCGTGTTGTCCTCGAAACCGCGGACACCGGCCTGCACTCCGCCGGCGTAGAAATATTCGAAGAAGGGCAGGACGTCGCCATTGCCGTAGCCGTCGCCGTACCCGAGATCCACTGAGGTCAGGAGCGTGGCCCAGTCGCGCAATGGGAAGTAGTGGGCGAACTGGTAACTGAGCTTGTAGTACTCGGCCGTCGAGCCCGGCAGCGCGATTTCAGCAAAAACGCGCTGGTAGGTTCCGCGCGTGGGCGCGAAGAACCGGTTGCGGGAGTCGCGCGCCCACCCGGCTTCGATGCGCCAGGTGTGGAAGGTGTTGTGGCCGACATCATTGATGTAGTCGACGAAGGGTTGCGGTGTCTGGCAGCCGAGCACCGAGCAGAAAGTGAAGATCTGGTTGCTCTCGATGCCGAGCGATGCGCTTACGGTATCGGTCTCGGTCAGGGGAATTGCCGACACCACCGAAAACAGCGTGGTCTCGGTCGCGAACGCGGCGATGTTGGCCTGGCGCTGGTCGATTTCCGAGTAGCGGATGTTGTAGCCGAGGCTCACGCCGCTGTCGAGGAAGTACGGGTCGTAGTAGCTGAAATCGAACCGCTTCACGATGCGATTGTTCTGCAGCGTCACGTTGACGCTGTTGCCGGAGCCGAGGAAATTCCGCTGGGTGACGGAAAGGCTCGTCAACAGCCCCTGCAACTGCGAATAGCCGAAGCCGAACTGGAACGCGCCTGAACTCTGCTCCTCGACCGCGACTTCGAGGTCGACCTGGTCCTCGGTCCCGGCGACTTTCGGCGTCTCGATGTTGACGGACTTGAAGTAGCCGAGGCGCCGCAAGCGGACCTTGGATCGATCGATCGCCGCCTGCGAATACCAGCCGCCCTCGAACTGGCGCATCTCGCGACGCAGGACCTCGTCCTGGGTGCGCGTGTTGCCCTTGAACTCGATGCGCCGCACGTAGACGCGCGGCCCGGGAGCCACGAGGAAAATCACCTCGACGGTTTTCTTGTCGCGGTCGAGGCTCGGGATCGGATTTACTTCGGCGAACGCGTAACCGAGATTGGTCAGGACGCGCGTGATGGCTTCGGCCGACTGCTCGACGCGCCGCTGCGAAAACGTTTCGCCCTTCTTGATGCGCACGAGCGGGCGCAACTGCGACTCCGCCAGAACGAGATCGCCAGTGAGCTTGACATCGCCGACCTGGTACACCTCGCCTTCGCGGATGTTGGCAGTGACGTAGATATTGCTGCGATCAGGGCTGATGGCCACCTGCGTCGACTCGACGTTGGCTTCGGCGTAGCCGCGATCCTGGTAGTACGCCTGCAGCTTTTCCAGATCGCCGGAGAGTTTCTCGCGCGAGTACTGGTCGTCGCTTTTGTACCAGGAGAGCCAGTTGGTGGTGTTGGACTCGAAGCCTTCGCGGATGTCGGAGTCGGAGAAGGACTCGTTGCCGACGATGTTGAAGTGCTTGATCTTCGCAGCCTTGCCTTCGGAGATCGTCAGGTCGATCTGGACGCGGTTGCGCTCGAGCTTGCGCACGCGGCCCTCGATGCCGACGTTGTACTTGCCGCGATTGTTGTACTGGCGCTGCAGTTCGGATATCGCCCGCTCCAGCGCGAGACGATCGTAGGTATCGCCCTCGTTGAGGCCGATTTCCCGGAAGGCCTTGCGCAGGTCTTCTTCCTTGATGTCCTTGTTGCCGGTGATGTTGACCTTGGAGATGGCCGCGCGCTCGGTCACCTTGACCACGAGGATGTCGCCTTCGCGATCAAGCTCGACATCGTTGAAGAAGCCCGTCTTGAACAGGGCGCGGACAGCTTCCGCCGCGCGGGCGTTGTCGATCGAGTCGCCCTTCTCGACCGGCAGGTAGGAGTACACCGTGCCGGCCGAAATGCGCTCGATGCCGTCGACCCGGATGTCCGAAATCGTGAAGGGGTCGAAAGCGAGCGCGTCGCGCGCGCACAGGGTGGCCAGCAGGATCAAGGCGGCAACGCGTTTCATCAGCACTCCTGGAAAACTCTGGGGAGCCGCGCGGCCTTGCGTGGGACGCGCGTACTCGTGAAGCGGAAGGTCGGGCGACAGGCCTGCAACGCTAGGAAATCAGGCGATGGATATCGTTGTAGAACGCGAGTCCCATCAGGCCCACCAGCATGGCGAGGCCGACGGTCTGGCCAACCCTCAAGGTGCGCTCGGTCACGGGACTGCCCTTGACCAACTCGATAAGGTAATACAGCAGGTGCCCACCGTCCAAGATCGGGATCGGCAGGAGATTCATCACCGCGAGGCTGAGCGACACCATCGCGAGAAAACTCAGGAACCATGCGACGCCCCGATCGGCCGACATGTCCGCGTATTGGGCGATGGATACCGGGCCCGAAATGTTCTTGAGCGAAGCCTGGCCGGTCAGCAGCTTGCCGAGGATCGCGTAGGTGTCGCGCGTCATCTGCCACGTTTCGCCCAGCGCGGCGGGAATCGCGGCCAGGGGACCGAAACGCTGTTCCGTATCGGGGCGCGCCTGGGCCTGCTGTGCGCCAATGCCGATCCGGATTACCCGGGCGCCCTTGTCGTCGGTCTCGGCGCGGGGCACGACCGCCAGGCGCTGGAGTCCGCCGTTTCGCTCGACCACGACCGCGACGGACTCCCCATCGCGCTGGCGTTGCATCACCTGGGCAAGCTGGTCGAAGGTCTCGACGCGCATGCCCGCGAGTTCCACCACCCGATCACCCACTTCGAAGCCAGCCCGTGCCGCCGGCGTACCGGGCGCGACGACGCCCACAATCGAAGGCAGTTCGGACTGCCTGGGGTTGAATCCGAGGTCGCGAACCATCGCAGGCTCGCCGTCTGCGGGCAGGCTGGCGAATGAAAGCGTGCGCAGGCGCTCGGCCCCGCGTGCGTCGACCACGCGGATCGGCAAGGGGTCGCGGGCAAGGCTCGCCGTGGCGATCGCGATCGAGGCGTCGCTCCAGGTCGACACCGTGCGGTCGCCCACCTGGATCAGCCGGTCGCCCCGCTCGAATCCGGCCTCCGCGGCCACTCCGCGTGTGTTTCCGACCAGCGGCAGGTAGTCCGGCCGACCGAACACGAACATGAGCCACAGCGCGAAAACGGTGAAAATCAGGTTGAAGAACGGTCCGGCTGCCACGATCGCCATGCGTGCGCCGAGTGGCTTGCGGTTGAAAGCGAAGGGCGCGTCGCCCGGTGCGATGTCGCCTTCGCGCTCGTCCAGCATCTTGACGTACCCACCCAGCGGGATTGCCGCGATGACGTACTCGGTGCCGTCCCGCCCGACGCGCGAGAACAGGGGCTTGCCGAAGCCGATGGAGAAGCGCAGGACCCGCACGCCGAAGCGTCGCGCCACAATGAAATGGCCGAACTCATGGAACGTGATGAGAACGCCCAGGGTGACCAGCAGCCACCAGATCGAGCCGAAGACGGTTTCCATGGGCCCAGTCTACCGGGAGGTGCCCGAGCGACGGGTCACGAAGCCGAGCGCGAATTCGCGGGCCATGGCATCGGCGTGGAGAACGGCCTCGACCGAATCGACCGGCACGCTGGCGATCGCGTCGAGCGTGGCTGCGCAAACAGTGTGGATATCCAGAAAGGCGAGCCTTTGTTCGAGGAATGCCGCGACGGCGATTTCATTCGCCGCGTTCAGTACGGCGGGCGCGGTGCCCCCCGTTTCGAGCACTGCATAAGCGAGGTCAAGGCAGGCGAAAAGTTCCCGGTCGATGGGCTCGAAATCCAGTCTGCCCACCTGGATGAGATCGAGCAGCGGCACGCCCGCATCGATCCGGCAGGGCCAGCCCAGCGCGTGCGCAAGAGCGGTACGCATGTCAGGGTGGCCCAGCTGCGCGAGGAGCGAACCGTCGCGGTACGCCACGAGGGCGTGCACAAGGCTTTGCGGGTGCATCACCACGTCGATGCGATCGGCGGGCAGGCCGAACAGCCAATGGGCCTCGATGACTTCGAGGCCCTTGTTCATGAGGGTCGCGGAGTCGACTGAAATCTTGCGCCCCATGGACCATTTCGGATGCGCGCAGGCTTCAGCAGGCGTCACGGCCTCGAGCGAGGCGCGGGAGCGGCCGCGAAACGGCCCCCCCGATGCGGTCAACACGATGCGCTCGACGCCCTGCGCCTCGGGGTCGCGGGCAAATCCGGCGGGCAGGCACTGGAACACCGCATTGTGTTCGCTGTCGACCGGCAGCAGCGTGCCGCCGCCTTGGGCCAGTGCGTCGAGCAGCAGGCCGCCCGTCATGACGATGGCCTCCTTGTTCGCAAGCAGCACGCGCTTGCCGGCGCGCGCCGACGCCAGCGTCGAGGCAAGGCCGGCGCCGCCGACGATTGCCGCGAGCACGGTATCGACCTCGGTGTCGCGGGCCAGCTCTTCGATCGCGGCCGGACCGGCGGAGGCCTCGGTCTTGAGACCTGCTTCCCGCAAGCCCCGTGCGAGCGCGTCGAGGAAGGACGGATCGCCGATCGCCGCGCGCGCCGGGCGATGCATGCGGCAAAGCCCGAGCAGGCCATCGACGTCGCGATGCGCCGACAAGGCATAGGCACGCAAGGTCCCGGGGTGCCGCGCGATCACATCGAGCGCGCTGCCGCCAATCGATCCCGTGGCGCCCAGCACGGCAACATTGCGGCGGGCCCGACACTCGCTTGCGTGGGAGTCCCCGATCATGTGCCGAGCAGGTGACGCCCCAGCGCGAACACCGGAAGCGCAGCGAACAGACTGTCGAAGCGGTCGAGGACTCCGCCGTGCCCGGGGATCAGGGTGCCCGAGTCCTTCATGCCGGCATGGCGCTTCATCAGGCTCTCGAAAAGGTCCCCCACGATCGAGACGCCGAGGGTGACAATCGCCACCAGCACCAGCCCCGCGAGCTGTCCGTCGCGCAGGCCCAGCAGCCAGCCCGCAGCCACCGCGAGCAGCGACACCGCGATGACCGCGCCGCCCACGCCTTCCCACGACTTGCCCGGACTGATCTTTGGCGCGAGCTTGTGCTTGCCGAAGCGTACGCCCGCGAAATAGGCGCCGCTATCCGCCACCCAGATCAGTAGAACGGCCAGCAGCAGCCACCACTCGCCGTGGGGCGAAGTTTCGCGCAGGCTCAGCGCGCCCGCAGCGGCGGGCAGCATCACGAGTACGCCGGCGAGCAGTTTGAGCGACGTATTGGCCGGAGTGCGCTCGCGCCCGAAGTCGAACCGGCTGAGCCACAGCGTCGCCAGCAACCAGAATGCGGCTCCGATCGTCGCTACCAGCACCAGTCGTTCCGGCGTGCGCCACCACCAGAG
>JBBSLL010000029.1:0-40040 GCA_038255255.1 Lysobacterales bacterium
CCGATAAGCCGGGTTCTGTCGTGGACAGTCATTCCTCTGGGCCCAACGTCGCCGTTGGGCTCAAGCAACCAACCCGGGCGCGACGCGGGCAACGTCATAGCGCCCCTATTCGGTCTTGCTCCAGGTGGGGTTTGCCGTGCCATGCGGCGTTGGCCCCGCATGCGGTGCGCTCTTACCGCACCGTTTCACCCTTGCCTGTGCATTCGCGAAATGCGCAGGATCGCTCCCGCGCGCACCGCGCCTGCCATCGGCGGTTTGCTTTCTGTTGCACTTTCCGTCGGCTCACGCCGCCCAGGCGTTACCTGGCACCTTGCCCTATGGAGCCCGGACTTTCCTCCCCGGTCGATCGCTGTACACCCGATGCGCAAGCGCATCTGATGGAGCGACCGATTCGGAGCGACTGTCTGGCCCGCTCGACTCTCATGTTAGCGGCTTTGCGCCGCAGGACCTTCATCAATCCCCGGATGGCTCGGCATTCGGCAGGAAGCTGTACAGCTCGCGGCGCGAGGCGCCTGTGATGTCAGCGGCGAGCCGTGCCGCACGCGAGGGCGCCATTTCCAGGAGCAGCAAGTGCATGACCCGACGGCCTTCCTCGAGGACGCCACTCGCGTCCGGCGCGGCCCCTGCAATAACCACGACGCATTCGCCGAGTCGTTGCTCCGGATCCTGCGCCACGCGCTCGGCAAGTTCCTGCAAGGTGCCGTCGAGAACGGTCTCATGCAGCTTGGTCAGCTCGCGCGCCAGCGCCGCGCGCCGCGCGCCGCCCAGGGCAACGGCTGCGTCCGCCAGCATCGCCTCGATGCGGTGCTTCGATTCGTAGAACACGAGCGTGCGGGTTTCAGCTCGCAGGGATTCGAGTACTGCCACGCGCGCTCCACCACGCTGCGGTAGGAAGCCCTCGAAGGAAAACCGGTCGCAAGCGATGCCGGCAACGCTGAGCGCCGCGATTGCCGCGCAGGGGCCTGGCACCGGGCGCACTGCGAGGGCGGCGGCGCGCGCCGCATGCACCAGCCGATAGCCCGGATCGCTCAGCAGTGGCGTGCCGGCATCGCTCACCAGCGCCACATCCTGTCCCGACTCCAGTCGACGGAGCAGCGACGGGATCTGTTCCGCCTCGTTGTGGTCGTGGCAGCTGACCAGGTCGGTGCGCAGGCCGAAGTGCGCAAGCAATTGCGCGGTGTGCCGAGTGTCCTCCGCCGCGATCAGCGAGACGCTGCGCAGGACCTCGAGCGCGCGCGGCGACAGGTCTCCCAGGTTGCCGATGGGCGTCGCCACGATCCACAAGGTGCCGCCGTCGCCGCGAGCCATGGCGTGTTCCGGAATGGGCGGCGTGCGTCGCCGATGCGCAAGTTATGATCGCACCTTCGCTGCGCAAGGCACCGCACATCCATGAAACGGCGTCATTCCAGTCCCGGCCTGCGCGTATTCGCCCTCGGCCTCCTGTTGTGCCTTGCGGGCTGCGCCACTGCGCCGCCGGCGGAGATGGGCGAGTTCGACGAGGGCCAGGCACGTATGCTGGCGGAAGCCGGCGACTTTCGTGCGGCTGCCGCTGAATACGAGCGGATGGCCGACGATGATCGGCAGAATCGAGCGGCCCTGCTGCTGCGCGCCGCCGAGAGCCTGCGCGAGGAAGGCGACTGGGCAGCCGCCAGCGAGGTCATCTCGCGCATCAAGCGCAACCGACTTACGCAAAACCAGTACCTGCGACTGGAACTGCTGCTGGTCGAACAATCGCTCGCGCGCAACGACTTCGAGGCTGCGTGGGCCAGGCTGCAATCGTTGCCCGAGGCTCGCCAACCCGGAGCGCGGGCACGGCAGCTCGAACTGCGTGCGCAGGCGCTGGCTGCGCGCGGCGATCTTCTTGGTGCCGCGCGCGTGCGCATCGAAATCGCTCCCTTGCTCGATGAAGGCCAGCAGCGCAGCAACGAGCGCGACCTCGTCGCGGTTCTGGCGCGCGTGCCCGCAGCCGACCTGCAACGCCACTTCAACGAGATCCCGGTCGACGATCCGCTGCGACCGTTCCTCGAGAAGGCATTGCGCACGCTGGGCAGCACCCCGGTGCGGCGGCTGCCTCAGCCGACCCGCGCCATCGGCAGCCTGCTGCCGGGATCTGGCGGAGATTGGCAGCGTGAAGGCGCCGCCCCGGTCGATCGCCTGGCGCTGCTCGTGCCGCTGACCGGTCCGCTCGCGGGTGCGGGCAAAGCGGTGCGTGACGGCGTGCTGGCAGCCCACTTCGCCAATCCTGCTTCGCGCACGCGCATCGACATCATCGACAGCGGGTTGACGCCCGCCAGCGCCGTGGAAGCCTATGTCGATGCCGTCACGCGCGGCGCGCAGCGCGTGGTGGGACCTTTGACGCGGGAGCAGGTCGCAGCGGTGTTTGCCCAGTCGCAGTTCCCAGTGCCGGTACTCGCGCTCAATTCGGGGGAAAGCGACGCGCCGCCTCCACCGGGCAATCATGTATTCGGCCTGGCCCCTGAAGAAGAGGGCGCTGCGCTGGCGCAACGCCTCGGCAAGAAGGGCTTGCGCGCGCCGCTCCTGATCGTCAACCGCGAGGACTGGAGCCAGCGTGCATCGCAGGCGATCGCGTCCCACCTCGAGATCGATGGTGCCCGTCCCGCCGCGCGGATCGAGTTGCCGGCAGGCGTGGATTTCAGCGCCACGCTCGATGCCGTGGGTGGCACGGTATTCGATTCCGTGGTGCTCGCCTTGCGGCCGCAGCAGGCGAGGCTCCTCGTCGCACAGTGGCGTGAGCGCGGGATGCCGGTGCAGCCCTGGCTCGCCACGTCGCACGTGTATTCGGGATCGCCCAACCTCAGCCTGGATCGCGATCTGGATGGCATCGAGTTCGCCGATGCGCCGTGGCTCGCGGGCGTGAGCGCCGGACTTCCGCCACGCCAGTCGCTGAAGCAGTTGTCCGGCGCAGAGTCGGCGCCGCGACTTTTCGCATTCGGCATGGATGCCTATCGCGTGGTGCCCTTTCTCGCGTGGCTCGGCGCCAACCCGGACACCTACCTCGATGGCGCGAGCGGGCAGCTGACTGTCGACACCGCGGGGCGCGTGAGGCGATTGCCTGCATGGCTGCGCTTCGTCGACGGGCAGCCGCGCTCGACGGACGGCGCGCTGGTCACCCAGTAGCGTCGTCGCAGATCGTGGCGGTCCGGAAGCTGCCTCGCGTTCCTGACGGCGATTCGCGCGCAGCACGTGGTGCCGAAGCCGAATCGGCGGCAGCGCGGCACCTGCTTGCCCATGGCGTGTCGATACTCGACCGCAATGTGCGCTGCCGGCTGGGCGAGATCGACATCGTCGCGCGCGATGGCGCGTGCACTGTGTTCGTGGAGGTACGTATGCGCGCGGGGTTGCGCTTCGGCGGAGCGCTCGCGTCGGTGGATTCGCGAAAGCAGCGCCGACTCATTGCCGCGGCACGCTGGTATCTCGGCAGGCACCCGAGGCTCGCGAACGAGCCCTGCCGCTTCGACGTCATCGGCGTCGAGTCGAACGGCGGCGCCATGACGTGGCTGCGCGACGCCTTCCGGGTCGACGGCTGATTCGTCCGGATGAATACACCTCCGCCCGTTGCCGAAAATTCCGCTCGGCTGGTTGTCGCGCTGGAGTCTTTCCTGCCGGCCGAGGCGCTACTGCTCGCGCCCTCGGAACGGCTTGCCTACGGCTACGACAACTCGCGGCAGCAGGCCATGCCCGATGTAGTCACCCTGCCAACCGACGCGTCGCAGGTCCAGCGAATCGTCGCTGCGTGCGCGGAGCTGCGCGTGCCGATCGTGGCGCGCGGGCGCGGCACCAATACCACCGGCGCGACCGTGCCAGTCGCGGGCGGCGTGGTGCTGTCGTGCGAACGCATGCGGCGCATCATTGCGATCGATCGCGACAACCGCGTGGCCGTGGTGGAGCCCGGCGTGCTCAATGCCGACCTGCAACTCGCGGCGCGTGCGGCGGGATTGTTCTGGCCACCAGATCCGACCAGCAGTGCGTACTGCACCGTCGGCGGCAACCTGGCTTGCAACGCAGGCGGCCCGCGCGCCGTCAAATACGGCGCGAGCCGCGACAACACGCTGGGATTGCGCGCGGTGACCGGCACGGGAGAGTCCATCGTCTGCGGCGGCGCGACGACCAAGGGCGCGACAGGCTACGACTTGACGCGCCTGCTGGTGGGCTCCGAGGGCACACTCGCGGTGATCACCGAGGCGACCCTGCGCCTGGTACCCCTGCCCGACGCAGTCGTCACGCTGCGGGCGCTGTTCGATTCGGTGGACTCGTGCGCACGCGCGGTGGCCCGCGTCATGGCGCAACCTCAAACGCCTTGTGCGCTCGAATTCGTGGACGGCGCGGCGCTCGATCTGTTGCGCGCGAATGGGATCGATGTGGGCCCTGCGGGCGCACTGCTCATGATCGAAGTAGATGGCCCGCGCGCGGCGTTGCGCGCCGCCGTCAACGCGGTGACAGCAGCGACGCGCGGCGACGGCCTCATCGATCTCACGGAAGCCCAGGATCCGGCCGAAGTGGCGGCGCTGTGGTCCGCGCGGCGTGCGCTGTCGCCGGCATTGCGCACGCTGTCGCCGAACAAGATCAACGAAGACGTGGTGGTTCCGGTTGCCGCATTGCCTGCGCTGGTCGCCGGAGTTGCCGACATCGCGGCCGCAAGCGGCGTGCGCATCGTCACCTTCGGCCACGCCGGCAACGGCAATCTGCATGTCAATCTGCTGCCGCGCGCGAACGATTCGGCGCAGGATGCCGCGGCACTCGAAGCGCTCGACCGGCTGTTCGACCTGGTCATTGAACTGGGCGGCACGTTGTCTGGCGAGCACGGCATCGGCCTGGCGAAACGCGCGTTCATGGCGCGCGCGATCACACCCGCGACACTCGATGTGATGCGTGCGATCAAGCGTCAGTTCGACCCGCACGGCATCCTAAACCCCGGCAAACTGCTGCCCGACTAGTCCGCCTGCTGTTCCCGCCGACGGTTCCGGGGTGGACCCTTCGCGAAATGATCGTAGCCCGTCGCAGGGATTCGAATAGTCTTCGCGCCCCCAGCCTCGCGCCACAATCCCCGCCGTGCCTGTATGACGCCGATCCGCGTCACGCGTACATCGCATTGCGCGGCGATGCGCGCGACACGCGGTGCGTTGCGCTTCGACGCGGTGAAAAGCAGCGTGTAGTCGTCGCCGGCGCACTGCAACGCTTCGCGTGCAACCGGATCCGGCACCGCGCGGCGCAGAGCAGAGGAAGCTGGCAGCAAAGACAGGTCGATCAGCGCGCCCAGCGCAGAAGCGCGCAGCACGTGACCGAGGTCCGCGAGCACGCCATCCGACACGTCGATCATGGCGTGCGCGATACCACGCAGCTCGATGCCGAGCGCGAGAGGCGGACTCGGCTTGTCGAGCGCGCGCACGAAACGCGCGCGGTCGCTCGGACTCGCTTCGAGTCGCTGTTCGACGCAGGCGAGGCCGGCCGCGGCCTCGCCGAGCGTTCCTGCCACCCAGATGTCGTCGCCGGCCCGCGCGCCGGCCCGCGTCACGGCACGTCCACGCGGCGCGCCACCCAACAGAGTCACGCTGATCGAAAACGGGCCTCGCGTGGTATCGCCGCCCACCAGCGTGATGCCGTGCCACTTCGAGCAGGCCAGCAAACCTCGCGTTATCGCGAGCGCGCCCTCGGGATTCGGCAGGGTCAGCGACGACAACGCCCAACGCGGCTGCGCGCCCATGGCCGCAAAGTCGGATACGTTGACCGCGAGGGCTTTCCAGCCGACGGCATCGAGGGCTGTGCCAGGCGGAAAATGCACGCCTGCGACCAGCGTATCCACGGCGGCGACCAGTTGTTCACCGCGCGGCAGGTCGAGGATCGCCGCGTCGTCGCCAATCCCGAGCGCCACGTCTGCCAGCGCACTCCGCTCTGCGAGCGCCGCGATCCGGGCGATCGTCGAGAACTCATTCATCGGCTGGGGCGTCCCGTTCAAGGTTCGACAGGCTCACCACGAACGGGAGCGAGTCGCCGCCAGGCAGGTCAGCGACGGTACTCGCCGCCACGCGCCTGGAGCGCCACGCGGTCGAGAACGCCGTTGACGAACGTGTGACCATGCACGGCGCCGAAGCGCTTGGCGATGTCGACGGCCTCGTTGATTACCACGCGATAGGGAACGTCGGGACGGTGCAGCAATTCGAATGCCGCAAGGCGCAGCACCGCGCGCTCGATCGGGTCGATCGCCGCGACCGCGCGATCGAGCCACGGCTCCAGCGAAGCATCGATGGCGTCGCAATGTTCGACGACACCGTGCACCAGCGCCTCGAAATACGGAACGTCTGCGATTTCCATCTGCTGTTCGTCGGCGAACTGCCCGATTACTTCGGCGATGGGGGTGCCCGACAATTGCCACGCATAGATCGCCTGCAGCGCTCGGCGCCGGGCGCGTCCCCGCGCGGCAGGATCGACTCCGTCGGTGCGCTGCGGTTTCACTTGAGGTTCGCCACCAGCACCGCGGCATCGAGCGCAGCCAGCGTGGCCTGGAAACCCTTGTTGTCCTCGCCCGGCACGGCGCGCGCTTCCGCGTCGGCCATGCGGTCGACGGCGAGCACGGCATTGCCGATGGGCACGCCTGTCTCGACCTGCACCTGCATCAGTCCCCGCGCGCATTCGTCGGCGATGTGTTCGAAGTGGCGCGTGTCGCCACGCACGACGCAACCAAGTGCGATCATCGCGTCGAACCGCTGGCTGCGTGCCAGATGCGCGGCGGCGAGGGGCAGCTCCCACGCACCGGGCACGTGGAAGACTTCGACCGCCGTGTCGATCACGCCACGGCTCGCGAACGCCGTGCCGGCGCCGGCCAGCAGGCGCTCCACGATGCTGCCGTTGAAGCGCGCCGCGATCACGGCGAAACGCGCGGTCGCCGGTAACCCGGCTGCGGCAGCGTTGTCGAAAGCGGCGGTTCCACTCATGCCGGCGATGGGATCGGGATCGGGGTCGGCACTGTAACAGTGCGCCGGCGAGGCCCCGGTGCACTGTCGATGCCGGATGAGGTCGGCAATGGATCCCATGGGAAGACCGTGCTTCTCCGCAAAACGCTCGAGTTCGGGACGACGCGCCATGCGCCCGTCCCCGCTCAGGATTTCGACGATGACCCCGGCTGGCGAACATCCCGCCAGCCGGGCGAGATCGACCGCCGCTTCGGTGTGTCCGGGCCGGACCAGGACGCCGCCCTCGCGCGCGGCCAGCGGGAACACATGGCCGGGGCGATGCAGGTCCGCGGCGCGTGCGTCGGGCGCGACTGCAGTGCGGATCGTGTGGGCACGATCGTGGGCGGAAATGCCCGTGGTGACGCCGTGGGCCGCCTCGATCGATACCGTGAATGCAGTGCCATGGCGCGATCGGTTGTCATGCGTCATGGGCGCCAGCCGCAGGCGTCGGCAGTGCGCGGCCGTCAGCGCGAGGCAAACGAGGCCGCGCCCTTCGCGCGCCATGAAGTTGATGTCTTCCGGGCGCACGAAGTCGGCCGCCATGACGAGGTCGCCCTCGTTCTCGCGATCCTCGTCGTCGACAAGGACGACCATCCCACCCGCGGCAATCGCCTCGATCAGTTGCTGCGCACTGGCAAAACCCATCAGCCGGAAGCCTCGTCCCCGATCCGTGTCATTCGCGCGGGGCGCTCAACAGGCGTTCCACGTAGCGCGCCACCAGGTCGACTTCGATATTCACCGGCGTACCCGACGGCATCTGGCCGAACGAGGTGTTGAGCAGGGTGTGCGGCACCAGCATCACTTCGAACCACTGGTCACCGATATCGTTGACCGTGAGGCTCACGCCATCCACAGCGATCGAACCCTTGCTGGCAACGAAGCGCGCAAGCGGGCGCGGCATGCGCATGCGCCAGCGCTCTCCGCGCGCGTCGGCTGCGCGGTCGAGAACGCTGCCTACTCCGTCCACATGGCCGAGCAGCCAGTGGCCACCGAGGCGGTCGCTGACACGCAAGGCGCGCTCGAGGTTGACAGCGGCGGCCTCGCGCAGGTGGCCAAGCGTGCTCACCTCCAGCGTCTCCAGCGAGACATCGGCATCGAAGTGCTGCCGGTCGAACGCGACGACGGAAAGGCATACCCCATTGACCGCGATGCTCTCTCCGAGCACGACATCGCCAAAAGGCAATGTGCCGACCGCGATGCGCAGGCGCACGTCGCCCTGCCGGCGCTCCGTCGCCGACACGTAACCCACCCCCTGGATCAATCCTGTGAACATCGCTTCCTCAATCGGACTTGCGCAAGATCAGTTTGACGGGCCACACCACGCGCTTCGCCACTTCCGCAATGCCCCACGCGGCGGCGATGGCCGGCGCGCACGCTTGGAGGAAATAGTTTCCCGTGGCGCGTTTTGCACAAGCCGTGGCGGGCAGGCTCGACAGATAGCCGAGAAGGTGCGGCAGTGTCCAGTGCGCCGTCATCTCGAGGTCGAGCGCTGCGGCGGCTCGAACGGCCACGCGTAACCTGCGTAACCGGCGTAGCCGCGATCCACGTCGGTGCGCACTAATCACCGCATCGGCCTCAGCAGGAGCCTGAGATCGGGACCCACGCGCCGCTGGTCGACCCACTCGAAGCCCCGACGCTCGGCCATCGACGCGAAGTCGAAGCCCCGCATCAAGGGCAGGCCCTTGTCGCCGAGCAGGCAGGGCGCGACGTAAAGCAGGAGCTCGTCCAGCAGTCCCGCATCCAGCAGCGCGCCGGACAGCGTCGCACCAGCCTCGGTCTGCACTTCGTTGACCCCGCGCCCGGCGAGGTGCGAGAGGACTGCGGCCAGGTCGAGGCGACCGCTCACGCTGGGGACGATGGTCCGCTCGTGGCCGCGCAGATGGTCCGCGACCCGTGCCAACGCGTCGTGCACGAGCAAGGTCGGGGCCGCGCCGTCGAGCAGATGCGAGCGTTCCGGAATCGCGAGGCCAGGGTCGAGCACCACGCGTAGCGGTGGTACGCCCGTGGCTTGGTCTGCGAGTCTCACCGTCAAGTGGGGGTTGTCTGCCAGCACGGTGCCGCTTGCCGTGAGCAGCGCGCCGCAGCGCGCGCGCCAGCGATGCGCGTCCGCGCGGGACGCCTCGGACGTGATCCATCGCGATTCGCCGCTCGCGAGCGCGGTGCGTCCATCGAGGCTCATCGCCAGCTTGACGCGCACCCAGGGACGTCCGCGCTCGATGCGCGAGAAAAATCCGCGGTTCTGTTCGCGCGCCGCAGCCTCCATGAGTCCCGTCTCGACTCCGATTCCCGCGGCCCGCAGAGCCTCGAATCCTTTTCCCGACACGCGCGGGTTGGGGTCTCCCGTGGCAGCCACGACGCGCTTTACGCCAGCTGCGATCAACGCATCCACGCAGGGCGGCGTGCGCCCGGTGTGGGAACACGGCTCGAGCGTCACGTAGGCCGTGGCGCCGCGCGCGCGGTCGGCGGCGGTGGCAAGCGCGACGACCTCGGCATGGGCGCCACCGGCGCGTTCATGCCAACCCTCTCCGACAACCGTTTCGCCCGAAGCAAGGACGCAGCCCACCATCGGATTGGGTTTTGTCGTGAACGCGCCGCGCTCGGCAAGCTGCAGGGCGCGCGCCATGTGCAAATGATCAAGGGAAGAGAATTCCATCACACAAAGCCTACGACAACGGGGTGCTGTTCAGTGTCCGGATGGTGCAATTCTCCGGACGCAAACGTTATCGCGCTCGAGAGGATGGCCATGAACACGAACCTATTGGCGGTTGGCATCGGCGCCCTGCTGCTGGGCGGCGTTTCCGTAGCGGCATACCAGCAGGCGAACCGGGGTCCTGAATTCGTGCAGGTGCTGGCGGCCGCTCCGGTCACCGAGACCGAGACGATCAACACCCCCCGCGAGGTGTGCTCCGACCGGGTGGTGCAGCGGCGCGCGCCGGAGAGGGACGGTCTGGTCGGCGGCACCGTGGCGGGAGCCCTCATCGGCGGTCTCGTCGGGAACCAGATCGGCGGCGGCAGCGGTCGCGACGTCGCCACGGTGGGCGGCGTTCTAGTGGGCGGCTACGCCGGGCGGGAGGCGGATCGTCGGCACGTGGGTGGGCGCGTGACTTCGCACACCGTGCGCAACTGCCGCACCGTCACCGACACGAGTACCCGCGAGCATGTCGTGGGTTATGACGTCACCTACAAACTCGATGACCAGCTCCGCACGGTACGGATGTCGGAGAAACCGGGGCCGACCCTGCCCGTCATCGACGGTGTGGTGGTGACTGAAGTGCCCGTGACTTCCGTGCCGACCGTGGTGCCGGAAACCGTACCCGCGGGCTGATCAGCGCCGGGACCGTTTGGGCGCCACGAGTTCCTCGGCGAGGAGGGACAGCTGCATGCTGCCAATCGTCGGCAGGTCCCGTTCGAGGCGCTCGATCTCCTCGCGAAATGCGTGGACGTCCTCGAAGCGGCGATAGACAGAGGCGAAGCGCACATAGGCGACCTGGTCGAGGGCCTTGAGTTCGCGCATCACGAAGTCCCCCACCGTGAGGCTCGGGAGTTCGCGCTCGCCGGTGGTGCGCACGGAGTGCACCACCGCCCGGACCGCGACGTCGACCTGCTCCGCCGATACGGGACGCTTCTGCAGCGCGCGCTCGAAGCTCGTGCGCAGCTTGCGTTCGTCGAAGGGCTCGCGACGATCGTCGCTCTTGATGATCGCGGGCAGGCGTATCTCGGCAGTTTCGAAGGTGTTGAACCGCTCGGCGCATTGCGGGCATTCGCGGCGACGCCGTATCGCCGTGCCGTCGTCCGTCTCGCGCGAATCGATGACGCGCGTGTCGTCGTGCTGGCAGAACGGGCAATGCATCCGGTGCGGTAGCAGCCGTCAGGCGTAGACAGGGAAGGCACGGCACTGCGCCGTGACCTGCGCGCGAACGCGGTCATTGATCGAGGCATCGCCCGTTGCATCGACCACGTCTGCCATCCAGTTGGCGAGGTCGCGGCACTCGCCCTCGCCGTAACCGCGCGTGGTGACGGCTGGCGTGCCGATGCGCAGCCCCGAAGTCACGAACGGCGAGCGCGGATCGTTGGGGACGGCGTTCTTGTTCACTGTGATGTGCGCTCGCCCGAGTGCCTCTTCCGCATCCTTGCCGGTGGCCTCGCGACCGATCATGTCGATGAGCATCAGGTGATTGTCGGTGCCCCCCGACACGATGCGGAATCCGCGCTCCATGAGCGTCGCCGCCATCACGCGTGCGTTGCGGACGACCTGTTGCTGATAGGCCTTGAACGAGGGATCGAGTGCCTCCTTGAACGCTACGGCCTTGGCCGCGATGACATGCATCAGGGGCCCACCCTGCGTGCCGGGGAAGACCATCGACTGCAGCTTCTTCTCGATCGCAGGATTGCTCCGCGCAAGGATCACGCCGCCGCGCGGCCCGCGCAGTGTCTTGTGCGTCGTGGAAGTGACGACGTCGGCGTGCGGCAGCGGGTTCGGATACTCGCCGGCGGCCACGAGGCCGGCGACGTGCGCCATGTCGACGAAGAAATACGCATCGACCGACTTCGCGATGGCCGCCATTCGTGCCCAGTCGATCGCGCGCGAATACGCGCTGAAACCACCCACCAGCATCTTCGGGCGATGCTCCTGCGCGAGCCGGTCGATTTCCTCGTAGTCGATGAGTCCTGTCGACACGTCGATTCCGTACTGCACGGCGTTGAAAATCTTCCCCGAGAAATTCACCTTGGCGCCATGCGTGAGATGGCCGCCATGCGCCAGGCTCATGCCGAGGATCGTATCGCCCGGCTTGAGCAGGGCCAGGTAGACCGCGGCATTCGCCTGCGAACCGGAATGCGGCTGCACGTTCGCGTAGTCCGCGCCGAACAGTTGCTTGACCCGGTCGATCGCGAGCTGTTCGGCGATATCGACGTATTCGCAGCCGCCGTAATAGCGCTTGCCGGGATAGCCCTCGGCGTACTTGTTGGTCAGCACGGTGCCCTGTGCCTCGAGCACCCGTGGGCTTGCGTAGTTTTCCGACGCAATGAGCTCGACGTGGTCTTCCTGGCGTTGCTGCTCGGCGATAATCGCCGCCTGGAGCTCGGGATCGAAGTCGGCGAGCGATGAAAATTGCTTGAACATGCGAAGACCCCTGAAACGGCCCGCTATCTTAGCCCCTGACCCGCACCGGGCGCGCCGGCGGTGAGCACGGGCCAGCCCCGCCCGGGTGCGCTCGATTGGATGGCGCGCGCCCATGCGTCATTCACGGCTTTCGATTTTGCCGGCGGCCACCTCGCGCTCGAGCAGGCCATCGCAAGGGATCCCGACTTCCTGCCGGCGCGGTGGGCGCGGTTCCAGCTCCCGCAATCCCTTGCCCATGGCGACGCCGGGTCGATCGCAGCTTTCCGGGACCGCTGGCAGCAGGGATTGTCCGAGTTCGGCGCGATCCCCTGGGAGCAACCGAAGTGGCGCGAGCAGGTCTGGGGCTGCGTGGGCCAGTGCACGGCTTTCTACCGGCACTACCTCGGCGATGAGGTGACGCGGGAGCAAAAAGAATACGGCGCCCTGGTCGGCAGGATGATGGCGGCGCTCACCGGCCCGCTGCGTGCCCCGGCCCCGCCGGTGCGCCATCGGCGGCGCGTGGTGTACATCAGCGCCTACACCTACGAACACACCGTCACCCGATTGTTCGGCCCGCTGATCACGCAACTCGATCCCGGCCGCTTCGAGGTGCATCTGCTGCAACTCGATCCGGCCAGCGATTCGCACACCGGCGAGCTGGCCGCCGGCGTTGCACAAGTGCACAAGGGACCGCGCGGCGCTCGCGAGTGGTGCGACCTGATCACGGCGCTCGCGCCCGACGCGATCGTCTACTCCGACGTGGGCATGCATCCGCTGACGCAGGGACTGGCCGCGCTGCGGCTGGCGCCGGTCCAGGCGGTGCTGTGGGGGCACCCGGTCACTACGGGCCTGCCCTCGCTGGACTTTTTCCTGTCGAGCGAGTGGTTCGAGCCGGTCGACGCGGCGCGGCAGTACACCGAGCAGTTGCTATGCCTGCCCGGGCTGGGCGCCGGGCTCGTAGCTCCCGCCGCGAAGCCTCGGCAGCCACGCTCGTGGCCGGCGCGCGGCTCGCGCGCCCATGTCGAGCTGCTATGCGCCCAGAGCGTCTTCAAGCAGCTCCCGGACCAGGTCGCCGCGATGGTTTCAATCCTGGCGGCTGCACCAGGGGCGCGCCTGCACCTGACACCACATGCCGACGCGAGGGTGCGCAACGGCTGGGGCGGGCATTTGCGCTCGCTCCTGCGCGCCGCGGGCGGGGACCCCGACTCGCAACTGGTCCTGCATCCGTTGTTGCCACTCGATGAATTCCGTGGACTCGCGGCGCATTGCGACCTGGGCCTCGATACGATCGGCTGGTCGGGCGGCATGAGCGCACTCGACCAGCTGGGCGAGGGCCTGCCCGTGCTGAGCGTCCCCGGCGCCTCGATGCGCAGCCGGCAGACAGCCGCGCTGTTGCAGCACCTCGACGTTCGCGAACTGATCGCAACGGACCTCGACGATTACTGCAAACGGGCGTTGGCGCTCATCGCGGATGCGCCCGCCAGGGATGGGCTGCGCAGCCGCCTCATTGCGAATCGCGAACGGCTCTACAATACGGCCCCCGTCCACCGGGCCTTCGCGGATTTCCTCGCGCGAGCCGCATAGCGCTCGCGGCTGTGAGCGCGCCTGCCCGTCGGATACCGCACCCGCCCCACTCCCAAGATTCCGGAATCGAAACCCATGCAGTACATCTACACCATGATCGGCGTCAGCAAGATCGTGCCGCCGAAACGCGAGATCATCAAGGACATCTCGCTGTCGTTTTTCCCCGGCGCCAAGATCGGCCTGCTGGGCCTCAATGGCGCAGGCAAGTCGACGGTGCTGCGCATCATGGCCGGCGTCGATACCGACTTCCATGGCGAGTCGCGTCCCCAGGCGGGCATCAAGGTGGGTTTCCTCGAACAGGAGCCCAAGCTCGATCCGGCGATGACGGTGCGCGAAGCGGTCGAGGAAGGCGTGGGCGAAGTACTCGGCGCGCAGACCGCCCTCGATGCGGTGTACGCCGCGTATGCCGAGCCCGACGCGGATTTCGACAAGCTCGCTGCGGAACAGCAACGCCTGGAAGGAATCCTCGCGGCGAACGACGCCAGCACCCTGACGCAGCAGCTCGACATCGCGGCAGACGCGCTGCGCCTGCCGGCGTGGGACGCGAAGATCGGCACGCTGTCAGGCGGTGAGAAGCGCCGCGTGGCGCTCTGCCGCCTGCTGCTGTCCAAGCCCGACATGCTGCTGCTCGACGAGCCCACCAACCATCTCGACGCCGAGTCGGTCGAATGGCTCGAGCAATTCCTGGCGCGCTTTCCCGGCACCGTCGTCGCGGTGACCCATGACCGCTACTTCCTCGAAAACGCCGCCGAGTGGATCCTCGAACTCGACCGCGGGCGCGGCATCCCCTGGAAGGGCAATTACACGTCGTGGCTCGAGCAGAAGACCGACCGCCTCAAGCAGGAAGAGTCGCAGGAAAAAGGCCGCCTGCGCGCGCTGGCACGCGAACTCGAATGGGTGCGCAGCAACGCCAAGGGCGGCCGCTCGAAGGGCAAGGCGCGCCTGGCGCGGTTCGAGGAACTCAACTCGGTCGAATACCAGCGCCGCAACGAGACCAACGAGATTTTCATTCCTCCGGGCGAGCGCCTCGGCGATCGCGTCATCGAATTCAAGGGCGTCAGCAAGAGTTTCGGCGACCGGCTGCTGATCGACGACTTGAGCTTTACCGTGCCGCCGGGCGCCATCGTCGGCATCATCGGTCCGAACGGTGCGGGCAAGTCCACGCTGTTCAAGATGGTGATCGGCAAGGAGAAGCCCGACTCGGGCGAAGTCGCGATCGGGCAGACGGTCAAGCTCGCGTACGTCGACCAGAGCCGCGACGCGCTCACCGGCAACCACAACGTATTCCAGGAAGTGTCGGGCGGCCTCGACATCCTCAACATCAACGGCATCGAGATCCAGTCGCGTGCCTACCTCGGCCGTTTCAACTTCAAGGGCCAGGACCAGCAGAAGCTGGTGGGCACCCTGTCGGGCGGCGAGCGCGGACGGCTGCATCTGGCGAAGACGCTGTTGCAGGGCGGCAATGTCCTGTTGCTCGACGAGCCCTCAAACGATCTCGATGTGGAGACGTTGCGCGCACTCGAGGACGCACTGCTCGAATTCCCGGGTTGCGTGATGGTGATCTCGCATGATCGCTGGTTCCTCGACCGCATCGCCACGCACATCCTGTCCTTCGAAGGCGACTCGCACGTCGAGTTCTTCCAGGGCAACTACAAGGAATACGAAGAGGACAAGCGTCGCCGCCTCGGCGAAGAAGGTGCCAAGCCGCATCGCCTGCGCTTCAAGGCCCTGAAGTAGCGCTGCCTGCATGAACTTCGTCGCGGCCTTGCGGGAACGCTGGCGCGAGGCCGATTCGCTGCTGTGCGTCGGCCTCGATCCCGAGCCCGCGAAGTTTCCCTTGCGGTTCGCCCGCGACGACGACGCGATATTCGCGTTTTGCCGTGACATCGTCGATGCCTCGGCCGAGTACGCCTGCGCGTTCAAGCCGCAGGTCGCGCACTTCGCCGCACTCGGCGCCGAGCGCGCCCTCGAGCGACTGATCGTGCACATCCACGCGCAGCATCCGTCGGTGCCGGTGATTCTCGACGCCAAGCGCGGCGACATCGGCAGCACGGCGCAGCACTACGCGACGGAGGCCTTCGACAGGTACCGCGCGGATGCGGTGACCGTGAATCCGTATATGGGCAGGGATTCGGTGCAGCCGTTCCTGGACCGGCCCGGGCGCGGCGTCGTGGTGCTGTGCCGCACATCGAACCCCGGTGCAGCTGACCTGCAGGATCTCGAGGTGACGGATGCCACCGGGCAGTCGCGACCGCTTTACCAGCATGTCGCCGCGACCGTCGCTCGCGAATGGAACGCAGATGGCAACTGCATGCTGGTGGTCGGTGCAACGTGGCCGGCGCAACTCGCCGAGGTGCGCGCACTCGTCGGGGATCTGCCGCTGCTGGTTCCCGGCGTGGGAGCGCAGGGCGGCGACATCGAATCCTTGGTGGGCAATGGCAGGACAGAGGGCGGCACCGGCCTCGTCGTCAGCGCGTCGCGGGCGATTCTCTACGCTTCCACGGGTGACGACTACGCGGATGCCGCGCGCGCGACGGCGCAAGCGCTGCGCGACGAGATCAACCGTTACCGCTGAGTGGCGACGACCCTCATCGCGATTGTCCCCGCGTGGCGATCACCTCGTCCCGCGCGATTGCAGCCACGCACGCGGCGCGGCCATCGCGAAGTGCGCCCAGATGGCTGCGAACGCAAACGACTGCGTCAGCGCTCCCGCACTGCGACCTTCGAACTTCCTGAAATAGCGCCACATGCCGCGGTGTTTGTGCCACTCCACGAAGACCGGACGCGTGCGACTCGATACTCCGCGCACGTGCACGACGCGCACGTCGTTGGCCACCAGCACCGCCGCGCCCGATGCGCGGACGCGCCGGCAGAGATCGAGGTCCTCGGCATGCAGCCGGTAGCCTTCGTCGAATCCACCGAGCGACTCGAATGTCGCGCGCGGCAGCATCATCAGCGCACCCGATACGGCATCCACGGGCTGGAGCGCCACGCCCGCATCGATCGGAACCGCAACGCTGGCGCGCGTTCCACGACCTTTCAACAGGCGGGCAAGCGTCGGCTCGTGGCGGCGCGCGGCAGCGTCGCGCACGCCATCGGGATCAACCAGGTCGGCACCGACGAGTCCTCCGGTTGCGCGTGTCAGGTGATCGCGCAGCCGCGCCAGCGAATCGGGCTCGACCCAGCAGTCGGGATTGACGAATGCGATGAACGGCGCGGTGCCGTGTCGTGCTCCGAGGTTGCAAGCCGGGCCGAAGCCTGCATTGTCGGTGTTGCGCAGTGCGGTGAAGCGCGCATCCCCTGCCGCATGGCGCGCTGCGATCTCCGCGCTGTCGTCGTCGGACGCGTTGTCCACCACGACGATCCCGGTCACGTCCCGGCTCGCCCGCAGGCGCACGAGGCACTCGCCCAGCGTTGAGCCGCTGCGATAGCTCACGACCACCGCGTCGATCGCGGCGTCGCCCACCGACGGGGTCACGGGCTGCGTAGCCGCCGCCACCACGACTGCCGTTGCGGGGGGACAGTTGTCGCGGCAGCGGACTGCTCGAGGCGGGCACACCGCGCTTCAAGCTCGGCGATCCGCGCATCGCGTTCGACCAGCGCGTGGCCCGCCTCGATGACGCGACCGACCTCGCGGTTGTAGTGCGCGTAAACCGATTCCGCACGATCGCCGAAGAGGTGCAGATCAGGGAGTTCGAGCGCCACCAGCGACGCCTCGTCCGCGGCGCACGCCGCCACGTAGTACAGCGGCGGGTAACCAAGCCCAGGTTGCGGTTGCTCGTCGCCCGCATCCATGCAGCTCGCCGCGAAGTGCTCGCCACCGCCATCGACACGCCACAGTGCGCCCTGGAACAGCAGCTTCTGCGCGAATAGCCGCCGGGCGGGAAACTGGGCCGCCAGCAGCGTCTCGAACTCATCGCGGTACAGCTCGCGCACATGGAACGGGTTGGTGTGCCCGGTCGCATCGCTGTACTGCGCCTTGTCCGGCGACGAAACCAGCAGTACGCCACCGGGTGCAAGCAGCCGACGGAAGCCCGCGAGCATGCGCTCCTGCGCCTCCACGTGCTCGAGGGTTTCGAAACTGGTGATGAGATCGAAGGACGCGTCCGGGAGCGCGTCCAGCGCCGTCGCGTCACCAACCTCGAAACGCAGGTTGGTCGCTTGCGCGTAACGCGCGCGCGCATGCGCCACCGCCAGCGGGTCGATGTCCACGCCCTGTACCGATTGCGCGAAACGCGCCAGCAGGGACGATCCATAACCTTCGCCGCACGCAGCGTCGAGCGCCCGGCGACCGCGCGCCGCTGGGCACGCAAAGGCATAGCGATGGAAATGCTCGTACCAGATCTCGCGCACGCATTCGGGCGTGAAGCGCTCACCGGTGAACTCGAGGTCGTTGCTCATGCAGCTGCGCTCCGGGGTGCGTCATGCAACTGTTGCACGATGTGCGCACGCAGCGATGCGAGCGGGTCGGTCGCGATGAATGCGGCGACAAGCGCCGCGTAATCCGGATAGCGCGCCTCGAGCCGTCGCTGGTTGAGGCCGCCCGGAGCGAGATTTTCGCCAGCGAAACTGGCGTGCCCGACATGCGCGACGAAGGCGTCGTGGCACAGCACGTTGCGCCATCCATGTCCGGCAGCGCGCCGGCAGAAGTCGTTTTCCTCGCCGTAACCGCGGCCAAAAGTTGCCGAGTCGAAACTCCCCAGGGCGCTCAGGGCATGGCGCGTTATGAGCATGCAGAAGCCCACACCTGTCGGCAGATCGGGATAGTCCCCGTTCGCGGCTCCTGCGACGGCCGTCGCAACGCGGTCGACATCCTCCGGCACAGGATTGGCCTTGCAGAACTCCGGTATCGAACAGATCTCCGCGTTGTTCGACCACGGCGTGGCCGTGGCGATCGAGGGATCCGAACCCGCGCATCGCGCCAGCGCTTCGAGCCAGCCCGGCGTGGTGAGGGTGTCGCTGTTGAGCAGCACCACGTCCCCTGAAGCATCGGCCATCGCCCGGTTGACCGTGTCGACGAAACCCTGATTGCGCGCGTGGCGGGTGGCATCGGCGCGACACCGCGAGGCGTGCACGAACGCTTCGATGAGGGGCGCGACCGCCGGGTCGGGCGATGCATCGTCCACCACCATGACGCGCGCCTGTTCGGGAAGCGTGCGCAGCAGGCTGTCGAAACACGGCTTCAGCACGTGGGCCCCGTTGAACACCGGTACGATGACAGTGGGCAGCGGAACATCGGGTGCGCTCACGCGTCGATCAACCATTCGTGCGACAGGCGCACCATGCCCAGTTCCCGGGTACTGCCGCGCACCGCGAATCCACGCTCCATGGTGTCGAACAGGCGCAGTTCCTCCGGGTCCATCGCATGTGCCCGCGCGAGATAGCCACCGGGCAGCAAAGGCAGGGCGTCGAACCGCACCAGGAACCGCCAGGTATCGTCGTCGAGCCGCTTCGGCAATGCCGAATCCATGGCGCTCGTGACGCCATATACCGCGGTTCCGTCGGCACGCACGATGCCCAGCGCCAGCGCAGGCACACGCCCGTCCCGCGAACGCACGTCGATGCGCAGCTCGAGCGCACTGCCCGCCTCGATGGAAATGGCGGTCTGTTGCGCCGCGCCATTCAACGCGAGCTCGCGGACCTCGAACTCCTGTCCCGACAGGGAGGTCGTCGCCGATTCCTCCTGTGCGGCAATGCGGCGTTCCTGGAACGCAAGATACTGCTGGGTCACGTCGTAAACCTCGCCATAGCCGCGCTGTCGCCCGTGATCGAGCCACAGGGCGCGCCGGCAGAGCTTCTGCACGTGGAACATGCTGTGCGAGACCAGCATCAGCGTGCCGCCACCCGCCAGGTAGTCCTCGATCCAGCGGATGCACTTGCGCTGGAACGCCTCGTCGCCCACCGCGAGGACCTCGTCGGTGATGAGCAGTTGCGGCCGTCGCGCAGCGACCAGGGCGAAGCCGAGCCGTACAACCATGCCGCTGGAATAGTGTTTGACCGGTTCGTCGATCCAGCGCCCGATATCGGCGAACTCGACGATCTCGTCCATCCTTGCAGCGAGTTCGCGCGCGCTGAAACCCATCAGGGTTCCGGCCATCTCGATATTGTCGCGGCCGCTGAGTTCCGGATTGAATCCCGCACCGAGCTCGAGCAACGCGCCGATGGACGCGCGCACTTCTACCGACCCCCGCGTGGGCGCGAGCACGCCGCTCAATATCTTGAGCAGCGTCGACTTGCCCGCGCCGTTTTCGCCGATGACGCCCAGCGACTCCCCGGCGTGGATCTCCAGCGACACGCCATCGAGCACAGTGATGGGGTCTCGATGCGGCGCGTTGCGCAGCAGCCGCGCCATTGCGCGCAACCGGTCGGAGGCGCGCGCAACCTGCGGATAGTCCTTGCCAACGTCGTGCAGTCGGACCAGCAGCGGCGCGGCCTCGACAGCCGTGCTCACAGGAAATCCTCGAAGTGGCGCGACAGTCGCCTGAAGACAAAGCTACCGATCGCGAGCGTCGCGAGCGGGAACCAGAGCAGGGCGATCCAGCCTATGGTCGGCGTGCCGACTCCGAAGAGACTCCAGCGCAGGGCCTCGATAAAAGCGGTCATCGGATTCGCATCGAGCAGCGGCTGCAATCTTGCGGGCAACATCTCGCGTGCGTAGAAGATCGGCGTGAGGAAAAACCAGGCGGTCAGCAGTTGGCCCGTCACCAGTGCGAGGTCGCGCACGAAGACCTGCATGGCCGCCAGCGCAAGCGCAAGGCCGGCGGCGGCGATACCCAGCAGCGCGAAGATGCCGAGCGCCAGGATGAGCCCCTCCCAACGCAACGGCTGGCCGAACGCGGCCAGCGCCACCAAGATCAGCAGGAATCCGATCCCATGCACGGCGAACGCGGCCGCGACGCGCGACAGCACCAGCACCGCGCGCGGCAGCGCGACTTTCGACAGCAGCGATGCGTTGTCCTGGATCGAGGTGGTGCCCTGCACCAGGCTCTCCGCGAAAGCCGTCCACGGCCACAGCCCGACTGCGAGGAACGGCACGAACGCGAGATCGACGCCCTGGGGCAGGCGCGCCTGCAGCACGGTGACGAACATCAGGCTGTAGACGCCGAGCATCACCAGCGGCTGCGCGACCGCCCAGCCGAGACCGGTCAGGGTTCCCTCGAAGCGCTGCCTCAATGCGCGCACCGTGAAATGGCGCAGCAGTGCCACGTCGTGCGTCGATACCCGCAAAGTCATTCCTGCGCCTGCGCATCCACCCGCACGAAGTGTAGTCGCCGCCGGGCCGGCGGGCCGGTCCCGAAGTCAATCGAGGCGGGCAGCGCCAGTCGCAGGAAGGCGGACCGCGGGCACCTCCAGCCTCGAGTATCGCGCCGCGACTATCCGGCTATTTGGGCGACGCTTTCGGAACTTGCAGTGGAGCTGGCAGCTGTTCCGCCGCAGCCGTGGCGGCCGCGATGTCGGCATCGCCGTAGCGCTTGCGCAAGGCCTGCAGGCGCGCGGGGTTGCCCTCGAGCGGCATGCTCAGCAATCGATCGCTCTGGTCCTCGACGTGCTTGCCCTGGTGCCGTTGCTTCATCTGCCTCGCCAGGCCCTCGCGGATTTCCTCGAACTCGGCAGCGCGTCCGGTGCGGTGCTCGACCATCTCGATGAAGTGGTAGCCGTAAGGAGTCTCGATAACCGGCGACAGTTCACCTGGAGTGTGCATCGCAAAGGCGGCGTCCTCGAAGGCCTTGACGGTCTTGCCGCGCGGCACGTTGCGGAACAGCCCGCCCTCGGCCGCCGACGCATCGTCCTCGGAATACTTGCGCGCGAGATCGGCCACCGCTTCGCCGCGGGCCGCGCGCTCGCGAAGTTTTTCGGCGAGCGCCTTCGCGGTTCCGGGTGCGCGGCAATCGGTCTTGATCAGCACATGCCGCACGTCGACCACGTCGCCAATCAGGAAGTCCTTCGGGGAAGCCGCGAACGCTTCCGCCGCCAGGGTCTCCGCGTCGAACTTCGGTGCGTTCTCGAACAGATGCTGCTGGTAGAACAGCGCGAGGTCGCGCTCTTCGGCAAGCTTGCGCGCCGCCTTGAACTTGTCGGTCTTGTCGAGGCCGAGCCGGCGTGCTTCCGCAGCCATCTGCTCGACGAGCAACATCTGGTTCAACAGGGTGTCGATGCGCTCGCCGCTGTCGATAAAGCCGGCGCGCTGCTGTTCAGGAATTTCCTGCATGCGGGCGTCGACCTCGGCTTCCGTGATCTCGGCGCCACCCCGCCTGGCCAGCACGTCCGAGGACGCGGGAATCTCGCCGGCGGGTTGCGCCGTGGCAACCACGGCCGTGGCGGCGAGCGCGAGTGCGATAAAGAGTCGGGCAGACGAGTGCATTGAAAGATTCCGTGAGATGGGTCAAGCAGCGGGCGGGAGCAATCGCGGCATGCGGTCAGACTCTCGCCCGGTGCCCGAGTTCAAACAGGTTGCGCGGTCAACAGGGAATCCGGAAGTCCCAAAAAACATTGGGGGCGACAAGTCGCCCCCAATGATCGATCGGATCGCGGCAAGAGTTACTGCGACTGGAACGCCACGCCGCAACGGCTGATCGTGGTGTCGAGGCAGTTGTGCTCGTTGGGCTGGTAGCCGTCGAGCGGATTCACCGTCATGAAGTTGAGGTAATACCGGTTCCCTTGAACCAGCGCGCACTCGTTGTTGCTGGGCGACTGGTTGAGCGCGTAGGAGATGCCTCCGGTAAGGAAGCGCTGGGTGCCTGAAAGCGTGATGTTGCGGCAGCCGAGACTCAACGTCGGTTCAACCGGGTCGGGCGTGTTCGCAGGGATCCGGAAATCGCCGGGACAGCGGGAAATAGAGAAGTAGACGCCGTTGAGGCTGGCGGCACCGGCGCCCCCGCCCTGGGCCTCGATCCAGTTCAGGAACTTGAGCAATCCGTCGAAGTTCTGGGCGTCAGACGCGGTGAACTCGACCGACACGTACTCGTTCCGGTTCGCCCCGAAGACAATGAGTCCGCCTATCCGGGGAAAAGGATTCGAGAATCCCCCGTTCTGCGCACGGATGTCAGTGAACAACCGCTCGGAGCTACGCGTGAATCCTGCCCATGGCTCACCGTTCCAGTTGGAAGGGCAGCCCTCGACGGGCGGCGGCCCGGAGGCAGTGAGCACATTGAGCACGTTGGACGTGCGCGCGCCCGTTGCAGCAAAGCAGCGCAACGAAAACGCGTAAGTAGCATTGGGATTGGGCACCGTCACGTTGGAGCTCGCGGCGGCAGACGCGGGCAGGACGCCACTCCAGTTGGTCGTGCCTCCTCCAGTGGACACACGCTCGCACGCCTCGTAGTCGGCGTGCAACCCGACGGGAGCCAGCGAGAAGGTGGTGAGGGCGGGATAGCGACCGTCGGTCTGCGGCTGATTAAAGTTGCTCGACGCGAGCGTGAACGCCGGCGGCGGGTTGTTGCCGCCCAGCGAATCGGAGCATTGCGTCGAATTCGTGGAACTCGGCGCGCAGTCGACCACCACGTTGCCGGTGACCGCGTCGATTCTCACGTTCGAATCGGGCGTCAGGGTGACGGCCGCCTGCTGCGCACCGCCGCGGTTGATGATGAGCTGGTTGGCCTGCGCGGACGCGATCGCCGGCACGAGTACCAGCATCGCGGTCAACATCGCGGCGACCATAGGGGTCCGGGGGCGGACGTGTGTCATGGGCGTGGCGCCTGGGTCAGAAGTTGGTCGGCATGTTACCAGCACTCGGCCGCCAAGCCGAACCGCCAGTCGGGACTTTCAGCCACCAGTGTGATTCGAGGCGCACAAAAAAGCCCCGGGCTTGCGCCCGGGGCCTGGATGTTGCGCGAATCCCGAAGGACTCGATACCGATTTACGGAACGATTGGTGCGAGCACCAGTCGGCTGCCGCGATGACGGATGCTGCCCGAGTAATTGGACAAACGACCCGGCTGCGCCGCGGAGTTGACGAAGTTGACCGACCAGAAGCCGATGGTCGGCAGACCGACGTAACGACGGCCGCTCGGAGCAGTCAACACATGGTCCTGACCGGCCGGTGCAGTGTCGTCGTTGTCGAAGCCCATGCGCGCCCAACCCGCCTGGTACACCGTGGTGCCACCCGTTGCAGCGGTGGTGATGTTGGTGGAGAAGCGCGAACCGAAGATCCCCGACGAACGCGTTGCCAGGCTCGTCGAAGCGGCAACCGCCGGCTGGTTGAACGTGAACACGTTCGATTCCCAGCACAGCGACGGCAGCGTGATCGTCGGATCCGGCGGCGGCGGCGAGATGATCGGACCGCCGACGATGATGCCCGGGGTACGCTCTTCACGGTCGTAGTAGTTCAGACCGAACGTTTCGCACGCCGAACCGTCGTCACGGAACGCTTCCGTGAAAGGCGGTGTGACGAGGGCGTCGGTCAGGACGTCCACGTAGTAACGCTTGGTCGGGAAGGTGATGACCCATTCCGACGAGGCGCCCAGCGCGGTTTCGGTGTTGTACTCGTTGTAGATCGCGTCGTGCATGAAGACCAGCGACACGGCGTTCGGCGGCTGTGCCGTACCCGACAGGAAGGTTTCCTGCTGGATCTGTGCACCGCCACCCACGAACACGAACGAGTCCGCGGTCGGCGCTGCGGCCGTACCACCCGTACGCGCCTGGCGCAGGTCGGGCAGGACGCTACCCGGATTGCTGTGCAGGGCGCCGTCACCGACGGTGTAGAAGCCGGCAATGGCTTCCGCAGCGTAGGAGTGCATGGTGCCGTTGCCCACGTCGATGATGAAGCCGGCGCCGAACAGGCCACCCGTCGGTCCATCGATCGCGGCAGGGGTGGACGACCAGCCACCCGAACCCGGGGTCCAGGAAGTCACCAGTGCTGCGCAGTTGACCGGAACGCCGTTGGCGTGCGTGGCTTCCTCGGCGAGGTTCGTCAGGCCAGTGCCCGTACGGACTTCACCCATCTCGATCATTTCGATATGGCCTTCGCGGGTACGCGTCAGCGAGCCCAGGAAGTCAGCGTTGGCACTGCCGGTCGGGAAGTCACGGAACGCGCCCGTGTAGGCGAACGGCAGGAACGGCTGGGTGATGTTGCGGATGTCCGGCACCAGGCACGAAGTGTCGGTGGTGCGGAAGTTGCCGGGGCCCGTGCCCGTGGCACCGTCGGTGGCGAACACCGCGGCGGTCCAGACGTCGAACGGCGACATGTACAGGTTGAAGTCGAGGACTTCCTTCGAGTTGGCGCCTTCGAGGAAGCGCACCTTCACGGCTTTGACGCGGCTGGTGGTGTTGACTACCGAGATCGCGGTCGAGTTGTTCTTGTTGACCGTGTAGTACGGATAGATCAAGACCTGACCCAAGCCATCCGGGTTCAGGTTGACCGCTTGCGCGGTCATCGCCAGGCCCGCCGCGCCCATCAGGCCGGCAAGCGTGGCAGTCGCCAAGCTGTTTCTTTTCATCTGGGACACTCCTAATTAGGTCTTACAGGGCTATTGCATACCACCTGACCCATCCGCCGCGCCGATCGATGACGGCTACTGCGGCAGGGTAAGTCGAGCGTCAGGGATGTTAAGCGAATGTTCGGCAGTGCGCAATCCCCCATTTTGCGAGCCAGGCCGCGTTTACCCGGCCCGCGGGGACCGGCGGGCCGCCTGGCACCCCGAGCGGGGCTATTTGATGAACCCTTCCAGGAATTGCTCGGGAAGATGATGCCATTCGTCACCTACCTTGATCCAGCGCTCGGTAATCGCCGACTGGCTCTGCATTTCCTTGGCGCCCGTCGATTGCATTGAAAACCGGTAGGTCATCAGGACCCGCACAGCGCACGAAGTTGCCTCGCATTGGCCGTCCAGCGCTTCGGCGCCCATCCAGCGGATGGGCCTGGAGCCCATGTCCGCCGAATACTGTTTGCGCGGGATGGCGGAACGGACGCCCGCCGTGAGGAACTCGTATGCCTCATCGGTCTTGCCCGCCATCAGCAGCTTCCAGCGCTGCTCGACGCGGTCCTCGAGGCGCTTGTCGATCGGCTCGAACCCGGGTGGCCGGGCCCTGATGTCCACGCCAGGACCGGCAATCGCCGGATCCTGGCCGGGGCGCACCAGCGGCGAATTGCGCTGCTCCGCCGGCGGGGCAGCGATCTGCTCCGCAGGGGCGTCCGCAGCGGGGGAATCGGATTTTGCAGCTGCTGCTGCCTCGCCCGGTCCGGCAGTACTCGCGCAGCCCGCGGCCAGCGAGGCGGCGACCACGGCAATCGCGAGGGAGATTCGTGTGGTGCGCATGCAGTTGTCCTTAGGAAGTACGAAAATTCATGGCGTCGGCGGGACGCTGTCGAGCGCCCGCAACTCCTCGGCGCGAGCCTTGCCCCGCAGCCTTTCGGCCTCGACCTGGTCCGACAGCGGCTTGAGCTGGCGGAATCGTTCGCGGTATTCGCGGGTCAGCTCGTCGCCTTCCTGGGCGCTGCCGATGACCGTGGGGGTGATCAGCACGATCAGCTCCTGGCGAACGCGGTTGCGGTTGGTGCTGCCGAAGAGGCCCCCGATGACAGGGATCTTGGACAGCACGGGCACGCCGCCCTTGAAGCGATCGGCCTCGTCGCTGATGAGGCCTCCCAGCATGACGGTCTGCCCGCTCTGCACCGCGATTTCCGTTTCCAGGGTGCGCTTGTTGACCGCGACATTGCCGGCCACTGCAGTGTCGGCGGCGCCGGGGGTGCTCTTTTCCTGCTTGATCTCGAGGTACACGAGGCCGCCTGGATTGACCCGCGGAGTCACGTCGAGCGTGATGCCCGTATCGCGGAATTGCACGAAGCTGTTGCCGATGCCGGGATTGATGCCGGGATTGTTCGGGTCGTTGGGATTGACGACGCCGCCGCCCGTATTGATGAAGGAACTGACCACCGGGATCTGCGTACCGACATTGATGTTCGCGCTCTTGTTGTTGAGCACGACCACGGAAGGCGCGGCCAGCACCTCGACGACGCCCTCGGACTGCAGCGTGTCGATCAGGAAATCCGCGTGGTCGCTGAGGAAGGTCCAGGCCACGCCGGCGGGCGTGATGCTGCCGCCGAAACTGGTGGGCGCGCCATGTTCGACGCCGTCGGCGAAGCGCGGGCCGGGCAGCTTGAGGTTTTCGAAATACGACTGCACCCCGAAGCGGAAGCGGTCCGTCAGCGTGACTTCGAGGAACCGGGCCTCGATGTGCACCTGCAAGGGCACCACGTCGAGGCGCCGGATCGCGGATTCGATCGAGTCGTACTGGCTCGACGTCGATTTGATGAGCAGTGCATTGGATTCCTCGATCGACGTGATGCGGATGTTGTCGCTCTCGACGATGCTGATGCCCCCGCCCGCTTCGCCGGAGCCGCCGGCAGTCCCTGCCACGCCCGCCGGGGTTGTGGTGATCGGAGCCTGGGTCACGGCGCGCGCGCGCTGGTTGAGGTCGCGCTCGTCCTTGCGGCCCCGGTTCATTGCATTGATTTCGATCGACGCAACGCCGGGAGTGACCGCGCCGATCGGGGCAGGCGCGCCCGCGGCGCCCGATCCCGACGAACTGAAGATATCCGTCAGCTTTTCCGCGAGGTCGGTGGCCTTGACGTTCTTGACGTAGTAGACGAACAGTTGCGAAGCAGCGCCGCTGCCGCGGTCGAGCTTGCCGATCCACTCTTCGGCTTGCGTGAGGTATTCGGGCTGAGGCGTGATCACCATGACCGAGTTGGTGCGCTCGATCGCGAGGAAACGGAACATGCCGGCCATGGGCGTGCCCGCCGCGTCGCCGAAGATCTTCTCGAGTTCGGGCACGACGGTTTTCGCGTCGACCTGCTCAAGCGGAAAGATGCCGATGGACATCCCCTTGAGCCAGTTCACGTCGAACACGGCGATCGTTTCGAGATAGTTGGTGAGATCGGCGCGCGTGCCCCCGACCACCAGGATGTTGCGCGCGTTGTCGACGCGCACCATGGCGCCCGGACGAATGTAGGGCACGAGGATCTTTTCCATCTCGGTCGCCGAGATGTATTTCAGGGGAACCACCCGCAACTCGTAGCCACGCGCGCTCGTCGCGGGGCCGATGCGCGGGGTCAGGTTGCCCGGAACGGCCGATGCGACCGGCGTCACGGTGTAGCGCCCGTCGCGATAGACCAGCGTCGCGTTGTTCCACGAAAGCAGCATCTCCAGCACGCCCATCGCCTGGTTCGGCGTGATCGGCTGCGCGGTCGAGAACGTGACGTTGCCCTGCACGCCGGGCGCGATGACGTAGTTTTCCTGGAGCACGTCGCCGAGGATGGCCTTGACTACTTCCTGGATCGGCACGTTTTCCCAATTGAACACCACGTTGCCGCCGGCCGCGGTCGACGCGGGGCGGCGCGCGGCGGCTTGTGCGTTGATGAACTGGCCGGTGCCGATCTTGACTTCTGCCTGCGGCGGCGGCGGCTGGATCCTTGGCGCCTCCACGATTTCCACCGGATCCGTGCCAGTGACGCTGGAGGGTGGGGCCGTGGGGACCGTCGCCACTCCCGCAGCGGGAGACGGCAGTGGCTCCACAAGCACGGGAACGCGGCGCACCGGCGGCTGGGCACACCCTGCCGCCACGGTGACTGCCAACACGGCAATTGCCACACATGCGCGGGAAGCACGGGTCGACTGGAATACTGTTGCGGCTGCGATCATGAGGCTCTCGTTGCTGCCATACGTCTTGTGCAAAAGGGGATGGAACCGCTTCCGTGACCGGGCGCGCAGGCGCAAGCCTAGCGTCTGCGTCATTTCTGGGGTTGCTGCTGCATGAGTCGCGCGGCTTCCTCGCGCAACTGGCGCCGACGCTCCTCGATCCGTTGCCGGATCGACTCGGCGACTTCGGGTTGCTCGGGTTCGACCGTGGATTCCTGCGCCGGTTCAACCGGCTGCGCGGCGGGGGCCGGGGCCTGCGCGTTCTGATCCTTGTTGGGGGCCTGCGGCATCACCGGGGTGGCCAACCCCCCGGGATTGGGCGGAGGCTGCGGGCGGCCCGCTGGAGTGGCGCCGGTCTGCATATTCTGCGGAGGAGGAGGCGCAGCCGCCGGCGCGCCAGCCTTGTCGACCGCAAGTTCGAGCTCCTGCCGGCCCTGGCCCTGGGCCTCGAAGACCGCCTTGCGCGGCTGCAGTTCGACCAGCTTCCAGCCGGCGAGCGCGCCGTCCAGCTCACTGCCCAGACGCACGCGCAACCCCTTTCCGGAGGCATTCTCGCGAAGCATCGCGAGCTTCGTGTTGGGCATGAGGATGATGCCCGTCAACTGTGCATCGAGCGCCGCCACCGTCGCCTGGGGAGTGGCGGAGACCTCTTCCTCGATCGGCGTGGGCTTGCGGTCTTCGTTGAACAAGGGGCGCTGCAACAGTACGTCGTAGCTCGGGAACGGTTTGAGCACCATGGACCGACGGGCCGGCGCAGCGGACGGGGGTGCCCTGCCCTCGCCCGGGTCGAGCGGAGCCAGCTGATAGCCGTCGCCGAGCCCGAACTTCTGGGCCACGAGCACGGCGCCCAGCAGCAGCGCCACGCTGCCCAGGGTCAGGATCAATCGCTGCGCGCGCGTCACGTGCGGCGCCGCCCGCCGGCAGCCGCCGGCTCTGCCTTGCTGCGCAGATACCCGTACACGTTGAAGCGGACATCGAGCGTGCTGAGCGCCTTGCCGGTTTGCGGATCCCGATAGCCCGCCCAACGCGCGATCTGCGTCTCCTCCACGAACAACATCGGTTGCCCGCTTTCGAGCTTGTGCAGGATCGGGGCCAGTTCCTCGTAGCTGCAGCGCAGTCGCACGGTCTGGACCACGCGCTCGAAGGGTTCTTCTTCGGTGCCGCGCATCGGCGTCTTGCCCAGCACCTGGCAGGTTTGCGCGCTCCGCGCGAACTCCGCCACGACCTGGTCCACCCGTTGCGCAAGGCCTGCCGCAGCGCTATCGAAATCCGCTTCTGGCAGGAAAGCCACGCTGTTCGCCTCGGCGGCCCGCACCTCGGCCAGGCGCCGCTCGATGTCCTTGCGCGCTGCGGACTTGCTCCGATAGTCGAGCTCCTGCTCGCGCAATTCGCGCATTTCGTTGGCGATCGCAAGATGGGGGGACGTGAACCACCAGTGCACGCCTACGAAATAGGCCAGCCCGATCGCGACCAGGGCGAGCAGGATGGCGGTCGGGCGGGCGCGGTCGGCGCTGGGCAGGAGATTCATGTCAGCCCTGGTCGCGGTCAGTCGCGCGGCCGTTGCGCCCGGTGCGCTCAGCCGCTTCCTCGGCCTGCTCGCGCGCGTCGGCGGCGGCGCGCGTCGGCGACTTCGCCACGATGGTGAACATCTCCTTGCCCGTGCGCACGTCCGGCGTGATGGACCCCTGGATCTGGGGCGCCACCAGAAGCGGCGACGGCTTGAGCACGCCAATCAGGCCGCTCGCCTTGCTGCTCAGGCCATTGATCGTGTACTCGCCATTGCTGAAGCCGAACCGTTGCAGAGAGGCTTCGTCGGGAAGCCGCTGGGTAAGTTCCTTCAACGCATCGACGATCACGGGGCGCTCGGCGCGTGCCTCTTCGATGAAGCGCGCGGCAGCGATCGCATCGTTGAGATTGCGACGGAGCTGGGCAACCTTGAGCGCCTCGGTGCGCGATTGCGCGGTCGCCGCCTGCAGTTCGGCCAGCGCCTTCTCGCGGTTGGTCACCGACTGCGACATCACCACTGCGAGCAGGCCGAGGGAAAGCCCGGCCAGGCCCAGGGTCAGCCAGAACAGCCGGCGGTCGCGACCGGCGCGCCGCTCTTCGCTCAACAGGTTGAAACCGGCACGCGTGCCGGGACCGCCGTCTCCTTCGATATCCACCGCGTCGAGGGCCGGCAGCCGCTCGCCAAAGCGTGCCAGTTCGGCGTCGAGCGTGGGGCGCGGTATGACCAGCAGGTCGAGTGCGAGTGTGCGCGTGGCCGGATCGGTGCGAAGCACGCGCGCGTCGTAGTACACCTGCTCGGCGCGAAAGGGCGTCTGGCGATCCATTTCGAACCCGAGGACCTGATGCAGGTTGTCGGCTGCCGCGGCGGGCAATGTGAGGCTGCGTCGCAGGGCCCCCCGGGTGGGGAGCGTGAAGATCACGAGCGGCCGTTCCTCGTAGCGCGCGAGCAACTCGTCGATCGCGCTCCACTGGACATCCGCCGACTCGTCCAGCGGGATTTCGACAGGCTCGGGGGATCCGGGCCCAAGAGCCTCGACGCGCAGGCCGCCGGGTGTCGGCGAAAGCAGCACGGTCCTGCGGCGGTCCGCGAACGCGCGCAACCAGCCGCCTGGCACGAGGGGCCTGAGCTCTCCCCACCACCAGTGCAGGAAACGACGCACGCCGCTGGCCGCGTAGCGTCGGCGCGCCGTTTGCCATCGTCGCTGCATTTGCGCTGACGCTGCTGTCATATGCCTGTCTGTGGTTCGCGCCAGCGCAGAACACTGTAGGCGCGACCGCCGGGGCCGCCTCCCATGCGCAGGGTGACTTCGATGGCCGCTTCAGTGCCGTTCGGCAGCGTCGCGCGCGACCGCACAGTATAGGAGCCGCTCCCGCCCAGGGCCATCAGGGCCTGGCCGCCCGGCAAAAGCAGCGGCGTGGCCTGCATTTGCGTCGGATCGAGCGCGTGGCGCTGCGCCACGAGCTGTTCGGCCAGCTCCGGCGTGATCCCCGGAAACAAAGGCAGGAGCGCCGCCGGCGCAAAGGAGGGATTCGGCTGGGCGCTGCCGCCATAGACCGTGATCCACTCGGCCACTCTGCGGTAAAGCTCGTAATCCATGCCCAACACCTGCTGCAATTCGGGCGCGAGCCGGAACGGATAGTCCGCCGCCCCGTAGGACAGGCCGGCGGCCTCATATTCGGCGTCTTCTGCGCCTTCGGGCTGCGCGAGGTCGTCGGGATCGCGCCAGTCGAGAATTGCCGCGGCGATCCTGCGCGCGGTGTCCTCGTCCGAACCGGCGAGCACGAACATGGCCTGCAGCGTGGCCGGGTCGGCCGCGTTGATGTCGACCTTGCCGGATTCGTCCTGCACCGTGATCTCGATGGTGTTGCCTTCGAACTCGATCTCGTAGCTGCGGCCGTCGGCAAGCCAGCGGTCGAGGCCCGGCCGGTTCAGCTCGTATACCGCGCGCGCCACACCCGCTTCCGCCGCCAGTCGAGCGCGTATCGTGTCGAAGAGGTTGCGCGACTGCTGCAGTTCGGTGCGCGCCGCCACTGCGAAGCTGCCGAGGATCACGGCGAGCAGGGCGGTGATCCACAGCACCAGCAACAGGGCTGTGCCGCGCGCCCGACGGCGTTTCGCGATGTGCGTCATGGCTTGGGCACCGGCGGCGGCGGCGCGCTGGTCAGTGCATTGGGCCCGAGCGCAGACCCGCCAACGACTGCATCGCCGGCCAGCTGCAGGGGGATCGTCAGCGTTGGCCAGCGCAGCTTCGAGTCCTCGTCGAACTCGATGGCGATGCGCACGAGCACCGGCAGCCGGTCTCGATGTTCCCATTCCACATCCCATTGGCCGAGCTTGCCTTCGGCATCGAGTCCCCGATAGTCGATCGAGAAATCATCGATTTCCTCGAGCAGCACCACCGGCTGCTCCACCCATCGATCACTGTCGGCAGGATCGAAGCCGTTGAGCAACGCGTGCCGGAACACCAGCTGCTTGCCGCCGCGCTCTCCGGACACCAGTTCGATGCGTTGCACGTACGCGCCGCCCTGTCCGAGATAACCCGGTAGCGCGGAGACGAAGGTGAGTTCGTCCATGCCGCCTTCGATCAACACCGGCGCGCTGGTGCCGGTGTCCTGGTCGAACGCGAGCGTCAGCGCCTGGCCGATCTGGCGCCTCAGGAGTTGTTGCGTGACGCGCACCTTGTTGGTCGCGTCGATCGATGCCTCGCCACGCTGGACCGCCCGGTTGGACGCACTGAAGCCCGAATAGGCAGCGGTCATGAGCAACGCCAGCAAAACCAGCGCGAGCAGGATCTCGATCAGGGTGAAGCCATGCTGGGCCCGGCGCACAGCCATCGCCTCAACCCACCTTCTGCTGGATGCGCTCGGTGACGAAGCGCGCTTCGCGCTCGCGCGTCCCGTCGCGCCACTCGACGATGAGCTCCAGGCGCACGAGTTCGAAGGGCACCTGGTCCTCATTGCCGTTGGCAGCCAACGGCGGATCCTGCTTGGTGACGTCGAGCCGCCACTCGTAGATGTCGCCGAACCGGCCGCTGTCGCTGCCTTCCTCGAGCGGTTCGCCGGCACCGAGTTCGTCGAGCTTGGACTGCGCCAGCAGGGCGGCCTGCGTGAAGTGCGCCGAATGCCGCGCGTTGCGCAGGGAACCGGATGCCACCTGCATGAGCAGGCCGAACGCGAGCGCGAACACCACGAACGCGACGATGAGTTCGAGCAGCGTGAACCCGCGCACGCCGCGCCTGGCGGCGCAAGGTCGGCTTCGCCGAAACGCGGTCACGTGTCGATCTCGCGCAGGCGGATTTCGCCGGTCAGCCACGCGACCTCCACCTGCCACTCACGGCGCTCGCGCAGCAGCCTGATGACACCGCCACCGGAAGATCCATCAGGAAAGAAACGGATCGCGCCCTTGCCTTCGCCGAGTTGCTCCTGCTCCGCAGTGAGCAGGCTCATCTCGAATCCCTCGGGGAGCGTGACTGCCTTCCTGCCGGGCGCCTGGTACGTCATCTCCTCCACGTCGAATTCGAACGCCTGCTCCTCGCGTTTCACGATGGCCTGGCCACGCGTGTAGCGAAGCGCCGCGACGAGATCGCGTCCGGCCGCGCGCACTTCCGCGCCACCGAGGCTGCGCGCAACGGACACCGATACGGTGGCGACCACGATCGCAACCAGCATCAACACCATGAGGATTTCGATCAGCGTGAAACCTGTCGCCGCAATGCGTCGCGTTCCCGCGGACATACCCGAGTACCCCGCTCCCGAAATCGCAGGGCGCGTTGCTCCCGCAACTCGATCAGGGTGCGCAACGGCGAACACGGGTTTATTCCCAGCTGCCGATGTCTTTGGCGTACTTTTCGCCGCCTTCCTTCTTGTCCGTTCCGTAGGACCACACGTCGAAATCGCCGTGCTCACCCGGGTAGCGGTACTGCATCGGTGTACCCCAGGGATCCTTCAGGTCCTTTTCCTTGACGTAGGGCCCGTTCCAGTTCGAGGAATCGCCCGGCTGCGAAAACAGCGCCTCGATATTGTCGGGCGGGTTGCCCACATCGAGTGCGTACTCCTCGATCTTTCCCGAGAGTTGCTGCACCTGCGTCTTCGCGGCGTTGTAGAGGCCCTTCTGGCGTCCGCCGGCAACGTTGCGCGCGACCATGCCTGCGACCACGCCGATGAGCACCAGCACGATCAATATCTCGATCAGGCTGAAACCGTGCATGCGCGGTGATGCGGGGCGCGATGTGCGATGCAGCCGCGCGAAGCGCTGATGGGTTGCGTCCATGGTGTTCCTCATTCGATGGCCTGGCTCATGTTCAGGATTGGGAGAAGTATGGCCATCATGATCGCCGCAACGGCGAGCGCCATGATGATGGTGACCGCCGGTACCAGCGCCGCCAGCAGGCGGTCTATGGTGGTCTTGACCTCGACATCGTACGTATCCGCGACCTGCAGCAGCATGCTGCCGAGATCGCCTGACTCTTCGCCCACGCCCACCATCTGCAGCGCGAGCCTCGGAAAACTCTGCTCCACGGTCAGCGCATGCGCCAGGCCGTCGCCGGTCTTCACTTTTTCGGTGGCGCGCTCCAGCGCAGCCGCGAGCACGCGATTGCCGAGCACGTTGCGCGAGATCGACAGCGCGGTCAGCAGCGGCACGCCGTTGTTGACCAGCGTGCCCAGCGTGCGCGCCAGGCGGGCGGTCTCGATCTTGCGCAACAGGTCTCCGACCATGCGCGTCTTCAGCAGGCGCTCGTCCCAGGCGAACCGTCCTTCGTTCGTCGCCAGTCGCTTGCGCCACCACCACACCGCGGCGGCGATTCCGGCCAGGATCAGCCACCACCACGCGCCGAGGAAATTGCCGGCACCGAGAATGACCTTGGTTGCGAACGGGAGTTCCTGCCCGGCATCCTCGAAGATCGGAATGAACTGCGGAACGACCACGACGAGGAGCAGGACCAGCGCCGCGACGACCAGCACCACCAGGATCGCCGGATAGATCATCGCGCTGATGACGTTGTCGCGCAGAGTCTTGCTGCGCTCGAGGTATTCGGCAAGGCGCTTGAGGGTATCGGTCAGCGTTCCGGACACTTCGCCTGCCCGGACCATGTTGATGTAGAGCCGCGAGAACACGCCGAGCTGCTGTTCGAGCGCGGTGGACAGCGGCGTACCGCCGCGCACCGACTCGCGCACGCGCTCCACCAGCTTGCGGCTGCGCTCGGAGTCGGGAAGATCCATGAGGATCTGCAGGGCACGATCGAGAGGCTGGCCTGCGCGCAGAAGCGTCGACAGCTGCAGCGTGAAGCGCTGGATCTCCCCAACGCCCATGTCTGGGCGGCGGAACAGGCTCGCGAAGCCGCTGGAGCCGGCCGTGGTTGCCTCGCGGGCTTCGAGTGGCAGGTTGCCCGCGTCCTGGAGTTTGCCGATCACCTCGCGCTCGGTTGCGGCGTCCATCAGTCCCTCGATGGTCTCGCCTGCAGGTGTGACGGCTTTGTAGCGGAATGAAGGCATTGATTGGTCGGCTATGTCGGCTGCTGGGAAGGAATGCGTACGATCACGCTTCCTGCGTGACGCGCATCACTTCCTCGATCGTGGTCACGCCCGCCATGGCCTTGACCAGCCCATCCTCGTACATCGTGCGCATGCCCTGTTCGCGCGCCGCGTTCTCGAGTTCACCCATCCCCGCATGCTGCATCACCAGGCGGCGCATCGCGTCGTTCATCACGAGGAATTCCATGATGGTGGTGCGTCCGAGATAGCCGGTCGGCGTCAGCGCAGAAGGTTTTGGACGGTAGAGGTAGATGGTGCCCTCGGGCTGGAAACGGCGCAGGCCGAACTCTGCCACGACCTCCGGCAGCGGTTCATAGCGCTCCGCGTGCGTCGGCTCGAGCATGCGCACCAGCCGCTGCGCGAGGATGCCGTTGACGGTCGAGGTGAGCATGTAGTCCTCGACGCCCATGTCGAGCATGCGGGTGATGCCGCCGGCCGCGTTGTTCGTGTGCAGCGTCGACAGCACCAGATGACCCGTGAGCGCCGACTGGATCGCGATGCGCGCGGTTTCGAGGTCGCGCATCTCGCCGATCATGATGATGTCGGGATCCTGGCGCACGATCGAACGCAGCGCGTGCGCGAAGTCGAGCCCGATCGCGGGCTTGGCCTGGATCTGGTTCACGCCCTCGAGCTGGTATTCGACAGGATCCTCGACCGTGATGATCTTGACGTCGGGCGTATTGAGCTGCGACAGCGCGGTGTAGAGCGTGGTGGTCTTGCCCGAGCCGGTCGGCCCCGTAACGAGCAGGATGCCGTGCGGCTGTTCGAGCACCTTGATGAATTGAGGCAGGAACTGGTCGGTGAAGCCCAGCTTCTTGAAGTCGAACACGATCGTCTCGCGATCGAGGATTCGCATGACCACCGACTCGCCGTGCGCGGTCGGCACGGTCGACACACGGAGGTCGAGCTCCTTGCCCTGCACGCGCAGCATGATGCGGCCGTCCTGCGGCAGGCGGCGCTCGGCGATGTTGAGCTTGGCCATGATCTTGATGCGCGAGATCACCGCCGCCGTCAGGTTGGCCGGCGGCGACTCGACTTCTTCCAGCACGCCGTCGATGCGGTACCGGACCTTGAGGCGGGATTCGAAAGGCTCGATGTGGATGTCCGATGCGCGCGCTTCCACGGCGCGCTGGATCACGAGGTTGACGAGCCGGATGACCGGCGCTTCGGACGCGAGGTCGCGCAGGTGCTCGACATCGTCCTCGTCGCGACCGGTATCGTCGCCGACGCTCTCGACAATCGTGCCCATCGCGCTGCGCCCGGCACCGTAGAAGCGCTCGATCAGGTCGTCGATCTCCGAGCGCAGCCCCACCCTCACCGAAACCGTGCGTTCGACCGCAAGCCCGAAGGCCTCGACGGCGAAACGGTCCTGCGGATCGGCGACCAGGAGGGTGACGTCGTCGTCGCTCTCCGCGATCGGCACGACGTGGTACTGCTTGAGAAACCTCGTCGACACGTTGACGCCGGGAGGCGGGCCATCCGGGAACTCCTTGCTCGACACCAGCTGCAGTTGCAGGACTTCCGCAACGCCCTCTGCGGCGTCGCGTTCGGACAGCAGCCCCAGCCGCGTCATGAAGGCGATGAAGCCGCCCTCGGGATTCTCGGCGTACAGTCGACGCGCGCGGGTCAGGTCTGCTTCGCGGAGTCGGCCGCGCGTGGTCAGCCCCGCACAGATGCGCTGCTCGAGTTCGCTCAGGGTTTCGAGGTCGGGCGGAGCATCGACCAGCGTCGCATCATTCATTGCGCGTGACTTCCGGATGTCGGTGTTCATCGACCCCAGGCAGCGCCGGCGGTTCCGCGTCGCCCGGGGGAATGCGCAACGCCTCGATGAAAGGACGATTCATGAGGATCCAGAGGACGATTGGCGTCAGTGCGGGCAGGATCAGGTACCCGAACTGATACGCCAGAGCCAGCGCGGTGGGCGATACGCCGTCGCGCGCCAGAGCCGCCGCGCCGTCAGGGCCGGTCTCGAACGCGACGATCTTGAGCAGTTCCGTGGTGACCCCGAAAGCCTGCATCGGGATCAGCACGGCGAATCCGATCGCGAGCTGCACGAATGTCCGCGTCCACGTCATCGGGGTGGCCATCACCAGGCCGATGAGGACCGGCATGCCGTAGGCGTACTGGAGGGCGTTGGACGTCAGCGTCATGAGACCCTGCCGGCCTTCGGCATCGAACTGGCCCGGTGCGGGCAGCAGCGTATCCACGTCGATCGTGTGGAAGTTCTGGTTCGCGCCGGCGAAGATATCCGGGAGCCAGCCCGTCAGCACCGCGGACACCAGACGCACCACCGGGAACACGGCGACGGTGCGCAGCACGAACCAGAGGAAGAAGGCGAGCGGCAACCAGAGGATCGCCTGCAACAGGAACGCCTTGAGCGACACCTCTTCCGCGACGCCGTCGACCTCGATGGTGTTGACGCTGGCGGCCATCAGCCGATCCACGCGCGGGCGTTGCGGAAAAGGCGCATCCACGGCGAATCGCCACGCCATTCGCGTGGCCGCCAGGACAGCTGCACCGAGCGAAACACGCGTTCGGGATGGGGCATGAGGATGGTCACCCGCCCATCCTCGTTGCAAAAGCCCGTCGCGCCAAGCGGCGATCCGTTGGGGTTGGCCGGATAGCGCTCAGCCGGGGCGCCGTGGTTGTCGATGAAGCGGGCGCAGGTACGCGCGAGCGCAGACGATTCCGCCGAACCGAATTCGACACGACCCTCGCCATGGGCAACCGCCACGGGCAGCCGCGAACCCGCCATCCCGCGCAGCAGGATCGAAGGCGAATCGACGATCTCGAGCAGGGACAGCCGCGCCTCGAACTGCTCGGAGCGATTGCGCAGGAAGCGCGGCCAGTGCGTCGCGCCCGGAACCAGGTCGCCGAGTTCCGCGAACATCTGGCAGCCGTTGCACACGCCGAGCGAGAACGTACCGGGGTCGGCGAAGAAGCCCGCAAACTGCGCCGCCACGCGCGGCTGATCGCGGATCGAGGTCGCCCATCCGCGACCCGCGCCGAGGACGTCTCCCCACGAGAACCCGCCGCACGCTGCGAGTCCCGCGAATCCCTTGAGCGTCTGCCGGCCGGTCGCGAGATCGCTCATGTGCACGTCATGCGCGTCGAAGCCGGCGCGCATGAATGCGGCCGCCATCTCGATCTGTCCGTTGACGCCCTGCTCGCGCAGGATCGCGATGCGGGGCTTCGTACCGCGCGCGATGAAAGGCGCGGCGATGTCTTCTTCCGCGTTGAACGCGATCAGGGGTTGAAGGCCGGGATCCGACTCGTCCAGCACGCTTGCGCGCTCTTCGGCGGCGCATGCCGGATCGTCGCGCAGCTGCTGCATCGCGTGCGACGTCTCGTGCCACGCCGCAAAGAGTCCTCTGCGACCGAAATCCTCCAGCACGCGTTCGCGGGTCGCGATACGGATGCGATCGCCTGCGCGCACGTCGGCAATCACGCCATGCAAAGCTTCCAGTCCGCGCGCGTCCAGGGTCTGCCCGACATGCTCGAGGTCGCCGGCACGCACCTGCAGCAATACCCCCGGATCCTCGGCGAACAAAGTGCCGATGGCGTCGGCCGCCTGGTTGTCCGAAAGCCTGATGTCGAGCGCAGCCCGCGCCGCGAACGCCATCTCGATGGCCGCAACCGCGACGCCGCCGTCGCTGACGTCGTGCAGCGCCAGGATCTTGCCGTCGCGCTTGAGTTCGCGCACGGCCTCGAACAGGCACCGCAGCGATTCGGCGCTATCGAGATCGGCGCAGCGGCCGCCATCGAGCTGCATCACCTGCGCTGCGATCGACTGGCCGAGACGGCCCTGGCCAGCGCCGAGATCCACCCACACGAGTGAGGTTTCGCCGCAGTCCATGCGCAACTCCGGCGTCAGCCCATGCTCCACATCGGCTACGCGCGCGAACGCCGTGACCACCAGCGAGAGCGGCGACGCGCAACTGCGTTCGGTGCCATCGCGCCCGGTGAAGCGCGTCGCCATGGACAACGAATCCTTGCCCACGGGAATCGATACGCCGAGGGCAGGACAAAGCTCGAGTCCGACCGAACGCACCGCGTCGAACAACTTGATCTCTTCCCCGGGATGCGCCACGGCCGCCATCCAGTTGGCCGACAACTTGACCTCGGCGAGCGAGTCGATCGGCGCGCCGAGAAGGTTGGCTATCGCCTCCGCCACGGCGAGCCTGGCCGCCGCCGGCGCGTCGTCGAGCGCGACCGGCGTGCGCTCCCCCACGGCCATGGCTTCGCCCTGGGTGCCATCGAAGTCGACCAGGGTCAGGGCATGATCGGCGACTGGCACCTGCCAAGGGCCCACGAGTTGATCGCGCGCAATCAGCCCGCCGACCGTGCGGTCTCCGATCGTGATGAGGAATCCCTTGTGCGCGACGGCCGGATGCTGCAGGACGCGCATCAATACCGTGGCGACACCCGTTGACCGCAGTTCGCTTCCGCGGGTGGCGACAGTTTGATGGGGGCGCGAGGCGCGACGCTGCATCTTCGGCGCACTGCCGAACAACAGGTCCATCGGCATCGACACCGCGGGGGAGCCGAGCAGCGAGTCGGTGACCTCGAGCAGCCCATCGCCGCTGGCATGTCCGACGATGGCGTACGGACAGCGTTCGCGCTGGCACAGCAACTCGAGTCGCGGCAGGTCTTCGGGTGCGACGCCGATCACGTAGCGTTCCTGCGCCTCGTTGCACCAGAGTTGCATCGGCGA
>JBBSLL010000030.1:0-37473 GCA_038255255.1 Lysobacterales bacterium
ACGACTCGCGTACTCTCGCGCGTCTTCCGCGTGGGGCCATAGCTCAGCTGGGAGAGCGCTACAATGGCATTGTAGAGGTCGCCGGTTCGATCCCGGCTGGCTCCACCACGCATCTTCAATGTCCCCATCGTCTAGAGGCCTAGGACACAACCCTTTCACGGTTGCGACCGGGGTTCGAATCCCCGTGGGGACGCCATCTAACTAGTTGAAATGGCTAGTGATTCGAACAAGTGGGGCCGCCAGCGAGCGGCCCTTTTTGTTTCTGCGGTAACGGTGCGGTAATTTCGCGCGGTCCGACGTAGCGGGACGAGTACACTCGGCCGGTTCGCAAAGTGCGGGACTACTTCATGCCGCTCCCGACGATGATCAGATCTTTACTAGCCGCGGTAGTTCTCTTTATCGCGTGCGGTTCTTTGGGTGCCCAGAACCCTTACCCTGTTCGCGACTTGCGAGTCGAACCATCCCCTGCAATCGCCGACACTACCGTCGTCTTGCGTGGCACGTTCGACAACGGCCATCTGTACACACTGTCATCGAGCGTCACGCGCGCAGGCAACGTCATCAACGTCGAGCACGTCGTCGGCTTTCTTGGGGTCGGTACGCCGCCTGCGGCGCAACCCTTTGAGATATCTCTCGGGTCCTTTCCGGAAGGCGCCTACAGCGTGGTGTATCAACCCCGCTCGATAAATGCATTTCCGTGGTCGGCACAAACCTTTCCGTTGGCGGTGCTCGGCGGGACGCGGCTGCCCGTCCCGGTGATCTCAGCTCATGGCGGCGCGCTACTTGTCGTGATTACCCTCGCCTTGGGTTTGTGGGGGTTCCGCCGGTATCGGTAAAGCGTGGTCTCACCACTGCGGACCCACTCGCGAATCCGTACGCCGTACTACCAGCCGGGAATCCCCGAGGAGTGCGAGGGCGCGCAGTGCTGGACCGAAAATTCAGACAACCGGTCCGGGCAAGCAAGCATTCCGTGTTTTTGCGGACTCGTGCACATCCGAAACGGTTTCCTTTGGCGTCGCGCGCCTGCGCTTGGCACAATGGCGTGTCCCTCACGATCGGATTTCGATGTCGTATCAGGTATTGGCTCGGCAGTGGCGCCCGAAGGTGTTTTCAGAACTGGTGGGCCAGCTGCATGTGGTGCGCGCCCTGAGCCACGCGCTCGATTCGAGCCGCATCCACCATGCGTTCCTGTTTACCGGCACGCGCGGCGTCGGCAAGACCACCATCGCGAGGATCCTGGCCAAGTCGCTCAACTGCGACGTGGGCACCAGTTCGACGCCGTGCGGCGTCTGCTCGACGTGTACCGACATCGATGGCGGTCGCTATCCCGACCTGCTGGAGATCGACGCGGCGTCGCGGACCAAAGTCGACGATACGCGCGAACTGCTCGACAACGTCGTGTACGCCCCCTCGCGCGGAAGATTCAAGGTTTATCTGATCGACGAAGTCCACATGCTGTCGACCAGCAGCTTCAATGCGCTGCTCAAGACGCTCGAGGAACCGCCGCCGCACGTCAAGTTCCTGCTTGCCACCACTGACCCGCAAAAACTTCCGGCCACGGTGCTTTCGCGGTGCCTCCAGTTCAACCTGAAGCGATTGGGGGAAGACGAGATATCCGGCCAGCTCAGGCGCATCCTCGAAGCGGAGAAGATCGGCTTCGACGAAGATGCCCTCGCCAGCCTTGCGCGCGCCGGCAACGGCTCCATGCGCGACGCCTTGTCGTTGCTCGACCAGGCCATCGCGCATGGCGGTGGCAAGGTCGATGGCGAAAATGTCCGGTTGATGCTGGGAACGCTGTCGCGTACTGACGTTGCGGCGCTGCTCGATGCGGTGGTTCGCGACGACGCGGTCGCTCTGCTAGCCGCCATCGAACACGCTGCCGCCGCGGCGCCCGATTTCGCACTGGTGCTCGATGACCTGGCGGCGCTGTTGCATCGGCTGCAGATTGCCAAGTACCTGCCGGATCAACTGGTTGTATGGGCGCGCGACCTTCCCGAACTCACCAGCCTCGACAGCCGGCTCGATGCCGCCACGTTGCAGCTGCTTTACCAGTTGGCGATCACCGGTCGGCGCGACCTGGCGCTCGCGCCGACTCCACGCGCGGGCTTCGAGATGTGCGTCCTGCGCATGCTCGCTTTCAAGCCGCAGCGCGATGTCGACGTGCCGCCCGTCCCGGTTCCACGGCCTGGCGCCGGCTCCGTGAGCGACGTGGGCGCGCCCCCTCCAGCGACCGCCAACCCGCCACAGCGCGATGCGAAGTTGCCTGCCACCGCCAATCGCGTGCCCGCGCCGGCAGGGGAGCCGGTCGACGCGCCCGTTCCGCGCACCCCTGCTAGCGCGGCGTCGATTCCAGCAGACGTCGACGAAAGGCTGAGCCACGAGCGTTGGCTGGGCTTGCCGGATGCACTGGGGCTGCGCGGCGCGGTGCGCGAACTGGCGACCAACAGCATCCTGATTGCCCAGGAAGGGTCGGTCCTGCGGCTCGGACTGCGCGCGCAGCAGAGTCACCTCCGCAGCGAACTTCTGGCGAGGCAGTTGCAGCAGGCACTCGCGCCGTGCTGCGGAGATGCGATTATCGTCAAGCTGGAGTTGATGGAGCCGTCCACTGTCATGGCGCCGAGTGCTGCGGCATTGGCAAGCCAGGCAGTGGCTGCGCGGCAAGTCGCGGCGGACGCGGCAGTCGCCGGGGATCCGCTGGTCCGCCACATGCTGGAAACCTTCGACGCGAGACTGCTGCCGGGCAGCGTGCGCGTCCTCGAGCAGGAGTAGGGAACGATGCGTGGTTCGCTGGGCGGATTGATGCAGCAGGCGCAAAAGATGCAGGACGACTTGCGTCGGGCCCAGGAAGAAATCGCCAAGATCGAGGTCGAAGGGCAGGCCGGCGGGGGCATGGTGCGCGTTACGCTGGACGGCCGCCACCAGGCCCGTCGGGTCTCCATCGAAAGAAGCCTGCTCGCAGACGATCCCGAAATGCTCGAGGGGCTCATCACGGCCGCGTTCAATGACGCCGTCAATCGCGTTGCCGAAGCCACCTCGGCGAAGATGGGCCAGGTCGCGGGTGGATTGGACCTGCCGCCCGGCTTCAAGTTGCCGTTCTGACGGTGTCGGAGCCTGCCACGCCGCTGCTGCAGCAACTCATCGATGCGCTTCGATGCCTGCCGGGCGTGGGTGCGAAAAGCGCACAACGCATGGCGTTGCATGTGCTCGAGCGCGACAGGGAGGGCGCACGGCAGCTGGCGCACACCCTGGTTGCGGCATGCGACCGCATCGGCAATTGTGCGCAGTGCCGGAACCTCAGCGAAGATCCAGTCTGCTCGATCTGCCGCAGCGGCGTACGCGATCGCTCGCAGTTGTGCGTGGTGGAGGGTCCCGTCGACCTGCTCGCCATCGAACAGGCGACAGGTTTCCGGGGTCTTTACTTCGTACTCTTCGGCCGGCTCTCTCCGCTGGACGGGCTCGGACCGGCTGAACTCGGCATCGACCTGCTGCAGGCGAGATTGAGCGGCGGCGAAGTGCGGGAACTCATCGTCGCCACCAACCCGACCGTTGAAGGCGAAGCCACGGCACATTACCTCTCGCAGCTGGCCGGCCAGTCGGGCGTGCGCGCGACGCGGCTTGCGCACGGCGTGCCGCTCGGCGGCGAGCTGGAGTTCATCGACCGCGGCACCATCGCGCACGCCTTCGGGGCGCGCGCGCCGCTCTAGGAGTTGGACATGACCGAGACAATTTTCGATCGCATCCTGCGCCGCGAGATTCCGGCGGACATCGTATTCGAGGACGAAAACATTCTTGCGTTCCGCGATATCGCGCCGCAGGCACCGGTGCATGTGTTGTTCATCCCCAAGCGCCGGATCGCGACGCTCAACGACCTGCAGGATTCAGACCAGGCGCTGGTCGGGAATCTGCTGCTCGCCGCAACGGCGTACGCGCGTTCGCAGGGCCTCGCCGACGACGGTTATCGCTTCGTCATCAACTGCGGAACGGATGGCGGCCAGAGCGTCAATCACATCCATCTGCACCTCCTCGCCGGGCGCCGCATGAACTGGCCACCGGGGTGAGGCGGGAAATGTCGCGCCACTGGCGCGACCCGCCGAACGCCCGAAACAGGATGTTTCGGGCCGGATTCGACTTAGCGAGCGCATGGATGCGCAGAGCCTAGTCGAACGTCAAGATTTCGATCGGTTCCTTCGGGCCGGATCGCAGCCGCAGGGATGCCTGCTTGCCTCGAAGGATCTGCGCCGTCCCCAAGTCCAACGTCAAGCCGTCAGGAGTTCTTTCGGCCGTCGCTCTTGAGCAGCGTCCTATCCCGCAATCCCATCAATGCCGGTAACGCCGCGAGTGCCGGTGATGCCCGAAGTGGTAACCGAAGCGCAGTCCCACTCCATAGGGCGAATAACCGTAGGGGTAGCCCCACAGGAACGGACTGGCACGCCTGCGCTCCCACTCGAGGTTTCTGTCAGGCCACAGGTACAGCGCATCCGCTCGGACGCGCGGGTACACATAGTCGAACTCTCCGACTTTTCGTGTCTCCGAGCCTGCAAGCGCGCCCACGACAGTGATATCCCGACCGGCCTTGAACACCGCGGGATCGTAGAAGCCGGTCCGACACGCGAGGAAGCGTCCGTCGCTCGAATCCGTCTCCCGCGGTCGCGCGCTGCTCCCGAGTTCACGTCCCAGCACTTCGAAGCAGGTTTCGCCTGGGCGCGGATCGACCGAAATGACGCTTCCGCCCCAACGGACCCGCGCGCCGTCTGCACGCGCAGCATCCACAGGCCGGACCTGGGCAAATTCGCCTTGCAGTGGCCGGGGTGCCGTCGCGCACCCGATGAGTGCCAACGGTAGTAAACAGAGCAGGAAATGTTTCACGAGTGTCTCCAGCCAGAATTCGGTTATACCAAAGGACGAATCAGCTGACGATTGCGTCGCGACGTCGGGCAACTTTCAGCGCCCGGACCCTGCGCCGTAGTATTTCGAGCCGTCGGGCCCGCTCCGATTCCACCGTGTGTTCCGAAGCGTATCGAAGCGCGATGAACTCCTGTGCAATCCGGCGGATCTCGCTCGCCTGGTCGGGCAACGTGGTGGCGGCGCGTTCAGAGAATTCGGCCGGTCCTTCCGTGCTCTTCCGCTGGACGCCACCACCAGCCAGCTTCGCAGCGAACTCGCGGTATACGACGATCCAAGGCGAGGCCGGGAGCCTCCTGCGAATCGACATCAGCAACGCCGCGAAGCCGAGCGTCGCCATCATCAGGGCGAGCCACAGTAATGCGTGGCGCATTCGGTTTGCCTCGCCCGCCCCAAGGCGCTGCAAAAGATTCGCCTGCCGCAGCGAATCGAATCCCACCACTGCCTGTTGCCACCACGTTCCCAGTAGGTCCGCGCGGTCGCGAAGGCCGGACCACCATGCGCTCTTGCCGAGCCAGCCCGCATCGGTTCCTTCACCGAATCCCGAGCTGCCACGCAGCACTCTTTCAGGCGCCACTGCGGCGGTTGGATCCACGCGTTGCCATCCGCGGCCTGCAATCCAGATCTCGGCCCACGCGTGCGCATCGGACTGGCGCACGATCCAGTATTTTCCGACGGAGTTGCGCTCCCCACCCTGGTAGCCCGTCACGATGCGCGCAGGGATGCCCGCGGCGCGCATCAGAAACACGAAGCTCGAGGCAAAGTGCTCGCAAAATCCGATGCGCGTTGAAAACAGGAACTCGTCGATGGCCTGTCGGCCGAGCGGGGGAGGGTCGAGCGAATAGAGGAAACCAGCCCGGATCATCTCCAGGGATTCCTGCACGATGGCGTCGACGTCGGCCCCGTGCTGCATTCTCCATTTCTCCCCGAGTCGCACGGCGCTGGGATTGCTGCCGGAGGGAAGCTGTAGAGCGGCTCGCCGTAGCGCGAATGGAAGTTCGCTGTTCAGGCGGTAGCGCGTCGCGGATGTCGCACGATAGCTTCGTTCGGCACGCGGGCCGGCAGGACCGGTGATTTGCAGATCGACGCCCCGGAGCATGCCCGCCGGTGTCGTCAGGGGCGCGTCCAATGCGAAGCGCCAGATCCGGGGAGCCTCCACGAGGGCGATCTCGTAGTCGTACCGCTGTCCTTCGGCAATGACATCCGGCCCGGCGCGTGTCCCGGGGAAGCGCCGCGACCCGGCCCAGACGCGGCCGTCGAAACTCCACAGAACGAGGCCCCGCCAATAGCGTTCCGCAGGCGGGGGTGCCGCAGCATCGTTGTCGAAGCGCACCCGGAAGGCGGGGCTGTCGTCCAGCGCCAATCCAGACAGCGCGCCAAGCTCCAGTTCGTCGTCAATGCCGACCTTTCCACGCGGCTTGTCATCGAGACTGCCCCAGAGCGGCGTGGCCAGTCGCGGAAACAGCAGGAACGAGGCCAGTGCGAATGGAATCACCACCGCCATCGTGAGGAGCGCCTCGCGCAGAGGAGCGCGCCATTCGCGCAAGGAGGGCTGCGGTGCGGCGTTCGCCAATGGCGCCATTCGATCCGTCCGCAACCATTGCAGGGCAACCAGCACCAGCACCACCAACGCGAAGGCGAGGCTGGTCTGCTCGAAACTCTGGTCACGGAGAAAGGCGGCCATTGCGAGAAAGTTGGAGACCATCACCACGAGGCGGGCATCGCGCACGCCGCTCGTCTCGAGATACTTCAGCACCAGCATCGAGGCCAGCAACGCGGCGCCGGCTTCGCGCCCGAAGACGCTCGGCTGGGTCGCGGCGATGGCGGCGCAAGCGCCGACCAGGAGCAGGATTCGCCAGAACGTCGGCAAGGGACCGGCACCCCTCCAGCGCGCCACGATGGCCAGCGTGGCCAGTGGCAGCAGCGCCCCCATCAGCCAGATCGGTAGCCACTTCGTGTTGAGCGCCAGTGCCGCCAGCAGCGTCACGCCGGTTGCCACCAGCGCTCTCCGCGACGGCGCGACGACGGGTTTGCTCACAGCAGTGCCAGCGCGCGCAGGCAGCGGTTCCGGAATTCGATCCCCGAAGCCGGGCCGAGCACTTCCGTCGGAAGTTGCAGCCGGTAACGACGCCCGGCCGCTGCTGCGTCCACGACCCATCGGGTGAGCCGCGAAATGCGCTGTTCAAAGGGCAGTGCCGCCGCGTCCTCCCAACGCAGGTCCAGTGAGCCGTCGGCGGGAAGCCCAGGTTCCCGCACCAGCAAGCGTTCGGTGCGCGCGGAAGCCTTCCAGGCGACCCGGCGCGGGGGATCGCCTGGACGGTAATCGCGCAGTCCCTGCCAGTCCTCGCCTTCCGCGATTCGCACATGCCGGGCCACACCGGTGCCCCGATCAGGGAGCGGCGCCGCAGTGGGCTCCGGGCGCGGCCAGACCAGCACGTCCTGCAGCGGGCGCAAAACGCTCCAGGCCCGGAACATGCCGAAGGGCGCGTCGCTCGACAGCGAGAGCCAGGGCAATGGCACCCAGCCGCGCCGTTCCGCGGGGAGGTTCACCAGCGCATCCGCAGCGGTCAAAAGGTCGAAGCGGACCGGTGTGGATATCCCGGCGATTTCCAGCCCGACCCGCTGGCGCGCGATTTCGGATCGGAAGTGCAGCCGCAATTCAATCATGTCGTCGGCGTGCACCGGCTCGGCCTCCGCGCGCTCGAGCACCACGCGCTCGAGCGCCTGCACAGCGCGGAGCGGGCTCAACGCGAGAACCCCGGTCAGCGCAAAGGTCAGCAGCAGCGCAGCGTTGTTGTTGAAGTTGAGGGCGCCCAGCAGCATCACCAGCAGAAGTCCGCCCGCGTACAGTCCAAAACGCGTGGGCAGTACGTAGATCCGGCGTCGATGCAGGAGGATCGGGAGCGGCTCGGGTTGGCGATGCCGCGTCAGGGCGGGCAGTCGGCGCTCCGCGAATCGTTGCCCGGACTCGCGCCATTGGGCGATGCGGCCGCGCACCGGTCGGCTCAGCGCGCGTCCACCGGCACGCTGGCGAGCAGTTGGCGCGCGACCTCGTCGCGATCGCTGCCCTCGCTGCCAGGTACCAGGCGATGCGCGGCGGTGGCGACGAAAACGGCTTGCACATCCTCTGGAAGCACGAAGTCGCGCTCACCGAGGAAGGCCCAGGCGCGCGCAGCATGCAGCAAGGCCAGCCCCGCGCGCGGCGAGAGACCCGTGCGCAGCAACGAGCGACTCCGCGACGCTGCAAGCAGCGCCTGCAGGTAGTCGAGCAGGGCCGCGCTCACGGATACCGCATCGACGCTTCGCCGCAGCGCAAGCAGGGTGTGTGGATCAAGCCGGGGCGAGAGCTCATCGAGCAGCTCACGCCGATCCCGCGAAGTCAGCATCTCGCGTTCCGCCTCCGGGGGCGGATAGCCGAGGCTGATGCGCAACAGGAAGCGATCGAGTTGGGAATCCGGCAGCGGGAAAGTGCCTGCCAGATCAAGTGGGTTCTGCGTGGCAATCACCACGAAAGGATCGGGCAGGGGATGGAGTTCTCCATCGACCGTCACCTGGCGTTCTGCCATGGCTTCGAGCAGGGCGCTCTGGGTTTTCGGCGTGGCCCGATTGATCTCGTCGGCCATCACCAGCTGTGCGAAAACGGGGCCTGGGTGGAACCGGAACTGCGCCTGTTCGCGTTCGAAGACCGAGACGCCGATGATGTCCGAGGGCAACAGGTCGCTGGTGAACTGGATGCGCGAAAAGCTCAGCCCAAGCGTGGCTGCGAGCGCGTGTGCAAGCGTCGTCTTGCCCATGCCGGGCAGGTCTTCGAGGAGCAGGTGGCCTCCGGCGAGCACGCTGGTGAAGGCCAGCCGCACCGCATGGCGCTTGCCCAGCACGATTCGATTGACCTGCTCGATCGCAGCCGTGAGCGATGCACGTTCGTCGCGCTGCGATGGTTTCGCCGGAAGATCCATGGAAGCCGCGAACGTCGCGCCTGCGCTGTCGGGATGCAACGAAGTGTAGCGGCTGGATCGTTAGTCGAGTGTCGCTTCCAATACGATCAGTCCGGCGTCATTCGAGCGAGACCGATGGCCATCGAGGGCGCGGCTTCCGACTTACGACAAACGCGTAGCCGCTCGCTCGAGTGTGTCGATCCCTGCATCGCGCAACAGGGAAACCGTCGCGATCATCGGCAAGCCCACCAGCGCGGTCGGGTCGTCGCTGCGCACCCATTCGAACAATGCAATGCCGAGGCCTTCCGACTTGAAACTGCCGGCGCAGTCGAACGGCTGCTCTCGCCGGAGGTAGCGGTCGATGTCGGAGTTTTCCAATGGGCGGAACTGGATCAGTGTTTCCACCATTCGATAGCGTTCGAAGCCCGCCGCCGCATCCAATACGCACACGCCAGTCAGGAACCTCGCCTGCTTCCCCGACAGCGCACGCAACTGCGCCGTCGCTGTGTCGGAGTCGCCCGGCTTTCCGAGAATGTCGCCGTCGGCAGTCGTAGCGAGCTGATCCGATGCAATCACCACGGCAAGCGGGCGCAGGGTCGCCACCGCTCGCGCCTTCGCGCGGGAAAGGCGTTCGACTTGCGACGCCGGCGATTCATGCTCCAGGGCCGACTCGTCGATTCCCGGCGCGACTTGTTCGAAGTCTGAAATGACTCTGCAGAGCAACTCGGCCCGGTACCGCGAGCTCGATCCGAGCACGATTCGAGCCGAGGTCATCCCGCGCGCTCACTCACGCGAGGTGGCTTCCGCAGGGTGCTGGCACTGGCGTAGGCGTCGGTCAACTCGCCGCGCACGATGTCGAGGCGTGCAAGCTGCACGTCGACCGAGCGCTTGGAACTCGCCAGCGCTTCATGGGCGGTGCGCAGTTCCGACAGCGTGGCCTGTGCAGCGTGATCGCGGATCCACAAACGGTGCGCAAGCACTTCGCGAAGCGCGACCTGGAACGCATCGCGCGCGTCCAGCGAGGCGTTGGCATTTGCGGCCATCTCGCTGGGAAGGCGACCCAGCATCTGTTTGAGCTCCGCCATGCGCTCGCGACAGCGCTGCAGGCTGATCTCGAGTTCATCGGCTCCGTCCACGAGCGCACGTTGCAAGCTGCGGTGCGAGTGCTTGCGCCATCCGACCGCGAAGAAGGCGGCTGCCACGAGCGCAAACACCAGGGTCAATGCGGTCCAGCTTTCAGCAGACATGGGTTCCGCCCGATGGCCAAGGCCCAGTGAGTGCGAAGCCTGCCACAGGCGAAAGCGCCGTGCGCACCGGACCCAAGCCATCGCGCCGGTCGGCGCCGTGGGCCGCAAAAGAAAAAGCCAGGAACCCGTGAGTTATCACGGATTCCTGGCTTCGATCGCGATCCCTGGCGAGGTGGAGACGTCGGGAGGGGACTTCGCGCCCTACCTCACGGTGCTTCCTGCGAATCCTTCGCAACTATTGGTGGAGGCGGCGGGAATCGAACCCGCGTCCGAGAATGCTAAATCCCCAGCTCTACATGCTTAGCGCGCCGTTTGATCTCATCCGACGGAAACACGACGCGCGAAGCGCTCCGGCGGACCAGCTCGTTAGGTTTTAGCTACTGACCGACAAGCAGCAGTCAGCTCGCGATCCCGAAATAATGACCGAGGCTTCACCGGCTCGGGCTCCAGTGGGACTCGGGTCACGCGGCCTTAGGCCGCGAGAGCGAAGACGTCGTCGTTGGCGTCTGAGTTTTTTGCTGCTGGATTAACGAGGAAAGCTGCCCCCTCGGCATGCACCAAGTGATGTCGCGACCCCCGTCGAAGCCGATCGCCCCCGGGTGACGTTTGTCACGATCCCAGTATAGGGGCAGCGCGCCGGCTCACAAGCCTTGCCGCGCAAGCGTTCATGGTTCGAAGGGCTCACCGGAACGGGTCCGACCCATCCAGAAGTGAGACTGCGCACGCAGAGTTGAGGTTTCAGCCGACGCGGTTGTGCGAGCGCAAGGCACGCTGCTTGTCGCGCTGCCAGTCGCGATCCTTTTCGACATCGCGCTTGTCGTGCTCCTGCTTGCCCTTGGCGAGGCCGAGCTCGAGCTTCACGCGGTTCTTGCTCCAATACATGGCGGTCGGCACCAGGGTGTAACCCTTGCGCTCGACGGCACCGATCAGTTCGTCGATCTGGTCGCGGTGCAGCAGCAGCTTGCGCGTGCGGCGCGCCTCGGGGACGACATGGGTCGAAGCCGACAGGAGCGGCGAGATCTGCGATCCGAACAGGAAGATCTCGCCGTTCTTCACGACCGCGTAGGCGTCGGTGAGCTGCCCCTTTCCTGCGCGAAGGCTCTTGATCTCCCAGCCCTCGAGCACGATGCCCGCCTCGAAGCGCTCGTCGATATGGAACTCGAAACGAGCCCGCTTGTTGAGCGCAATCGTGCCTCCGGTCTTGCGATCCTTGTCGGTTTTCTTGTTCATGGTCCGGTGATCGAAACAACCCTGACTGGAGAGACGGTGTGGGAACAACAGGAGACGTCTAGAATCGCAGCATCCGAGTGCGCAAGAAGCGTGAGTGAGTCGAATCCACCGACAGGCCCTGGTTGCACTGCCCGCCGCACGCATGTTCGGGCTGGTTCACGACGTCGCAGACTACCCGATGCGATTCGACTGGTGCGAAGCGGCGGAAGTTCTGCAGGCGTCGGACGACTGGCTGGTCGCCCGCCTTGATATCCGGCTGAGCGGCGTCGCCGCATCTTTTACCACCCGCAACACCTTCGCGGCGCCTCGCTCGATATCGCTCGAGCTCATCGAAGGGCCGTTTCGCGATCTCCGGGGCGAGTGGCGTTTCGTACCCCTCTCTGCTGAAGCCTGCCGGGTCGAGCTCGATCTGGAATTCGCGTTCGCCGGCAGTCTGGTGGGCTCGGCGCTCGCCATCGGCTTCCGGCGCTTTGCCGACCGGCTGGTCGAAGACTTCGTGCGTGCGGCGCGGGAAGCGAGGTAGACGTGTCGCCCCGCATCGTGATCACGCTGGTGCAGGCGTGCCCCTTGCGCACCTCGATCATCGAGTTGAGCCTGCCACCCGGCGCCACCGTCGCGGACGCATTGCAGGGCCTCATCGGTACGGCGGAAACATCGGTCGAATCATTGACGGACCACGTCGGCATCTTCGGCCAGCGATGCGGGCTGCAGCGCGTACTGCAGGACGGGGACAGGGTTGAGCTTTACCGGCCCCTCACGATGGACGCCAAGAGTGCGCGTCGACAGCGCGCCAAGTCGGCGAGACCTCCCCGGGAGGGTGGCCGCAGCTGAGGAAACCTAGCGTGGCCGACGCTTCCGGCCGGTATCGGGCGTTTCTTCGTCCATTTCGGCACCGGCCTTGCGCAAGCGCGCCGTCTCGCGCAGCAACTCCTGATCCTGGTCCGACAGGTAATCGCCTTCCATCGTGGCCAGGGTCTCGTTTTCGAAGCGCAGGCTGAGGGTCTTGATCCGCGCCGGCTTTCCGCGGCGACTCACGCTGGTGGTGTATTCCCACAGGTTCTGGTCGAACGGGCTGACAATGGAAGGCGTGCCGAGCAGCAGGGAGACCTGTCGCTTGGTCATGCCGATTTCGACCTCCTTGACACGGTCGGCGTCGAGCAGGTTGCCCTGCGGTACCGTCACTTGGTACACCAGTCCGCAGCCGCTCGCGGACAGGATGAAGATCGCCAAACACAGGGCACGGAACAGCAGCATCGAGCGTCGACTCCGAAGGCGCGAAAGCGGCGAATGATACACTAGCGCTGCATTTCGACTGGGCAGGGACTGCGGCGCAGCGTGCCCGCAGTGATGGAAATGGAGGCTGTCTCGGTGGAATCGCTGGATCTTCGCAAAGCCGGACTCAAGGTGACGCTGCCGAGGATGCGCATCCTCGAAATCCTCGAGACTGCGGGTGATCGGCATCTCTCCGCCGAAGACATCTATCGCGAGCTGCTTCAGCACGAAGACGACATCGGACTGGCAACGGTATACCGGGTCCTTACGCAGTTCGAATCCGCCGGTCTCGTTCTCAAGCACAACTTCGAGGGCGGACAGGCCGTCTACGAAATCGACAGCGGCAAGCACCACGACCACATGGTGGACCTGGACACCGGCAAGGTCATCGAGTTCACCAGCGAAGAAATCGAGCGTCTGCAGCGCGAGGTCGCGGCGAGGCATGGCTACGACATTGAAGAGCACAGTCTGGTGCTGTACGTGCGCGCAAAGCGCAAGCAGCGCTAGACCCGCAGCACTTATCCGGCGCGCTTTCCCGCCGAGGCTTTGGCGTCCCGCAGCATCTGGCGAGCGTGGGCCAGCGTTTCTGTCCCGACCGCCACGCCCCCCAGCATTCTGCCGATCTCGACTGGACGCTGTGCCCTGTCGAGCAGTTCGATTGTGGTCTGCGTGCTGCCTCCGTCGCTAGACTTGCTCGCCGACCAGTGATGGTCAGCCTGCGCCGCGACCTGCGCGAGATGCGTCACGCAGAGCACCTGCGAGCGATCAGCCAGCCGGTGCAGCAGCTTGCCGACTATTTCAGCCACCGCACCGCCAATGCCACTGTCGACCTCGTCGAACACCAGCGTGGGTGCGGGTCGCTGGCCCTTGGCCGCGACCTGCAGCGCAAGCCCGATCCGCGACAGTTCTCCGCCAGAGGCGACCTTGCGCAGGGGCCGCAGGGGTTGGCCCGCGTTGGCGCTCACCTGTATCTCGACGCTGTCCATGCCGGCAGGCGAGGGCGGCTCTGCCGGGCTGGTATCGATCTCGATAGCAAATCGACCGGCGGCCATGCCGAGCTCGGCCATGAGGGCGGTGGTGCTCGAAGAGAGCCAGTCTGCCGACTGTCGGCGCGATTGGCTCAACGCCTCCGCAGCCCTGGAGTACACCTGCAGCGCCTCGGACTGCCGCAGGCGCAGCGCATCGATCGACGCCGAGGCATTCAGCAGCTCGTCGTGGCGCTGGCGAAGCTGTTCGCGGACGTCGGCCAGCGCTTCGGGCTGGACACGGTGTTTGCGCGCCAGTGCATGCACCTGCGCAAGGCGCGCGTCCAGCTCGTCGAGTCGCGACGGGTCGACGTCCTGCCGATCGAGATATCGGGCAAGCGCGCTCGACGCATCGTCCAGAGCGGCGCAAGCCTGCGACAAAGCCACTGCGATCGACTCGAGTCCAGGGTCGTGTTCCCGGAGTACTCCGATCTGCTGGGCCGCCACGCCGACGCGCGCATTGACCCCGCCGAATTCGCCTTCGCCGTCGCCATCCAGAACATCGACAACGCGCTGCGCTCCTGCGATCAGCTCCCGGGAGTGGGCGAGTCGTCGATGGTCGGCGACCAGGTTTGCGAACGCTTCCGGTTCGATGCCGTCGCGCTCGAGCTCGGCGATCTGGAATTCCAGCAGGTCGGCAAGGCCAGGGTCGCTGGCGCCCAGTGCGGCAAGCTCCGCGAGCCGGCGTTCGCCGTCGCGCCATCCCAGAGCGGATGCCTTCACCGCATCTGTCAGCTCGACGTGGCCCGCGACTGCGTCAAGAAGCTCGAGTTGCCGCGCGCGATCCAGTAGCGCGTGATGCTCGTGCTGGCCGTGGATGGCGAGGAGGTGCCGGCATAGTTCACGCACCAAGGCAACGCTCACCGCACGGTCGTTGATATATGCGCGGCTGCTTCCGTCGCTGCGCAGCGTGCGTCGAACCCGGCAGACCGGGGTCGACGAGGAGGCTGCATCGGGCTCGTCCAGCTCCCGCTCGCACAGCCAGGCCACAGCGTCGGGTACTTCATCCACACTGAACTCGGCTTCGATTTCCGCGCGATCTGCGCCATGCCGGATCCAGCTGGTATCGCCACGCGCACCCGCCAGGAGCCCGAGCGCGTCGACGACAAGCGACTTGCCGGCCCCGGTTTCGCCGGTGACCACGCTGAATCCGCGGTCGAACGTGACTTCCATTCGGTCGACAATGGCAAAGTCGCGAACGCGAAGTCGTTGCAGCATGCGGGCCCTGGATAGCTGAACGCCGGATCGGTCGAATCTTGATGTTAGCGGAGGCGCACCCCATTGACCGCAGGCAGCCCGCTCAATAGCGTGCAGAATGTCTGGCGGGAATTGAATCATGCGCTCGAAATCCGATGTCACCCTCGATCCGCGCGCTCGTCACCTCCTGCGCGTCCTTGTCGCGCAATACGTCACCGATGGCCAACCCGTTGGATCGCGCACGCTGCTCGAGCGCTGCGGGCTCGACGTGAGCGCAGCGACCATCCGGAATGTCATGGCGGACCTCGAGGAATGCGGTCTCCTGAGCGCCCCCCACACCTCGGCAGGCCGCATCCCGACGCCTCGCGGCTATCGCGTGTTCGTCGATTCGCTGCTGCAGATGCAGCCGCTCGGCGAGTCCGACCTCGCCATGCTCCGCCAGCAGCTGCCGCCCGCGGCGACCACGTCGGACCTGCTTGCGAACGTGTCAGGCATGTTGTCGGGCATTACGCGCTTCGTCGGTCTGGTCACGGTGCCAAAGCGGGAGCATTTCGCGTTCCGCCACATCGATTTCGTGGCCCTCGATCCGAGCCGCGTCATGGTGATCCTGGTGTTCACGGACCACGAGGTGCAGAACCGGGTGGTGCAGCTGGCCAAGCCGCTCGTGCCCGGCGAGCTCGAGTGGATCGCGAATTACCTCAACGCGAATTTTGCCGGCATGACACTGGACGAGATCAGGCGGCGCCTCGTCAACGAGCTTTCCGGCGATCGCGAGCGCCTGGACCGCTTGATGGCGGCAACGGTCCTGCTCGCGGACGCGGCGTTGCGCGTCGAGGCGCAGACCGACTTCGTACTGGCGGGACAGAACAATCTCCTTGGCGTGCACGAACTGGCCGACGTCGACCGCCTGCGCGAGCTGTTCGAGGCATTCGCGCGCAAGCAGGACCTGCTGCGGGTGCTGGAAGGCTGCATCCACGCCGACGGCGTGCGGCTTTTCATCGGCGAGGAGTCCGGCGTCTCCTCGCTCGACCACTGCAGCGTCGTGGCTGCGCCTTACGGCGCAGGCGGCAAGGTGCTCGGAGTCCTCGGCGTGATAGGCCCGACCCGGATGAGCTACGAACGGGTGATCCCCGTGGTGCAGGCCACGGCGCAGGTGTTGTCGCAGGCCTTGAACGTGGCCCTGCCGGCCCCATAGCGCGGGTTCGCTGCAGAGAACTTCGGATGGGGTCCGAAGATCAGGTGCCTTGCGCGCCCCTGCCCACCAGAACAAATCGGGATTCATCATGCAAACCACTCCGCCAGAACCGGCGATCGATTCCATCGACGATCTTTCCCAGAACGAGGAGGAGCGCGCCGCTGCCGCGGAGATCGATGGCCTGATGCGCGCGCGGGAAGATTCCTTGCGGTTGTTGGCGGAGATGGACAACCTGCGCAAGCGCGCAGCGCGTGATGTGGAGGCTGCCCGCAAGTTCGGCACCGAACGCCTGCTCGGGGATCTCCTGCCCATCGCGGACAGTCTGGAACGCGGCCTCGAAACGCCGCACGACGATTCGAACAAGCTTCGCGAAGGCATGCAGTTGACGCTGGCGATGCTGGAGAAGGCGTTGGCGGCGCATGGACTTCGCACCATCGATCCCACAGGGCAACCGTTCGATCCGGCGCTCCATCAGGCAATGAGCACGGTGCCAGCAGGTTCGAAGGCGGGGGGAATGGTCGCGCAGGTGTTCCAGAAGGGCTACTCACTCAACGATCGACTGGTCCGTCCGGCGCTCGTCGTGGTGACGGAATCCTGATCGGCGCGCGGCTCCGATTGGCGCCGGGCGCTTGATTAGACGCAAGGCAACCCCAGATTGCGGCCAGTGCAGGGAATCGCCTGCCTGCGGCGTGATTCGGGGAATTCGCTAGCCAGGTTTGCAACACCAGGTATTTGACCACTCGCGCGACTTCGTCGCGCCCGCTGATTGGAAACAGTCGGCTTCACCAAAAATTTTTCAGGAGAGTTTCCCGTGAGCAAGATCATCGGTATCGACCTCGGCACCACCAACTCGTGCGTGGCGGTCATGGAAGGCGGCAAGCCCCGGGTCATCGAGAATTCCGAGGGCGACCGGACTACGCCGTCGATCGTGGCTTTCACGAAGGATGGGGAAGTGCTGGTGGGCGCCTCGGCCAAGCGCCAGGCCGTCACCAACCCCAAGAACACGATTTCCGCGGTGAAGCGGCTGATCGGGCGCAAGTTCACCGATGCGGAAGTGAAAAAGGATCTGGATCTGGTGCCCTATGGCATCGTCGCGCACGACAACGGCGACGCGTGGGTCGAACTCAGCGACGGCCGCAAGATGAGCGCGCAGGAGATCTCCGCAAAGATTCTCCAGAAGATGAAGAAGACCGCTGAGGATTATCTCGGCGAGCCGGTTACCGAAGCCGTCATCACGGTGCCGGCTTACTTCAACGACAGCCAGCGGCAGGCCACCAAGGACGCGGGGCGCATCGCGGGCCTCGAGGTCAAGCGCATCATCAACGAGCCGACGGCCGCGGCGCTGGCCTATGGCCTCGACAAGACCGGGGCGGATCGCAAGATTGCGGTGTACGACCTTGGCGGTGGCACGTTCGACGTGTCGATCATCGAGATCGCGGACGTCGATGGCGAGAAGCAGTTCGAAGTACTTGCCACCAATGGCGACACTTTCCTGGGCGGCGAGGATTTCGACAAGCGTCTCATCGACTTCCTGGTCGACGAGTTCCGCAAGGAGCAGGGCATCGACCTGCGCAACGATCCGCTCGCGCTCCAGCGTCTGAAGGACGCGGCCGAGCGCGCCAAGATCGAGCTGTCATCCTCGCAGCAGACCGACGTGAACCTGCCTTACGTCACGGCGGACGCCAGCGGTCCCAAGCATTTGAACATCAAGGTTACGCGCGCCAAGCTTGAAGCGCTGGTGGATGACCTGATCAAGCGCACCATCGAGCCGTGCAAGACGGCGCTCGCAGACGCCGGCGCCAAGATCGGCGATATCACGGAAGTTATCCTTGTCGGTGGCCAGACGCGCATGCCGCGCGTGCAGGCGGCGGTCGCGGAGTTTTTCCAGCAGGAGCCGCGCAAGGACGTCAACCCCGACGAGGCAGTCGCGGTCGGCGCGGCGGTGCAGGGCGCGGTGCTTTCCGGCACGGTCAAGGACGTGCTGCTCCTCGACGTGACTCCGCTGTCGCTCGGAATCGAGACCCTCGGTGGCGTATTCACCAAGCTTATCGAGAAGAACACCACGATCCCGACCAAGGCGGGTCAGACATTTTCCACCGCCGATGACAACCAGACCGCGGTTACCGTGCATGTGCTGCAGGGTGAGCGCGAACAGGCTCGATTCAACAAGTCGCTGGCGAAGTTCGATCTTGCCGGAATCGATCCTGCTCCGCGCGGCATGCCCCAGGTGGAGGTGTCGTTCGACATCGACGCCAACGGCATCATGCACGTGTCCGCCAAGGACAAGAAAACCGGGCGCGAACAGCGCATCGAGATCAAGTCGGGGTCGGGCCTTTCGGAAGATGAAATCCAGCGGATGGTGAGGGATGCGGAAGCCAACAAGGAAGAGGATCGAAAGTTCCAGGAACTCGTGGTAGCGCGCAATCGCGGCGATGCACTCAAGCACGATGTGTGCGCGAAGATCACCGAGCACGGCGGCAAGCTGGCGGGCCCCGACATGGCGCGCATCGAAGAGGCGCTCGCGGATCTCGATCGCGCGTTGAAGGGCGACGACAAGGCGCAGATCGAAGCGAAGACCGCGGCCCTCGAGAGCGCTGCGCACGCGCTGGCGGCGGCAGTCGCAGGTGGCGCTGCAGGGGCGGCTGCGGGCGCGGGTGCCGAAGCTCCCGACCCTTCAGGTCAGTCAGACGACGTGGTGGATGCCGAATTCTCCGAAGTCGGCGACGACGAAAAGAAGGCCTGATTCAGTTTTTCCCCTCTCCCTTCGGCGGAGGGGAAGGGGTGAGAGGCCGATCTTGCGCAAAGCAGGTTCGGCAAACTGAAGCTCTCGGCAAGCTCGGCCCCTCAACCGGCGCTTCGCGCCAACTTCTCCCGAAGGGGGAAGGGCAACCTCAAGAGTCGGAAATGTTCAATGAGCCAGCGCGATTACTACGAAATCCTGGGTGTCGCGCGCACGGCGAAGGCCGACGAGGTCAAGAAGGCGTTCCGCCGCCTCGCGATGAAGTGCCACCCGGATCGAAACCCCGGGGATGCGCGCGCCGAAGCGCAGTTCAAGGAAGCCAAGGAGGCCTACGAGGTCCTGTCGGACGACGAGAAGCGTGTTCTCTACGACCAGTACGGGCATGCCGGCGTGGCCGCGGGCGGACGCGGCGGCGGCGCCGGGTTCGCTGACGTCGGAGACATCTTCGGCGATATTTTCGGCGATATTTTCGGAGGCGGCCGCAACCGCGGTCCGCGACGCGGCTCCGACCTCCGGTATGTGGTGGAGCTGGATCTCGAGGAGGCTGTGCAGGGCGTCGAGCGCAATCTCGACATCACCAAGCTCACGGCATGTGAGACGTGCGACGGCAGCGGGTCAAGGGATGGCAAGCTGGTCCTCTGCAAGACGTGCCACGGCCAGGGCCGATTGCGAATCCGGCAGGGCATTTTTTCCGTGCAGCAGGCTTGCCCTGCCTGCAGCGGCGCAGGGCAGACCATCGAAAACCCCTGTTCGGATTGCAGCGGCAGCGGGCAGGTCGATCGCGACGTGCAACTCGAGGTCAAGATACCGGCCGGAGTCGATACGGGAGACCGCATCCGGCTGGCGGGTGAAGGGGAAGCCGGCGGCCCTGGTGTGCAGGCGGGCGACCTCTACGTTGAAATCCGCGTTCGGCCACACCGCATCTTCGAGCGCCAGCAATCCGAATTGCTGTGCGAGTTGCCGCTGCGATTCTCCCAGGCCGCGCTTGGTACGGAACTGCGCGTACCGACGCTCGATGGCGAGGCTTTGATCGACATTCCGGCGGAAACCCAGACCGGCACGGTGTTCCGGTTGCGCGGCAAAGGCGTCAAGCCGGTCCGGGGCGGCATGCAGGGTGACCTCCACTGTCGCGTCGTAGTGGAGACGCCGGTGAACCTGACCCGTGAGCAGCGCGACATCCTCAAGCAGTTCGAGGCGACTTTCGACGACGATCCGACCCGCCATTCACCGCGCGATTCCAAGTGGTGGGACAGCGTGCGCGGGTTCTGGGATCGCGTGACTTCCTGATCGGGGCTATCCTCGAACCCTGAAGGGATTCACGGGAGTGGAGGGCCATGGCACAGCGCAAGCCAATCCGCGTGGTCCTTTTCGGCGCAGGGGGACGCATGGGCGCCGCGCTCGTACCTGCACTTGCTGAAGCTCCCCAATTCGAGGTCACGGGTGCCGTGGTCCGCAAGGGCGACCCGCGCACCGGACGGGGCGTAGCCGACATGCCCGTACTCAGTTATCGCACGCACTGGCCAGACGACGGTGCCGACGTCGCCATCGACTTCACGGGCGCGGGTTCTTTCGACTCGGTGCTGGCCGAGTGCGTGCAGCGCCGCTGTCCCCTGGTGTCCGGCACCACGGGGCTATCCGCCGAGCAACAGGGCGCAATGGATGAAGCTGCGCGACAGATTCCGGTCATGTGGGCTGCGAACTTCAGTCTCGGCATGGCCTTGTTTCGTCGGCTCGTCGCGCAGGCATCGGCTTCTTTGCACGACTACGACTGCGAAATCATCGAGACCCACCATCGGCACAAGCGCGATTCCCCGTCTGGCAGCGCGCTCAAGCTGGGCGAGACGGTCGTGGAGGCGCGGCGGGCGGCGCTGGCCGGCATGCTGTCAAGCCGCACCACGGGGCCGGCGGGCGGTGACCATGCGCATGCGCCGATCGGCATGCATTCGCTGCGGCTGGGCGACACCATCGGCGAGCACAGCGTCGTCTTCGCGAACTCGGTGGAGCGCATGGAACTCACGCACCGCGCCACCACGCGCGCTGTATTCGCGCAAGGCGTGCTCAAGGCGGCCGAGTGGATTTCGCGAAAGTCGCCAGGCAGTTACCAGCTGGACGACGTGCTCGGTTAGGGCGTACTCCGCGCTTCGCACGGCTCCGTTCTCGTGACCTGTGGCCACAAGGCCCCTATCATCTGTGCGCCGTCCAACGCGATGCACGAATCCCTCCGTATGAAGCAACCTGCGATCCTTGCCTTGGCCGACGGTTCGATTTTCGAAGGCGAGAGTGTGGGTGCGGAAGGCTCGCGGGTTGGCGAAGTGGTGTTCAACACCGCGATGACCGGCTATCAGGAGATCCTGACGGATCCGTCGTACGCGCGACAGCTGGTGCTGCTGACGCACCCGCATGTCGGCAACACCGGCTGCAATGCGGACGACGTCGAATCCGGCAAAGTGCAGGCTGCGGGACTCATCGTGCGCGACGTGCCGCGACGGGCCAGCAGCTGGCGCGCGACCGAATCGCTCGGCGACTACCTGGTCCGCGAAGACGTCGTGGCGATCGCCGGCATCGACACCCGCGCGGTGACCCGCCGGTTGCGGGAGCAGGGCGCGCAGGGCGGTTGCCTGCAGGCCGGCGCCACGCAAGTCGATCGAGTCGCCGCGGTTGCCGCTGCGCAGGCGTTTGCCGGCATGTCGGGCATGGACCTCGCGCGCGAAGTCTCGCGGCGTCAACCCGAAGCGTGGAGACAAGGAAGATTCGACCTCGACCTCGCGGATCACCGGACGCGCCACGCACAAGGCCCACACGTGGTCGTGTACGACTTCGGCGTCAAGCACAACATCCTGCGGTTGCTGGTGGAGCAGGATTGCCAGGTAACCGTGGTTCCTGCGACGACAACATTCGAAGAAGCCATGGACCTTGCGCCCGACGGCATACTGCTGGCGAACGGTCCGGGAGATCCTGGTGCCTGCCAATACGCGATCGACGCGACGCGGCGCTTCATCGCCGATCGTATTCCGGTCTTCGGCATCTGCCTCGGGCACCAGATTCTCGGTCTGGCGGCCGGGGCTCGCACCGTCAAGATGAAATTCGGCCATCACGGCGCGAACCACCCTGTGCTGCGCCTCGCCACAGGGAGCGTCGCAATCACCAGCCAGAACCACGGCTTTGCAGTCGACATCGATTCGCTGCCGGCCAATGTGGAGGTCACGCACCGGTCGCTGTTCGATGACTCGTTGCAGGGCATCCGCCTGACCGATGCACCAGCGTTCGGATTCCAGGGCCACCCGGAGGCGAGCCCCGGACCGCAGGAACTGAGCGAGTTGTTTGTCGAGTTTCTGTCGAGCATGCGGGAAGGGGTCGCGCACGGCACGGATCAGCGGACCGCTTTGCTGAACGATTAGCAAACCGGTGCTAGGCTCGGCGGCCATGCGCACCCTGTTCGCGAAACAACACCTGGGCATCGCGACTCGCCATCTGGGGTGGGTCGCGCTCGGATTCTTTGGCATGCTGCTGGTCCTCGGCCTCGTTCTCGCGAGGGTCGGTGCACAGCGAATCCTGGATGCTGCGCGGTGGTATGGCACTTGGGCTGCCGGCGAGCAGTCCATCGCCTGGGACGGACAGATCACGCTGGAGCGCGTGGAATTCACGCCGCATGGCTCAAAGGCCGAGGGCGCGATCAGCGCGGCGCGCGTCGTGATCCAGGTTGGTGGACCTGTCTGGCTCATGCGCGCAGCAATGCACCGGACACCGGCCGATCGCCTGGAACGCCGGCGCAAAGAACTGGAGTCGAATGGCTCGCTCGCTCAGGGCGAGGTTCCCTGGGTGGTGCCCGCCGCGGCGCCTCTCGTGCTCGTCGCCGAGGACGTCAGGATAGGGCCGCGGGCGGCGCCTGCACGATGGTTGCCCTGGCTCGATCCGTCGAACGGCGTCCTGTTCGCGTCGCTCGGTTGTGGAGAGGCGGCAGATGTCAGCAGCGCTATCGCCAGCCGCGCGGGCGACTCCGGGAGGCTGGACTTGCGCATGAGCCTGGAGCAGCATCCGGAAGTCGCGAAAGTATCCTCTGCCTTTACCTTCGGCGGCATCAGTACCGCCGTCTGGGAGGCCGAGTTCCTGCCTCCATCGAAGCACGGCCTGCTTGCGAGCGACTGGCGCCAGTGGCAGCTCGTCGAGCAGAAATGGACGCTAAGAGATCGTGGTTTCGTGCGGGCCCGCAACCGGGAATGCGCGCGGCGACTCGAAGTCCCGCGCCCGCAATTCGTGGCGAGGCACGCGCTGGCAGTCAAGAGGCGCATGGCCGCCTGGAACATGGCGCTGCCGGAACCTCTCGAGCACGCCTATCGCGATCACGCCAGCCTCGGTGGTGAGATCGTGTTCGAAAGCAGGCCCAGGCAACCGCTGCGACTCGGCGAGTACCAGTTGATGTCGCGCTCCCAGAGAATCGGCGCGCTGGATGCCGACATCACGGTCGCGGGCCGCCGCTTGCCGTTGCTGCTGGAGTTTCTGCCGGAGAGTGATCCGGCAAGCGTCATCGCTGCAAGCGCGAGTCCTCCCGGTAAATTGGCGGGCCTCGATGTCCTGGCTCCGGCAAGGGCTGCGGGAGCGCGCCCGGTCGAATCGCGGGAACCGGTCAGGTCTCCTTCGGCATCACGACGCGCCGCTGCGGTCCGGCCGGTTGAGGCGACGGCAGCGGGACTGCCCGTTCGGAAACCCTCTACAGCGATCGCGGCCAGTGCGGTGGCGGACGCGGCACCGCGCACCGTCGATCCGGTTGTCGACGCGGCTCTGCCCGTGGCGACAACGCCTAAGAAGCCCCTCACGGCGGTGAGGGCGCCTTCAGCAGGCCTGCCGTCGAGTGGACGCTACGAAGGGTTGGTGGGTCGTCGGGTCACCGTGACGACCACACTGGGCACCGCGCGCACCGGCAAAATGCGCAACGCCAACGCGGTTGCGATCACCCTTGAGATGCAGACCAGCGGTGGCCCCATACAGTTGCGCATACCGGCCGAGCAGATCGTACGGGTCCGCACGGTGCTGTGAGTGTTCCGGGGTGCCGGATGTTGAGTGCCGAACTGAATTGGATCGCCTGCCTGTAGTCGCACTTGCAGCGCTTGAGCGATAATCCGCGCATCCCCTGTGAGATGGTCTCTGCGCGAGCGGAGCGAGTTAGTGCATGCCCAGACGTAGCGACATCCGCTCGATCCTGCTGATTGGCGCCGGGCCCATCGTCATCGGCCAGGCGTGCGAGTTCGACTACTCGGGCGCCCAGGCGTGCAAGGCCCTGATGGACGAGGGCTATCGGGTCATCCTGGTCAATTCGAATCCCGCGACCATCATGACCGACCCGGACATGGCCGACGCCGTGTACATCGAGCCGATCAATTGGCGCACCGTCGAACTCATCATCGCGAAGGAACGCCCCGACGCGCTGCTGCCGACCATGGGCGGACAGACCGCGCTCAACTGCGCGCTCGACCTTGCCGACAACGGCGTTCTGGAAAAGTACGGCGTCGAACTCATCGGCGCGTCCCGCGAAGCGATACGAATGGCCGAAGACCGCGAACTTTTTCGCGTGGCGATGGGCGAGATCGGGCTGGACTGTCCCCGCGCCTCGGTGGCGAAGACGCTCGAGCAGGCGATCGAGGCGCAACGCGCCGTCGGTTACCCCACCGTCATCCGGCCGAGCTTCACCCTGGGCGGCTCCGGCGGAGGCATCGCGTACAACCGCGAGGAGTTCGTCGAGATCGCGAGCCGTGGCCTCGAACTCTCGCCGGTGCACGAAGTCCTCATCGAGGAGTCCGTGCTCGGCTGGAAGGAGTTCGAGATGGAAGTCGTGCGCGATCGCGCCGACAACTGCATCATCGTCTGCTCGATCGAGAATCTCGACCCCATGGGCGTGCACACCGGCGACTCGATCACGGTGGCACCGGCCCAGACGCTCACCGACAAGGAGTACCAGCGACTGCGCGATGCCTCGATCGCAGTGCTCCGCAAGATCGGCGTCGACACGGGTGGCTCGAACGTGCAGTTCGGAGTGGACCCTTCGAACGGGCGCGTGGTGGTGATCGAGATGAATCCGCGCGTGTCGCGATCCTCGGCGCTTGCATCGAAAGCGACGGGCTTTCCGATCGCAAAGGTCGCCGCGCGGCTCGCCGTCGGTTACACACTGGACGAGCTGCGCAACGAAATCACCGGCGGCGCCACGCCCGCGTCGTTCGAGCCCTCGATCGACTACATCGTCACCAAGATCCCGCGCTTCGCCTTCGAGAAGTTTCCCGCGGCGGATGCGCGCCTCACGACCCAGATGAAGTCCGTGGGTGAAGTGATGGCGATGGGTCGCACCTTCCACGAATCGCTGCAGAAGGCGTTGCGCGGACTCGAGATCGGCGTCGATGGGCTCGCGCCGCGCATCGATGCGGCGTTGTTGAAAGACTCGGTCGACGAAATACTGCGGCAGATGCGTGAGCCGAATCCCGATCGGCTGTTCTGGGTGGCCGATGCATTCCGCGCGGGCCTGGATCTGGAGACGGTTCACCAGGCGTCGCGCATCGACCCATGGTTCCTGGCGGCGATCGAAGACATTGTTCGTGAAGAAGCCGCAATGCAGCGGGACGGCATCGGGGCGCTGGACCGGCCGCGCCTGCGGACCCTGAAGCGCATGGGCTTCGCCGACTCGTGCATTGCGCGCCTCGTGGGTAGCGAGGAACACATCATCCGCGAGTTGCGGCATTCGCTGGGCCTGCGGCCGGTGTACAAGCGCGTTGATTCCTGCGCCGCGGAGTTCGCCACCCAGACGGCCTACCTCTATTCCACGTACGAAGACGAGTGCGAGTCATTCCCGACCGACCGCGACAAGATCATGGTGCTCGGCGGAGGGCCGAACCGCATCGGGCAGGGCATCGAGTTCGACTACTGCTGCGTCCACGCCGCGCTTGCGCTGCGCGAAGATGGTTTCGAGACCATCATGGTCAACTGCAATCCGGAAACGGTGTCCACCGACTACGACATTTCGGACCGGTTGTACTTCGAGCCGGTGACGCTGGAAGACGTGCTCGAGATCGTCGCGGTGGAAAAGCCGAAGGGCGTCATCGTGCAATATGGGGGCCAGACGCCACTCAAGCTCGCGCGCGCACTCGAAGCGGCTGGCGTTCCCATTGTCGGGACTTCGCCCGACTCGATCGATCTCGCCGAGGACCGCGAACGCTTCCAGCAGCTGATCGAAAAGCTCGGCCTGCGCCAGCCGCCCAACCGCACGGCGCGCTCGCCGGACCAGGCCCTCACGCTCGCGCGGGAGATCGGCTATCCGCTCGTCGTGCGTCCAAGCTACGTGTTGGGCGGCCGCGCCATGGAAGTCGTGCACAGCGATGCCGACCTCACCCGCTACATCACCGATGCGGTGCGCGTCTCCAACGATTCCCCGGTCCTGCTCGACCGGTTCCTCGATAACGCCATCGAGGTCGACGTCGACCTCATAGGCGACGCGACCGGTGCCGTTCTGATCGGCGGGATCATGGAGCACATCGAGGAAGCAGGCGTGCATTCGGGCGACTCATCGTGCTCGCTCCCGCCGTATTCGCTGACACCTGCCATGCAGGATCGACTGCGCGAGCAGGCGTCGGAGATGGCGCGGGCGCTCGGCGTGGTCGGCCTCATGAACACCCAGTTCGCCATTCAGGGCGAAGAGATCTTCGTCCTCGAGGTGAATCCGCGTGCTTCGCGGACGGTTCCCTTCGTGTCGAAAGCCACGGGCGTGCCCTTGGCCAAGATCGCGGCGCGCTGCATGGTGGGCAGGACGCTGGCGGAACAGGGGCGGACGCGGGAGGTCGTACCGCCGTACTTTTCGGTCAAGGAGGCCATTTTCCCTTTCCTCAAGTTCCAGAACGTCGATCCGATCCTGGGGCCCGAAATGCGGTCGACCGGCGAAGTGATGGGAGTCGGTCTCAATTTCGGCGCTGCGTTCGCCAAGGCCCACCAGGCGGCGAACATCCGGCCGCCCCAGGTTGGACGGGCGTTCGTGTCGGTGCGCGATCCGGATAAACCGCGCCTGCTGCCCCTCGCGCAGGAACTGCTGCGCCGCGGTTTTTCGCTGGTGGCCACCCGCGGCACGCGCGACTGGCTCATGGCGCACGGAGTCGAGTGCGCGGTGGTCAACAAAGTGCTCGAGGGCCGCCCCCACATCGTGGACCTCATCAAGGACGGGGAGATTGCGTTCATCGTCAACACGACCGAGGGCAAGGCCGCGATCGCGGACTCCTTCTCGATCCGTCGGGAGGCCTTGCAGAACCGCATCACCTACAGCACCACCGTCGCCGGCGCCCGTGCGCTGGTGCACTCGCTCGATTTTCGTGACTCCGATACGGTGTCGTCGCTGCAGGAACTGCACGGGAGGCTGAAGGCATGACTCGCGCCCCACTGACATCCGCTGGTGCGCTGCGCCTGCGTTCGGAACTCGAACAGCTGAAGTCGGTGGTGCGGCCGCGCATCATCGAGGCGATCGCCGAGGCGCGCGCGCACGGGGACCTGAAGGAGAATGCGGAGTACCACGCAGCGCGCGACCAGCAATCCTTCACCGAGGGACGGATCAAGGAACTCGAAAGCGTGCTGTCGCACGCCGAAGTGATCGACATTTCGCGCTTGACGCCCGGATCGAGGGTGGTATTCGGCGTGACGGTGGACCTGCTGTCCGACGACAGCGACGATGAGGTGACCTACCAGATCGTCGGCGACCTCGAGGCCGACATCAAATACGGGCGCATCTCCATTTCATCGCCGGTCGCGCGCGCGCTGATCGGACGCTTCGAGGGCGACAGCGTCACCATTGCAACACCCGGCGGTTCCCGCGATTACGAAATCTCCCGCGTCCGCTACGTCGTCTGAGACCTCCAGAAGGGCGACAGTCCGTTCACGATTCGACGACTCACCACGAACGGGAAGACGAGCATCGTGCAAGCAGCCAAGAAAGCCCGTCTGACGTTGCTGTTGCCGCCCTGGGAAGTCCTCGATAGTCAGGGAGACGCGGACCCGCTGGCGGCCCTTCGCATGCGAGGGGATCGCGTTGCGACAGGCGGCGCAGGCCGCCGAGCCCAGCAGTTGCGTGTCTTTGACGTCGTGCCCAAGCCGCCGGGGTGGGCCGCGATCACCCGGCAATCCGACTGCGGAGACAGCGCGGGATCGATGTGGCTGCGCGCCGACCCCGCACACCTTCAGGTCGAGGCGGGAGGGCTGCGCCTGTTGTCGTGGGGTGAGTCGCTTGCACTTGATCCGGGCCACGCCGAGGCGCTCGCCTCTGCGGTGCGTCCGGTATTCCACGATCTCGGCATGATTTTCTCCGCGCCCACGGCGCACCGCTGGTACGTGCAACTCGCGCGCGGTCGCCCCATGCCGCACTTCATCGATCCAGAAACCGCGTTAGGGACAATCGGCAGTCCGCTGCCGGAAGGCGCAGCCCCGGCAGAGTGGTCGCGCCTGCTCAATGAAACCCAGATGATCCTGCACGCTCATGGTGCCAACCACGTCCGCGCGAAGGCAGGGTTGCCTTCGGTCAACTCACTATGGCTGTGGGGGGCCGGGGAGACTCCACTCAAGGTCGAGAGCGGAGAGGGCGACACGCTGGTCAGCCGCGATGACGAGTATGGCGCGCTTGCCCGCATCGCCAAGGTCGCCCAGGTTCCCTCGCTCGCGAAAGCGTTTGCGACCGGATCGCGGCACGTGATCGTGGACGCGCTTCGAGCGCCTCGTTCCGAAGCAGTGCAGGAGGCGCTGTCGATGCATAGGCAGCGGGACGTGGAAGCCCTGCGCCTCGACTTCGCGGATGGCATCGTGATCGACTACGAGCGCTGGCACCGCTTCAGGTTCTGGCGCCGCCGGCCGGGTTAGCTACAATCCGCGGCCGCGTCAAAAGTCGAAGCGTCATGGAAACCAATCCGGTCCTGTTCCGAATCGAAGACCTGACCGAGCGCGTGGCATCGCTCCGGGGGTTTCTTTGACTTCGACACCAAGCGCGAACGTCTCGAGGAAGTAGGTCTCGAACTGGAAGCGCCCAACGTCTGGAATGATGCGGAAAAAGCGCAGGCGCTGGGTCGTGAGCGGGCCGCGCTGTCACGTGTGGTGGATGGTCTCACCAGTCTGACCGCGGCATTGACCGAGGCAGGCGAACTGTTGGACATGGCGACAGGCGAGGGCGATGAGGACACGCTTCGCGCGATCGAGAAAGACGTGGAAGGGCTCGCCACCCACGTCGAAGAGCTCGAGTTCCAGCGCATGTTCTCCGGCAAGATGGATTCGCACTCGGCATTCGTCGACATCCAGGCGGGAGCGGGTGGCACCGAAGCGCAGGACTGGGCCGAAATGCTGCTGCGCATGTACCTGCGCTGGGCCGAGTCGCGCGAATGGAAGACCGAGCTGCTGGAAGTCAGCGGCGGAGAAGTCGCGGGAATCAAGTCCGCGACGTTTCGCGTGGAAGGCGAATATGCCTACGGCTGGCTGAAGACCGAGACCGGCGTCCATCGCCTCGTGCGCAAGTCGCCTTTCGACTCAGACAACCGCCGGCATACGAGTTTCACCTCGGTATTCGTGTCGCCCGAAGTGGATGACGAGATCGACATCGACATCAATCCCGCCGATCTCAAGACCGATGTCTACCGCGCTTCGGGCGCAGGCGGCCAGCACGTCAACAAGACCGAATCGGCGGTACGCATCACGCACGTGCCGACCGGGATCGTGGTGGCATGCCAGACCGAGCGAAGCCAGCACGCGAACCGCGACCGCGCCATGAAGATGCTGGCCGCGAAGATGTACGAAGCGGAGCTGCGCAAGCGCAACGAGGAAAAGGACCGCATCGAGGCCACCAAGTCGGACATCGGCTGGGGAAGCCAGATTCGAAACTATGTACTCGACCAGTCGCGCATCAAGGACTTGCGGACGGGCGTCGAACGCTCCGATACGCAGAAAGTCCTCGACGGCGACCTCGACGGCTTCATTGCCGCGTCCCTCAAGGCCGGGCTGGACGCCGGCGCCAAACGCAGCGACGACCGCAATGAGTGACGACCAGAGACTGCCGCAGGCCGACGACAACCATCTGATCGCCGAAAGGCGCGGAAAGCTGGCACTGCTGCGGGGCGCAGGCGTCGCGTATCCGAACGACTTCCGGCCCGATGCAAAGGCGGGTGAGTTGCAGGCCGAGTTCGCGGACGCTGCGCGGTGGGAAGCGCCGGCGATCGAAGCGCTGGAACGCCGCGTTGCAGTCGCGGGTCGCATGCTCGCGAAGCGAGTGATGGGCAAGGCCAGTTTCGCGCAGTTGCAGGACGGGTCGGGGGCCATCCAGCTGTTCCTGAAAGCCGACGCACTGGGCGAGACCTACGAGGCATTCAAGGCCTGGGACGTGGGCGACATCGTGGCCGCCCGCGGCACGCTGACGCGTACGCGCACCGGCGAATTGTCGGTGCGGGTGGACGAGTTGCGCCTGCTCACCAAGTCGCTGCGTCCGCTGCCCGACAAATGGCACGGGCTCGAAGATGTCGAACAGCGCTACCGACAACGCTATGTGGACCTCATCGTCAACGCGGAAGCTCGCGAAACTTTCCGCCTGCGTTCCACCATCGTGCGGCTGTTGCGCGACTGGCTCGACGCGCGGGGATTCCTGGAGGTCGAGACTCCGATGATGCATCGCGTCGCCGGAGGCGCCACCGCCAAGCCGTTCGTGACGCACCACAACGTGCTGGGTCTCGACCTGTTCCTGCGCGTGGCGCCGGAGCTGTTCCTTAAGCGCCTCGTGGTGGGTGGCTTCGAGCGCGTGTACGAGATCAACCGCAACTTCCGCAACGAGGGGGTCAGCACGCGGCACAACCCCGAGTTCACGATGCTGGAGCTGTACCAGGCTTACGCCGATTATCGCGACATCATGGCGCTGACCGAGTCGATGATCCGCGACTGCGCGCAGTCAGCGCTGGGCCGCACCGCTCTGGAATGGGAAGGCGTCCCCATCGATCTCGGACCCGGGTTCCGCCGCTGGAAGCTGGAAGAAGCCGTGCGCGAACTCAATCCGACGATCAGCGTGGCCGATTGCCGCGATCGCGCGGCGCTCGCCGCACACTGTGCGCGGTTGCGCGTCGCGGTGAAGCCGGATTACGGCTGGGGCAAGTTGCTGCTGGAGATTTTCGAGAAGACCGTCGAGGACGCCCTGATCCAGCCGACCTTCATCACGCACTACCCGGTGGAAGTTTCCCCGCTTGCGCGCGAGAGCGACACGGAGCCCGGCATCACCGATCGCTTCGAACTCTTCATCGGCGGGAAGGAGATGGCCAACGGATTCTCCGAACTCAACGACCCGGAAGACCAGGCTGCGCGCTTTCACGCGCAAGTGGCGGCAATGGAGGGCGGCGACGACGAGGCCATGCATTTCGACGCCGATTACATCCGGGCGCTCGAGGTCGGGTTGCCGCCAACGGGAGGGCTTGGCGTTGGCATCGACCGACTGGTGATGCTGCTCACCGACTCCGCGTCGATCCGGGACGTACTGCTGTTTCCCTACATGCGCCCCGAAGCTCCTTGAGGCGATTCAGCCGAGCGCAGCTCGGCTCTACATCTACGTGAAGCACGAGGCCGCCCAGCCGAGCGCAGCTCGTCTCTACAACGGCGATGAAGCGCGAGCTCTTGTAGAGCGGAGCTGTGCTCCGCTGCAGCGCTAGTGCGCGGCGGGAGTGGCCGCTGCGACGGGAGCGGGGTCGCGGAGCTCGCGGCGCAGGATCTTGCCGACATTGGATTTCGGCAGGTCATCGCGGAACTCGATGATGCGCGGGTTCTTGTATGCCGTGAGATTCTCGCGGCAGTAGGCCTTGATCGCCTCCGCAGTGAGTGCGGGGTCCTTGCGCACCACGACGAGCTTGATGGCTTCCCCTGATTTGTCGTCCGCAATGCCCACCGCAGCCACTTCGCGCACTCCCGGCATCGCAGCCACCACATCCTCGATCTCGTTCGGATACACGTTGAAACCCGAGACCAGGATCATGTCCTTCTTGCGATCCACGATGTAGAGAAAGCCCTTTTCGTCCATCTTCGCCATGTCGCCGGTGCGCAGCCAGCCATCCTCTGACAGGACCTTGACAGTCTCGTCCGGGCGCTGCCAGTAACCCTTCATCACCTGCGGACCGCGTATGCAGAGCTCGCCGACTTCGCCGACGGGCATGTCGCTTCCCGACTCGTCGCGAATCGCCACTTCGGTCGAGGAAAGGGGCAGGCCAATGGAGCCGTTGAACTCCGGTAGATCGAGGGGATTCATGCAGGCCGCCGGCGAGGTTTCGGTCAACCCGTAGGCCTCGACCAGCGTCACCCCGGTCAGCTGCTTCCAGCGTTCGGCCACGGCGCGTTGCACGGCCATGCCGCCGCCGAGCGCGATGTGGAGTTTCGAGAAGTCCAGCTTGTCGAATCCCGGCGTGTTGAGCAGGCCGTTGAACAAGGTGTTGACGCCAGTGATGGCGGTGAACCCTGAAGTCGAGAGTTCCTTGACGAACCCCGGCATGTCGCGCGGGTTGACGATGAGATGGTTCCGGCCGCCGAGTTGCATGAAGACGAGGCAGTTCGCCGTCAGTGCGAAGATGTGATACAGCGGCAGCGCGGTGATGATCGTTTCCTTGCCGGGTTCGGAAACGCGTCCGATCCAGCTGCCCGACTGCAGCATGTTGGCGACGAGGTTGCCGTGCGTGAGCATCGCGCCCTTCGCGACCCCGGTCGTGCCGCCGGTGTACTGCAGGAAGGCGATATCGTCGTGAGTGAGGCGGACATCCGGCAACGGCCCATCGCCGGCAGCCAGCGCCGCGTTGAAGCGCACGGCGCCGTCGATCTCGAAATCCGGCACCAGTTTCTTGACGTGCTTCACCACGAAGTTGGTGATGGCTCCTTTGGGAAACCCGAGCATGTCGCCGAGCCCCGTGGTGAGCACATGCCGCACGCTGGTGTCCTTCAGGACGTCCTGCACGGTGCGTGCGAAGTTGTCGAGTACGAGGATCGCGACCGCGCCCGAGTCGGCCAGCTGATGCCTCAGCTCGCGCGCTGTGTACATCGGGTTGGTGTTGACTACGGTCAGCCCCGCGCGCAAAACGCCGAAGATCGCGATGGGGTATTGCAGGACGTTCGGCAGCATCAGGGCGACGCGGTCGCCCTTCTTGAGCTTGAGTTGATTGATGAGGTACGACGCGAACTGCCGGCTCAGACGATCGACTTCCGCATAGGTCAGTTCGCGGCCCATGCAGACGAAGGCCACGTTGTCGCGGAAGCGCGAGATCGCATCTTCCAGCACCGCGACGATCGAGTCGTAGCGCTGCATGTCGATTTCGGCGGGAATCCCTTCCGGGTAACTTGCCAGCCACGGTCGCGCGGTCTGCGTCATGTGTTCGGGGCCCCGTGGATGTGCGATCTGGGTGTGCAACCGGGTGCGCGCTACGCAACAAAGTTGACGCAACAGATTGGAGCATACGCCCACAGGTGCTACAAGCCACGGAAGGCCTGGCGCGGAACAGGTTGCCGTTGACTCACGCGCGTTGCAGCAAGTCCTACGCTGCACTGCAGCATCAGCAGGAGAACACCTTGACGACACGAAGTCTGTTGCGGAACTGGGCTTGGAGTTCTGCGTGCCTCGCGACCCTGATGATCGCGGGCTGCGATCGATCCTCTCCGGAAGAAAAGCTTCGCGCGACGATGGCGCAGATGCAGGCCGCCGTCGAAGCACGCGAGCCGCGTGGTTTCATCGAGCACGTCAGCGAGGATTTCATCGGAACGCCGGGAGCGCTGGATCGGGACGGCTTGCGCAATCTCCTGCGCGGCATCCTGCTCAGCCAGCAGCGAGTTGGAGTCACTCTCGGACCGATCGACGTCAAGCTCTACGGCGAGGATCGCGCGCGTGTCGAGACAACGGCATTCCTCACTGGCACGGGCGGAGCGCTGCGCGGCGACACGCTCAAGATCCGCAGCGACTGGCGCCTCGAGAACGGAGACTGGCGCTGCATCGCCGCCACCTGGGAGTAGGCAGAGATCAGCTTTTCCCGTACCAGGGCGCCGCCGTCGAAATCGATGCCGACAACCGAAAACGGAAACCGGAGACGCCGTCCGGTGCAATTGGACCGAGTCTTTTCATGCTGGAGTGCCTGCGGTACCTGGCGGTCTCTGGCGTGATTGCGTGTATTGGTATAGATGGGAGGGTCTGCGTGCGGACTCGGCTAATCGCCCGAAGGTTGTAAACAAGTTTGTCGCAATCACAGTCGCTGCGTTCGAATAGCGAAGAGGGGAGTCCGGATGTATTCAAGTATCATCGACTGGTGTCGCGTGTGCATTCTGACTGCAGCGCTCGGTGCCGCTCCGGCATGGGCCCAGACTGCAAACGTGTCGGGGCGCATCACCGACGAAGCAGGCGGCGCGCCGCTGTCTGGGGCCGTCCTCCAGATTCGTGACCGAACCAACTTCCAACTGGTTGCGAGCGCGACGACGAATGGCAACGGCGAGTTCGTGGCCACTGCGCCGTCCGGGACCTACATCGTCTTCGCTCAGGCCGCCGGATTCCGCACGGAAATATTCGACAATGTCCCTTGTGGGCAGTCCTGCGATTTCAATGCGGCGACGCCGTTGGTCGTCAACGCACCCAATGCTGTTCCAGGAATTGATTTCGCGTTGCTCAGGCTCGGCAGTGTTGCAGGCAGAGTCGTGCGCGCAGACAACGCTCTTCCGCTCGAAGGCGTGAACGTGAGCGCGGTTGCTCTCGACGGAGAGGCGGCTGCTGGCGCGATTACCGGTGCCAATGGCGACTTCGTAATCGAAGTGGAGCCCGGCGATGTCCGCCTGCAGACCTCCAACGCCCAGGCATTCGTGGACGAACTTTTTCCCGACATTGCTTGCCCTTTCGGCACATGCGATCCGGCTGGCGCCACTGTCTTTTCGATCGCGAGCGGACAGTCGATCACCGGCAACAATTTCGCGCTTGCAGCGGGAGGTACCGTTGCGGGCACCGTCACGCGCGCAGGTGGCCCCGTGAATGTCGGGGTACAGATCGAGGTGTATCGACCTGACGGCACCTTGCTCACTTCGCCCGATATGGATCCGGATGGCTCCTGGCGTGTCTCGAGCGGACTGCCGACCGGGAGCTATCGCGCGGTTGCAGTGCCGTTCGTGATCTACGCCCCCGAGGTCTGGAACAACCGGCCCTGCGGCCCGGCTCCCTGCGACGCAACGACCGGCGATCCCATCGCCGTTACGGCGCCCGCGGCGACGACGGGTATCGACTTCGCGCTGTCGCGCATCAATGCCGCGTTCTCCGGCCTGGTCACTGCGCATGCGGGTGGGGCGCCGCTCGCCGACGTGCCCGTTCGCGCGTTGCCTGTGGATGGCGGCGCCGCGATCGAAACGCTGACAGCCGCCGACGGCACCTGGACTATCGACGATGTACCCCCCGGTACCTACACCCTGCGCGCCATTGCACCGTCGCCGTTGCTCGACGAACTCCATCCCAACGTGCAATGCGGCGACCCGGTCGATCCTACGCTTTGCGCTGGAGCGGGCACCCCGCTCACGGTGGTCGCCGCGCAGGAAACCACCGGGATCAATTTTGCTCTGGCGGTCGGCGGTTCCCTCGAAATCACGCTGCGGAATGCCAACACGCTGGCCGCGATGGCTGGCACTGTGGAAGCGGCGTTGCCCGGATTCAATGGTGCGCGAACGTTTCAGGCAGGGTCGGGCAGCAGCCTTGTCATCCCGGTATTGAATGGTGGCGACGTACGTTTGCGTGCGACCAGCTTGGCGTGCGGACCATCGGGCGACACCGTGTGCCTGGGCGAGCGCTTCCCGAACAGTCCGTGTCCGCACTTTGTTTGCGATCTCGGCGCGGGAGATCCGATCATCGTGGCCAAGGGCGCCACGGTTTCGGGCATCGAACTCGAGTTGGCTTCGGGCGCCAGGATTGCTGGTCTGGTTGCGGCGCAAGGTGGTGCACCCATACCCGGCACCGCGGTGGAGATTCTCGATCCGATCGGCGCGGTCGTGACGGGCGTCCTCACGGCAAAGGATGGCACCTACCTGACCAGCGGCCTTGGCACAGGGCCGTATTTCGCGCGGACTACTGCTCCGACTCCGTTCCGCGACGAACTCTACGACAACATTTCATGCTCAGCCGGGCAGTGCAGTCTCGGACTCGGCACCCAGCTGTCGCCGACGCTTGGGCAGACGCTGGGCGGCATCAACTTCGCCTTGGTGGAGGGTGGCACCATCGCTGGAACAGTTCGTGACTCTTTGGGCATGCCCATTGGAGCAACGGTCTCGGTGTTCAACACGGGTGGCATCAGCGTGACGTCTACGAGCGCAAACGCGGCGACGGGCCAATACACGACGGCGGGCCTGGAAGCAGGCACCTACTTCGTGCAGTTCGTCGCCCCGGGACACGACGCGATGCTCTTCAACGATATCGCGTGCCCGAATGCGGAGTGCGACCCGACCTCGGGTACGCCGGTCCAGGTGACGGCGGGACAGCCAACCGTTGGAATCAACGCGTCATTGACAGGCAACGCGCAACCCCCTCCAGCACGGGTGGCGTATCTCAACCGGTGCGTCGGCGGTTGCACGATACGGGCGGGCTTTGAAAGCTCGATAAACAACACGTCTTCGATCGTGAGTGGAACGCGGACGCTGAGTGAGTACCCGTATGGTGACGCTTCATTCGCGGCCCTCGCAGCTTGCGTCCGTGAAGTGTTCCGCCCGTACAACATCCAGATCGTCACTCAGGATCCAGGCAACGTACCCCACATGGAACACCTGGTGGCTGGCGCCCCGGATCAGGCAGGTTTCGGTCAAGGCACCGGCGGCGTTGCTCCTTTTTCGTGCGCGACCATCAACAACTCGATTTCCTTCACATTCGCCGAGGTTTATGGGGACGACATCCACAATCTTTGTCACACCGCAACACACGAGATTGGCCACCAGTTCGGACTGCAGCATGAGTTCCTGGCGTCGGATCCGATGACCTACCTCACGTTCCCGACGCTGCGAAGGTTCGCACGCTCATCGGAACCATGCGGCAGGCTTGGCGTGGAACTGTGCCCGTGCGGTGACCCGTCCGCCCAAAACTCGCACTTGCTATTGACGTCGAGGATCGGATCCCAACCCGTCGTGTTCGCCGACAGTTTCGAGGCAGCGCCGCAAGCGCCCCTGAGCGCCTGGGAGACTTACCGCTCGCCATTTCCGCCCCAACCCCAGTCCACACCGCTCACGTGCGGCATCCAGCTGGTGCCTCCGGTGCTGGCGTCGCCCACGCCGTAACGCGCTGCAAGAGCTCGCAGGGGCGCAACAGTTCTGACGTTGCGCAGTCGCGCGCGGCTACGCAGCCATCGACTTGCGGGCGAGGTCGCGCAGAACGTATTTCAGGATGCCGCCGTGACGGAAATAGTCGATTTCCTTCGGCGTCAGCAACAGCACGTTCACCTCGAACCGCTTCTCGATGCCGGATCGCGATCGGGCGATGACGGTCGCAATCTTGGCCTGGCCGTCGTCGAGTCCGACGATGTCGATGGTCTCGGAGCCGTCCAGTTCGAGCTTGCGCGCATTGTCTTCGCCGCGGAAGGAACACGGCAGCACGCCCATGCCCACGAGGTTGGAACGATGGATGCGCTCGAAGCTTTCTGCGATCACTGCCTTGACGCCGAGCAGCAGCGTGCCCTTGGCAGCCCAGTCGCGCGATGACCCGGTTCCGTACTCCTTGCCCGCG